>JBBQLM010000083.1:0-3836 GCA_038327925.1 Burkholderiales bacterium | reverse complement strand
CGACGTGAGGCGTGTAAATGGCCTTGTGTTTGCCGCGCAAACGGAGAGCAACTTCGCTGGCTACTCGTCCGAGGACCTTGTCGGTCGCGTCAATCACAAACCACTCGTGCACGACCTCAGCGGGTTTTGCGCTGAAAGTTGACATGAAAATTCCTAGAAAGGAGTTGGTTTGGCGGGCTCTTTTCCACGGTCGGCGTTCCTCTGATGGGAATCTCTTAGGTGGGGATACTCGGCGCGCGGTCGCGAGACGTTGCTGAGAGTGCTTCGCCGCGGAGCCACAAAATCGCTGCGAAGCCTGCCATTATACGAAATTCCGGCTGTTTGGGCAATGGTGGGTGCAAGGGGTTACCATCGAAGGATGTTCAGTTACCGCCACGCCTTCCACGCCGGAAACCACGCCGACGTCTTCAAACACACCGTTTTGCTGGCGATATTGCGCCACATGGTGCAAAAAGACACGCCCATGACGGTGTTCGACACCCACGCCGGTGCCGGCCTCTACCGCCTGGACGGCGACTACGCCCAGACCAGCGCCGAGGCGGCCGAGGGCTATCTCAAGCTGGTGGCGAATCTGCCGCCCGCACCCGTTGCCCCGGCGCTGCAAGACTACCTGGAGCTGGTGGCCGGCTTCAACAACAAGGGAAGCCATAAGGTCTACCCCGGCTCGCCCTTCATCATCCAGCGCGTGCTGGCCGACCGCGGACGCGACAAGCTCAAGCTGTTCGAACTCCATCCCACCGACACCAAGACACTGACCGCGAATATTGCGCAGCTTGAAGCGGGTCGCCAGGTCGCCATCCTGCGCGAAGACGGCTTTGAGGGTGTCAAGAAGTTCCTGCCACCGCCGTCGCGGCGCGCGTTGCTGTTGTGCGACCCCAGCTACGAACTGAAAACCGACTACGGTCGTGTTGCCGACATGGTGGCCGATTCGCTGTTGCGTTTTGCAACCGGTACTTACGCGGTCTGGTATCCCATCATCCCGCGGCCCGAAGCCCACGATCTGCCCAGGAAACTCAAGACCCTGGCCAACAAGGCTGGCAAGTCCTGGCTGGGCGCGACGCTCACCGTCAAATCCAGCAAACTGCTGCAAGATGACGCCGGTGAGGTAATACGCCCGGGCCTGCCCGCCAGCGGCATGTTCATCATCAACCCACCCCACACGCTGAAGGCGGCCCTGCAACTGGCGCTGCCCCAAATGGTTGCGGCCCTGAAACAAGACGCCAACGCCACCTTCACGGTGGAAAGTGGCGGCTGAACTAGCGCCTCACTACCCCGTCAATCCCAGGCGCTCGCACAGCGCAATGGTCGCAACACTCTGGTTCATGGTGTAGAAGTGCAGCGCCGGTGCGCCACCGGCGCGCAGCTGCTCGCAAAGGCCGGCCACCACGTCCAACCCAAAGGCCTTGATGGAGGCGGTGTCGTCACCAAAGCTCTGCAACCGCAGGCGAATCCAGCGCGGAATCTCGGCGCCGCTGGCGTCCGAGAAGCGCATCAGTTGCGTGGAACTGGTAATCGGCATGATGCCGGGCACCACCGGCACATTCAAGCCCAACGCCGCCACGTCATCCACAAAGCGGAAGTAGGCATCGGGGTTGTAGAAATACTGGGTAATCGCCGAATTGGCACCGGCGCGCACCTTGGTGGCAAAGGCCTGCAGGTCGCTGTCCGGGGACTTGGCCTGCGGATGCACTTCCGGGTAGGCGGCTACTTCGATGTGAAAATCGTCGCCGGTTTCCTGGCGGATAAAAGCCACCAGCTCGCTGGCGTAGTGGAATTCGCCGCCAGCGCCGTAGCCGCTGGGCAGGTCGCCGCGCAACGCCACCAGACGCTTCACGCCCATGCTCTTGAGGGTGGACAGTTGCACACGCACGGTCTCGCGCGTGGCGCCAATGCACGAAAAGTGGGACGCAGCGCTAACGCCTTCAGCCAATATCTCCGACACGGCCTTGAACGTGCCTTCCTGGGTGGAGCCGCCAGCGCCAAAGGTCACCGAACAAAAATCCGGCTTGAGCGTGTACAACTGCTGGCGCACGGCGCGCAGCTTCTCCACGCCCTCGGGCGTCTTGGGAGGAAAAAACTCCACGCTCACGGGCATGCGGGATGTTGGGTTCATGCTTGCTTTCTCGCACAAATGAAAAATTCGCGGTTGCCATCGCCGCCGGCAATCGGCGAGTCAAACCACGCGGTCACGGTCAGGCCCAGGTCGGCACAGGCTTCGCGCAAGCGCTGCTCGACTATTGGGTACATGGCATCGTCTTTCACAATGCCGCCCTTACCCACCTGGCCCGGCTGCAGTTCAAACTGCGGTTTGACCAGGGTCAGCAGCGTGCCACCGGCTTTCAGAAACGGCACGATCGCCGGCAGCACCAGCGTCTGCGAGATGAAGGACAGGTCGCCCACCACCACATCAAACTCCGGCACAAACGGCTCTTCACCATGGACTTCGGGGTCAAATAGGCCACCAGCCCCCGTGTAATTGACACAGGCCGCTATCAAATCAGAAGCATCCAGGGCACGGGCATTGACCCCCTCCACGCACAGCACGCGGCCGTCTTCACGGATGCGCGGGTGCAACTGGGCTGACCCGACGTCCACACCCACGACCATGCGGGCACCGTGCTGCAGCAGGCAGTCGGTAAAGCCGCCGGTGCTCTGGCCCACGTCCAGGCAGGCCAGGCCGTCCACCGACAGGCCCACCTGTTTGAGCGCCGCTTCGAGCTTGAGGCCACCACGGGACACGTAGCGGGCTTCGGAGTCGTCCAGCAGACGCAGCTCGGCATTCTCGGGAACATCGTCGCCATTCTTGGCGACGCGTTTCCACGCCTCGCCTTGCAGCCATTCCACCCCGTCGGCAATCAGGCGCTGGGCCTGCGAGCGGGTGGTGGCCAGGCCACGCAGGACGAGTAGTTGGTCAATGCGCATGCGGGGCGATCAATACCGGTATGAGTCTTTTTTGTACGGGCCGGACTTGCTGACGCCGATGTAGGCAGCCTGCTCGTCGGTCAGCTCGGACAACATGGCACCGACCTTCTTCAGGTGCAGGCGGGCGACTTTCTCGTCCAGGTGCTTGGGCAACACATAGACCTTGCCGACCTTGTATTCCTTGGGCTTGGTGAACAGTTCGATCTGGGCGATGGTCTGGTTCGCAAAGCTGGACGACATCACGAAGCTGGGGTGGCCGGTGCCGCAGCCCAGGTTGACCAGACGGCCCTTGGCCAACAAGATGATGCGCTTTTCAGGCTTGCCGTTCTTGCCCTTGGTGGCGGGGAAGATCACGTGGTCCACCTGGGGCTTGATCTCTTCCCACTTCAGCTTTTCCAGCGAAGCAACGTCGATTTCGTTGTCGAAGTGGCCGATGTTGCTGACGATGGCCTGGTCCTTCATGGCCGCCATGTGCTTGTAGGTGATGACGTTCTTGTTGCCGGTGCAGGTCACAAAGATGTCGCACTTGTCGGCGGCGTATTCCATGGTGACAACCTTGTAGCCTTCCATCGCGGCTTGCAGGGCGTTGATGGGGTCGATCTCGGTCACCCACACCTGGGCGCTCAATGCGCGCAGAGCCTGGGCGCTGCCCTTGCCCACGTCGCCGTAGCCCACCACGCAGGCGACCTTGCCGGCGATCATCACGTCGGTCGCGCGCTTGATGCCGTCGACCAGCGACTCGCGGCTGCCGTAGAGGTTGTCGAACTTGCTCTTGGTGACCGAGTCGTTGACGTTGATGGCGCGGAAGGCCAAAGTGCCCTTTTCGGACATTTCATTCAGGCGCAGCACGCCTGTTGTGGTCTCTTCAGTCACACCGATGATGTTTTTCAGACGGCGGCTGTACCAGGTAGGGT
>JBBQLM010000082.1:0-4371 GCA_038327925.1 Burkholderiales bacterium | reverse complement strand
CACCCCCGAGTTTCGGCGCCAAGATCCGCAGCGACTTTATTGAGGGCATTGGCAAGGTCAATGGCAAGTTTGTGATTCTGTTGAATGTCAACAATGTGTTGTCGATGCAGGAGATTGGCGAAATGGGACAGGCCGCAGCGGTTGCGACCGATGTTGCCGTCGTTGGATGAGGTGGTGCCGATTGCTGACGGCCGGATGAATGGGGCAGATGCTCCCGTATGAGAAGTTGAGTTTGCACATGACCCCCATTACTGACAAGGAGTTGTCACAGTTTCGACGCTTCATCTTTGAGGCGGCTGGCATCACGATGTCAGAGCAGAAGAAGGCGCTGGTCGAAGGCCGCTTGAGCAAGCGGCTCGCCCATCATGGGCTGGAGAGCTTTGGTCAGTATTTCAATTTACTGACCTCTGGCGCGCATCCGGACGAGGTCCAGACAGCCGTGGATTTGTTGACCACCAACGAGACCTATTTTTTCCGCGAGATCAAGCACTTTGAGTTCCTGCGTACGCAGGCTCTGGCGTGTCGCGCACGTGCCCAGCCTTTTCGTGTCTGGAGCGCGGCCAGCTCCAGCGGCGAAGAGGCCTACAGCATTGCCATGGTCCTGGCGGACTGCCTGGAGTCAACGCCGTGGGAGGTGCTGGGTACGGACATCAGTAAACACGTGCTGAAGGGGGCGGCTCAGGCCCTTTACACCATGGAGCGGGCCCGGCAGATTCCGCCCGAGTATTTGCGGCGTTTCTGCCTCAAGGGCTCGGGTGAGCACCAGGGGAAGTTGCTGATAGAGCGCAGCTTGCGAAACCACGTTCTATTTCGTCAGGTCAATCTGAATGCACCCCTGCCGAACCTGGGGCAGTTTGATGTGATTTTCTTGCGCAATGTGATGATTTATTTCAGTGACGACACCAAACGCGAGGTTGTTGCGCGCGTGATCTCGACCATGAAGCCCGGGGGCTTCTTCTGTGTTGGCCATTCGGAGAGCCTGAACAATATCAGCAGTGCGGTGGAGTCCGTAGCGCCCTCCATCTACCGGAGGGCCGGTTGAGATGCACCGAATCGAAGGCTTGATTGATATTTTCCTGCAGCCGGGGGAGTTTTTTGTCGCCGATGCTGACTATCAGATTCGCACCATGCTGGGTTCCTGTGTGTCGATCACGCTGTGGCATCCATCCGCGCGAGTGGGTGCGATGTCGCACTTTCTGTTGCCCACCCGCGGTGTACCGGACCGAAGTGACGGACTCGATGCGCGATACGGTGACGAAGCCATGGAGTTGATGGTGGGTGAGCTCAAACAACTTGGCATTGCTGCCGGACAGTGTCAGGGCAAGGTGTTTGGAGGGGGCAACATGTTTCCGGACCATCTTCGCTCGGGTGGAGTGCACGTGGGGCAACGCAACGGTGAGGCCGCATTGGAATTGTTGAATCGCCATGGTGTGCCTATCCTGTCGGAGAGCTTGTTCGGCATCGGTCATCGACAAATCATCTTTGATGTGCGCAACGGTGATGTATGGTGTCATCAGGTTGCGCCCAGCGGCATGGGCGATGAGAACGAGGGAGACATGCTATGACGGCGATCAAGGTTCTGGTGGTGGATGATTCGGCCGTTGTGCGTCAGGTGGTAACCGCTCTGTTGGATGAGGACCCCGATATTGAAGTCATCGGAGCGTGTGCAGACCCCATACTGGCCATTGCGCGCATGAAGGTGCAGTGGCCCGACGTGATCGTGCTCGACGTTGAAATGCCGCGTATGGACGGCATCACCTTCCTGAAGAAGGTCATGGCCGAGCGCCCCACACCGGTGGTGATTTGTTCCACGCTGGCGTTGTCGGGGGCGAAAACTTCGGTGGAAGCACTGGCAGCGGGCGCAGTAGCCATCATCACCAAGCCCACGCTGGGGTTGAAGCAATTTCTGGTGGATGCCTCTGACGATTTGGTCATGGCCGTCAAGGCCGCCGCCAAGGCCCATGTCAAGAAATACCAGCCGGCGGTGGCGCGTGAAAAGAATACGGCCGACGTCATCATGGCAGCTGCCGACAAACACACCGCCATGATTCAGACCACTGAGCGAGTGGTGGCGCTGGGTACGTCAACGGGAGGCACACAGGCGCTGGAGGTGGTCCTGACCAGCCTGCCCAGGGTGACGCCCGGCATTGTGATCGTGCAGCACATGCCGGAGAAATTTACGGCCGAGTTCGCCAACCGTCTCAACAGCCTCAGCCAGATCGAGGTTCGTGAAGCCCAGAACAATGACCGGGTGATACCCGGACGCGCTTTGATTGCACCAGGTGGCAAACACATGCTGTTGCGACGAACGGGTGCGCAGTACTACGTCGAGGTGATGGATGGCCCACTGGTGAACCGCCATCGTCCTTCCGTGGATGTGCTGTTCCGCTCGGTGGCCAAGTGCGCGGGCGCCAATGCTTTGGGGGTG
This sequence comes from Burkholderiales bacterium, assembly GCA_038327925.1. Lineage (GTDB taxonomy): Bacteria > Pseudomonadota > Gammaproteobacteria > Burkholderiales > Burkholderiaceae_C > Allorhodoferax. Next base: position 1,943 of record JBBQLM010000082.1, on the reverse strand, counting down.
ATCATGACCGGCATGGGCGATGACGGCGCTGCCGGGCTGATGGAGATGCGCACGGCAGGCGCCCACACGCTGGCGCAGGACGAAGACAGTTGCGTGGTGTTTGGCATGCCCAAAGAAGCCATCAAGCGCGGCGGCGTGGAACGGGTTGTTCCGTTGACCGCCATTGGTCGGGAAATACTGGCCCAGCTTCGTATGTAAGAACGCTATATAAAATATAGCTACATATCTAATATTGACGAGGGCTAGGAGGCTTTTTTGCCAAACACTATGCCGCCAGGGCTTCGATCAGCTCGGTTTCGATCTCGATCTGCTTCTTGTTGTGCTGCAGTTCGGGGCCGTCAATCAGGAAGGTGTCTTCCACCCGCTCACCCAGGGTGGCGACCTTGGCCAGTTGCAGGTTCAGGTGGTGGCGTGCCAGCACCAGGGCCACGCTATAGAGCAGGCCAACGCGGTCGCTGGCAGAGATGTTGAGCAGCCAGCGCTGGCCTATTTCGTCGGGCGTCAGCGTCACACGCGGCGCGATGGGAAAACTCTTGACCCGGCGTGACACGCGGCCCCGACTGGGGTTGGGCAGCGGCCCGGCATCGCTGATGACCTTGGCCAGGCTGTTCTCCAGCATGCTGGTGATCTCGCGGTATTCTTCCGGCCCGGCAGAGGTCACCACCTGGAAGGTGTCCAGCGCGTAGCCATTTTTGGCGGTGTGGATGCGCGCATCCTGGATGCTGAAACTGCGCTGGTCAAAGTAGCCGCAGATGCGGGCAAACAGGTCGCTCTGGTCGGGGGTGTAGACCAGCACCTGAAGGCCTTCGCCGGCCGGTGAGCGACGCGCCCGCACGATGGCCTTGCTGGAGCCCACCAGGCGCGAGAGCTGGCGCGTGTGCCAGGCGATGTCGGCGGCGTCGTGGCGCATGAAATAACCCACGTCCAGCGTGTCCCACAGCGGCTTGTGGGCCTCGAAGGGGAGGGAGTGCATGTTGACCAGCACCAGGGCCTCGCGCTTGCGGGCCTCCACCTCGGCGTCCGGGTCGGGGGCGTGGCCACCGAGCGCGCGGCTGGTCAGGCGGTACAGGTCTTCCAGTAGCTTGCCTTTCCAGGCGTTCCAGACCTTGGGCGAGGTGCCGCGGATGTCGGCCACCGTCAGCAGGTACAGGGCGGTGAGCTGGCGCTCGTTGCCGACCCGCTTGGCAAAGTCGGCGATGGTCTTGGGGTCGCTCAGGTCGGACTTTTGGGCAATCTGGCTCATGGACAGGTGCTCGCGCACGACAAACTCAATGAGCTGGCTGTCCTCGGCTGCGAAGCCGTGCTGTTTGCAAAAGCGCCGCACTTCGGTGGCGCCCGAATCCGAGTGGTCGCCGCCACGGCCCTTGGCAATGTCGTGGAACAGCGCGGCCACATACAGCAGCCAGGGCTTGTCCCAACCACTGGCCAGTTGCGAGCAGAACGGGTACTCGTGCGCATGCTCGACGATGAAGAAGCGGCGCATATTGCGCAGCACCATCAGGATGTGCTGGTCCACCGTGTACACATGGAACAGGTCGTGCTGCATCTGGCCGACGATCTTGCGAAACACCCACAAATAACGCCCCAGCACGGAGGTCTGGTTCATCAGGCGCATGGCATGGGTGATGCCTGCAGGCTGCTGAAGGATCTGCCGGAACGTAGCGCGGTTGACCGGGTCGCGCCGGAAGCCGGCGTTCATGATGCTGCGTGTGTTGTACAGCGCTCGCAAGGTGCGTGCGGACAGGCCCTTGAGTCCGGGCGTGGTCTGGAACAGCAAAAAGGTTTCCAGGATGGCGTGCGGCTCGCGCTGGTACAGGTCGTCGCTGGCCACCTCGATCATGCCGGCTTTGTCAAAAAACCGTTCATTGATGGGGCGCAGCGGCCAGTTGTGCGGGTTCAGCCGCTCGTCGATGTTGAGCAGCAGAATCTGGTTGAGCTGGGTC
>JBBQLM010000081.1:0-7788 GCA_038327925.1 Burkholderiales bacterium | reverse complement strand
AAGTACACATGGAATTCTTCCGCATCAAACGGGACATCCCGTTCATGAAGCACGCGTTGATACTCAACGCGATCTCGTTCATCACCTTCCTGACCGCGGTGTTCTTCATCGTCACCAAGGGCCTGTATCTTTCGATCGAGTTCACCGGCGGCACGGTGATCGAGCTCGAATACACGCAGCCGGCGGACATCATCAAGACCCGTACGGTGATCGAAAGCATGGGCTTCGGCGAAGTGCAGGTGGCCAAGTTCGGTACCTCGCGCGATGTGCTGATACGCCTGCCGCTGCGCGGCGAGGCCAAGGCCACCGACGTGGTGAACCGTGTCTTTGACGCGCTGTGCAAGTCCGAGTCGGGTACCGTATCGGCCAAGCAGTTTGTCAGCAGCAAGGGCGAGGCCGTCTCCAAGTCGGTGTGCAACACCGCCGCCAACACCGAGCCGCTGATTCTCAAGCGCAGCGAGTTTGTCGGCCCCTCGGTGGGGGCCGAACTGGCGCAGGACGGCGCCAAGGCGCTGCTGGCGACCGTGGTCGGCATCATGATCTACCTGGCCTTCCGCTTTGAGTGGAAGTTTGCCGTGGCCGGCATCGTCGCCAACTTGCACGACGTGGTCATCATCCTGGGCTTCTTCGCCTTCTTCCAGTGGGAATTCTCGCTCACGGTGCTGGCGGCCGTGCTGGCCGTGCTGGGGTATTCGGTGAACGAATCGGTGGTGATCTTCGACCGGATACGCGAGGCCTTTCGCAAATTCCGCAAGCTCAACACGCACGAGATCATCGACCACGCCATCACCAGCACCACGAGCCGCACCATCATTACCCACGGCAGCACGCTGATGATGGTGTTGTCGATGTTGTTCTTCGGCGGCGAGACCTTGCACTACTTCGCGGTGGCGCTCTCGATCGGCATTCTGTTCGGCATCTACTCGTCGGTGTTCGTGGCGGCGGCCATCGTCATGTGGCTGGGTGTCACGCGCGAGGATCTGATCAAATTCAGCGTCAACAAAGAGGGCGACCCCGATGACCCGAATGCGGGGGCGGTGGTGTAGAGTCGAATCGAGTCCACTCAAGCGTCTCCGAGCCCACCCATGTTGAACGCCGCAAGCTCCAAGGCACTGGCCACCCAGGCGCGGCGTGTTTACATCGACACCCTGCTCAAGGCCGTGCCTGGCTTGGTGAAGGCGCTTGACGAAACCATGCACCGTCTGCTGGCGCAGACCGCCGAGTACGCGGTGCAGGTGGCACGACGTGACGGGGTCAATAGCTGGAAGCAACAACGCGGCAACTGGCAGAACAGACTCACCGGTGCCTTGCGCCAGGCTGCCGGAGAAGAAGGCCATCAGACACATACCCCCACGTTGAGCACCACGTTTGACCAGATGAAGCTGGTGGACGACGACACGATCGAGCGCGAGATCCACAGCTCGCGCCTGGCGCTGTCCATCATGGACCGCGCAAGCTGGGAGTTCAGTGACTTGCGCAACCGCATTTCGGTGCTTGAGCAGCAAGAGGAGTTGGGTGCTGACGACCTGCTGCGCGCCCATGTAATGGCGCGCATCGCGCTCGACACATGGCACGCCAGCAGGCTGGGCAACACCGAGTGGCAGATGGTCCAGCCGGTGCTGCACGAGGAGTTCGCCCAGATCACCAGCGAGGCGTATCACGAGACGAATCTCTGGCTGGTCGGTCAACATGTGCTGCCCGAAGTGGACTTGCGTCCGTTCATTCGCCGTACCCGTCATGCTTCTAGCGGCAGCACCGTCACGGACTTCGCAGGCTTGGGCGTGTCATCAGCGGGCACGGGCGGCGGCGCAGGCTCGCATGGCGGCGCAAGCGGCAGCTGGAATGACAGCCACCGGGCGGAAGGCAATGAGGCTCGGACCACGACGCGCGCAGGCGCGCTGGGTCGTGCCACGGTTCGTGCCGAGATGGTGCTGGGGCGCCTGAACCGTTTGATCGGGCGTCAGTTGCCCGAATTCGTTGCAACCCAGGCGAACCAGCGGCACACCATCTCACCCAAGCTGACCGCGGCGATGGATTTGGTGGATCAGGCCGCGCGCCAACGCTTTGCCGTTGACGACGGGACAGCGGCGCCGGGCAAGGGGTCTTCGCTGCTGGCCGAGCTTCAGCAGCGCAAGCAGGCGCTCAAGAAGGCCGCCGAAACGCCCGCCGAGCGCGCCACCATCGAGATCGTGGCCTTGTTGTTTCAAAGCATTCTCGCCGAAGAGCGCATTCCAGCCACTTTGCGGGTGTGGTTTGCGCGCCTTCAAATGCCGGTGTTGCGCGTGGCGGTCAGTGAGCCCGATTTCTTTGCCACCATCGATCATCCAGCGCGCCGCTTGATTGATCGGATGGGCGCCTGCGTGATGGGTTTCAGCGCGTCCGAGGGCGCGGTGGGGCAGTCGCTGGAGAAGGAAATCAAGCGCGTGGTGCAAGTCATCGAGGCCTATCCCGACACCGGCCGGCGCGTGTTTCAGACCGTGCTGACCGAGTTCGAGAAGTTCCTCGATCACTACTTCAAGAACGAAAACCTGTCGACTCGCAAAGGCGTGTCGCTGGCGCAGCAGGTCGAGCAGCGCGAGACGCTGGCGATCCAGTACACCATCGAATTGCGCAAGATGCTCAATGAGGTGCCGGTACAGGACGGCGTTCGGGAGTTTCTGTTCCAGGTCTGGGCCGACGTGCTCGCCATGACCGCATTGCGGGTGGGTCAGCAAGGGGACGCCACACGCGTCATGAAGCGTGCGGCGGCCGATCTGATTTGGTCGGCGAGCGCCAAGGTCACGCGCGAAGACCGCGCCGAAGTGATTCGGCGACTGCCACCGCTGCTCAAGATCCTGCGCGAAGGCATGACGCAGGCGGGACTGCCAGTGGCCAAGCAGGACGAGTATGTCCGCACCTTGAACAACTCGCTGGCGGCGGCGTTCACGGCCAAGGCGGCGGCGATTCCTCGCGAGCGACTCGAAGAGCTGATGAATCAGCTCGAAGCCCTGGAAGAGCTGCTGCCCGATTCGAACGAGGTGCAGATCAACGAATCAATGGTGCGCGATCTGTCGGGACACGAAAGCGAAGATCTGGAAGTGGTCGCCGAAGGTGGCACGCCGCCCACGCCGGCCATGCTGGCCTGGGCGCGCGAGTTGCAGGTGGGCAGCTGGTACATGCTGGACTACCGTGGCCGCAACGAACCGATGCAGCTTGCCTGGTGCGGCATGCGGCGCCAGCTCACCTTGTTTGTCTCGCCGCAAGGGCGCGGCGTGCTGTTCCAGCTGAATCGCCTGGCCGCATTCCTGCAAGCGGGCCTGCTGCTGCCCGCGCAGGACGAGCCGCTCACCGTTCGCGCAACGCGCGACGCGATGGAAAAACTTGAAGTCGATCCGACGCGATTGCTGAGCTAGCTTCTTGCCGACGCGGTCACGGCGCGAGGGCCGGACACCTGCCGTCAAAGCGCCAAACGATGCGACTGCAGCACCAGCATGCCGTCAAAAATGAGCGAGTCCACCATCTCATGCGCCAGGTCCAGCGCCGGCGCGACTTTCCACCCGGCACCTCCGGTCATCAAAGTGATGGGCGGGAGTTCGCAGTGCGGGGCGCAGTGCTGGCCCAAATGCCTGTGCATGCGCTCAATCGCGCCGGTGATGGCATAGGTGCCACCGCTGGTCAGCCCGTCCGAGGTGTTGGTGGGAAACTCGCGCACCTCGCCGGTCGGCACGCGCAGACCCGCCGTACCGGCCTCCAGCGCGCGCAGCATGATGCCGTGGCCGGGCAGGATCAGTCCGCCCAGAAACTTGCCGCTGGCGTCCAGCGCTTCCACCGTGACCGCCGTGCCCACCATGACCACCACCATGGGCCGGGGCGCGCCCTGCGACAGCATGCGGTGGTAAGCACCGATCATGGCGACCCAACGGTCCGCGCCCAGGCGGGTGGGGTGGTCATAGCCATTACGCAGACCGGCTTCGGCCTCGCTGGCCACAATCCATTGCGGCGACACATCCCAAAGCTCCATCTGCTCCTGCAAACGGCGCTTGACGGCATCGGCCGCCACCACGCAGCCCAGAATCTGGTTGGGTGCCTTCAGGCCGCGCCAGGCGCCGTCGGAGAGCTTGTCAATGTTTTCCAGAAATTCGGCGCCCTGGGCCAGAAGGGGGGCGTCGGGTCGGGGGGCGGCGTACTGCGCCCATTTGAGGCGGGTGTTGCCAATATCCAGGGCAAGAAAAGTCATGCCTCATTATCCCTGTCGCCACGGCAGTCCCCGCAGGCGCCAGCCGCCCTTGTTGCCACGGTGGGCCTGGGCATCGGGGTCGCCTTCAAAACCTTCCAGGATGTTGTAGGCCTCCAGGCCCAGTTCGGTGGCGCGTTTGGCCGCCGCGACCGAACGCACGCCGCTGCGGCACAGCAGTACGACCTTTTTGCCGGGCGGCACGGCGGCCAGCAAGCCGGCGTCGAAGCCGGGGTTCATGGCCATGCCCGGCCACTGTTTCCAGGCCAGCGCAATGGCACCCGGTACGAAGCCCACCCATTCCCGCTCGGCATCGGTGCGCACATCCACCAGCACCGCATCGCCGGCCTGCCACCAGGCGTAGGCCAGCGTGGAAGAGATGTCGCCCGCGTAGCCGGGGGCCGGCAGCACGGCGTGGGCGGTGCCACCGCCGGCATCGTGGCGCATGCCCGAGGTCTGGTTGGCGGGCACGGCCTCATCCATGCGCTTGGGGCGGGGCAGGTTCAGCGCCAGCATGATGGCCACAAACTCCTCCAGCGTCTTGCCGGCCACCCGCGGGTTGCTGGCGCGCTCGGCGCCAATCGTGGAGTGGGTGTGCCCGTGGTAGTCGTGACCCGGCCAGACCGTGGTGGCGTCGGGCAGTTTGAACAGCACCTGGGTCAGGCTGTGGTACATCGCCTCGGCGCTGCCGGACTGGAAATCAGTGCGGCCACAGCCGCTGATCAGCAGGGTGTCGCCAGTGAAGACATGGTCGCGCCAGCGGTAGCACATGCTGCCGCTGGTGTGGCCGGGTGTGTGCAGGGCCTTGAGTTCTTCATTGCCAAAGCGCAGCACGCTGCCGTCTTCCAGTTGCACGGCGGCCGTGGTGATGCCACAGGCGCTGGGGGCCACCGTTTGGGCGCCGGTGTGCTCGGCCAGCTGCCCGGCACTGGTGATGTGGTCGGCATGGGCGTGGGTTTCCACCGTCCACAGCAGCTTGAGGCCGTATTGGCGCAGCACGGCCAGGTCGCGCTCCAGTTGTTCATCGACCGGATCAATAATGACCGCGTCCCGGGTGGTCTGGTCAAACACCACATAGGTGTAGGTGCTGGACGCTGGATCAAAAAGCTGTATGGGTTGCATGGTGTTCTCTCGGGCAAGTGCGCTGCCGTTTGCGGGCGCGAGGCCCACTTTAATGGATTTGGGTAGTGCCAGCACTGGGTTGGGCGGGTTGCCGTAAGGCAGTGTTGGGACAAATGGTTTACAGTTGACGTTTACGTAAACGTCAATCACACGGAATACAGTGTGGTGATCTAGGAGCGCTTCATGACCAATCTGTCCGCCGAATTCAAAGCCTTGGCCAACTACCGCCCCACCAACAAGGTACGGTTTGTGACCGCCGCCAGTCTGTTTGACGGACACGATGCGGCCATCAACATCATGCGCCGAATCCTTCAGGGCATGGGCGCCGAGGTGATTCACCTTGGCCACAACCGCAGCGTGGACGAGGTGGTGACCGCAGCCCTGCAGGAAGACGCGCAGGGCATCGCCATCAGCTCCTACCAGGGTGGCCACGTCGAGTATTTCAAATACATGGTGGACCTGCTCAAGCAACGCGGTGGCGCCCACATCCAGGTGTTTGGCGGCGGCGGCGGCGTGATTGTGCCCAGCGAGATTGCCGAGCTGCAGGGCTATGGCGTGACCCGCATCTACAGCCCCGAAGACGGTCAGCGCATGGGTCTGGCCGGCATGATCGGCGAGATGGTGATGCGCTGCGACAAGGACCTGACCGATTTCGCACCGAACACGCTGGAAGCCATTGGCGGCCACACCACACAATCCTGGCGCGCGCTGGCGCAGCTCATCACCGGGCTGGAGGCATTGGGAGAAAAGCACCCGTTGAGCCCCGCCATTCGTGCGCAGGCCGCCGGCAAAAAGATCCCCGTGCTGGGCATTACCGGCACCGGCGGCGCGGGCAAATCGTCGCTCACCGACGAGCTGATCCGCCGTCTGCGTCTGGATTTGGGCGACGCACTGCGCGTGGCGCTGATCAGCATTGACCCGTCGCGCCGCAAGAGTGGCGGTGCCCTGCTGGGTGACCGCATCCGCATGAATGCCATCGGCCCGTGGCAGAACGGCGAGCGCGTCTTCATGCGCAGCCTGGCCACGCGCGACTTTGGCTCCGAGATCAGCCAGGCCCTGCCGGATGTGATCGCCGCCTGCAAGGTGGCCGGCTTTGATGCCATCATCGTCGAGACCTCGGGCATTGGTCAGGGCGATGCGGCCATCGTGCCGCTGGTCGATATCCCCATGTATGTCATGACGCCCGAGTTCGGCGCGGCCAGCCAGCTGGAAAAAATCGACATGCTGGACTTTGCCGAGTTTGTCGCCATCAACAAGTTTGACCGCAAGGGCGCCAGCGATGCGCTGCGCGACGTGGCCAAGCAGGTGCAGCGCAACAAGGAAGCATGGACCACACCACCCGAGCAGATGCCGGTGTTTGGCACCATGGCTGCGCGCTTCAACGACGACGGCGTCACCGCCCTGTACCAAGCGCTGTTGCCGCGTTTGCAGGAGCTGGGTCTGCCAGTGACCGGCGGTGGCGTGCTGCCCAAGGTCAGCGTGCGCCATAGCAGCAACCAGACACCCGTGGTGCCTGCCGCCCGCACGCGCTATCTGGCCGAGATCACCGACACCGTGCGCGGCTACAAGCAGCACGCCCGTACCGAGGCCCGCCTGGCCCGCGAGATCCAGCAACTGAGCGAAACCGCCCGCATGCTGCTGGACGACGATGCCACGCGTGACGGCGCCAAGAACACGGTGCTGCGTCTGGCAACCGAGCGCACCGAGCGCCAGGACCCCGCCGCCAAAAAACTGGTGGCCCAGTGGCCCGAAATGCAGAAGGCCTACGCCGGTGACGAATACGTCGTCAAGATCCGCGACAAGGAATTGCGCACCGCTTTGACGACCAAGTCGCTGAGCGGAACGACCATCCGCAAGGTGGCGCTGCCCACCTACGAAGACCACGGTGAAATCCTGAAGTGGCTGATGCTCGACAACGTGCCCGGAAGCTACCCCTACACCGCCGGTACCTTTGCCTTCAAGCGGGAGGGCGAGGACCCGACCCGCATGTTCGCCGGCGAGGGCGATGCCTTCCGCACCAACCGCCGCTTCAAGCTGCTGAGTAGCGGCATGGCAGCCAAGCGCCTGTCCACCGCGTTTGACTCGGTCACGCTGTACGGCAACGACCCCGATCCCCGCCCGGACATCTACGGCAAGGTCGGCAACAGCGGCGTCAGCATTGCCACGCTGGACGATCTGAAGGTGCTGTACGGCGGCTTTGATTTGTGCAACCCGGCCACCAGCGTGTCCATGACCATTAACGGACCCGCACCCAGCATCCTGGCCATGTTCATGAATGCGGCCATCGACCAGAACCTGGAGAAATTCCAGGCCGACAACGGCCGCCAACCCACGGATACTGAGGCCGCCAAGATCCGTGAATGGGTGCTGGCCAATGTGCGTGGCACGGTGCAGGCCGACATTCTGAAGGAAGACCAGGGCCAGAACACCTGCATCTTCTCCACCGAGTTCAG
>JBBQLM010000080.1:0-8092 GCA_038327925.1 Burkholderiales bacterium | reverse complement strand
CTGAGTTCGGGGAAGTCAGGGTAGAGAATGAGTCATCAGCAATACAAAATGCAAAAACCGGGGCAGCGCCGTCCAGCTGTGTGAAATCGGGTGCAACTTAAACTACCGTCAAGTCTGTCTTGATGATGGGGTCCACTTCACTGCGCACACTGGCCGGATCAACGCTGCCACGCAGCAACACGCGGGCACCACCCATTTCCACCTCAATCACACCCTCTTTGCGTTCAGGTCTGTCTGGCTCAGGTGCCGGTGCCGTTAGAAACAATTCTTGCGTATCAACGGACACTGGCAGCCGCACTGGCTGACGCGCCACCCGCGGGGAACGTTGGCGCTCCAGTTTTGCATGCCTCCACTTGAAGACCAAGTTGGCATTGACACCGTGTTCCAGGGCAACAGCGGACACCGATGCGCCGGGCTGCTCGATCAGTTCCAGCAGCTTACGTTTGAAGGCGGCACTGTGCCGGCGCTTTGTGTTGATGACAGGGAAATTCGACTCTTGCATGGTGTGTACTCTGGCCAGTTAGTCGTCCCTGAGAAACTCCGTTTTAGATTTTCTCGGAGGGTCTTGTATATCGCTCATCGAAACTGGACCATTGGTTTTGAATGGGTCGCGTCAGGCAGCAATATGAGCGACAACAAGTCACGCACCGAGAATCCGCAGAAGGCGTAAATAAGCCGCAGCTTCCTGATGATCTTGCGCAAGTTGTGCCCAGCACCACACAGCAGCGCATTCATCGCATCACCCTCAACATCCTTGAGGAAGTTACGTGCCAGCCTGCCATCCGATTTCAGGTGGCCGATAACCGGCTCCACCGCATTGCGTCGTTTGAGCTTGCGCTCAATTATGTGGGTCACACCGCGTTTGCTGCCTGATATCCACACCTTGAAGGTGTCCGTATTGCAGCCATGCCCCTTGTAACCGCGGTCGGCGTAAGCCTCCTGAGGGGCAACGCCTGTAACGTGCGTGGCCTGCTCGATACAGGCTTGCAGGGTGTGTCCGTCATACGGATTGCCAGGCAGTGATTTGGCTGCCAACACAAAGCACTCCTTGCTGGTGGAGACGATGACGCCCACGGCCACCAAGACGGCGCAGTCCACCACTTGCCCCGCCTCGCGTACGTGTTCATAGCGCGCATCCAACAGCACGTAGGGTGTCTCGTCCAGTGGGCGGTTGCGCCAGGCTTCAAGCCCCACGTCCAGCTTCTCCGCGCAGCGGCTGATCTGGGTCGATGAGATACTGACCTCAGGACCCACCAGTTTTTGCAGCACTTCGATGACCTTGCGGGTAGACACCCCTTGGACGTACATTTCGGCCAACGCCAGATTCACTGACTGCTCCGAGCGGCTGCCGCGCTCCAGGCGCTCGGGTAAAAAACCACCGGACCTCACCTGGGGCACCTCAAAGGTAATTTCTCCCATGTGGGTGAGCATGGTCTTGGATTTGTACCCATTGGCTTGGTCAACACGCTGTGCACTGCGCTCGTAGGGCATGGCCTGTAAATGCTGGGAACGCTCAATGCGAGAAGCTTCGTTAACCAGAATGCGCAGGGCTTCACCGGCACCATCCAGGCCGTTGGCGGGTAGGCATGCATAGGCTTCATGAAGTGGATGGGAGATTTCTTCGGGGTTGGCTCGTTGGGCCATGATATTTCTTTCTGTCGTGAGACCCACAAAGGGGGCCTCCGGCGGCCTGGCAGGGGCCTATTCAAAAATTCCCAGAACCGAAAACCGCCAGGCTCAATGCTCAGGGAAAATACAGAAAGGATGTTGCACTAACAATATTCGGGCTCGTTTATTTTCAGAACCATTGCGGCCCGCTCGGCAGCGACTCATGTGGCCGTGACCTGAACGAGGCCCCAGGTTCAGCCACATTGGTGACTGACGGGTCGCTCTACCTGAGTTAAGGTGCCACCACCTAACAACTAGGATAAAACTGTGGGCATACAACTCGGCAAGCAAGCCATCGACCTGGGCATCGTGACGACCAATGGCGAAGCCATGCTAACTTTCTACCGTGAAGTGCTCGGTTTCAAATACCTGCGCGAAATGCCGATGCTGGGTGGCGATGGCGTCATGCATCAGATGCTTTGCGGGGACAGCATGATCAAGCTGGTCGTCCTTGCCAGCACACCTGCAGCAGCCCCTCCCGGCGGCATCCCCGGTGCGACCGGTTATCGCTATTGGACGATCACGGTTACCAATATCACGGAAATACTGCAGTCATGCGCTGACCAGGGTCACAAAGTGATCATGAAAGAGCGCGAACTGCGCCCCGGTGTGCGCATCGGTATTGTTTCAGATCCGGACGGCAACTGGGTAGAGTTCTTGGCGCTGGGTTGAGCAGGCGACAGACGGCGGGAGTCCGGTACGGTTCTGAAAATCATCCAGCCGGCATCCTGCCTTCGAGGTAGGTGTTGGGTCTAAAGTGAGCTTGCAAACTTGCTTTAACCAAGCTGGAGGCTGAGATGAAATATTCCGGAATTGACCTTCATTCAAACAACAGCGTGGTGTCTGTGGTCGACGAGGAAGATCACGTCGTGCCCGAGAAACGTTTACCCGCTTGAATTCCTCAAGGGCTGGTCGGGCACGCTGGTCTGCGATGGCTATGGTGGGTACGACAAGGTAATGCAGGAGGAGACCCGCATTGGCGCAGGGTGTCTAGTGCACACGCGCCCCAAGTTTGATGAACTGGTGAAGAACAACCTGAGTCCGGTGGGCACCCTCATGCAGCTGCGCGTCACTTCGCTCACTGTGGCCAGCTTGCGAAGGAACTTGTGCCCGTTGGAGTGCGCCAATGCCGGGCGCACGAAGAAATGGGGCACCGAAGTGCCCCAATAAAACGGGTCACATCAAATACCCGTACCCTCTTTAAGATTCCAAATGTCTCTACCTCATTCCAAGTGCATGCCCTTTTCTTTGATGGGGATCCCTCACATCCCCGCGTAATTAGGCCCACCGCCCCCTTCGGGCGTGACCCACACGATGTTCTGCGTCGGGTCCTTGATGTCACAGGTCTTGCAGTGCACACAGTTCTGCGCATTGATCTGCAGGCGGTCCGTGTTGTCGTCGTTCTTCACAAACTCGTACACCCCGGCCGGGCAGTAACGTGCCTCGGGACCGGCGTACTTGGCCAGGTTGATGCTGACCGGCACCGAAGCGTCTTTGAGCGTCAGGTGGGACGGCTGCTGCTCCTCATGGTTCACATTGGCGATGAACACGCTGGAGAGCCTATCAAACGTCAGCTTGCCATCGGGTTTCGGATAGTCAATCGGCTTGCATTCGGCCGCGGGTTTGAGGTACTCATGGTCGGCCTTGGTGCGCCGGATCGTCCAGGGCATGTTGCCTCGGAGGGTGAACTGCTCGAAGCCGTTTGCCAGGGTGGCCATCGTCAGGCCATATTTGAACCAGGCCTTGAAGTTGCGTGACTTGTTGAGTTCCTTGAAGGCCCAGCTGCTCTCGAAGGCCTCCGGATACGCCGTCAGTTCATCGTGCTGGCGCTGGGCCTGCACGGCCGCATAGGCGGCTTCGGCGGCCAGCATGCCGGTCTTGATAGCGGTGTGGCTGCCCTTGATGCGGCTCACGTTCAGGAAGCCGGCATCGCAGCCCACCAGGGCGCCACCGGGAAATACCGTCTTGGGCAGGGACATCAGGCCACCGGCGGTGATGGCGCGCGCGCCGTAGGACAGGCGCTTGGCGGTGACTTCACCCTTGTCGTTTTCCAGGTAGTAGCGGATGTTGGGGTGGGTCTTCCAGCGCTGGAATTCCTCAAACGGGCTCAAATAGGGGTTGCTGTAGTTCAGGCCGGTGACAAAGCCCAGCACGACCTTGTTGTCTTCCATGTGGTACATGAAGGAGCCACCATAGGTGTGCTCGTCCATGGGCCAGCCGGCGGTGTGCATGGCAAAGCCGGGCTGGTGGCGCGAAGGGTCGACTTCCCACAGTTCCTTGATGCCAATGCCGTAGGACTGGGGGTCACAGCCTTCGTCGAGCTTGAACCGGGCGATGAGCTGTTTGCCCAGGTGGCCGCGTGAGCCTTCGGCAAAGATGGTGTATTTGCCCAGCAGTTCCATGCCGATCTGGAAGGCCTCGCCGGGGTTGCCGTCCTTGCCGACGCCCATGTTGCCGGTGGCAACTCCTTTGACAGAGCCATCGTCGTTGTACAAAACCTCGGCTGCGGCAAAGCCGGGGAAGATTTCCACACCGAGGCCTTCCGCCTGTTCACCCAGCCATTTGGTGAGTGCGCCCAGGCTGATGATGTAGTTGCCGTGGTTCTGCGAGCACTGGGGCAGCAGGAAGTTGGGGATGCGAAAGCCCGAGGTTTCGTTGAGCATGATCATGGCGTCGTCGGTGACAGGCTGGTTCAGCGGTGCACCGAGTTCTTTCCAGTTGGGAAAGAGTTCGTTCAGGGCGATCGGGTCCATGATGGCGCCCGAGAGGATGTGGGCACCGGGTTCGGAGCCTTTTTCCAGCACGACCACAGAGATGTCGCTGCCTTTCTCGGCGGCGAGTTGCTTCAGGCGGATCGCCGTGGACAGGCCACCGGGGCCTCCGCCCACAACGACCACGTCGTATTCCATTGCTTCGCGCGGGCCGTACTGGGCCAGAATTTCCTCGTTGGTCATGGTGTGTCTCGTTCAATATTCGTGTGGTGGCGCGCTTCAAAAATGGACAAATCAGACTTCAAGTTATTATCCATTCGACTCCTGCCAATCCTGTCCGCAGCAAGTACTTCCCATTCATTCGGGCTATCAACCGATTGGGGCGCCTGCAGGTCCCAGCAGCGGCCGTACCACCATGTAGTTCGGCTGCCGACCCGCCCTTTCAAGGTTGGCATGGCCGTGCGTGCCACTCGAAAGTGATCGTCATGTAGGTTGCCCATGGTCGGAACAAAGGCGGGGCTTTGGAACTGAGCAAGGTGCGCGCGTAGTTCGGCGATGGTCCGAACAATGTGCATGGAGTTCACGTGATGTGACTGTTAAGGGCTATTCAGCCACGGCCATTTTTTGGGTTGCTACTTTCTTCCGCAACATCGTCTGCTGATTCTTCTCATCGACAAACACCAGCAAGGGCTGATGCGCGGGCGCTTGCGCCATGTCCACAATGCCAAAGGCGGCAATGATGAGAAAGTCGCCCACAGCGGCGCGCCGGGATGCCGAGCCATTGACCGAAATCATCCCTGAGCCACGCTCACCCTTGATGGCGTAGGTGATAAAACGCTCACCGTTGTTTACGTTCCAGATGTGGATCTGCTCGTTCTCCACCAGTTGGGCAGCATCGAGCAGGTCTTCATCGATCGCGCAGGACCCTTCGTAGTGCAACTCGCAATGGGTTACGCTGGCACGGTGAATTTTGGATTTGAGTAGTGTGAGGAACATAAGCTCTCGATTTCGTGGGTCCAAGTCTCATTCGTACCCGCGCAAGACGTGGCGTGGCATGCTTGCGTGTCGGGTTGATTCAAAAAAGGCGCTGAGGGGTGTGCAGGGCATTGCCCAACGAATGTGTCGTGTTCCCCTTGTCGGGCTCGCACCTCTAACAAACATTTGTGTAGAAAAGCCATGCGTTGTCCTTTGTATCGAATCAGTGCTACCGACCTACAGCGACGCTACCAACTCTGGCACTGCGACGAACAGGTCAGCCTCCAGCCCATAATCGGCCACCGAGAAGATCGGAGCTTCCGGATCCTTGTTGATTGCAACAATCACCTTGGAGTCCTTCATGCCGGCCAGGTGCTGAATGGCACCACTGATACCCGCCGCGATGTAGAGCTGAGGCGCGACGATCTTGCCAGTTTGACCCACTTGTAGGTCATTGGGCGCATAGCCCGCATCCACCGCAGCGCGCGATGCGCCCATGGCGGCACCAAGCTTGTCAGCCAGTGGAGTCATGACTTCGGTGAACTTCTCGCTCGAGCCCAGGGCACGGCCACCGGAGACCACCACCTTGGCGGCGGTCAGTTCCGGGCGGTCATTCTTGGCAATCTCGCTGCCGACGAATGTGGTCTTGCCTTGGTCCGGTACAGCAGATAGAACTTCAACGGTGGCCACGCCACCGCTGTCAGATGCAGCATCAAAGGCGGTGGTACGCACCGTGATCACCTTGATAGCGTCCACGCTTTGCACGCAAGCCAGGGCATTGCCAGCATAGATCGGACGCTCAAAAGTATCCAGGCTGTCGATGCGGGTGATGTCGGAGATCTGACCGACATCGAGCTGGGCAGCCACACGCGGTGCAACGTTCTTGCCACTGGCAGTGGCGGCAAACAGGATATGGGAGTAATTGCTGGCTACGGCCAGAACCTGGGCGGCCAGGTTCTCGGCCAACGCATGGGCAAACTGCGGTCCATCTGCATGTACGACTTTGGATACGCCGGGAATATGGGTAGCTGCTTCCACCGCGGGTTGGGCGTTGTTCCCCATAACTAAAAGATGGAGACGGCTTTCGGTGAACAGACTGAGCTGGGCTGCTGCCATGATGCAGTTCAGCGTGGCGGGTTTGATTGTCTGATTGTCGTGTTCGGCAATAACGAGGACGTTCATTTCACTTATTCCTTAAATCACTTTGGCTTCGTTGCGCAGCTTGTCCACCAGGGTGGCTACATCGGGCACCATGATGCCGGCGCTGCGTTTGGGTGGTTCTGAGACTTTGATGATCTTCAGGCGCGGGGCCACGTCCACAGCAAGGTCTTCTGGGGAGACGATTTCCAAAGGCTTTTTCTTGGCCTTCATGATGTTGGGCAGGGTCACGTAGCGCGGCTCATTGAGGCGCAGGTCAGCGGTAACGATGGCCGGCAGCGTGACGGAGATGGTTTCCAGACCACCGTCGACTTCACGCGTGACGGTGGCGTTACCCATGGCGCCTGTGCCATCGCCGGCCACCACTTCAATCTTGCTGGCGAAGGTGGCTTGCGGCAGATCAGCTAAAGCTGCCAGCATCTGGCCGGTTTGGGCGCAGTCATCATCAATAGCTTGCTTGCCCAGGATCACTAGACCGGGCTGCTCTTTGTCCATCAGGGCCTTGAGCAGTTTGGCCACAGCCAGCGGCTGGAGTTCAATGTCGGTTTGCACCAAGATGGCGCGGTCAGCGCCAATGGCCATGGCGGTGCGCAGCGCCTCTTGGCACTGGGTCACGCCGCAAGAGACTACGATCACTTCAGAAGCAATGCCTTTTTCTTTAAGGCGAACGGCTTCTTCAATGGCGATTTCGTCAAACGGGTTCATGCTCATTTTGACGTTAGCGATATCTACACCGGTGTTGTCCGACTTGACGCGGACCTTCACGTTGTAGTCCACCACGCGTTTGACGGCGACTAGGATTTTCATATTTACCTTTCAGAATTTAGTCAACTTTGGGTGTATTGGTGCTGCCTGGTCTTCACGGTCTGTTCTGAGCTCGCTCGCGGAGATCACGTTTGAGCACCTTGCCAATGGCACTGCTGAGCAGTCTCTGATCGAGACGCCTCGGATAAAAGTCCTTCACCGACGTGTAATCCACCCCCCTGTGCAGCTATGGGAATTAGCGATCTACCCTGTGCAATGTCAACATGTCGCTCACTGCCCCGTTGAAGATATTTGTCAAGCACCAGCTTGCGGTAGCTCTCCCTCCACCCATTCCCGAAGTCGCGCTCCGCCTTCGTTAGATCAAACATCTTGTTGATCCGATCCACCCTGTATTCGTCCCATATAGCAAACACCAACAGATACGAACGGTCGACCTATCCGTCGAGCAGTGACTTCCCCACAACGATGCGCCGGGAGGTAGTCAGGGACGACACTGGAGGGCGCTTGGCGCTTTTGACGAGCACCTTCTGTTTGACTCCAGAGGTGATCCCCGATCTGTACCGCCTGTGCGGGCAGGCGGAGTTGCTCTTCACAGTGATCAAACGGGACTTGCGCATCAAGGTGTGTTTTCGCACCAGCGAGCGCGCCGTGAAGGTGCAGATATTGATTGCCACTACAAAGAAGCGACTGCATCTTGCCCATCACAGCGTGAAGGAAATCCCACGAATCCTTAGCTTGTCCATGCTTGAAACTATCCTTATAAATCAACTACTTACACAACCTCGATGAATTCAGAACCGGATGGCGAGCCGAAT
>JBBQLM010000079.1:0-8879 GCA_038327925.1 Burkholderiales bacterium | reverse complement strand
GGCATGCGTTTCCACGGTCCACACCAGCTGGAGCCCATACTGGCGCACGGTCGCCAGATCGCGCTCGATCTGCTCATCCACCGGATCGATGATGAGGGCGTCGCGGGTGGTCTCGTCGAACAGCACATAGGTGTAGGTGCTGGAGGCCGGGTCAAAAAGCTGTAGAGGTTTCATGGCTGAGGTGTGTCTGGATGTGAGGTGAGCCGGGCAGGTTTGTTTTGACGCCAAAAGCGGACTCTAATTGATTTTGACCAACACCGGCTCGCGTTTAGGTTTGTAGGATGCCCAACCGCAGGGGCGAGCCAAGTCCATCCCGATATCTCACAAGGTTGGGCGTCGTACAAGCCTCGAGGGAGGAAACCGCGGGGCCAGAGTCGGCCCGGGTTTAAACCGTGCGGTTATGGAGATTTGAGATTGCCAGGTGCGCCCACGAAGTTAGCATGGACTGTGTCGTGGATTTTTCTTGAGTAGAAACTTCCGCACGCTCGCTTCAAACGAGGCAGATGTTTAACGCATGGATGGCCACAATTACAGGTCGGGCGCGATGGCGCCAAGCCTTCCCCGACCGACACGCTGCACAGCAGTGTCAGTTTGATATGCAGCCAACTTGGCGAGTATGAAGTCATGGCGCCCCCGACACAGAAGGTGGTGCACGAATCGACTGGCCGCGCAAGAAAGATTCAAGAACAATCATCTGCGCGCCGCAGCGCGCGCAGACAAACGTCGGGCGCACTGGCTCATCAGCTGCATCGTCACCGTTGTCATCGGTGACTGGGATAGCAGCCACCACGTTCAATAGCTCGCGCGCAAGCGCGAGCTTCTCTTTACGTCCGTTGTTGGCAATCAAACCGAAGTGACGGATGCGGTGAAAGCCGGAGGGCAACACATGCAGCAGAAAGCGGCGCATGAACTCATCGGCCGTGAGCGTCATGGTTTTGTGCCGCGGTCTGTCTGGGTTACCTTTGTCTCGGTAGTCCTTCCAGCGAAACGACACGCCATGCTCGTCCATTGCCACCAACCGGGAGTTGGCTATTGCCACGCGATGCGTGTAGCGCGACAGATAAGCCAGCACCGCTTCAGGGCCGGCGAACGGGCGTTTGGCATACACCACCCAGTCGCATTGGCGCATTGGCGTCAGCCACTTCGCAAAGGACTTGGGATCGGCCAGGCCAGCGCTGTCACCAAAGAACTGCAGTTTGCCCGCACGGTGGGCATCCTCCAGTGCCTCCAGGAAGCGGCGCCGGAACAGGCGCGAGAGCACCCGCACCGACAGGAAGAACCCAGGTTTGCAGGACATCCAACGCTTGCCATCCGGCGAGAGTCCGCCGCCCGGCACGATGCCGTGCACATGGGGATGGTGCGTGAGCGCCGAGCCCCATGTATGCAGCACCAGCGTCACACCTACCTCTGCACCCAGGTGCTTGGGGTCTGCGGCAATGGTGATCAGCGTTTCAGCGGCGATCTCAAACAGCAGGCCGTAGACCACCGCCTTGTTGTAATAGGCGATGTCGCTGATGGGGGCTGGCAGCGTGAAGACCACATGGAAGTAATCCACCGGCAGCAGATCAGCCTGGCGGGCCTCCAACCAGCGCCTGGCGGCAACGGCCTGGCACTTGGGACAATGCCGGTTGCGGCAGGAGTTGTAAGAGACTTGGTCATGTTGACACTCTGGACAGCGCAAAACATGTCCCCCCAGCGCCGCTGTGCGGCACTGTTCAATCGCTGACATGACCTTGAGCTGACCCAGGCTCAGGTGGGAGCGCTGAGCAAGCCGCCAGGCTGGCCCATGGGTGCGGAAGATGTCCGCCACCTCCAGGGCACCAGGCCCCATGGAGGTGGCCTATTTGTGCGTTAGCGTTTCCAGCGGACTGATCACCTCTTTAAGAATCTCGGTGGCTACCTGGGTATAGAGCGCCGTGGTCTCCAGCTTTTTGTGGCCCAGCATCACCTGAATCACACGAATGTCGACCTTCTGCTCCAACAGATGCGTGGCAAAGGAATGACGCAGCGTGTGCATGGAGACCCGCTTGTCGATCTTGGCCAGCGTAGCGGCCTCATGAATGGCACGGTTGAGTTGCTTCGCGGAGAGCGGATCTATCGGGTCAAGACCGGGAAACAACCAACCACCGTTGAGCATCTTGCCTTGTGCACGAGCCACTCGCCACCACACGCGCAGGCGTTCCAGCAATATCGGGGAGATCATTGCGTAACGGTCCTTGCCACCTTTGCCCTGTTCCACGCGTAGCGTCATGCGTTGGCTGTCAATGTCGCTCACCTTGAGTGCAAGCACTTCACTGACCCGTAATCCAGTTCCGTATGCCACCGCCAGTGCGGTCTGGTGCTTCAGGTTTCCGGCACAAGCAATAAGGCGAGAAACCTCCTGCTTGTTCAAGATAACGGGGATCTTGTGCGGTACCCGTACGGACTGCATCTTCGCCAAAACATCGCCATGGCCCATCGTGACGTCAAACAAAAACTTCAAGCCGGTGATGGTGGCATTGAGCGTAATGGCCGAGATGCCCTCGTCCACCAAATGCAACTGAAAGAGTCTCAGATCTTCGGCGGTGGCAGTGTCTGGAGATCTACCCAGATACTTTGTAAACCTGCGTACCGCTCGGATGTAGGCTTCCTGCGTCTTGGACGCGAGCTTGCGCATACGCATATCCTCTTCCATGCGTTGGCGTAGTGGAGATACCGACGGGCTTGACGTTTCCATGGCTGTGCTCCTGTGTGAACGAGGCCAATTGCCTCAATTCACTACATCGACACGCGCCAAGTTGGATGAGAGCCAAACATGCTGGCTCGGGGATTACCGCGACAGCGGTTTCGTCCTTCGCTGCCATGCCGAAATACACCGCGCTCCATACCTGACCTTCATTTCAGCGGCTTCGGAACAGTGGATTTTAATCAAAAAGGTCCCCTTGGCCAGGCTGCGTGGCGTTGCTCCAGAACACCGAGTCGGCATACCTTGCCGCCAAGGCTTCCAGATCAATGCCCTGCTCATCGTCGCTGAATTCGAACGACCCAAACATGTTCACGTGCTGCCACGCCACTGGCGACATCCCTTGAATGAACGCAATGGCATCCAGATCCCCGGCCGCCACCTTCTGTTCGTATACCTTGGACAACAGCGCCGTGTTGTAGTAAATGACCGCGTTGGCAATCAACCGAGCGCAATCATTCCAGACCTGCTGCTCGGTTTCAGTCTGAACCTTGAACTTTCCACCATTGATGAATGACACCGCGCGGCGGAATCGGTGATAGGCCTCACCCCGGTTGAGTGCCTTTTGCACACTCTGGCGCAGTTCTACATCGTCAATGAAGTCCAGAATGTAGATGGTGCGAAGGATGTTGTCCAACTCCCACAGGGCCTTTTTGGTGTTGTTTTGCCTGGCGTAGCTGCTGAGTTTTCGCACCACGGTGGCCTGGGTCGTGTCTTTTTGCGCCAGCGAGGCCATGATGCGCTGGATGTTGGGCCATTCGCTGATGATTAGGTCCACATTGACCTTATTGCTTGGTCGAATCAGCATGTCGGCGGGATACTGACTTGGCAGTTCAAAGCCAACCAGCGACGCAGTCTTCTTTTGCAATGTTTTGTAGCGGGGTGCAAAGCTGTAGCCGTAGGCAAACAGGCTCCAAAAATTGACCTGGTTGGTGCCATGTGTATCGGTCGAGTGGCGGGTGGGCTTGATGTCCGACGTATTGTTGTACAGCAAATCGAACACGAAATGGCTCTCATGTTCATGGGTGCCAATGATTTTGGCATTGATGGGCACGTGGTTGGCAACCACGGTGCAGGCACTCACGCCCTTGTCCCAACCGAAATACTTGGGTGAATATCGGGAGTTAAAGGTGTTGATCTGGGTTTCGAAGCGCTGGCCATCACTGCTGGAGTGCAACTCATCACGAATGTTGAAGAGCTTGAAGGCCGGCAGCGCGGCCGTGGCGTTGCTGATGGCGTCATTGGCGGCATGTAGGGTTTCCGGACGCAGATAGCTGCGGGCGGTGGTAATCAGGGATGCGTGGCTCAGGCCAGAAACTTCGGCCATCTTGCCCAATCCCATGTTGGTGCCAAACGCCACCACGCAGGCCAAGATTTCCCGAAGGTCCGGTGCGTGCTTGACGGAGCGATTTACAACATGCTCGAAGGCATCCAGAAATTTCGTATTCCCATTCACAAACCGCAGCAGTTGGGCAACGGGAATCCCTGGCAATTGGTTGTAAAACGGAGCATTGCCGGTCTCTGGGATCGTTGGGTAGATCAAAGACCAGCGTTTTTTCTCGCCTTGACCGGCAACTTTGATATGTGCGTTGACACAATTGGCCACGCGTTCATTGACCTTCACCAGGCGGTCTTCAAGCTTGGTGCGCAATGTGGCCAAGGTTTCTTCGATAGGGGCGGTCAAAATCGGCTGTCCGATTTCGGCAAGCACAGCGTCTTTGTGTGCCCAGCGTGCATCGCTGATCAGGTCATCTTCAAACTGGCGGAATTCGTTGCTGTGATTGACATACAAGTCCCCGGACTCCAGTGCATTGCGCAACAGCCGGTAGACCAGAAACTCGTATCGATCGACATCCAGGGCTTTGCGTTTTCCCCCGTCCGTGATGGACTCGGTAAAAAGGTGCTTTTTGAGGATCTGGGGGATCACACTCTCCGGAAACTGTGTGGAATCTGCTTGGCGCAGTGATTTGCTGCGGCGCAAAAGGTCTTGCATCACGGTGATTGCGGTGACCAAAGGGGCATTCTCCAAGCGGCCGGCGAAATCGAGGTCACAGAATAGATGTCGCAAGTTGCGTTTGATGGTTGGTGACAGCATGGTGAAGTAGGTCCACTCGTAATCCAGCTTGTCAAAGGTGACGTTCCGCAGAAAGTTGGACACCGAGGTGAAAGCGGTGGGTTCCAGCAAGCCGAACGCGCGCTCCTTGACCGTGGAAAAGAGGCAATCACTCGCAATTGACTTATCGATAAATAGACCCAGCACCTCGCCTGCAGCCTTCAAATTGCTATTGGCCTCCTCGGATGCCTGCTGCATGGCCGTTTTCGCCGCCAGTTTGGCGTGCTTATCAAACTGGCCGACCAAGTGGATGAACGCCTCAATCAGGTTGTCGTTGATTTGGCGGAACCGGTGGAAGGCAAAACACAATAGATACAGGCGCACCGTGGAGATATCCATGCGGCGCAGCTTGTAGATGGTGTAGAACTGGACCAGTCCGGCGTAGTACTTGATGCTCTCACTGGACAGTGAAGCATCGATCAGAAATGATTGGGCGAAGGCATACAAGGGGGACAGTTGCTTGCGCCGACCGACTTCCCGGCGCAGTTCCTTGTTGCTGAAATCACTCGCCTCGTGTTTCAGGACGTTGATCAGGTGGATTTTGTCGTCCGCGTGCAGCAGGCTATTGAGGGATTGCTGCAGATCGGTGGGCAAGGCGGCATCCAGCATTCGGGTAACTCGCTTGCGCTCATCTGTCACCGCCTGACTTACCAGGTCTTGCAACGAGGTGTAGCCCGGAGCCACAATGCGCTGGCTTGAAAGATGCTCCAGCACCTCACGCAAAATGAATTTTGGCTGAGTTGAAAGCATCGCCGCCCGTTGCGCAAAAGCAATCAGCGCTTGCTTGTCGTCGCTGCCAGACATGCGATAGTCCAGCAGTTCAAGAATGGTTCTTTGTTGGGCCAGTCGGGTCGGCTTTGACAAAGCGCCCACCTCGGCCATAAGCCTGCCCGGAAAATAACGCGTCAGTATGTGCGCAATGTCAGGCTGAACATTGTCAAGACCAAAAACGAAGAACTGTGCCTTGGCCTTGAAGTAACCCAGTTGCAATACGAGGTGGACACCCGCCGTTATGGTGCGTGCCGCATCAATGGTCTCCCGTTCTTTGGGACTCAAATCAAAATGGATGTGGCGTTCACCATCGTTGAAGTGTGGCAAACCGTACAGGCTGTCAACTTCTTCAGTAGACAGAATGGAAAGGCGCCTGGAGGCTTGAATTTTTGTACTTGGCAAGGTTGAGTTACTCCAACGGCGAGCGCAGCCAGATGCTGAACCCGTAAAAGTGAAATGGGAATGGAGAGATGCTGCAGAGATGCAGACAGTGGCCGCCTTACCTGTCATTTCACGTGCAAACGTGCGAATGACCAGCCTAAAACCCTGATGAGGTTATGTGATTTCAAGCATTCTATTGCGATAATCCTTCTTATCACAGTAGCGATGTTAAGTTTACTAACTGGAACCCATGAAAAATCCATCGATCTCACTTTCGCCAGAATTGGGGGATGGTTCTGGCCTGGATGCATTCCCCGGCGAAGCTGAGCTCGCAGCCTTGCGTGGCTGGTACGCCGGTTTGTCATCGCGGAAATCCGTGGCCCATTACCTGGAGACGCACAAGGTTTCGGGACAGTCGTCACGGGGAATGATTGGAGGCATCCGCCGTCAACTGATCCGCATTGCACGCAGGCGGCACCGGGCCGATCTAGTGGCCCTACTTGACCATCCGATAGGTGAGCGTGCCCAGCATGCGAAAGCGGTTGCCCATGCCATTGACGCACTGCGGACCGCGCCTGAACCGGCTCCCAAGATCACTGATGACGTGAGCCTGTGGCTTTCTGCGCGTTCTGCAAATGCCTTGTACGCCCAAGATATCAAGACGCTGGCACAGCTGACTGTGCGGGTACCCCGGCGCAAACGCTGGTGGACTGCGATTCCAGGCCTCGGTTCTCTAGGGGCACGTCAAATTGAAGCCTTCTTTGCGGCGAATCCGCAACTGACCGAACGGGCGCGGGAACTGATGGTCAGTGAAACAGTACGAGAGGTTGTTCCTTGGGAGCGCCTAAAAGTACCTGAAGAACTCAACGGATTGAGGGGCACCTTCCGTGGACCGCCATCCAGTTGTACGCTGAGCGCTGACAATGACTACGAAGCCGTGCAGGCATGGCTGGCACTGCACGAGTCCAGTGCGACAAAACGGGCCTATCGCAAGGAGGCCGAACGCCTGATTCTGTGGGCAGTTGTTGAACGTGGACGTGCGCTGTCGTCGCTCACAACCGAGGACGCAACGGCTTACCGGGGGTTCCTGCGCAACCCCGCACCACGCAGTCGATGGGTGGGGTCACCACAAACAAGATTCTCTCCAGAGTGGCGGCCATTCTCGGCGGGTTTATCGCCCCGTTCGACGGCCTATGCCTTGAGCGTCATTGGTGCAATGTTTCGATGGCTGATCGAGCAGCGCTATGTGCTGGCCAACCCGTTTAGTGGCATCAAGGTGCGCGGTAGCACCCGCAGCACCCCCATGGACGAGGGGCGCGTGTTTTCCGAGGGCGAGTGGGCCATTATCCGAGCCGTTGCCAATGGACTGGAATGGTCCTACGGCTGGAAGCTTGCGGCAGCGCAGCGACTGCGCTTCGTTTTGGACTTTGCATATGCCACGGGTTTGAGGTCCAGTGAGTTCGTGGGAGCCACCCTGGGGCAGATTGAAACGGATGCCCAGGGAGACCATTGGCTCAAGCTGATCGGCAAGGGCAGCAAGGCAGGAAAAGTGGCCTTGCCGCCGCTGGCCCGGGTGGCGCTGGATCATTACCTGATGCAGCGCGGTGTGCCAACCACACCAGCCATGTGGAAGCCGTCCACCCCGCTCATTGCTGACCTGCAGGCTGGGAGCGGTCAGAACCGTATCACTTCGACCCGGCTGTGGAACGTCACCAAGCGATTTTTCGTGACCACTGCCGACGTCATTGAGGCCGAATCGCCAAAGACTGCCGAAAAGCTGCGCCGGGCAAGTCCACACTGGATGCGACATACGCACGCCACACATGCTTTGGCGCGGGGGGCGGAGCTGACCACGGTGCGTGACAACCTGCGCCACGCATCGGTTTCCACCACTTCGGTCTACCTTCACACTGATCAGGCAAAGCGCGCACGACAAATGAGGGATGCCTTTGGAACGCCAAATACTTGAAGCATCAAAGGCGTGGGTGAGGTCCTGAAAGGGATATTTCACTCACATTGGTTATTGAAACACTTATCGTTTCATGATATGCTTTGGCATGGATTCACAAAGTTCACCGGCCACTGGTTTGGAGTATTTGCTTGGCTTGGATGGCAATATTGAAGTCCAAAATGATGCGGGCTACTGGGTCAAGATGGAAGTTGCAAGTGTGCCCGTAACGGCGGAACGACCGCACGGCATCAGGTACAGCCTGACACTGCATGCGCCGGATAACACCCGGCTCATCGGTTTTGATAATGCCCATGGCGTGAAGCCGGTAGGCTCGCGTTTTAAGCATGCTGGCAAACGGTTTCCGTACGACCACCGCCATCGACACGCTCTGGACGAGGGGGTGTTGTACGAGTTTGACACCGCTTACCAGTTGGTCAGTGATTTTTATGCTGAAGTAGATCGCGTTTTGAAGGAGATCAGTCCATGAACAAGGTATTGAAGTTCGGTATTGCGCCAGTGCCTGTGCAGCGCGCCCGCACACTGGCGATTGCGGCGGGAACACGCCAACGCGGCAAAGATGAACCCAACGTTTGGTTTCCCACTGTGACCGCCATGGCACGGGTGCTGTCCGATGAGAACATGGCCTTGCTCAAGGTCATTCGTGAGAGTCATCCAGACTCCATGGACGCCTTAGCCAAGGCGGTCGGGAAACATGCGCCCAACGTGTCGCGGTCGCTGCACACCATGGCCCAATATGGTTTGGTCAAGCTCACCAAGCATGGCCGAACGGTCATTCCGCAGGCTACCTCCGAGAGGGTTACTGTTGATTTTTCCTGGGGTGGCTGACATTACATTGCTGGATCAAGCGATTTCAGCAAATATCGTGTCACTCTTTCATTGGGGAAATCCGCTCGTTTTACCTTTTCGAGGGGATGGGCTCA
>JBBQLM010000078.1:0-8920 GCA_038327925.1 Burkholderiales bacterium | reverse complement strand
GAAGACATGCGCATGCGCAAGCTCGCACCCAAGACGCAGACCACCTACATCAGGGCGGTGCGCAAGCTCTCTGACTTCTTGGGTCACTCCCCCGACAGAGCCACTGACGAAGACCTGCGCCGCTTCCAGTTGAATATGGTGGACACGGGAGCTTCACCCATCACGCTCAACGCCACCATCGTGGGTCTGAACTTCCTGTTTGAGGTCACCCTGGGTCGTCCTGAGGCCATGTCCAAGATGCAGTCGGTGCGCGTACCGCAGAAATTGCCCGTCGTTCTGAGCAAGGAAGAAGTGACCCGGTTGATTGCCTGCGCATCCCACATCAAACACCAGACTGCGCTGTCGCTGGCCTATGGCACAGGGCTGCGGGTCAGCGAGGTGGTGTCGCTGAAGGTCAGTGACATTGACAGCCAACGCATGACGCTGCGCGTGGAACAAGGCAAAGGCCGCAAAGATCGCTACGCGATGCTCTCTCCGGTTCTTTTGGAGCGTCTGCGGGTATGGTGGCGGGTGGCCAAGGCGCAGGGCAAGATGCTTGACGGAGGCTGGTTGTTTCCGGGCCGTGATCCACTGCAATCGCTGGGAACACGCCAACTCAATCGCGCCATCCACGATGCCGCGACGGTCGCCAAGATCGACAAGCGTGTCTCCATGCACACGTTGCGCCATTCCTTTGCGACCCACCTACTGGAACAGAAGGTCGATATCCGCGTGATCCAGGTTTTGCTTGGGCACCAACGGCTTGAGACCACCGCACAGTACGTCCAGGTGGCCACCGACATCCTGCGCGAAGTCATCAGCCCATTAGAGTCCACAGTCAACCCAACGCCGCGGCCGCCCGAACCAGCCAAATAGGTCAACACCATGGGGCCTGGTGCCCTGGAGGTAGCGGACATCTTCCGCGCCCATGGGCCAGCCTTGCGCGTGTCCCAGCGCTCCCACCTGAGCCTGGGTCAGCTCAAGGTCATGTCAGCCATCGAACAGTGCCGCACGGCGGCGCTGGGGGGACACGTTTTGCGTTGTCCGGACTGCCAACACGGTCAGGTGTCCTACAACTCCTGCCGCAATCGCCATTGCCCCAAGTGCCAGTCCATCGCAGCCAAACGATGGTTGGAAGCACGCCAAGCCGACCTCTTGCCGGTGGATTACTACCACGTAGTCTTCACGCTACCGGCACCCATCAGCGACATCGCGTACTACAACAAGGCGGTGGTTTATGGCCTGCTGTTTGAGATCGCAGCTGAGACGCTGACCACCATTGCCGCCGACCCCAAGCATTTGGGAGCGGAGGTAGGCGCGACACTGGTGCTGCACACCTGGGGCTCGGCGCTCACGCACCATCCCCATGTGCACGGTATCGTGCCGGGCGGTGGTCTTTCGCCGGACGGCAAGCGCTGGGTGTCCTGCAAGCCTGGGTTCTTCTTGTCGGTGCGGGTGCTTTCGCGCCTGTTCCGACGCCGGTTTCTTGAAGCGCTGGAGGAGGCACATCGCGCGAACAAACTGCGGTTCTTTGGTGACAGTGCTGACTTGGCCGATCCAAAGGCCTTTGCCAGGTGGCTTGCGCCAATGCGCAAAATTGAGTGGGTGGTGTATGCCAAACGCCCGTTCGCAGGCCCCGAAGCGGTGCTGGCCTATCTGTCGCGCTACACGCACCGCGTGGCCATAGCCAACTCCCGGTTGCTGGCGATGGACGAGCGCGGGATAACGTTTCGCTGGAAAGACTACCGGGACAAGAGCAACCCGGACAGGCCGCGCCACAAAACCATGACGCTCAGCGCCGATGAGTTCATGCGACGCTTCTTGCTGCATGTGCTGCCAGGCGGCTTCCACCGCATCCGACACTTCGGCCTGATCGCCAACAACGGACGCAAAGAGAAGCTTGCGCTTGCGCGCGAACTCTTGAACGTGGTGCCAACTGTCGCAGTCACAGAGACCAACGGTGATGGCGCAATAGATGGGCCGGTACGCCCGGTATTTGTCTGCGCGCACTGCGGCGCACAGATGATTGTTCTTGAGTCGTTTGTGCGCGGTCAGTCGATTCGTGCACCACCTTCTTTAACGGGGGCGCCATGAATTCATGCTTGCCAAGTTGGCTGCATATCAAACTGCCACTGCTGCACAGCGTGGTAGTCGGAGAAGGCTTGGCCGCATCACTTTCGGTCTGCAAATGTGGCCCTTCATACAAGGGACATCTGCATCGTTTGAAGATAGCCTGCGCAAGTTTCTACACAGAGAAAAGCCATGACACGGCCCGTGCTGACTGCGTAGCCACACCCGGCAATCT
Source organism: Burkholderiales bacterium (assembly GCA_038327925.1). Classification (GTDB taxonomy): domain Bacteria; phylum Pseudomonadota; class Gammaproteobacteria; order Burkholderiales; family Burkholderiaceae_C; genus Allorhodoferax. The sequence continues at coordinate 6,636 of JBBQLM010000078.1, read as the reverse complement.
CAAATCCCCATAGCCGCACGATTTAACTCGGGCCGCTTCTGGCCCCGCGGTTCCCTCCCTCAGGGCTTGTACGACGCCCGCCCTTATTGGTTATCGGGACGCCAGTGGTATGCCACTGCGGGCAGGCATCCTACAACCCTTAACGTAAGGAGTCAGTCGCGAACGGCAGGTTTCTGGAAGTCCGATGCCGACCTTCTTCTGCAAACACGATCAGGCGCATACAGATTAACGCTGTTCTGCAGATCAACCTCAGCTACTAATTAAAAATTCTCCTGAAAAGGACTTGGTTTCAATTTGACGCGGTTGATTGATGGCGTTGGGGGGTGATCTGCCCTGGAGTACTGCAATGATGTTGTCAGCCGCACTGTGCTCTATGGCGAGTCGCACGTTTTGCACAGCAGATCCAATATGCGGGGTGAAAACCGTGTTGTCCAGAGCCAGTAGTTCAGGTGAGATCCGCCGGGGGCGGTCGGTCAACTGCCAGTCTTCGCACTCAAATACATCCGCCGCATAGCCACCGATCTGCCCTTTCTTCAATGCCTGGGTCACTGCCGTCTCGTCCACTACAGAGCCACGCCCAACATTGATGATCAGCTGGCCTGCCTTGGCTTGATCCAACTGTTTTCGCCCAATCAAGTAATGGCTGGCAGCGGTAAGGGGAGCAGCCACATAGAGAAAATCCGCAGACCTGACGGCAGTGTCCAGCGAAACTATCTCAACGCCGGAAAGCAATGCAGCGGGATCCACCCCTAAGACTTGCGAGCAGCCAAATCCTTTGAGTCTGTTCACAATAGCGCCACCAACCTGCCCCAACCCGACAACCGCCGCGACCGAACCGTGCAAACCTGTTCCGTAAAAGTGCGTGCGCCAACCGTTGAATACACCTGATCGGACATAGGCATCACCCTGGCGTACATGTCGTGCCAGCGAGATCGACAAACCGATGGCCAATTCGGCCGTGGGCTCAGTGAGCAGGTCGGGCACGATGCTGACCCAGACGCCCGCCTGAGTACACGCCGAGATGTCGTAATTGTCATACCCCTTAAGTGCGCAGGCCACTACTTTCAAATGTGGAGCTGCAGTGAGCAATGCGCTGTCGATCTGATCGGTCATGAAGCCCATCAGGGCAGTGGAGGGTGCGGCACGCCGAGTCACCTCTGATTGGGGCCAAGGATCAGAGCCGGGGTTCATGTCGATATCGCCATGGACGGCCAAGCGTTGCTGCACCTCTTGATGGATGCGTTGAGTAACCAAAATTTTAGGACGCGCGCTCATATAAAGTTTTGTTGAAAATTTGCTATTTCAGTTTGCGGCGCAGGGCTGCACCGATGCTGTCGACGACCAAAACACAGGCCAGAATGGCCAGCAATATCGCAGACACTTCGTCGTACTTGATGAGCCGTAACGCGGCCATCAGCTCAAACCCGATGCCACCGGCACCGACAATGCCCAGCACTGCCGACGCACGAAAGTGGTATTCCCAACGGTAAATGGTGATATCCGCCAGCTGTGGCAGAACTTGCGGCAAGACCGCATGGGTGATGACTTGCAGACGGCTGGCACCTGCGGCACTCGCGGCCTCCAGTGGCTTGGGGTCCACATGCTCAATGGATTCAGCATAAAACTTGGCGACCATGCCCGTGGAATGCAATGCCAGCGCCAGTACGCCGGGAAGCGCACCAAAACCAACAACGGCCACAAACAGAATGCCTAAAATGATCTCGGGCACCGAGCGAAAGGCCGCAAGAAGCATGCGGGTAACACGGTACACAGCGGCATTTGGCGAGGTGTTCGGAGCTGCCATCAGGGCAAGCGGCAGCGAAAACAATACCGCCAAAGCAGTGCCAGCAATCGACATCGCCAGCGTGTCGAGTAATGGTTTGATCCAGCTTTGCCAACGGGTGAAGTTGGGCGGCACCATCTCCGACGCGAGTTGCGCTACAGCGGGTGCTCCCTCCACAAACCGATCAAGGTCAAAGAAGCCGGTCAGCCACAACGCGATCAGACACACGGCGATGATGCCGACGACCAGCCGGGTCTGACGGCCCGATTGCGCACGTGCTTGCGAAAGAATCTGCGTATAACGAGCGGGTACAGCACTCGTCGTCATTTGGTCTTGGCCAGATCAAGCTTTAGCAGTGTGGCGGTCTCGCGCAGCACGTCATAGGCTTTGTCATCCGTAGAGGCAAATCCATCGATGCGAAATGCCTTGAGCACTTCCTTGTCCTTCATGTTGAGAAATGCGGCTCGAATCTCCTGCTTCAGACCAGGGGCCAGATTGCCCTGCATCACCATGGGGTAGTTGGGAATAGGCTCGGACAAGTCGAGTTGGACAATCTTGCTTGCATCGATGCTCCCTTTGGCCACCAGGTTGTCATAAATCGCTTTGGACAGCGCGCCTGCTGGTACTTGGCCGGCTTGTACAGCGCGTGCCACGGCATCGTGGGCACCCAGATGCACCGGTTGGTAGTCTTTGGTGGCGTCCAGCCCAACTTTCTTAAGAATGTGTGCGCGCGGCGCCAGGTGACTGGATGTGGAGGCTTGGTCGCCAAACCCAAAGGGCTTGCCCCGGATGTCGCCCAACGACTTGACCGGGCCGCCAGCGGTGGCGATCAGAATCGAGTTGTAGGTGGGCGATCCGCGCTCTACGCCCACGGCAAAGGGCTCAATCTCTGGTGCGCGCGATTTGGCGAGCACATAAGAAAACGGGCCGAAATACGCCACCTCAATGCGGCCGAAACGCATGGCCTCGATCATGGAGGAGTAGTCGGTTGTGACAATAAGCTCGATTTCCTTGTTGAGCGTTTTCTCCAAATACAGCTTTAGCGGCTGCGCATTTTGAATCAGTGTGGCTGCATTTTCGTCAGGCAATAACGCAACGCGCAGCTTGCCCGGGTCTTTGCCTTGGCCCATCGCAGAAGTGGAAAAAACCGTAGCTAAGACGGCAGCGAACAGGTAATGACGGCGATTCATGATAGAACTCCTTGCGGTTGAAATGAAATGGTGTTGGTGCCAAGTGGCTTGTGGCGCACGCTGGTTGGCGAGCCTCTGTAAATGTTTTCAGCCAGGTCGAAAGTCAATTCCACCGGGGTGCCGTCGAATACAACAGCGCCGCCTTGCAGACCTACGATGCGATCGGCAAACTGCCGCGCGAACTCAACCTGGTGCAGACTCACAACCAGCGTCAGACCATCGCTGCGGCAAATACCCTGCAAAAGCGTAAGCAGATCTTCGGCGGTTGCCGGATCCAGGCTGGCGATGGGTTCGTCTGCGAGCAATAACTTGGGTCGTTGCACCAGCGCCCTCGCGATGCCAACACGTTGTTGCTGACCGCCAGACAACTGGTCAGCGCGATCCAGTGCTCTATCAAGCAGCCCGACACGATCCAACGCGGCCAGTGCGCCTTCTTTTTCGATCCTCGACCAGGGAACGAGCGATGCCAAGGCGCTGTGATAGCCCAAACGACCGATGAGTACATTGGCCAGAACTGACAGTCGCCCGATGAGATGATGCTGCTGAAAGACCATTCCTGTATGCCGGCGGTGCAAACGCAAGTGAGCCGGGTGCGACAAGTTGCCAATGCCAGTAGCCATCACCTCACCACTGCTCGGAGAAACAAGTCCATTCAGGCAGCGCAGCAGCGTGGATTTACCCGCGCCTGAAGACCCAAGTAAAACGACAAATTCACCTTGAAAGAAATTCAGTGAAGTTGGTGACAATGCCCGCGTTCCGTTCTCGTAAACAACCGCCAATGAATCCGTACTGAGGACAACATGCGTGTCTCGCTTTCCATTAGCCATGGATGCGGTTGCTTCAGTGTGTGTATTCATGACAGTTGGAAGTGGTAAATGAGGTGTGAAAACCAAAAACTGAACTTACCCATTAATGTCTGCTGTGAACATGACAAGAGCATTAATAAAACTGTCATCTTCAGCAATTAACCTATAGATCAAATCTATGGATATCTCTTCTTCCGCTGAGTTGAAAGCCTTTGATGCCACTGCACGCACTGGCAGCATGTCGGCCGCCGCACGTCTGCTCGGCATTCGGCAACCCACCATTTCGGCGCATATTGCAGGCTTGGAAAAACGCTTTGGAGTCGAACTTTTTGTACGCCGTGGACGGGGGGTAGAACTCACGACCTTTGGCCGAGCCCTGCATGAAATCAGCAACCGCATTTACCACGCTGAGCAGCAAGCTGCGCTACTGCTCTTGAGTGCGCGCAGTCAATATGAAGGGCATTTGAAGGTGGCCGCCGTTGGCCCCTACAACGTGCTGCCCATGGTGAAACGCTATCGCACCCTGTTTCCCCGAATTCGCCTGGCGATCAACGTCGGGGACTCCAGACAAATCGTTGACAGCATCCTTGATCATCGTGACGACGTGGGTGTCATGCTGCACGCGGTTGATGATCAGCGCGTGCATTGCATACCCTACCGCCGACAGCCCTTGATCGTGTTTGCATCGTCATCACATCCGCTAGCCAGCCTCAAGACCATGACGCTGTCTGATCTGGAGGGCCAGGAATTTGTGCTGCGCGAACAAGGCTCGCAAACACGTTCAATTTTTGAGTCAGGACTGGCCGTCGCTGGCGTACGGGTCCGCAGTTCATTGGAGGTTGGCAGCCGTGAAGCGGTGCGGGAATCCGTGGCGCAGGGACTGGGCCTGGGTGTTGTCGCTCAAACGGCCTTTGTGGCAGATTCGCGCCTCGTGGTATTGCCGATCAGGGACATGGCGTTAAGCACACATGTGCACGTGATCTGTTTGGTGGAGCGTCTGTCAGCGCCACTGATAGCCAGTTTTCTTGGGGTCGTGGAAGATCTCAAACGGTTGGAACTGCAGCCCACGGCCGGTCAGCGTTAAACACAATGCAGAAATTGTCGTTTATGCTTACCGCGACAGAACCTCTAGCAGAAGCATTTCACTTAAAGGCACCTAGCCATGGTCTTTGATCCAAAAAAACATTTGACCGAACGTACCTATGCGCTGGTGCTGGCTGGTGGGCGAGGCAGCCGACTGCACCAGCTAACTGATTGGCGCGCGAAACCGGCGGTACCGTTTGCGGGCAATCTGAACATCATCGATTTTGCGCTCAGCAATTGTGTCAATTCTGGCGTGCGCCACATCGCAGTTCTGACGCAATACAAGGCACAAAGTCTGATTCGACACATTGAACGCGGTTGGAGTTTTCTGGCAGCAAGCCTGGGGGAATATGTGGACGTGGTGCCTGCACAGCAACAGCATGGAGAGTCGTGGTACAGCGGGACTGCCAACGCGGTGTATCAAAACCCGCGCATCATTGACGAAGCCCGGCCGGATCGGGTACTGGTTCTGGGTGGTGACCACGTGTACAAGATGGATTACTCGATCATGTTGGCTGAACACGCTGCACGGGGTGCTGAAATGACTGTGGCATGCTTGGAAGTACCGGTCGAACAGGCCAGCGAATTCGGAGTGATGTCCATTGACCAGGACAGCCGCATCGTGGCCTTTGCGGAAAAGCCAAAAAAGCCGGTCCCGCTGGCGCATCGGCCCACACATGCATTGGCCAGCATGGGGATCTATGTATTTGATACAGAACTACTGGTTTCGGAGTTGTTGAGGGATGCGGCAGACTCGGCTTCTAGCCACGACTTTGGAAAGGACATCATCCCCTCGCTGCTTTCTCGGCATCGCGTCTTCGCACACAGTTTTAAAGACAGTTGCGTCAATATGGTCGACACAACGCCCTACTGGCGTGATGTGGGTACGGTGGATGCTTTTTGGGAAGCCAACATGGACCTCACTTCGGTGGTTCCCGAACTCAATCTGTACGATGACGACTGGCCCATTTTGAGTCTGCAACGCCAACTGGCTCCCGCAAAATTTGTGTTTGATGAAGCTGGGCGCAGGGGCGAAGCCCACAATGCATTGATCTCAAGTGGTTGCATTGTCAGTGGTGCCATTGTTCAACATTCAATTCTGTTCTCCAAAGTTAAGGTACACGAGGGTAGTCTGATTGAAGATTCTGTTGTTTTGCCTGATGTACACATCGGCAAGAATGTGCGCTTGCGCCGCACCATCGTAGACAAACATTGCAGGTTGCCAGACGGTTTCAGCGCTGGTTTAGACCCGGTTGACGACCGTGCCCGTGGCTTTCATGTGACTGAAAACGGAGTGACCTTGGTCACTCCGGAGATGCTGGGGCAGCGCATTCATCGCGTCGTGTGAATGAAGGGTACTTTGCGGCTTCAATCTACAGGAACAGAGCCGCCACGGCTTAAGAGTGCCGCAATAGACTGCTATCAGTCTTGGCGGGTGCTCGCTTTGATGAAGTACTCGCCACAAAACTGCCCGTCGATCCCTGGTTGCCAATGACCGGTATGTAGCAGGCAGATCGCAAACCGCTGCACCCGCTATTGGCCTGAAGCGGGTTTACGTTTTTGGCCTCAAATCCTCTGTTTCAGAGGGGAAATCCGCTCGTTTTACCTTTTCGAGGGGATGGGCGCATTTAGCCAGATTGCTCAGCATGACGGGTCCCAGCTGCGGCACGGTGTGTAACCCAGTCCCTCTCCTTAAGGTACGGCGCCAAGGCAGATATCGGGCAGACGTCGCCGTTGGTGATAGCTGCAGTGGATTCGACCCGACTGGCACCGC
>JBBQLM010000077.1:0-9180 GCA_038327925.1 Burkholderiales bacterium | reverse complement strand
TAGGCCTTGGCAGAGCCGCCGAACTTGGCTGCCAGCACGGTGGTGATGGCCGCTGTCAGCGTGGTCTTGCCGTGGTCAACGTGACCAATCGTGCCCACGTTCACGTGGGGCTTGGTACGCGTGAATTTTTCTTTTCCCATTGTCAGACTCCGAAAAGTAATGAGTACAAATCAACAACTACTACAGCATTGCGCATTCACCAGCAGCAACAATAAAACTGGTGCCCTTTGCGGGAATCGGACCCGCGACCTCTCCCTTACCAAGGGAGTGCTCTACCACTGAGCCAAAAGGGCAAAAAACTTTACAACCTATCGCAACAAACCGACTATGGAGCGGGGTAGGAGAATCGAACTCCTCGCTTTAGCTTGGAAGGCTAAGGTATTACCACTATACGAACCCCGCATAGGCCCGCCTTACAGGCACAAACGCATATTCAGTCAATTTATCACTGGTGGAGAGGGCTGGATTCGAACCAGCGTACTCGTAAGAGGGCAGATTTACAGTCTGCTGCCATTAACCACTCGGCCACCTCTCCAAGGTGAACCCCGGATTATGCCACGATGTATTGGCATTGTCATGTCAGGGCAAAAAGATTTCTTCTTTTTTTGGTATTCGTCCGTTTTCTACGGATCAATCGGCTGGCCAGCGGCGTGCTGATCGCGCCAAGTCCGCGCCTGTGAAAAGTGGCCGCAGCCGATAAAGGGCTGTGGCGGGCGCAAGGCCGACAGCGGCGACGGGTGGTTGGCAGTCAACACCAGGTGACGCTTGGCGTCGATCAATGCGCGTTTGCTCTGCGCGTGCGCCCCCCACAACATGAACACCGCCGGTTGCGCCTCCTGCGAGACCTGGCGAATCACCGCATCGGTCAATAGCTCCCAGCCCTTGCCGGAATGGCTGGCAGGCTGTCCCTCCTCCACGGTGAGACAGGTGTTGAGCAGCAGAACGCCTTTTTGCGCCCACTTGACTAGGCTGCCGCCTGGTTGGGGAAACGGCGGTGGCGGCGTACCCAGATCGCGTTGCAGCTCCTTGAAGATGTTGCGCAGCGACGGCGGCAGTGCCACACCCGGTGCCACCGAGAAGGCCAGCCCCTCGGCCTGGCCACGCCCGTGGTAGGGGTCCTGGCCCAGGATCACGACCCGCACCGATTCCGGCGGCGTGAGTTGCAAGGCCCGCAGCGGCTGGGGTGGAAAGACCGTGGCACCCGCCTCCAAGCGCTGCTGCAGAAAGGCCAGCAAAGCCTGCCCTGCCGCGGACTGAAAAAAACCATCCACCAAGGCTTGCCAGCCGTCCGCCACCGGCCAGTCCGACGGCTGGGCCGACTGCAGTTGGTCAGCGACCGACATGCTGATATCCCTCAACCGAACAGGGCCGCCAGCGCCTCACCCGGGTCGGGCGCGCGCATGAAGGCCTCGCCGACCAAGAAGGCGTTGACACCGGCCGCACCCATGCGCAGCACGTCGTCGCGGTTCAGGATGCCGCTCTCGGTCACCAGCAGGCGGTCAGCAGGCACCTGGGCCTTGAGCGAGAGCGTGGTGTCCAGCGTGACCTCAAAGGTCTTCAGGTTGCGGTTGTTGATGCCAATCAGCGGCGTCTGGAGCTTGAGCGCACGCTCCAGTTCGGCGCCGTCGTGCACCTCCACCAGCACCGCCATGTCCAGGCTGCGGGCGATGGCCTCCAGGTCCTTCATTTGCGCATCGTCCAGGCAGGCGGCAATCAGCAGGATGCAGTCCGCGCCCATGGCCCGGGACTCGTAAATCTGGTACGGATCCACCATGAAATCCTTGCGCAGCACCGGGAGCTGGCAACTGGCCCGCGCCTGCTTCAGGTAGTCCACCTCGCCCTGGAAAAACTGCACATCGGTCAGCACCGACAGGCAGGCCGCGCCGTGTTCGGCATAGGACTGCGCGATGTCGGCCGGAATGAAGTCTTCGCGCAGCACACCCTTGCTGGGGCTGGCCTTTTTGATCTCGGCGATCACGGCCGGCTTGCCGGCAGCGATCTTCGCCTTCAGCGCTCCCACAAAGTCACGCGTCAACACGCGGCTTTCGGCATCGGCCCGCACCACGGCCAACGACTTTCGCTTGGTTGCAGCTGCCACTTCCTCGCGTTTGACCGCAATGATCTTGTCCAGAATATCGCTCATGTTGTTCCCTTTGCGGCGAGTTCGCCCGATAGTGTGATCAATGCATCCAGCTTGGCCCGGGCCGCGCCAGACTCAATCGCTTTGCGCGCCAGAACGATGCCTTCGGCCATGCTGGGGGCCACATTGGCCGCGTACAGCGCCACACCGGCATTGAGCACCACGATGTCCTTGGCCGCTCCCGGCTGGTTGTTCAGCACGCCCAGCAGCATGGCCTTGGAGTCCTCGGGCGTTTCCACCTTGAGCGCGCGGTTGCTGGCCATGACCATGCCGAAGTCTTCGGGGTGGATTTCATACTCCGTGATCTGGCCGTCCTTCAACTCGCCCACCAGCGTGGAGGCGCCCAGCGACACCTCATCCATGCCGTCGCGCCCGTACACCACCAGTGCATGTTCGGCTCCCAGGCGCTGCATCACGCGCACCTGGATGCCCACCAGATCGGCGTGGAACACGCCCATCAGGATGTTCGGCGCGCTGGCCGGGTTGGTCAGCGGGCCTAGCAAGTTGAAGATGGTCTTGATGCCCATCTCGCGGCGCACCGGCGCCACGTTCTTCATGGCCGGATGGTGATTCGGCGCGAACATGAAACCGATCCCGGTTTCAGCTACACAACGGGCGATGGCTGTCGGCGACAGGTTGATATTCAGCCCGAGGGATTCCAGCACGTCGGCGCTGCCGCTCTTGCTGCTGACGCCGCGCCCGCCGTGCTTGCTGACCTTGGCGCCAGCGGCAGCCGCGACAAACATCGAGCAGGTGGAGATGTTGAAGGTGTGGGAACCGTCACCGCCGGTGCCGACGATGTCCACCAAGTGCGTGCGGTCCGCCACCTCGACCTTGGTCGAGAACTCGCGCATCACTTGCGCGGCGGCGGTGATTTCGCCGATGGTTTCCTTCTTGACGCGCAGACCGGTGGTGATGGCCGCCATCATGACCGGCGACATCTCGCCCGACATGATCTGGCGCATCAGGTGCAGCATCTCATCGTGGAAGATTTCACGGTGTTCGATGGTGCGCTGCAGGGCTTCCTGCGGGGTGATCTGTCCCAAGGGAGTTGGCATGGTGTTTCCTTTGCTTAGGCGTTGGGCGACTGCGTGAGCGCCAGTTTGATTCCGAATCCGACGAACATCGCGCCGGCCACGCGGTCCAGCCAGTGCATGCTTTTTTGCACCACGCCGGCACGCCCGGCCAGCCAGGCAGCAGCCAGCGCCCAGCCAATGTTCACCCACAGGCCGTTGAAGTTGAACAGCAGGCCGAGCAACAAAAAGGCCATCGGCTTGTGCTCCACCGTGGGGGCGATGAACTGCGGCACAAAGGCCAGAAAGAACAGCGCCACCTTGGGGTTCAGCGCATTGGTCCAGAAGCCACGCAGGAAGATGGCCTTGTAGTCAATTGGGGCTCTAGCCCTCGTGAAATCTGCCCGAACAGCTTCCAATTTGATAGCAGAATCCGCCTTGGACAGCAACAGGCGGCAGCCCACATAGACCAGGTAGGCGGCGCCCAGCCACTTCAGCACGGTAAACGCCGTGGCGGACGCGGCCATCAACGCACTCACGCCCACGGCGGCGGCGAAGATGTGCACGAAGCAGCCGGCCGTGATGCCCAGCGCCGCGACCATGCCGGCTCGGGCACCGCTGCGCAGCGCGTGGGTGACGATGTACAGCACGTCCGGCCCCGGCGTCAGGTTCAGCAGCAGTCCGGCCATGACGAACAGCAGCAGGGATTCCGAGGTCATCGCAAGGGCTCCGGGGTTCAGTAGGGACCGGCTGCGGCGCGGGTGGCAGACGAATCGCCAGACTGGGCAAAGAACTGCCGCACGCAGGCAATCGTGTGGTCAATGCCGGGGGCATCCACATCCAGGTGGGTGACAAAGCGCAGGCCGATCAGGCCGGTTGCCAGCACGCCGCGGTCCTTCAGAAAGGCCAGCAGAGCCGGCCCCCGGTCGCCGGCCACATCCACAAACACGATATTGGTCTGGACCGAGCGCATGGCGAGTCCATCAATGCCCTGCAAGCCGGTCGCCAGGCGCTGGGCCAGGGCATGGTCGTCGGCCAGGCGCTCGACATGGTGATCCAGCGCGTGGGCCGCGGCCGCGGCCAGCAGGCCGATCTGGCGCATGCCGCCGCCGGCCATCTTGCGCACGCGGTGGGCGCGGGCAATCAACTCGCGGCTGCCGCACAGGGCCGAGCCAATGGGCGCGCCCAGGCCCTTGCTGAAACACACCGAGACGCTGTCAAACAGCCCGGTGATGCGCCGTGCGGCATCCCAGGCCGACTCGCCAGCCGACTTCGACGCCACGGCGGCGTTGAACAGACGCGCGCCGTCCAGGTGCAGGGCCAGGCCCTTGTCACGTGCCAGCGCCGCCATGCCCTGCAAATAGTCCCAGGGCATGGGGTGGCCGTTCCAGGTGTTTTCCAGGCACACAAGTCGGGTGCGGGCGAAGTGGCAGTCATCGGGCTTGATAGCGCCAGCCACGTCGGCCAGGGCCATGCGTCCGCTGGCATCCTGCGCCAGGGGCTGCGGCTGCACACTGCCCAGCACGGCGGCACCACCGCCCTCGTAGCGGTAGGTGTGCGCCAGCTGGCCGACGATGTATTCGTCGCCCCGGCCGCAATGGGCCAGGATGGCGCACAGATTGCTCTGCGTACCGCTGGGCATGAACAGCGCCGCCTCAAAGCCCAGGCGCTGCGCCAGACTGTCCTGCAAGGCGTTGACGGTCGGGTCGTCGCCAAACACGTCGTCGCCCAGGGGTGCGGCCAGCATCGCCTCGCGCATGGCGGGCGTGGGGCGGGTCACAGTGTCGCTGCGCAGGTCAACCACCGCTCCCGCCAATATCTTATTGGTCATATTGGCCTCCAGCCCTCGTGGATATTACATAAGTAGCTACTGATTTCATAGCACTTTGCTACCCATCAGCGCAAGAAATTCTGCAGCATGGCGTGGCCGTGCTCGGTGAGGATGGATTCCGGATGGAACTGCACGCCTTCCAGGCGAACGGCGTCTGGCAAGCCACTGTGGCGCACGCCCATGATCTCGCCGTCGTCGGTCCAGGCGGTGATCGCCAGCTCCTTGGGGCAGGTGGCGCGCTCAATCGCCAGCGAGTGGTAGCGGTTCACCGTGAACTGCTTGGGCAGGCCGGCGAACACACCTTCCTGCGTCGTGGTGATGACGCTGGTCTTGCCGTGCATCAGTTGCTGCGCCCGGATGATCTTGCCACCCAGCGCCGCACCAATGCTCTGGTGGCCCAGGCACACGCCCAATATCGGCAGTTTGCCCATGAAGTGCTGAATGGCTGTCACCGAGATGCCGGCCTCGGCTGGCGAGCAGGGCCCGGGCGACACCACCAAGCGGTCGGGATTGCGCTGGGCAATGCCTTCCACCGTGATCTCATCATTGCGGAAAACTTCGACCTGCGCACCCAGTTCACCGAAGTACTGGACGATGTTGTAGGTAAAGCTGTCGTAGTTGTCAATCATGAGGATTTTCATTCGGGAACCTTTCAACGCAGAGAACGCAGAGGCGCAGAGGGCCGCAGAGAGTTGGACACCCTTTGAATCCCTTGTTTGAGAGTGATTTCATTGAAATTCAATAACAGGCCAGACGTTAATCCCGTCAGCCTCAAATACGTCAACAGCTGGGCAGAGAAGATCGGCTCCAGTATCCGCACGGCCTTGATCTCAACGACCACCGCCTGCTCAACCAGCAGATCAAGCCTAAGAGGGGTAGCCATTGCCTGCCCTTTATAAATGAGGGGAACAGCCTTTTGAGCTTCAAACTCGATACCACGCAAGGCCAATTCGACCTGCATCGATTGCTGATCAACCGACTCCAGCAAACCTGGCCCCATCAACCGGTGTACCTCAATGGCAGCACCAATAATTTTTTCAGTGACTTCCCTCTGCGGTGCCTCTGCGTTCTCTGCGCCTCTGCGTTGAATGCCCCCGAGCTGAATTCCCCCGGCAGTCACTCCAGCCCCTCCTCGACCAGTTCTGACGCCCGCAGCAAAGCCCGCGCCTTGGCCTCGGTCTCGCGCCACTCCAGTTCGGGTACCGAGTCAGCCACCACGCCCGCAGCTGCCTGCACATACAGCACCTGGTCTTTAATTATTCCGGTGCGGATCGTGATGGCCACATCCATGTCGCCCGAGTAGCTCAGGTAGCCGCAGGCACCCCCGTACAGCCCGCGCTTGATGGGCTCCAGCTGGTCAATCACTTCCATGGCGTGGACCTTGGGCGCACCGCTGAGCGTGCCCGCCGGGAACGTGGCTTTTAAAACATCCATGCCACTCATGCCGTCAAGCAACGTGCCTTCAACGTTGCTGACAATGTGCATCACGTGGCTGTAGCGCTCGACTGCAAACGCTTCAGTGACCTTGACGGTGCCGATTTTGGCGATGCGGCCAATGTCGTTACGTGCCAGGTCAATCAGCATGACGTGCTCGGCGCGCTCTTTCGGGTCGTTGACCAGCTCGTGCTCGGCGGCCTTGTCGGCTTCGGGTGACGAGGCCCTTGGCCGGGTGCCTGCAAGTGGCCGGATGGTAATTTTTTGCCCCCCGCCTGCCGCTTCGGTCAGCTGCTCCTGCCGCACCAGAATCTCGGGCGACGCACCCACCACATGGAAATCTCCAAAGTGGTAGTAATACATGTACGGCGAGGGATTGAGCGAACGCAACGCGCGGTACAAACTCAGCGGCGACTCGGTGTAACGCTTTTTAATGCGCTGGCCAACCTGCACCTGCATGAAGTCACCCGCCTCGATCATGCGCTTGGCCTTTTCAACGGCCGCGATGTAGTCGGCCTTGGCAAAGTCGCGCTCGGCCGGGTAAGCCTGGCTTGGTTTGACCACCGGGGCGCTGACGGAGTATTTGAGCTGCTCTTTGAGTTCCCGCAGGCGCTTTTTGGCATGGGCATAGGCCTCCGGGCTGGCCGGGTCGGCATACACCATCAAATACAGCTTGCCCGAGAGGTTGTCAATCACGGCAAGTTCTTCGCACTGCAGCAGCAAGATATCAGGGCAGCCCAGGGTGTCAAGCGGGCAGCTGGCCTCTAGTTTTTTCTCAATATAGCGCACCGCATCGTAGCCAAAATACCCCGCCAGACCGCCGCAAAAACGCGGCAGGCCGGGGCGCAATGCCACTTTGAAGCGCTTTTGGTAGTCGCTGATGAAATCAAGCGGGTTCTGTTGTGAGGTTTCGACCACTTGGCCGTCGGTCACCACCTCGGTCACGGCGTTTGCACCAAAACCCGAAGCCCGCACCAGTGTGCGGGCAGGCAGGCCGATAAAACTGTAACGGCCAAAACGCTCACCACCCACCACCGACTCCAGCAGAAAGCTTAAGCGCCCGCCGTCTTTGGCATGTGCGAGTTTGAGTTAAAGCGACAGCGGCGTTTCCAGATCGGCAAAAGCTTAGACCATCAACGGAATTCGGTTATAGCCCTGGCTGGCCAGGCTTTTAAATTCGAGTTCGGTCATCACGGTGGTGTCTTTCGCAAGGGGGCTTTTGCGCATAAGGCGAGGCCCTGATCATTCAAGTGGCCCGCCAGGACGGCGGACATGGTGCAGGCAAACCGGTGGCGGCTTGCCCGCGCTCAGGCGTGGGTGCGAAAGCAGCGTCGCCAGACCCAGGCTCCCCGGTCTGCGAGACCCGGAAGTGTGGCGTGAATGAAGTGCAAATCAGGCATGTCCGGCAAAGTGTAGCAAAAAAGCGTTCTGGCAAACCCTATTGCGACGCACTGCAGAGGGCTTGAAAATAGCGTTACAAAAAAGAACACTCGTTCTTTTCCGGGCAGCCAGGCCGACGATTAGGCGCGATCCTGGAAGATCCACCCGAGAGACCCCACCGAGAATTAAAGGAGACTTTCATGAACTTACGGAAAAAATGTGCTGTCGCGCTGGCCGGTGCCTTGCTGTCACTGGGCGCGCTGGCCGCACAAGTGGACGTTGCAGGCGTCAAACTGGAGGACACCGTCGATGTGGCTGGCACCAAACTGCAGCTCAATGGGGCGGGTATCCGTTACAAGGCGATTTTCAAGGTTTATGTAGGCGCGCTTTATGTGGGCAAGAAAGTGGCGACACCTGAAGAGTTTTTTGCTGCTACCGGCCCCAAGCGCATGAGCATCACCATGCTGCGGGACATCGACTCCAATGAGCTGGGCAAGGCTTTTACCAAGGGGTTTGAGGAAAACGCACCCAAAGGCGAAATGTCCAAGTTGATTCCAGGCCTGATCAGAATGGGCCAGATTTTTGCAGACCAGAAAAAGATGGTGTCGGGTGACGTGATTTTGATGGACTGGGTGCCCGGAACCGGTTTGACCATCAGCGCCAAGGGCAAAGCGCAGGGCGAGCCCTTCAAGGAAATCGAATTTTTCAACGCCCTGATGCGCATCTGGCTGGGCTCCAACCCGGCGGATGACAAGCTCAAGGACGCGTTATTGGGCAAAACGGCTTAGGCAAGGACTTGCGGTTAACAGATGAAGTTTTCAACGGGGCACCAGCCCCGTTGCCAGCACCTGCAGCGTGTCAACCAGGCCATCGGTGTCCACGGCCTGCACTGGCTGGCCGTGGTTGTAGCCATACGTGACCAGCACCACCGGGCAGCCTGCAGCGCGTGCGGCTTGCGCGTCGTTGCTGGAGTCACCAACCACCAGGGTACGGGCCGGCAGCACGCCCAGCGCCTCGCAGGTTTTGAGCAAAGGCAGCGGGTCCGGCTTTTTTCGCTCAAACGAGTCGCCGCCAAACACCACGGTGAAAAACCCGTCCAGGCCTTTCAGACGCAGCAGCTCCCGGGCAAACGCCAACGGCTTGTTGGTCAGGCAAGCCAGCTTGAGACCTGCGCGCTGCAGCCCCAGCAAGCCGTCCACCACGCCGGCATACACCACCGCATGCTGGCCGTTGATGGCGCGGTAATGCTGCTGGTAGCTGGCAAAGGCAGTGTCAAAAAGCAGCTGCGCTGAATTTGCTTGATTTGCTCCATTATTAATAGCATCTGGCCCAGGCGTTTCCTGCCCCAGCACATGATTCAGCACTGAACGCACAAGATGCTC
>JBBQLM010000076.1:0-10555 GCA_038327925.1 Burkholderiales bacterium | reverse complement strand
ACGACGGCCTTGTAGATATTGCCCTTGCGCTGTTCGCGCCCTTCGATTTCGATTTCGTAGTCGAGGAGTTTTTGTCCGTCGACAATGGCCAGGCGGCGTTCTTCAGCCTGCGTGGCGTTGATAAGCATCCGTTTCATGGATAGCGTCCTTCATCAGTTTTACATGCCCGAGGTGGGCGTTGATACCTGAACTGACGACTAGAAACGCGGTGGAATTGCCGGAGAACTTCGACTCAAACGAGGTGTCGAAGCGTTGGCGCGTGGATGGGGACGAGGGGATGTGTTTGCGTGATCGCTATCAGTTTAATAGCTGACTGCGCCCGTTTGACGGGGGCTGGAGGCCGATTTGTGCCAAACAACGGGGCGAAAACGCTCCGCAGGCACAGGGTAATCAGGCGCAACAGGACAAACATCTCGTTTCATTCCGTTCACAGACCGTGGGTCTGTGAACTGTGGGTATTCCGTATCAGTGTTTCAATTCGTCGTCTTGACCGTGCTGTTTGCAGACCATCACAGGCATTTGGCGTGTGATTTGCAGGCAGTCCAACCCGGCGGCATCGACCTTCCAGCGGGTCTGTGTATGGCGTGTGGACTAAACTCCAGACAAATCAACCACTTACAGCGCATCGCTAGTGAAACACATTATAGGGGGCAATCCGATTCCCCCGTTGCCTCAAGTCAAATTGCTGACCGTCGATGAAGATGGCGTGGGACAGCGGCTCGACAACTACCTGATGCGCCAACTCAAGGGCGTTCCCAAGACCCACGTCTACCGCATCATCCGCAGCGGCGAGGTACGCGTCAACAAAGGGCGTGCCAGCGCCGAGACGCGCCTGAACGCCGGGGATGTGGTGCGTTTGCCGCCGGTTCGCGTGTCAGAGCGTGCTGCGGAAAAGGCGCAGGCCATGGCCGATCAGGTGGCCAGTCATGCGCCGGCCCGGGAGTTCGCCATCCTGTATGAAGACGAGTGCGTGCTGGCCATCAACAAGCCGGCCGGAGTGGCGGTGCACGGAGGCTCGGGCGTCAGCTTTGGCGTCATCGAGCAGTTGCGCATGGCGCGGCCGCAGGCCAAGTTTCTGGAACTTGTGCACCGGCTGGACCGCGAAACCAGCGGAATCCTGCTGGTGGCCAAGAAGCGCAGCGCCTTGAAAAACCTGCAGGACCAGTTTCGTGAACGCGAAACCGGCAAGACCTACCTGGCCCTGGTGCTGGGTCAGTGGCCGACCAACAAAAAGGTGCTGGACAAGCCGCTGCACAAATACCTGCTGCCCGACGGCGAGCGCCGGGTCAAGGTGGTGGCAAAGGATGACCTGGACGGCATGCCCTCCTTGACCCTGGTGAAGGTTCGGGCTGCCGGTGGGCAGAATGCCGCCGCCGTCGATGCCGGTCGCGGCTATTCGTTGCTGGAAGTGACCATCAAGACCGGTCGCACCCACCAGATCCGCGTGCACCTGGCCAGTGAGGGCATGCCCATCGCCGGGGATGACAAGTACGGCGACTTCGACTCCAACAAGGCCCTGGCCCGCGCCGGGGCCCAGCCTTCGCTCAAGCGCATGTTTCTGCACGCCTGGCGCCTGCGGTGCAAGCACCCGGTAAGCGGCGAGCCACTGGAACTGCAGGCCGAGCTGCCGCCCGAGCTGACACAGTTCGTGGCCCAGGTGCTGCCGCAAGCGGCCTGAATCTTGCTCAAATATTCTTCACACCATGCCAAGTACCAAGCCACCCATTCCCTCACGCCGCTATGACCTGATTGCCTTCGATTGGGATGGCACTCTGTTTGATTCCACGGCCATCATCACCCGCTGCATCCAGCTGGCCGTGGTGGACGTGGGCGGGCGTCTGCCCAGCGACAAAGACGCTGCGTATGTGATTGGTCTGGGTCTGATGCAGGCGCTGGCCCATGCGGCGCCTGACGTGCCACCCGAAAAGTACCCACAACTGGGCGCGCGCTACCAGCACCATTACATGGCGCACCAGAACGACATCAGCCTGTTTAACGGTGTGCTGCCCCTGCTGGCCGATTTGCGGGCGCGCAACCATGTGCTGGCAGTGGCCACGGGGAAAAGCCGGCGCGGACTGAATGAAGCCCTGAAGACGGCTGCCTTGCAGGGCGTGTTTGACGGCTCGCGGACTGCAGATGAAACTGCGGGCAAGCCTGACCCCCTGATGCTCCACGAGCTGATGCAGGAGTTTGGCGTGGCGCCCGAGCGGGTGCTGATGGTAGGCGACACCACGCACGACCTGCAAATGGCGCTGAACGCGGGTTGTGACAGTGTTGGCGTGAGCTACGGCGCCCACGCGCACGATACGTTTGTCGAATTGCAGCCGCGCTTTGTGGCGCATTCGGTTGCCGAACTGCATGGCTGGTTTCTGGCCAACGCATGATCCAAGAATAGGATACCCATGAAGCAGATCGAAGCGATCTCCGTCCCCCTGTGCAATTCCGCGGATCTGGTGAACAGCGGTGATGCCGTGCCATTTGACGTGGTCTATTGCGGTCGGGCATCCCGCGGCTTTGCCATCCGTTTCGAGGGCACGGTGTATGGTTACCTGAATCAATGTGCCCACGTCCCGATGGAAATGGACTACCAGCCCAACCGTTTTTTTGACAGCACCGGCCAGTACCTGATGTGTGCCACCCATGGGGCCATTTACCGCCCCCAGACCGGTGAATGCCGTGGCGGCCCGTGTCGGGGCGGCCTGATAAAGATCGCGATGACCGAGCAGAACGGTGTCGTCCACTGGCATACTGCCTCCAACCTGCAACCTATTGAGTTCTGACAATGAGCGACCCCCATATCCCCGGCGACCAAGGCTTTATGCCAAATATGCCATCAGCCCTCGCAGATTCTGCGCAGGATGCTATTAAAAATGAAGCAAAACAGGCTGCCCCCGGTGCCGGCGGCGCCCCCGGGTGGGAGCGCGCCACGCTGGAGCAACTGGCCATGGCCGCCATCACCGAACAGCGCCAGGCGCGCCGCTGGCGCAACGGCATCCGACTGGCATGGCTGGGGTTTCTGGTAGCGTTGGTGTGGATGGGCATGGACCGCGGTGGCACTGCGACTGACACCTCGATCCCCCACACGGCGCTGGTCAAGATCCAGGGCGAGATCGCGTCGGGCTCCGAGGGCAGCGCCGAATTGATCGTGGCCGCCATGCGCAGTGCCTTCGAAGACAAGGGCGCACGGGCGGTGGTGTTGCTGATCAACTCGCCGGGCGGTAGCCCGGTGCAGGCCGGCATCATCAACGACGAAATCCACCGCCTCAAGGCCCTGCACAACAAGCCGGTCTATGCCGTCGTCGAAGAAACCTGCGCATCGGCGGCCTATTACATCGCCGTGGGAGCCGACAAGATTTTTGTCGACAAGGCCAGCGTGGTGGGCAGCATTGGCGTTCTGATGGACGGCTTTGGTTTCACCGGCCTGATGGACAAGCTGGGCGTGGAGCGCCGCCTGATGACCGCCGGTGAGAACAAGGGCTTCATGGACCCCTTCAGCCCGCAGACCGACAAGCAGCGCGTGTTTGCGCAGGCCATGCTGGACCAGATCCACCAGCAGTTCATCGACGTGGTGAAAAAGGGGCGGGGCGACCGTCTGAAGGAAACCCCTGAGACCTTTAGCGGCCTGTTCTGGACCGGCCAACAGGCCATTGACAAGGGTTTGGCCGATCAAATGGGCAATCTGGACTTTGTTGCGCGCGAAGTGGTCAAGGCCGAGGAGCTGATTGACTACACCCGCAAGGACAATGTGGCCGAGCGCCTGGTCAAGCGTTTTGGCGCCGCCATTGGCGAGGGTGGTGTGCGTGCGATGCGGCTGGCACCCACGTTGCGTTAAATAAGCCCCCACGCTCCACCGTTGCACGGGTCACTGCCCCCCATGGGGGCCTTCGCGCCTTGGGGCGACCCGGCGGCGCTCAACGCTCTGTGTGTTGTTTAGCGACCGATGGCAAACACGGCGGGTGTATGGGCTTCCAGCGTCCAGGGCTTATTTTTCCAGTTTTTGACCAGATCGCTGTGGCAGCTTGCGGCGTCGAGCGTCAGACCGCTAGCCGTTGCCAGCCGGGTGTTGGGTTGCAGCGTCTGCACCAGCGCCTGCAACAGCGCGGCATTGCGGTAGGGCGTTTCGATAAATAGCTGGGTTTGCCCGGTCTTCAGTGCCAGGGCTTCCAGTTCGCGGATGCGCTGGCTGCGCTCGGCCGGAGTGCTGGGCAGGTAGCCGACAAAGGCAAAGCTCTGACCATTGAGGCCACTGGCGGCCAAGGCTAGCAATAGTGACACCGGTCCCACCAATGGCACCACCGGCAGCCCCATTTCATGGGCCGCACGGACGACCGACGAGCCCGGGTCGGCAATCGCCGGCATGCCGGCCTCGCTCACCAGACCGATGTTCTCGCCGTGCAGCGCGGCCTGCAGCAGGGGGCGCGCATCGAAATGGCCCTGGTGATCACCCTTCTTGTGGACGGCGTGGGGCAGTTCCTGCAGGTTCATTTCCTGTAGTGGCACACGCAGCGGGTGGGTCGCGTGGATGCGTTTCAGGTAGGCGCGGGTGGATTTGGCGTTTTCGCACACCCAGTGCGTGAGTGTGGCCGCCACGGTCAGCGTGCCAGCAGGCATGACCCGCTCCAGCGGTGCCAGGGTTTCGCAACCGAAGTCCAACGGTGCGGGCACCAGATAGAGCGTGCCTGGGGTCATGGCTTGGTGCCCAGCAGGGCAATGCCGGCTGCGCGCAGCATCTGACTGGTGCGGATCAGTGGCAGGCCCACGAGGGCGGTGGGGTCGTCGTTTTCAATCGACTGCAGCAGTGCAATGCCCAGTCCTTCGCTTTTGGCGCTGCCGGCGCAATCGTAGGGTTGCTCGGCCCGCAGATAGGTCTCGATTTCGTCATCGTCCAGTGCCCGGAATGTCACCTTGACCGGCGCCAGCGCCTGCTGGCAAAAGCCGCTTTGTTGGCAGACCACGGCCACGGCAGTCTGGAAAACGACCGTCTTGCCGCGCATCTGGCGCAGTTGGGCGACCGCGCGCTCGTGGTTGCCGGGCTTGCCCAGAGCCTGGCCATCCAGATCGGCCACCTGGTCCGAACCAATGACCACGCAGTCCGGAAAACGCTGGGCCACGGCCTGTGCCTTGGCCAGTGCCAAGCGGCGTGCCAGCGCGGCGGGGTGTTCCCCGGGCAGCGGCGTTTCGTCCACGTGGGGGGATTCCACGCTGAATGGAACGTGCAGGCGGCTCAGCAGTTCGCGCCGGTAGGCCGAGGTGGAGCCGAGTATGAGTTTTCGGTCGGAAATGTTTGGCATGGTCTGATTCTCTTACACTGCGCGCATGAAACACGACTATGACGCCCGGCATCTGAACCTGGAAGCCTTTGCCCGCGCCCAGGGCAGTCTGACGGGGAGTGAAGACCTCCCGCACTTTAAACGCCTGCACCAAGAAGTGCTGGGCGTTGCTGCAACGAGCCCCGTGCGCTTCACAGCCGAGGGGCAGATCCGCTCCGACGGCGGTCAGGGCGAACAGATCTGGTTGCTGCTGACTGCAGAAGTGGCGCTGCCGCAGACCTGTCAGCGTTGCCTGGGGCCGGTGGAAGTGCCGGTGGTCGTGGAGCGCGAATTTCGCTTTGTGGCAACCGAAGAGCAGGCCGAGGTGGAAGACGAGGAGGCCGAGGAGGATGTTTTGGTCTTGAGCCGCGACTTCAATCTGCTGGAACTGGTGGAAGACGAGCTGTTGATGGCGTTGCCCGTGGTGCCCAAGCACGAGGTGTGTCCTGCCCCTGTCAAGTTGCAGGTGGCCGATCCGGATTTTGTGGAAGACGTCGAGCAAAAGCCCAATCCGTTTACTGTTCTGCAGCAACTGAAAACCAAGCCCTAGCCGCAGGCCTGGCTTTGGGCTATAATCTAAGGCTTCGCGCGTGAATTTCTGCGTGTTTTTACCAACCCCAACGTGTTGCAGCCTGTGCAGCACCATTGCCCAGGAGCCGATCATGGCCGTTCAACAAAACAAAAAGTCTCCTTCCAAGCGCGGTATGCACCGTTCGCACAATGCTCTGGTTGTTCCCGGCATTGCCGTGGAGTCCACCACGGGTGAAACCCACCTGCGTCACCACATCAGCCCCACCGGCTTTTACCGTGGCCGCAAGGTTCTGAAGACCAAATCCGAAGCCTGAAAACGGTTGTTCGCGCAAAGCCCGGAGCTACAGGTCCTGTAGCGTCGGGCTTTTGTTGTTTTTGGCCTCTGGTATTTGTCTGATGTCTCTTTCTTTTTGGGTGCCTGCCCCATGATCACAATCGCTGTTGACTGCATGGGAGGCGACCACGGCCCCCAAGTCACACTGCCCGCCTGCCGGCAATTCCTGGAACAGCACCCCGAAGCCACCCTGATTTTGGTCGGTTTGGCCGAGCCGCTGGCCGGATTTGCGCACCCACGCGCCACGATTGTGGTGGCTAGTGAAGTGGTCACCATGGATGATCCCCTGGAAATTGCTCTGCGCCGCAAGAAGGATTCCTCCATGCGCGTGGCGATCCAGCAGGTCAAGGACGGAAGCGCCCAGGCAGCCGTATCGGCTGGCAACACGGGTGCTTTGATGGCGATTTCACGCTATCTTCTGAAAACTGTGGATGGCATTGAGCGCCCCGCCATTGCCGGTCAAATCCCCAATGCCACTGGCGGCGCCACCACGATGCTGGATTTGGGTGCCAATGTGGACTGCACGGCCGAACACCTGTTGCAGTTCGCGGTGATGGGTTCGGCTCTGGTTTCGGTGTTGAGCAACAAGGAGTCGCCAACGGTCGGCCTGCTCAATATTGGGGAAGAAGTCATCAAAGGCAATGAAACCATCAAAAAAGCGGGCGACTTGTTGCGTTCTGCAGCCAAATCCGGTGATTTGAACTTCTTTGGCAATGTTGAAGGTAACGATATCTTCAAGGGAACCGTTGATCTGGTGGTGTGCGACGGCTTTGTCGGCAATGTCGCACTCAAGACCAGTGAAGGCCTCGCGGCCATGATTCTGGGATTCCTGAAGGCAGAGTTTGTCCGCAATGTTTTTACCAAAATGGCGGCAATTGCCGCTTACTCGGTGCTAAATGCGCTGAAAAAGCGGGTTGATCATCGCCGCTACAACGGGGCGGCACTGTTGGGGCTGCGTGGTCTGGTCTTCAAGAGCCATGGTTCGGCCGACGAGCTGGGTTTTGGCTACGCTTTGCAGCGGGCGTATGATGCAGCCCGAAACAACTTGCTCGACCGTGTCCAGGTCCGCATCGCCCACGCAGCGCCCCTTTTGGCGAATTCCGAGAGCATGCAATAGCCGGCACGGGTGACACCATTCCCACCATGAAACGATATTCGCGAATTACTGGCACTGGCAGCTATTTGCCCCCGCGCAGGCTGACCAATGCTGATCTGGTGACCCAATTAGCGGCTAACGGGGTGGAAACCTCGGACGAGTGGATTGTGGAGCGCACCGGTATCCGGGCACGCCACTTCGCTGATGACGGCGTGTTCAGCAGTGATCTGGGTTTGGAAGCCGCCAAGAACGCGCTGCAAGCAGCCGGTCGTAGCGCCAAGGACGTGGACCTGATCATCGTGGCCACCTCCACGCCAGACATGGTGTTCCCGTCCACGGCCTGTATTTTGCAGAACAAGCTGGGTGCCAACGGAGGCGCCGCATTCGATGTACAAGCGGTGTGCAGCGGCTTTGTTTACGCGCTGACGGTGGCCGATGCCATGATCCAGACCGGAGCAGCCAAGTGCGCGCTGGTCGTGGGCGCCGAAATTTTCTCCCGCATTCTCGACTTCAAGGACCGCACCACTTGTGTGCTGTTTGGCGATGGCGCTGGCGCCGTGGTGCTGGAAGCCTCCGACAAACCCGGCATCCTGGCCAGCGACCTGCATGCCGACGGTAAGCATGTTGGCATTCTGTGCGTTCCCGGCCATGTGTCGGGTGGCGCCATCCTGGGCGACCCCTTGCTCAAGATGGATGGCCAAGCGGTTTTCAAACTGGCCGTCGGCCTGCTGGAAAGTGCGGCACGCGCGACCCTGGCCAAGGCCAACCTGACGGATGCCGACATCGACTGGCTGGTGCCGCACCAAGCCAATATCCGCATCATGCAGAGCACGGCCCGCAAGCTCAAGCTGTCCATGGACAAGGTGGTGGTCACCGTGGGTGAACATGGCAACACATCCGCCGCGTCCATTCCGCTGGCGCTGGATACTGCGGTGCGCAGCGGCCAGGTCAAGACCGGCGAAACCCTGCTGCTCGAAGGCGTGGGTGGTGGTTTCACCTGGGGCGCTTTGCTCCTCATTTTGTAGCAGCCTACGCCCAAGCGGCGAGGGCTAGTGGTCATTTTTAATAAGAACAAGTCTATGAAACAGTTTGCATTTGTTTTTCCCGGACAAGGATCGCAATCGGTTGGCATGCTGGATGCCTGGGGTGACAACCCGGTGGTTGCACAAACCCTGCAGGAAGCCTCGGATGCGCTGGGCGAAGATGTCGCCAAGCTGATCCACGAAGGTCCCAAGGAAGCACTGGCGTTGACCACCAACACCCAGCCCGTGATGCTGGTGGCCGGTGTCGCCGCGTACCGTGTCTGGATGGCCGAAGTCGGCCAGGCGCCGTCTGCCGTGGCCGGTCACTCGCTGGGCGAATACACCGCACTGGTCGCAGCCGGGTCCCTGACCTTGGCGCAGGCAGCGCCGCTGGTGCGCCTGCGTGCGCAGGCCATGCAGGATGCCGTGCCGGTCGGGCAGGGCGCCATGGCCGCCATTCTCGGTATGGACGCCGCCAAAGTGGCCGCAGGCTGCCTGGAAGTGACCCAGTCCTTTGGTGCGGGTTCTGCGGAAACCGTGGAAGCTGTCAATTTCAATGATCCGGCACAGACGGTGATCGCCGGCAGCAAGGCCGCCGTGGAAAAGGCCTGTGAAGTGCTCAAGGCCAATGGTGCCAAGCGCGCCTTGCCATTGCCGGTGTCGGCCCCGTTCCACTCCCGCCTGATGCAGCCCGCGGCAGAAAAGCTGAAGGAGCGGCTGGTCAATGTGGAGCTGCTCGCCCCGCAAATCCCGCTGATCAACAATATTGATGTGGCAGTCGAGACCGACGCCAACCGCATCCGCGACGCCCTGTACCGCCAGGCCTTTGGCCCGGTGCGGTGGGTGGAATGTGTGCAGGCGATCAAGTCACGCGGATTGACTACACTGGTTGAATGTGGTCCAGGCAAGGTATTGGCTGGCATGGTCAAGCGCATTGACCCCGAGCTGACCGGTCTGGCGTTGTTCGACCATGCCACGTTGCAAGAAATCAAAGGTGCATTGGTATGAGTGAAGTGAAATTTGAAGGCCAGGTGGCCCTGGTGACGGGTGCCTCGCGTGGCATTGGTGCAGCGATTGCGCTGGAGTTGGCGCGCAAGGGCCTGAAGGTCGTCGGTACGGCCACCACGGACGCGGGTGCCGCCAGGATCAGCGAAACCCTGTCGGCCTTTGCCGGTTGCAGCGGACGCACGCTGGACGTGACCCTGGCTGCCGCCGGCGAAGCGCTGGTGGATGCCGTCGTCAAGGAATACGGTGGGCTACAGGTGCTGGTCAACAACGCCGGTATCACCCGCGACAACCTGGCCATGCGCATGAAGGACGATGAGTGGGACGCCGTGATCGAGGCCAACCTCAAGGGCGTGTTCCGCATGAGCCGCGCTGTGATGCGGACCATGATGAAGCAGCGCTATGGCCGCATCATCAACATCACATCGGTGGTCGGAGCATCCGGCAACCCGGGTCAGGCCAACTACGCCGCCGCCAAGGCCGGCGTGGCCGGCATGACACGGGCGCTGGCGCGTGAACTGGGTTCACGCAACATCACCGTCAACTGCATTGCCCCGGGTTTCATCGAAACCGACATGACTGCCGGCCTGGGTGAAGAGCAGCAAAAAGCCCTGTTGGGCCAGATTCCGCTGGGCCATCTGGGCAAGCCCGCCGACATCGGGCACGCTGTTGCATACTTGGCGTCTCCCGGTGCCAGTTATGTAACCGGCCAGGAGCTGCATGTCAACGGTGGCATGTACATGTAAGAATTGCAGGTTCAGCCGATTTGTCCGTTCGGCGATCCGGTTAGAGTTGCGGCTCTAAGCCCGGGTAAAATTACGGATTCTTTTACAACCCTTAGAGGGAAGCCATGAGTGATATCGAAGCCCGCGTCAAAAAAATTATTGCCGAACAACTCGGTGTGGAAGAGTCTCAAGTCACTAACGAGAAAGCTTTTGTAGCTGATCTCGGTGCAGATTCTCTGGACACCGTCGAATTGGTCATGGCGTTGGAAGACGAGTTCGGAATTGAAATTCCCGATGAAGACGCAGAAAAGATCACGACTGTGCAAAACGCTGTCGACTACGCCAGCACGCACAAGAAGGCCTGATAGGGCTTTTGCAGCACCGGGGTGCTGCGCGCGGGTCGGAGCGACATGCGCGGCGATTGGGCTGCGCTTCTGCCGATCTGGAACATGGCCGACTCGATCGGCCTTTTTTTGACCAAAGCTGAAAACTGATTGCTATGTCCCGTCGTCGCGTTGTTGTCACTGGTTTGG
>JBBQLM010000075.1:0-10587 GCA_038327925.1 Burkholderiales bacterium | reverse complement strand
TGAAATTCTGGCCAAGAACGGCCACCGCAGCGCCAGGCCTGCGGGCGGCAGTGGCGCCGAGCAGCCTGGCCTGGAATAAGCCATCGCCCCAACGGCCCGTCTGCGGCCCGAAGTCCGGGGATAATCGCCGAGCTTTATCTTTCTAATTAACTGGAGTATTTCATGCCCAAGACTTTCCGTACCGAGGCCGAGCGCCTCTCCACCCCGCGCCCGGTGCCGCCCAAAGGCGTGTGCTTTACCGCCGGCAAGGGCCAACTGCGCAGCCTGGAGCGCGGCTCGGCCACCAACAACAAGAAAAACCCCGGCAAACGCTGCAAAAAGGGCGGCTAAGCCCTCTCAAGTCCTGCTGCCGGCACGGGCGTCGGCAGGCAAAAGTCTGGCGCCAGCCCCGCGAATGCCCGGGGCGTGCGGCTCCACATACGTTTCTGACTCCAGAAAAATAGCCTGACCTGCCACGGAAATGGGTGAGACGGCGGTGTCGTGCTCGCTGCCATGGTGTCGGGCTGTTGCTGGCGCGTGTCAGCGCGGGCCAACCAGCGGCTAGTGCGCCGAGCGTTCCAGGTAGCGTTTGCGCCAAAACAGCAGCAGCAAGCCGAACGCCGTCAGCACCATCAGGACCATCGCCCACAAAAAACCGGTGGCGCGGTGCAAAAAGGGGATGAATTCAAAGTTCATGCCAAAGATGCCGGCGATCAGGTTCAGTGGCAGAAAGATGGCTGTCAGCACGGTGAGCGTGCGCATGATCTCGTTGGTGCGGTGGCTCTGGGCATTGAAGTGCATTTCCACCGTGGTTTCGGCGCTGTGTTCCAGACGCTGCACATGGCGCACCACCCGCTCGATGTGCTCCAGCACGTCGCGGCTGCGCACCTGCAGCAGGTCGCGTTCGCGCTGGCTCACTGGGGTATCGGCCTCGGGCCAGCTTTTGAGGGCTTCAGTCCAGTCCTGCATGGCGCTGCGCTGGTCTTCACAGACTTCGTCCAATTGATGCAGCGACAGCCGGGCGCTCAGCAGCGCGCTCCAGTTGTTGAAGCGTGTCTGGGGATTGAGCAACTCGGCTTGCCAGTGGTCGAGCTGGTGCGTGAGTTCGCGGCGCAGTTCCAGGTAGCCGTCCACCAGCTGGCTGACGATGCGCAGCATCATGTCGGCCGGATTGGCCGGTACGCCGCGCGCCCCGGTGGACCGGCCATCCGGCACGCCTGGGCCGGTGTGGTTGGATTTCTCGGGGTTGCTGGCGCCCAGCAGACGCGCCGCGTAGCTGTCGCGCACCGCGCAGTCGCTTGGGTGGACGGTGAGCAGCACGCGCTCGAACACCACAAAGCCGAGCGGGGCGGTGTCGATACGCCGCAGAATGGGCGGGCCACCGCGCGCGGGCAATAGGGGCAAGGGCTGGCTCGCAGGCGTCAAGTCGCCCGCCACACTGGCGGCGAGGCGACGGAACACCAGCAGGTCGTACTGCGAGGTGAAGTCGTAGCGCGAAGGCAACTGTTGGTTGAGCAGGTCGGAGACATGCAAATCCACCAGTTGCGTGCCGGTCAGTGCCTGCAGTGCGGCCTGCAGCTGCAACTGCAGGCGCTCGAACGCTGGGCGCGCACAAGCGATCCACAGGTAGCCGCGTTCAGGCAGTCGCAACTCTCGCAGCATGTCGGGCTGCGCCAGCGCGGCTGGTTGCGCAGTTTCAACAACGCTGGTGCCGTAGATGGTGAAAATCCGCACCGGCTGTTCCTGGTTGCTCATCTATAGAATAAATAGTGCATTAGCCCGCTTCCACATTGGCTTGGTAGCTATTATTTTTGCAGCAAACGCGCCGCATCCAAGGCAAAGTAGGTCAGTACACCATCGGCACCGGCGCGTTTGAAGGCCAACAGGCTTTCCATCATGACCGCGTCATGGTCAAGCCAACCATTCTGCGCTGCGGCCTTGAGCATGGCGTACTCACCCGATACCTGGTAGGCAAAGGTGGGTACCTTGAACTCATCTTTGACGCGGCGCACCACATCCAGGTAAGGCATGCCGGGCTTGACCATCACCATGTCCGCGCCCTCGGCAATGTCCAGCGCCACCTCGCGCAGCGCTTCGTCGGAGTTGCCGGGGTCCATCTGGTAGACCTTTTTGTTGCTCTTGCCCAGGTTGGTGGCCGAGCCGACCGCTTCCCGGAACGGGCCATAAAAGGCACTGGCGTACTTGGCGCTGTAGGCCATGATGCGGGTGTGAATGAAATGGTTGGCCTCCAGCGCCTGGCGAATGGCGCCGATGCGCCCGTCCATCATGTCGCTGGGGGCGACGAGGTCGGCACCAGCGCCGGCCTGCGTCAGGGCCTGCTTGACCAGCATCTCCACTGTTTCGTCGTTCATGATGTAGCCATCTTCGGACGGGCGCGGGTCGGGCAGGCCATCCTGACCGTGGCTGGTGAAGGGGTCGAGCGCCACGTCGGTCATGACGCCGAGTTCGGGGAATTCTTTTTTCAGGGCCTGCACCACGCGCGGCACCAGACCGTCCGGGTTCAGGGCCTCGCGGCCGTCCGGCGTTTTGAGGGCTTGATCAATGACCGGAAACAAAGCCATCACCGGAACACCCAGCTTGACGCATTCTTCGGCCACCGGCAACAGCAGGTCCAGGCTCAGACGCTCGACGCCCGGCATGGCGCTGATGGTCTGGCGCTGCTGCTTGCCGTCAACCACAAAAACCGGGTAGATCAGGTCATGTGGGGTGAGGTTGTATTCACGCACCAGGTTGCGTGTGAAGGTGTCGCGCCGCAGACGGCGTGGCCGACCCTGGGGGAAGGGGGCAAAGTTTGTCATGCAGAAAAGTGTAATGGTTGAATGGATATTGTCGGGTTGATTACAAAATATTTCATTCAAGCACTTGAAATGAGGTGCCTATTTTGTTAAATTATGGGTGGGCAGTTCGCTGCCTCCCGCTTTTCCTCCCTGAGCGGGGCCTTGATGTGTGACAGCAAATAGGCTTACCACCCCAGCCCACGTGCTGGGGTTTTTTTTGTCCTGGATTTTTGCCCCCACGCTCCCCGCTGCGAGTGGTTCGCTGCCCCCCAAGGGGGCGCTCGCGCCTTGGGGCGGTCCGGCGGCGCTAAACTCAACCGATGGCCTATCTCCTCGTCAAGTCCTTTCACATTGTTTTCATTGCCAGCTGGTTCGCTGGCCTGTTCTATTTACCCCGGATTTTTGTGAACCTGGCCATGGTGCCTGCCGGATCTGACGCCGAGCGTGCACGCCTGCTGCTGATGTCGCGCAAGCTGCTGCGCTTCATGACCCTGATTGCCGTGCCGGCGCTGGGCCTGGGCCTGTGGTTGTGGATCGGTTTTGGCATTGGCTGGGGGCCAGGCAATGGCTGGATGCACGCCAAGCTGGCGGTGGTGTTGCTGGCAATGGGCTACCACCATGGCTGTGGCGTGATTCTGAAGAAGTTTGAGGCCAACACCATGTCGCGCAGCCATGTCTGGTTTCGCTGGTTCAATGAAGCGCCGGTGCTGATGATGCTGGCAGCGGTGATTCTGGTGGTCGTCAAGCCGTTTTAAGGCCGCCCCATGCACAAGTCGGCGGCCTGGCCATTTGCCTTGCTCTATGTGGGGTTGATTGTCTATGCCAGCCTGTACCCGTTTGCCGAGTGGCGAGACCAGGGCATAG
This sequence comes from Burkholderiales bacterium, assembly GCA_038327925.1. Lineage (GTDB taxonomy): Bacteria > Pseudomonadota > Gammaproteobacteria > Burkholderiales > Burkholderiaceae_C > Allorhodoferax. The sequence continues at coordinate 6,946 of JBBQLM010000075.1, read as the reverse complement.
CACCCTGGGCATTTCTTGCCGCGCCCCTGCCGCGTTACTGGACCGGATTTGATGTGGGCATCAACATGCTGGGCTATGCCCCCTTGGGCGGCCTGCTGGCGCTGGGCGCGCTGCGTTCCGGGCGCGTGCGGCATGCGATTCTGGTGCCGATTGCCGTTGCAGCCTTGCTGGCGCTGGTGATGGAGGCCCTGCAGAGCTACCTGCCGGTGCGGGTTCCGTCGCGCGAAGACTGGTTGCTGGACACCCTGGGCGCAGCGCTGGGTGCCATAGGTGCCGTGGTGCTGGCCAGGTTGGGCGCCATCGACCGCTGGAGCCAGATCCGCGCCCGCTGGTTCGTGCCGCATTCGCGCGGTGGCATCGTGTTGCTGGCACTGTGGCCGCCGGCCCTGCTGTTTCCGGCAGCCGTGCCCTTCGGTTTGGGGCAGGTGCTGGAGCGGGTGGAGGAGGCGCTGGGCGCGCAGTTGGTGGATACCCCGTTCCTGAACTGGTTACCCATGCGGGAAACCGAGTTGCAGCCGTTGGTGCCCGGCGCCGAGATGGTGTGCGTGATGCTGGGCCTGCTGATTCCCTGCCTGCTGGGTTTTTGCGTGGTGCGCGCACGGGTGCGCCGCGTTGCCTTCGTGCTGATGACTGTGGGCGTGGGCGTGGCCGTGTCGGCACTGTCTGCGGCGCTCAGTTGGGGACCGGTTCATGCCTGGGCCTGGCTGAGTCTGCCCGTGCAGTTGGGCATGGTAATGGCCATGCTGCTGTCGTTGGCCCTGGCCTTTGCGCCCTGGCGCGCCAGCGCCGCCTTGCTGCTGCTGTCGTTGGGCATTTATCTGAGTCTGCTGAACCAAGCGCCGGAGAGCGCCTATTTCGCCCAGACCCTGCACGCCTGGGAGCAGGGCCGCTTCATCCGTTTCCATGGACTGGCCCAGTGGCTGGGCTGGCTGTGGCCCTATTGCGCACTGGTCTATGTGCTGTCCCTGATCTGGTCGCGCGACGCAAAAAATTAGAATCCACCCATGACCGAGCCAACTCTCCCAACCGCGCCGTACTACACACGGCATATCTTTTTCTGCCTCAACGAGCGCAAGAACGGCGAGGAATGCTGCGCCCAGCACCGCGCCCAGGAAGGCTTTGATCGCTGCAAACAGCAGGTCAAGGCGGCGGGCCTGGCCGGCGCAGGCAAGGTCCGCGTCAACAAGGCGGGTTGCCTGGACCGTTGCGCGGCAGGTCCGGTGGCCGTGGTGTATCCGGAAGGTGTCTGGTACACCTATGTGGACGAGCAGGACATCGACGAAATCGTCGAGTCGCACCTGAAAAACGGACAGGTGGTTGAGCGTTTGCTCACCCCGCCACACCTGGGGCGCTGACGCTTGAACTCGCAAACCCGCCGTTTCATGGTGCAGGGCTCCGTGGGGGCCATTGAGGCGCTGGAGGACCTGCCCGCGCAACACGCCGGTGAGGCGCCGCGCGGTGTGGCGGTGATTACCCATCCGCACCCCCTGTTTGCCGGGACCATGGACAACAAGGTGGTCCAGACCCTGGCGCGGGCTTTTGTGCAATGCGGATGGCGCGCCGTGCGCTTCAACTTCCGCGGCGTGGGTGCCACCGAAGGCACGCACGATGCCGGGCGTGGCGAGTTGGACGACCTGTTGGCCGTGATCGACCATGTAGCCGACCCGGTGTCGGCTGGTTTGCAGCCTGGCCATCCCGTACCGTTGGCATTGGCGGGTTTTTCGTTTGGCTCCTTTGTTACCAGCCATGCGCTGGCGGCGCTAGGCCCCCAGCGGGCACCGCAGTCGCTGGTGCTGGTGGGCACGGCGGCCACCCGCTTTGCGGTGGCCAATGTGCCGCCAGACCTGCATCTGCGTACGCTGGTGCTGCACGGTGAGCATGACGACACGGTGCCGCTGGTCGATGTGATGAACTGGGCGCGCCCCCAGACCCTGCCGGTGACGGTGATTCCGGGTGGCTCGCACTTCTTTCATGGACAATTGCCGCTATTGCGTAGTCTGGTGGTGCGCCACCTGCGTGCCAGTGTGAGCCTTCATTCCTAGCTGATCAACCGCCTGGCGACCCAGCCCATCCCCGTTTTTCCTCCATTGCTTGCCAGCCCTCCCTGTGTGGCAGGCGATTGACCTACTCCCATGAAATTATTTCTTGCGGCCCTTGTAGCTACCCTGTGTTTTTCCGTGGCCGCCCAGGCGCCACAACCGCCCGAAGTGGCGGCGCGTGCCTATATGCTGCTCGACGTCGGCGCCAACCAGATACTGGCGTCGAAGGAGATGGACATGCCGGTGGAGCCGGCGTCGTTGACCAAGCTGATGACCGCCTACCTGGTCTTTGATGCGCTGCGCAACAAAAAGCTGGACATGAAGCAAGCCCTGCCGGTGAGCGAGCGTGCCTGGAAAATGCCTGGCTCACGCATGTTCATTGACCCCAAGATGCAGGTGCCAGTGGAAGACCTGATCAAGGGCATGATCGTGCAGAGCGGCAATGACGCCACCATGGCCCTGGCCGAGGGCGTGGGCGGGACGGCGGAGCGATTTGTTCAGATGATGAACGACCAGGCCAAGGTGCTGGGCATGAAATCCACCGGCTATAAGAATCCGGAAGGCCTGACCGAGGCCGGTCACACCACCACGGCCCGTGACCTGAGCATTCTGGCGACCCGACTGATGGTGGACTTCCCGGACTATGTGGGCTTCTATGCCATCAAGAAGTACCGCTATCCCGGCACGCCGGCGGCCAACGACAGCAACCGCAACCTGCTGCTGTTTCGGGACCCCACTGTGGACGGCCTGAAGACCGGTTACACCGAAGCGGCCGGCTACTGCATGGTGGCCACAGCCAAGCGCGACTTCACCAGCGTAGCCAGCCCCGGTTCGCCAGCTGTTGCAGCTGGAAGCCGGCGCTTACTTTCCATTGTGCTGGGTACCGCCAATGAAAATGCCCGTGCCAACGAATCGCAGAAACTGCTGAACTGGGGATTCACCGCGTTTGAAGGCGTCAAGCTGTTTGACGCCGACCAGGCCGTGGTGTCGTCCAGCGTCTGGAAGGGCTCCCAAAACACCGTCAAACTGGGCCGGCCCAAAGCCATTGTGGTGGCAGTGCCCAGTGGCGGTGCGGCCAAGCTTAAAACCCAGGTGGTGCGTACAGAACCCCTGGTGGCGCCCATTGCCAAGGGGCAACAGCTTGGAACGCTGAAAATCCTGGCCGGCGACCAGCCTGTGGGCGAGGTGCCCCTGCTGGCGCTGGAGGCGGTGGAGCAAGCCGGGATCCTGGGTCGCGCCTGGGATTCAGTGCGGCTGTGGATACGCTGATCTCCGTAAAGCCGCCAATTTGCGGATTTTCCTTGCGGGGAAACCCTTGATCTGATACATTAGAAGGCTTTTCGGAAATTCCGAAGGGATTCACGTTTTCGTAATACTCAAACGTTTAGGGACGTTTTTCAATGCCAACCATTAACCAGCTCGTGCGTCAAGGCCGTGAGGTCGAGATCATCAAGTCGAAGAGCCCTGCGATGCAGAACTCTCCGCAGCGCCGTGGCGTATGCACCCGTGTGTACACCACAACGCCTAAAAAACCTAACTCCGCTCTGCGTAAAGTTGCCAAAGTGCGCTTGACCAACGGTTTTGAGGTTATCTCTTACATCGGCGGTGAAGGCCACAATCTGCAGGAACACAGCGTGGTGCTGGTTCGTGGCGGTCGTGTCAAGGACTTGCCCGGTGTGCGTTACCACATCGTCCGTGGTTCGCTCGATTTGCAAGGCGTGAAAGACCGCAAGCAGTCGCGCTCCAAGTACGGTGCGAAGAAGCCCAAGGCCAAATAAGCCAACGGTTTTTGTTAACTAAAAGGTGTTTGTTTTCCGCGTGGCGCGGTGAATGAACGAAGTGACCCACTGTTCGGGTCGAGTAAGTGAGAGTCTTATTGATTAACTCTCGCGGTGTCCGCAAGGGCGCCAACTGAAGCAAAGAGGTGAAAAAATGCCACGTCGTCGCGAAGTCCCTAAGCGTGAAATCCTGCCGGATCCTAAGTTCGGCAATGTAGAGCTGTCCAAATTCATGAACGTGATCATGGAAGGCGGCAAGAAAGCAGTTGCAGAGCGCATCATTTATGGCGCGTTGGAACTGATCGAGAAGAAGCACCCTGACAAAGACCCCGTCGAGGCTTTTACGGTTGCCATCAACAACGTGAAGCCCATGGTGGAAGTGAAATCCCGCCGCGTGGGTGGTGCCAACTACCAGGTGCCTGTTGAAGTGCGCCCTGTCCGTCGCCTGGCTCTGTCCATGCGCTGGATCAAGGAAGCTGCCCGCAAGCGCGGTGAAAAGTCCATGGCCCAGCGCCTGGCCAACGAGCTGCTGGAGGCCACCGAAGGCCGCGGCGGCGCCATGAAAAAGCGTGACGAAGTTCACCGCATGGCTGAAGCCAACAAGGCCTTCTCGCACTTCCGCTTCTAACAGCGGCACCCGCGGCATTCAAGTGCCAAGGATGGCCCCAGGCAGCGCAATGGCGCTGTCATGTGGGGCCTCCACACTTTGGAAGCCGCACGCCAGTTGCGCTGTGCAGCTGGCGGTTCACAGAATTTGATCAACCAAGGATCCATCATGGCTCGCACTACCCCCATTGAGCGCTATCGCAACATTGGCATTTCCGCGCACATCGACGCTGGTAAAACCACTACAACCGAGCGTATTCTTTTTTATACCGGCGTGAACCACAAAATTGGTGAAGTGCACGACGGCGCGGCCACCATGGACTGGATGGAGCAAGAGCAAGAGCGTGGTATCACGATTACGTCTGCTGCGACCACCTGCTTCTGGAAGGGCATGGATGCGTCCTTCCCCGAGCACCGCATCAACATCATCGACACCCCAGGGCACGTGGACTTCACGATTGAAGTCGAGCGTTCCATGCGCGTGCTGGACGGCGCTTGCATGGTGTACTGCGCCGTGGGTGGCGTGCAGCCCCAGTCGGAGACCGTGTGGCGTCAGGCCAACAAGTACAAGGTGCCACGCCTGGCCTTTGTGAACAAGATGGACCGCACCGGTGCCAACTTCTTCAAGGTCGTGGAGCAGATGAAGTTGCGCCTGAAGGCCAACCCCGTGCCAATCGTGATCCCAATCGGCGCTGAAGAAAACTTCACCGGTGTGGTTGATCTGCGCAAGATGAAGGCCATCATCTGGGACGAAGCGTCCCAGGGCATGAAGTTCACCTTTAGTGAGATTCCCGCTGAGCTCGTGGAAACGGCCAAAGAGTGGCGCGAAAAGATGGTCGAAGCTGCGGCCGAAGCCTCCGAAGAGCTGATGAACAAGTACCTGGAAGAAGGTGACTTGACCGAAGAGGAAATTACGGCCGGTCTGCGCGCTCGCACCATTGCTAGCGAAATCCAACCCATGTTGTGTGGTACCGCATTCAAGAACAAGGGTGTGCAGCGCATGCTGGATGCGGTTATTGAACTGATGCCTTCGCCTTTGGATGTGAAAGCCATCAAGGGATTTGACGAAGACGAAAAGGAAACCACCCGCAAGGCGGGCGACGACGAAAAGTTTGCTGCCCTGGCATTCAAATTGATGACCGACCCGTTTGTGGGTCAGTTGACATTCGTGCGCGTGTATTCCGGCGTTCTGAAAAAGGGCGACACCGTCTACAACGCGGTGCGTGGCAAGAAAGAGCGTATTGGCCGTATCGTGCAGATGCACGCCAACAACCGTGAAGAAGTCGATGAAATTCGCGCCGGCGACATCGCTGCGTGCGTGGGCCTGAAGGACGTGACTACCGGTGAAACCCTGTGCGATCCCAATGCGGTGATTACGCTGGAGCGCATGGTGTTCCCCGATTCCGTGATTCGCCAGGCTGTGGAACCGAAGACCAAGGCGGACCAGGAAAAAATGGGTATTGCCCTGAACCGTCTGGCTGCAGAAGATCCTTCCTTCCGCGTGCAGACCGACGAAGAATCCGGCCAGACCATCATTGGTGGTCAGGGCGAGTTGCACCTGGAAATCATCGTGGATCGCATGAAGCGCGAATTCGGCGTGGAAGCCAACGTGGGCAAGCCCCAAGTTGCCTACCGTGAAACCATTCGCAAGCAAGTGGTGGATGTCGAAGGTAAGTTTGTGCGCCAGTCCGGTGGTAAGGGCCAGTACGGTCACGTGGTGTTCACCGTTGAACCCAATGAAGCTGGCAAGGGCTTTGAATTCGTCGATGCCATCAAGGGCGGCGTGGTTCCCCGTGAGTACATTCCTGCGGTTGAAAAGGGCGTTATCGAAGCCCTGAACCAGGGCGTGTTGGCGGGCTACCCCGTGGTGGACGTCAAGGTCACACTGACCTTCGGTTCGTACCATGATGTTGACTCGAACGAAAACGCGTTCAAGATGGCCGCTATCTTCGGTTTCAAGGAAGGTTGCCGCAAGGCCAGCCCCGTGATCCTGGAGCCCATGATGGCTGTGGAAGTGGAAACGCCTGAAGACTACGCCGGCAATGTGATGGGCGATTTGTCCTCACGCCGCGGCATGGTGCAGGGCATGGACGACATGGTAGGTGGAGGCAAGGCCATCAAGGCTGAAGTGCCCCTGTCCGAAATGTTTGGCTATTCCACGACCCTGCGTTCCATGTCGCAAGGCCGTGCCACCTACACGATGGAATTCAAGCACTACTCGGAAGCTCCGCGTAACGTGTCTGAAGCCATCATGGCTGCGCGCGCCAAGTAAAAATCACCCTGTCTGCGACGGTGTGCCGCCTCGTTCCCGTGCGAGGCGAATCAGCAACACCGTGCAGACGTAAAACCACTACACGGGAATAGCTCTTTGGAGAATTGAAAAATGGGAAAAGAAAAATTCACGCGTACCAAGCCCCACGTGAACGTGGGCACGATTGGTCACGTTGACCACGGCAAGACCACGCTGACAGCGGCCATCACCACCGTGCTGGCAGCCAAGTTCGGCGGCTCTGCCAAGGCCTA
>JBBQLM010000074.1:0-11551 GCA_038327925.1 Burkholderiales bacterium | reverse complement strand
GAAGCCCGCTGCCGGTTCGAGGTCGGTCAGTTCCGGGCGGCCCTTGGTCAGCGTGCCGGTCTTGTCGAGCGCGATGACGCTCACATCGCGCAGCGCCTGCAAGGCTTCGCCCTTGCGGAAGAGAATGCCGAGCTCGGCCGCGCGGCCCGTACCCACCATTATCGAAGTCGGCGTGGCCAGCCCCATGGCGCAGGGGCAGGCGATGATGAGAACCGCGACCGCATTTACGAGCGCGAAGGTCAGCGCCGGGGCCGGACCGAACATCAGCCAGACCAGGAAGGTCAGCGCGGCCCCTGCCATCACCGCCGGGACGAACCACATTGCCACCTTGTCGACCAGCGCCTGGATCGGCAGCTTGGAACCCTGCGCTTCTTCGACGAGGCGGATGATCTGCGCGAGCACCGTGTTCGCGCCGACCTTGGTGACGCGGAAACTGAAAGCGCCCGTTTTGTTGATCGTGCCACCGACGACTTCGGCGCCCGCCCCCTTCGACACGGGCACCGGCTCGCCGGTGATCATGCTCTCGTCAACATAAGAGGCGCCCTCGACGACCTCGCCGTCGACCGGAATCTTCTCGCCCGGACGAACCAGCACGACGTCGCCGGTTGTCACCTGATCGAGCGCGATCTCAACCGTCTCGCCGTTGCGCTCGACGCGCGCATTCTTGGCCTGAAGTCCGACGAGCCGCTTGATCGCTTGCGAGGTTCGCCCCTTGGCGCGCGCCTCCAGCGTGCGTCCGAGCAGGATCAAGGTCACGATGACCACGGCGGCTTCGAAATAAACGTTTGCGGTGCCCGGTGGAAGCACTTCGGGGACGAAGGTCGCGACCACCGAATAGCCATAAGCCGCCGCCGTGCCGAGCGAGACCAGCGAGTTCATGTCGGGGGCACCGCGCAGCAAAGCCGGCACGCCCTTTTGGAAGAAGCGCAGGCCCGGACCGAACAGCACAAGGGTGGCAAGTGCGAACTGGATATGCCAGCTCGTCTGCTCACCCAGGACCCCCATCACCCAATGGTGCATGGCCGAATGAGGTGAGAGCCCATCTCGAGGATGAAGACTGGCAAGGTGAGGATGGATGCAATGAGCAAAGCGCGCCGCAGCGCCCGTGCCTCGCTCTCACGACGCTCGGCGTCCTGATCGCCCGCAGTCGCCGTTTCGGCGGACAAGCGGCGGGACTTGTAACCCGCCTGTTTAACCGCCGCTTCAAGGTCGGCCGTGGAGACCACCCCGGCAAGGTGGCGCACCCGCGCGCGCTCGGTCGCCAGGTTGACATTGGCTTCGAGCACGCCCGGGATTTGTGCCAGCGCTTTCTCAACCCGACCCACACACGAAGCGCAGGTCATGTCCTCGATCGCGAGCTCGGTGGTCTCTTCACGGACGCTGTAGCCGGCGCTCTCGATGGCGCGGACAGTCGCCTGAGGATCGGGCAAACCGATGAAAGTGATGTCGGCGCGCTCTGTGGCGAGATTGACCACGGCCGTTTGCACGCCTGGCACGCCTTTAAGTGCGCGCTCGACGCGGCCGACACACGATGCACAAGTCATGCCTTCGACCGGCAGGCTCAGGCGAGTGAGCGAGGAAATGGGTGAATTGGCACCTTGTTTGACAACGGAAGTCATTGAATTGCCCCTTATATGTTTCTGATGAAGGAAAGTTTGACGCTTCCCACGGCGGGAATGTCAAGGCCTGTTGGTGATTGATTTCACGACGCGCAAGTTAAGACCATTTCGTTAACGCTGTAGCCTCAGTTGGAAGAATCATGTGAGTGCATTTTTCGGCAGGTATTTACACCGGTTGGTCGACCAAACGCAGTCTCAAACCCAGCCCCCACCCAACGCCCGTATCAGCCCGACCGTCGCCGCGTATTGCGCCGCCTTCACCTGCAAGGCCTGCCTGCGGTTGCGCAACTCGCTGCGTTGCGCATCCAGCAGTTCCAGCTGGCTGACAAAGCCGTTGCGGTAGCGCGAGCCAGACAACACGGTTGCGCGGCTGCTGGAAGCGACGGAGCGGGACTGTGCGTCGGACTGCTCTGCCAGCAGGCGCAAAGCCACTAGTTGGTCCTCTACGTCGCGGAAGGCAACCAGCACCTGTTCACGGTAGCTGGCCAGCGCGATGTTCAGGTCTGCGTTGGCGCCCTGTACTCCCGCTTCGCGCCGGCCACCGTCAAAGATGGGCAACGACAGCAGCGCGCCCACGCCCCAAGCCTGGGTCGATAGTTTGAACAGATCCTGGACCTCGGGCGCGGCATAACCCCCGTTGGCCGTCAACGAGAAAGTCGGAAACCACGCGGCCTTGGCAACGCCCACCCGTGCTTGTGCGGTCTGCATGGTGTTTTGTGCAGCAGCAATGTCCGGCCTGCGCGTCAGCACCGTGCTCGGCACGCCGGCGGGTATGGTGGGCAAGGCGGTAGACCACGTGGTGGGGGCGAGTGAAAAATTGGACGCGACCTCACCCACCAGTACAGCCAAGGCATGTTCCAGCACCGCACGGCGCTGGTCAAGTGCCAGCGCTTCGGATTCTGTAGACGCCGCCTCACTGCGCACACGGACCACATCCAGCTCGGCCACATCACCTTCGCGCAAACGCACTTCCGACAGGCGCACCGTGTTCTGGTAAGCCTGCAGCGTGCTGCGCACCAGCTCCCGCTCTGCGTCCAGTGCGCGCAGGTTCAGGTAGGTTTGCGCGACATCGGCCTGCACCAGCAACTGCGTGCTGCGCAGCAAGGCTTCGCGTGCACTGGCGTCCAGCGTCGCGGCGTTCGCCGTACCCGAGAGTTTGCCGAACAGGTCCACTTCATACGACAGCGTGGCTCCCGCGGTTGTCACGGTTTGTGCGACGTTGTTTGTCGTGGCGTTGAGCTGGCGCGTGGCGCCTGCACCAACGCCGACTTGTGGAAAACGGTTGGCATCCAGTTGGCCTGCAAGAGCCCGCGCCTGCGCCAGGCGGCCGGCTGCGACCTGCACGCTGTTGTTATTGCTGTTGGCCTTGGTGATCAGGCCGTCCAATACCGGGTCGGCAAAAGCCGACCACCACTGGCCCTGCACCTGGGGCGCTGCCGTGGTTGTTACCGCGGCGGTGGCCGTTTCCTTGAACGCCGTGGGCGCAGCTGGTAGCTGCGATGGGTCGATGACGGCGGAGCTTGCGCAACCGGCCAGGACCAGCGCCATGACCAACGGTGCAAGGCTGGAACGCAATGGTGTGCGCAGTGTGGAATATGTGTGGTTCATGGCGAACTCCTTCGATTTTTCAATGGGGTTTTTTTACTATTCATGGTGTTTGAGAGGCGCAGCAGGTTGCGTGTGCAAGTTGCCGCCACCACCGCTAAAGCCTGAACCGGATCCCGAGCCGATGGCATGTTCGATGTGTGGCACCTCACCGTGCAGCTTGAGCGCACGGTTGCCGGTCATGGCGCGCAAGGCCACATAGAACACCGGCGTCAGGAACAGGCCAAAGGCCGTCACGCCAATCATTCCCGAGAACACGGCCACACCCATGGCCGAGCGCATCTCCGCACCAGCACCGGTGGACAATACCAAGGGCAGCACACCCATGACAAACGCCAGCGACGTCATCAGGATCGGGCGCAGACGCAGGCGGCTGGCTTCGATTGCAGCCTGCAAGGGCGTGCGGCCCGCAAACTCCAATTCGCGCGCAAACTCGACAATCAGGATCGCGTTCTTGGCCGACAGCCCCACCAGCACCATCAGCCCGATCTGTGTGAAGACATTGTTCTCACCACCCGATATCCACACGCCCGTCATCGCAGCCAGCAGGCCCATGGGCACGATCAGGATGATGGCAATCGGCAGCGTCAGGCTTTCATACTGCGCGGCCAGCACCAGGAAGACAAGCAGAATGGCCAGCGGGAACACCAGCACCGCAGAGTTGCCGGCCAATATCTCCTGATACGTCAGCTCGGTCCATTCAAAGCCAATGCCCTTGGGCAAAGTCTCGGCGGCAATGCGTTCAATCGCCGCCTGTGCCTGACCAGACGAATAGCCGGGAGCAGGGCCACCGCTAACATCCGCCGACAGATAGCCGTTGTAGCGCATGGCGCGCTCGGGGCCAAAGCTGGACTGCACCTTCATCAGCGCCGACAGTGGCACCATCTCGCCGGTGGTCGAGCGCACCTTGAGCAGGCCCACATCTTCGGCCCGTGCACGGTAGGCTGCATCGGCCTGCACCTTCACGCTGTAGGTACGGCCAAACTTGTTGAAGTCGTTGGCGTACAGGCTGCCCAGGTAAATCTGCATGGTGTCAAAAATATCGGTCACCGGCACGTTGAGCTGGCGGGCCTTGGCGCGGTCGATATCGGCATACAGCTGCGGCACATTGACCTGCCAGCTGGTGAACGCACCGGCTATTTCAGGCGCCTGCGCAACCTTACCCATGAAGGCTTTCATCGCGGCATCCATCGCGTCGTAACCCAGCGACGCGCGGTCTTCCAGTTGCAGCTTGAAGCCGCCCGTGGTGCCCAGGCCTTCCACCGGCGGCGGCGGGAACATCATGATGAAAGCGTCCTGAATTGCGCCGAATGACTGGTTCAACTGGCCGGCCACGGCGCCACCGCTCTGGTCCTTGCGCGTGCGCTCGGCAAAGGGCTTCAACGTGGCAAACACGATGCCCGAGTTGGAGCTGTTGGTAAAGCCATTGATCGACAGGCCGGGAAAGGCAATCGCATCCTCCACATTCGGGTTTTTCTGCATGATGTCTCCCATGCGCTGAATCACGTCTTCCGTGCGGTCCAGCGTGGCGCCATCAGGCAACTGCGCAAAGCCAATCAGGTATTGCTTGTCCTGCGCGGGTACAAAGCCTCCCGGCACCAACTTGAAGACGCCTACCGTTGCGGCCACCAGTACCAGGTAGATGGCCAGCATGGCGGTTTTGCGCGAAATGGCGCCTTTGACACCTGTACTGTAGTTGGTAGCACCGCGGCTAAACAGGCGGTTAAAGCCTGCGAAGAATCGGCCAAACAACTTGTCCATGCCACGTGTCAGCGCGTCTTTGGGTGCGTCGTGACCCTTGAGCAGCAAGGCCGCGAGCGCGGGCGACAAGGTCAACGAATTGATGGCCGAGATCACAGTAGATATCGCAATCGTCACAGCAAACTGGCGGTAAAACTGGCCGGTCAGGCCGCTGATAAACGCCAGCGGCACAAATACGGCAACCAGCACCAGCGCAATCGCGATGATGGGGCCAGACACCTCCCGCATGGCGCGGTAGGTGGCCTCGCGCGGGGTCAGGCCGTCGCCGATATTGCGTTCCACGTTTTCCACGACCACGATGGCGTCATCCACGACGATACCAATCGCCAGTACCAGCCCGAACAGGCTCAGCGCATTGATGGAGAAACCCAGCAGGTGCAGTACGGCAAAGGTGCCGACCACCGATACCGGAACGGCCAGCAGCGGGATGATGGACGCGCGCCAGGTCTGCAAAAACAGGATGACGACCAGCACCACGAGTGCAATCGCTTCCAGCAACGTGTGGATCACCGAGGTGATGGAGGCACGCACAAACTGCGTCGGGTCGTAGGCGATGCGGTACTCCACACCTTCGGGCATGTTCTTGGATAACTCGTCCATGGTCTTGCGCACCGCGTCGGAGATGTCCAGCGAGTTAGAGCCTGGCGCCTGGAACACCGCGATACCTACCGCCTGCTTGTTGTTCAGCAACGAGCGTAGTGCGTAGTCCGCCGCACCCAACTCAAGGCGCGCAATGTCGCGCAGCCGGGTGATTGCGCCATCGGCCCCGGTCTTGACGATGATGTCGCCAAACTCTTCTTCGTTTTGCAAACGGCCTTGTGCATTGATGGAGAGCTGCATGTCCACGCCGGCAAGGCCTGGCGATGCACCGACTACACCGGCTGCCGCCTGTACGTTTTGCCCACGGATGGCGGCCACTACATCACTGGCCGACAGGCCGCGTTGCGCCACTTTTTGTGGGTCCAGCCAGACACGCATGGAATAGTCGCCACCTCCAAAAATCTGCACCTGACCGACGCCCTGGATGCGGGTCATGCGGTCCTTTACATTCAGTACCGCGTAGTTGCGCAGGTAGTTGATGTCGTAACGGTCGTTTGGCGAGACGAGGTGCACAACCATAGTCATACTGGGCGAGCTCTTGACCGTGCTAGTGCCCAGGCGACGCACCTCTTCCGGCAGGCGTGGCTCGGCCTGTGAGACACGGTTCTGCACCATTTGCTGCGCTTTGTCGGGGTCGGTGCCCAGCTTAAATGTCACGGCGAGGGTCATCACACCGTCGGTGGTGGCCTGGCTGTTCATGTAGAGCATGCCTTCGACACCGTTGATGGATTCCTCCAGCGGGGTGGCCACCGTTTCGGCGATAACCTTGGGGTTGGCGCCGGGGTACTGTGCCCGAACAACGACGGTGGGCGGCGCGACTTCCGGGTATTCGGAAATCGGCAATCCGCGCAGCGCGACCAGGCCGGCTATCAGCATCAGCAGCGACAGTACACCGGAAAAGATGGGCCGGTCAATAAAAAATTTGGAAAGATTCATGGCGTTCTTCTGGTTTACTTTTGCGCGAGCAAGATGGCCTTGTCGCCGCCCGAGAGTTCGGCCTTGGCCGTCATCTCGACCACTTGTGGCGCGACCTGCGCGCCGGGGCGGATGCGCTGCAGGCCGTTGACAACGATTCGCTCGTTGGCAACCAACCCGCTCTTGATGACACGCAGGCCGTTAACCGATGCGCCCAGCGTCACTTCGCGGTATTGCGCCTTGTTGTCAGCATCCACGACCATCACAAATTTCTTGTTTTGGTCGGTGCCCACTGCGCGCTCGTTGATCAGCAGCGCGGTGGCCTTGGTGGCCTGGCCCATGCGGATGCGGGCGAACTGACCGGGCATCAACTGGCCGTCCTTGTTGTCGAACACGGCACGCGCACGCACGGTGCCGCTTTTGGCATCGACCTGGTTGTCGACCAGCTGCAGCTTGCCGTCAAACGGTGTGTCGCTGCTGGCGGAGGTGCCCATCTGCACCGGGATGCGGTCCAGCTTGCGGTCACCGCCACCGGCGCTCACGTCTTTCAAGGCCTTGGCCACCACCTGCTCGTCGGCGTCAAAACTTGCATAGATTGGGCTGACGGACACCAGTGTCGTCAACACCGGTGCACCAGGACCGGAGGCCACCAGGTTGCCCACGGTCACTTCCAGCTTGCCGACACGGCCGGACACCGGTGCGCGAACCTGGGTGTAGTCCATGCTGAGCTGCGCGGTTTGCAGCGCAGCCTGTGCGGCGCGCAGGTTGGCATCGGCCTCCCGCTGACCATTGGCGCGTTCGTCGAGTTCGCGTTTGGAAATGGCCTGTTCGCTCCACAGGCGCTGTGAACGCTCTTGTTCGCCTTTGGCTTGCACACCCTTGGCCTGCGCCGCGGCAACCTGGGCTTCGGCGCGTTGGACTTCGGCCGCGTATGGCGCCGAGTCAATCGTCAGCAGCAGGTCTCCCTTTTTGACGAGTGCACCTTCGCGGAAGTGCACGGCCTGTAGGGTGCCGGCCACACGCGAGCGAATATCGACTCGCTCAACAGCTTCAAGCCGGCCGGAGAATTCATCCCATGCAGCGACATCGCTTTGCACCACGGTGGCGACCGATACCGGCATGGCGGGTGCCTCTGCAGCCGCAGGTTGCGCGCGTGAGCTGGTCACGCCAAAGATGCCAAAGATGGCGGCGGTAACACCTGTCAGGGCAAATGCGGCGATAGTCGTGGCGAGCAGGCGGCTTTTGGGGGTTTGGAAGCGAATGGTATGCATGATGGTCTAGTCCTTGAAAAGTTAAAGAGATGAAATGGATTTGGGGGATGAGATAAGCGAAGGTTGGCTCAGGGGCATGTCTTGTGCGACTGCTGGTTTGTTGCTGTTGAATTCACTTATGAAATCGCTGAACTGGTGTTGCACGCAAGCCGACCACATGGTTTTTGTTTCGCTCTATCAGCAGATTGCAGATAGCGCTCAGGCAAGCCGGTCGGTGCGGGCAGTACGGCCGCTAGCACCAGGTGTACAAACACCCACAGGCGGTCGGCGTAGGCCAGAGCTTCATCATGCAGCGGGGCGACATGTGCGGTCACGCTCACGTTCTGAATGTAGCCAGCGACACGCTGGCGCAGTCCAACCTGGTTGACTGCGGTCAGCGAGCGGGTGAACTCGGCAAATGGCGTCACCGTGCGAACAATCACCTCAGCCACCGGAACGCTAGGTGGTTTTGCGGGAACGGCGGATGGCACCGTCTCTTTGCCTCCGAACGTAGCGCGCGCGACGCCTATTGCCGCAGTGATCAAGGTTACGTGTTTGACTTTCATAGCACTTCCTTTCATGACTGGAGTCAACTTGGTTTATTGAGCCGAAGTAGCTCTTGCTGCGTTTATCCGGCTTGCCACGCTTGGAATGTCAAGCCCTTTTTTTGATTCGAGAGTTCCGTTGCATGGCGCGGTTGAGCTAGCACGATCACGGACTCAGCATCCTTTAAGCGCTTCCCGCTTGTGGAACACTCCACACAGGGTTCGTTCAGTTTCGATTTCAGTCTGACGGCGCGCGCTGCGAGCGCCTTTTGCTGCAGTTCGATGAACGCTGGGTTGTTTTCCAGCACCATTGCGGGCCGTGTGTTCGACGCGTTGGTGGACGCAGTAGCATCTGACTCCGTCGCTGTTGGTGTGCACGCTGTCTGCGGTTCGAAAGCGCTCTCCATGTCCGCGGCCGAAGCGGTGTCGGCCGCCAGGGCAATGGTCTCCAGGTTTCCCCATCCGAGGATCGTGCCGATCCCCAGCCCGAGGACACTCGTCGAAGGCACAACCCAGGAGACAGTGAAGGCGACCCAGAACGCTGGTAGCGTCTGTTCCCCGGGCGGCGGCGAGGCATGCCGACCGTACTGGTGGGAGTGCACCGCGCGTTGCGCGGCATGGGCGGCGGATCTCATGGCGTGGGCTCCACATCGACTGCGGTTGGGCCGAAGTGCCAACCGTCCCGCCCATCTTCCCCAAACGCTGCGGTCCTGAAACGACGAATGCCCGACGTTTTGCGCCAACCCGCCTATCGGGAAGTTGTCTTTACGGTCCGCGCAGGGTGCCTGGTGTGCGTTGCGCTCCCGCAATCTCGCTGGGCGTGGTGTCCACGACACGCAGAAAAGAACGCCGCATCGAGTCGGCGCTGCCGAAACCGCACTTGGCGGCCACCGACTTCACGCCCACCCCCGACGCCTCGAGCAGGCTGCGTGCCACCTCGACGCGCACACGCTCGACGAAGCGCGCTGGCGTCGTGCCCTTCTCGCTGCGAAAGACGCGCGTGAACTGGCGCGCGCTCATGTGCACGTTGTCGGCCATGCGCTCAACGCTGAGGTCCTCGGCGAGGTGCTCGAAGATCCAATTTTCCAAGTTGTCTAAGGGCTTGACCGAGCCGGACTGCAGCGCGAGCAGCTTGCTGACCTGCGAGTAGCTCGCGGTCCGCCGGACGAAAAGGACGAGCCATTGCGCGATCGCAAAGGCCTTGCGTGGGCCGAAGTCCTCCTCGACGAACAGCAGCGCCAGGTCGATGCCGGTGGTAATGCCGGCGGAGGTGTAGATGTGGCCGTCCTTCACGAAGATCGAACTGCGCACGACCTCGACGCGCGGGTAGCGCTCGGCCAGGTGGTCGCACCACTGCCAGTGCGTGACCACGCGCCGGTCCTCCAGCGCGCCCGACGCGGCGAGGACGAACGTGCCGAGGCAACTCGCGCCGACGCGGCGCGCCTGCGACGACATCTCTTTCAGCCAGCGCAGATAGGCCGGATCGTAGTGGCCCGAGGGGGCCTCGGGTCCGCCCACCACCCAGAGCGTGTCGATGGGACGATCGAAGCTGCGGAAGTCGACGCCGCCCGTGACTCGCAGCCCTCGATTGATAGCGGTCGAGCCATCAGGCTCCGGCGACACCAGTTCGACCTCGTAGTCGCATTGTGAGAACACCTCCAGTGGCCCCGCAAGGTCCTGCACCTCGAGTGGCGGTACACCGGTGAGTACGATTCTGCGCATAGGGGGTCATTGTGTCCGAAAACGTCGGCACTCTGTCTGTTTTTGTCGTCCTCCTGGTTATCGGGTCCGGGCGCCCACCGGTTGACTTCAAGCGAAGTTCGGGACTCAGATCGTCGTGCGCGGCGCGCCCTCAGCGCAGACTAGTCGTCAAGTGGCCGGACCGCAGACTCAAAGAGTCGCTTCGATGGATGCCTCGCAGTCGACGTTCATCGTGCGGCCCCGCTTTCTGCCTGTGTGGACCCCGCGAAGTTCGACGCCTAGTGTTGAAGTCCACAAACCGCGCGAGCAGGGGAACTAAAACAACTGCGCATGCGCGGGACTGCCAATGCCTGGACTGACCTCGTCGAGCAAGGTGGCAGTGCGGTTGCAGACTTTGCTCGATCACGCGAAAACCGTCGACCACCGTGCCAAGCTCGACTGGCCGGTATTCAGTCTTGTCGTCTTTGCCGACGACGAGCACACAACGGCGACCCTGATCGGTGCCAATCGATTGATCAGAGATCAGTACCCTGCCTTGCGGCGCTCCGTTCTCCAGTTTGAACTTCGCAAAAGGACCGGGCGTCAGTTGTCCATCGGGGTTGCCCGGATACGCACTATTTCCGTCCCACGATCAGCGGTGTTCGAGAAGTAGTCAACACGGCCTATCCGTGCGAACAATCACCTCAGTCACCGGAACGCCAGGTGGCTTTTTGGAGCGGCGAAGTTCGCCACACTTCGACTGGACAGGTGACAGATGTAACAATGCACATACCAATGTCAACTTTTTTGACTTTTTGGCAGAAATCGAGTGACCGCAAAGCCCATCCGCGAATGTCCGCATTGGGCACGAAGGAGCCGTCGATAAATGTCAGGTATCGGGCAAATCGAAGCGAAACGGAATTCGTGTAGCTAAGGCGTTCATCAAGGTCCAAATTGCGTTGATGTCTCGGATGTCTCCACTGTCCGGTGGTGCCACGCCATTGCGGCCGCTGTTGGCCCCATTCACATGCATCCTGAAGCACAAAGGCCCTACGGATCACGTAAGGCCTTTGGTGGGTGCCACCTCATGGTAGCGTTGAGTGTTACGGGGCGGCAACACATCCGGGTTCAACAACCCGGTTATGGGATGAATGTATTGTCAACGGTTGCGATAGATTCCACCTTTCAGCAGGAAATCTTTGGATCACTGTGAATCTCAAAGTCGCTTTCCTATGGAACAACTATAGGCGGATGGAGGGAAACTTCAAAGCCATTCAACGCTGCAAATGCAGTGCTATTCAATGGATTGGTTTCTGCTTCCGGTATCCCAGCAAATGCGTAGAGGTCAGGACGGATAGCCTGCTTGGGGAACCCCTTGGTCATACGCCATTCAATTTCTCCTTGGCGCGCCCAGCTTGTATTCGCCAAAGGCCCCTTCAATGAGATAGCCCATCTCTGTCAAAACACCAATCGACGCCCCAATGGATCCCTTCGGAATGCCGATCCCTGCGGCAACGGCCGTACGATTGATCTTGACAAAGTCATGGGGATTCAATATCTCTATCAGGCCAGCCAA
>JBBQLM010000073.1:0-12476 GCA_038327925.1 Burkholderiales bacterium | reverse complement strand
ACAGCGCGCCCGCCGCCAGCGTTGCGATGACGACAGAAAATCGGACTCGGCCGCTGCGCAGGGCACTGAGAACCAGCAAAAATCCGAGCGGCATGTAGCCCAGCACATTGGAGACCACATCAAAGCCGGTCCAGTACTTGGGCAGCGCACTGCTTAAAAAAGCCCAGGGCACGATACCCTGGTCACGCCAAGCGGCAAACGGATACAGACTGGCATAGACAATGAGCCCGACATAGGCCAAGGCCAAGGGCCACGCCGAAGTCTTGTGCATCAATCCCTGCCCGTCAAAACGGCTTGACGACAACCAAAATAACCGTCACGAGCAGCAGCAGCACCGGCAACTCGTTGAACCAGCGGTACCAGATATGGCTTCTGCCCGCGTCGCCCCGCACCAACTTTTTCAGCATCACGCCGCAAGCGTGGTGGTAACCCAGCGCCAAAACCACGAAGAACAGCTTGGCATGCAGCCAACCGTTGCCCGGACCCCGGCCAATGCCGTAATACAGCCACAACCAAAGCCCCAACCCGACTGCCGGAAACGCCAGGATGGTGGTGAAACGCATGAGCTTGCGCGCCATCAGCAACAACCGCTCCCGCTCAGCCACTGAACCAGCCGGCACCATCGCCAGATTGACAAAGATACGGGGCAGGTAAAACAACCCGGCAAACCAGCTGGCGACGAAAACAATATGAAGCGATTTAATCCAGAGCATGGCGGCAGTTTAGTCCGGGATGACGTTCAGATCGAGGGCAAAAAAAACCCCAGCACGAGGGCTGGGGCGGTAAGCCTATTTGCTGTCACACATCAAGGCCCCGCTCAGGGAGGAAAAGCGGGAGGTAGCAAGCTACCCGGAACGCAATTTAGCAAAGTTGAAGGTGATTTGCAAGCGACTTTACGAAATTTCCCCCAATAAATTAGGAGTATTCCCAGCACCGTCTACCCCGCGATCGGCCAGGGCGGTGACTGAGACGCGCAGGCATTTCAGAATCAGGCACAATTTTCCCCATGACTCCCTACGCCCCCTACCCCCTTGGCCGCCCGCGCCGCTTGCGCCGCGATGTGTTCACCCGCAATCTGGTGCGCGAAAACACGCTCACCGCGCACGACCTGATCTACCCGGTGTTCGTGGTCGATGGCCAGAACCAGCGGGTGCCGATTGCCTCCATGCCCGGCGTGGAGCGCCTGAGCCTGGACCTGCTGCTGCCGGTGGCCGAAGAATGCGTCAAGCTGGAGATTCCGGTCATGGCGCTGTTCCCGGTGATTGACCAGTCCCTGAAAAACTACGAAGGCTCCGAGGCACTGAACCCCGACGGCCTGATTCCCCGCGTGGTGCGGGCGCTGAAAAAAGAGTTTCCGCAACTCGGCGTGATGACCGACGTGGCACTGGACCCCTTCACCAGCCACGGACAGGACGGCCTGCCGGACAAGCGACCCGAAGAGAACGGCTACATCCTGAACGAGGAGACCGTGGCCATGCTGGTGAAGCAGGCCATGACCCAGGCCGATGCCGGCGTGGACATCGTCGCCCCCAGCGACATGATGGATGGGCGCATCGGCGCCATCCGCGCCGCTTTGGAGGCCAAAGGCCATATCCACACCCGCATCATGGCTTACAGCGCCAAGTACGCATCCGCCTTCTATGGCCCGTTCCGAGACGCCGTGGGTTCGGCCAGCAACCTGGGCAAGAGCAACAAGAAGGTCTACCAGATGGACCCGGCCAACACCGACGAGGCCCTGCGCGAAGTGGCCATGGACATTGCCGAAGGTGCCGACATGGTCATGGTCAAGCCCGGCATGCCCTACCTTGACGTGGTGCGCCGCGTCAAGGACGAATTCAAGATCCCGACCTTTGCTTACCAGGTGAGCGGTGAATACGCCATGCTCAAGGCCGCCGCGCAGAACGGCTGGCTGGACCATGATGCGGTCATGCTGGAAAGCCTGCTGGCCTTCAAGCGCGCCGGCGCCGATGGCGTGCTGACCTACTTTGCCATCGACACCGCAAAATTGCTATCTAAACGATAGCGCATTCAGCATATTCCACGAGGGCTAGAGCCCGATTTCATTAAAAATCACCTGGGCCCAACCGATGCGCATCTTCCACATCCAGCCCGGCGACCTCACGGAAAGCGCTGACCTGGACGCGCTGACCGTCGCTGGCCTGCCGGCCCACGGCTTTGTCTGGGTGGCCTGCGCCCGGCGCGAGTTCGAGGTGGAGCAAGGCAAGGTCCAGGCCATGTTGCACGCCCTGTGCGGCCAGCAACTGGTGGACCTGCACATCTCCGACCTGATCAACAACCACCTGCCATCGCACTACGACTACACCTCACAGTACGACCTGCTGGTGTTCCGCCGCCTGGCCGCCGGCAGCCGCCCCACCGACCTGGAGCACCCCGGCGAGGTCCTGACACGCGAACCCACGCGCGGTGGCCCGCCCATCCTGCGGCGCATCGACACCAGTCCGGTCGGGTTTGCCGTGTTTGACCGTGTGCTGCTCACCGTGCACCCCACCGACTGCACGGTGCGCGACGCCTACGCGACCAAACTCATGCAGGCGTCCAGCGCCGAGTCACACGCCGCCGGCGCCCGCCTGCCCACCAGCCCGGCGGACCTGATGCTGCGCATCGTCAACCAGATGGTGGATGGCTTTCTGGAGCTCCGCCGCGAGCTGACCCACCAGCTCGACCACTGGCAGACCGAGCTGCTGAACCCCAAGGCCCGCTTCAACAACTGGGCCTCGCTGCTGGACGCCCGCCTGTCCCTGCACTACCTGGACGAGGTCTGCGAAGACCAGCGCGCCGCGCTGCAGGACTGGATCGAGGCCGTCAAGACCTGGCCCGAAGCCGAAACCCCGGCCGCGCACCGGGAGCGCGACCTGCTGCAGGTGCGTTCGCGCGACGTGCTCGAACACATCGAGCGTGTGGTGCACCACGTGCGCCGGCTGGAGCAAAGCGTGGAAACCGCGGTGCAGATGCACTTCAGCGTGCAGGGCAGCCGCACCAACGACATCATGCGCACACTGACCGCGCTGACCGCCATCTTTCTGCCGCTGAACCTGATCACCGGTTTTTTTGGCATGAACTTCGAGTTTTTGCCACTGATTCACCAACAAACCGGCATCTGGATGGCCGTGGCGCTGATGCTGGCGGTTGCGCTCGGCCTGGTGGTGCTGTTCTGGCGCAAACGCTACCTGGCGCGCAGCGGGCGTTAGCGCCAGGCGCAGAAACACCCGTTTTTGACCGGTTCAGATTCCCCGTTGGATCATGGCCACCAGTTGATCCAGTGCGGTGCCCCAACCGTCTTCAAATCCCATCGCAGCGTGCCTGTTGCGACCGGCTTCGTCCGCATGGACGACGGTGGCGGTGTAGCGCGTGCCTTGCCCGTGATCTGCCAGTTCGATCATCGCGGTGAACATAAAGCCGGTGTCATCGGTGCCGCACTTTTCCGGCACATAGCTTGGTCGGTAGCCCGGCAGCAGGGCATTGGTCCACACCAGCTTTTCGTTGGGCACGATTTCAAGGTAGCAACCCACATTGGGAAATTCGACCCCCTCGGGTGACTGCATGGTGGTGCGAAAAATGCCGCCCGGACGCAAGTCGATTTCGCAGTCAATGGTTTTCCATGGCAAGGGGCAAAACCAGGGCATGAGCAGTTTTGGCTCTGTCCAGGCACGCCAGACAAGCGACCTTGGCAAATCCACCACGCGCGTGAAGCGGAGGTCGAGTTGTGAATCGGGTTGATACGGTGGTTTCATGGCTTTTCTCCAAACAGCCGCGCCCCATTGCCCCAAGCAATCGCGCGCGCAACGTCCGCTGGCAGCTCGCCCAGCCAGGCGCGGTAGCCCTGCATCGCGCCTTCGTAGGCCTGCCAGCGCGGGTTGATCCAGGTGTCCGATCCGATCAGGAAACGGGTCGGGTATTTCAGCAGCAGCGCGCGCCAGGCCGGGCACAGGCGCTCGGGGCCGTCGCTGGCGGCACAGGTCAGGCCGGGGCGGTAGGACAGTTCACCCATCAACAGCGGATAGCGCTGCAGCAGTGCCTCGACCCGTTCCAGCGACGCGCCGCCGATGCCGGTGTGCGCCCAGATCAGCCGCGCCTTCTGGCCTTGGGATGGCGTATTGGCCATGAGCAGGTCGATGGCCGCGTCGTCCACATGGGCCAGCACCACCAGCTCTTTTTCCTCGGCCAGCGCCATCAGCTTCCTCGCCACGGCCCCAGTGGCGTTGGCGCTGTCGTACAGATGGAACTCGCCAATACCGCGGTACGGGCCGGCGGCCGTGCCACGGGCCAGCTCGGCCTGCACCATGTCGAAAATGGTCTCATCCCTGAACCAGCTGTCGTAGTCGGCGCGGTTGCGGTACAGGCGGATGAAGGGCACCACGGTCACGCCGGCCTGGCGCGCCTGCGGAGTGGCTGCCAGCAGTTTGGTGCCGTCGTTGGGGCGTGAGTTAGAGACGATGGCGCGCACGCCGCTCCTCTGCATGCGCGCCAGCACATCGGCCGGCGGGTGCGGGCCGCTCTGGCCGTCCCAGGCCTCCACGTTGTAGTGCAGGTGGGCGTCGAACAACGGCCCGGCGTAGTCCGCAGCACGGGCCGGCACACAAAACGCTATCAAAACTAGAGCTACATACGCAGTATTCACGAGGGCTACAGCCACATTTTTCATAAAATCACTTGGCAAATGCAGACACGACCCACACCACCGGTAGGGCACCGGATTGAACAATCGCGCCCATGGTAGGCCTTTGCAGAAAACCCTGCAGCCAGTGGTTTCGACGCTAAACTGGCCACTGGCTTTTCCCTACCCCGCTGGTGTTTTATTTCAACGGACCCCTTCTCATGCACAGGCCACTGAAAATCCTTGTCTGCGCTGCACTCGCTGTGGGCACCTGGCTGCCACTGGCGGCGCAGGCCGCGTGCTCGCGGGTGATCAACGTGCCGGTGTCGGCCACCGGCCAGAGCGTCATCATCGATGGCGACAGTATCAAGGGCATCTACCCGGACCTGCTGCGCAGCCTGGCCGACAAGGACGGCTGCACGGTCACGCTGTCGGCGGTGCCGCGCGCCCGGCTGGAGGTGCTGTTTGAGACCGGTCGCGCCGACCTGTTGATTCCGGCCAGCAAAACACCCAGGCGCGACGCCCACGGCACCTTCATTCCGCTGATCCAGAACCGCGCCATGCTAATCACCCTGCGAACCGGGCGAGCGGCCATCAAGAGCACGCAGGAGCTGCTGGAGCGCCCGGGCCTCAAGGTGGCGCTGGTGCGCGGCTTTGACTACGGCCCGGCCTACCAGGAGCTGATCACCCAGCTCACCCAGCAGGCCCGCCTGATCCTGGAGGTGGACGCTGTGTCGGTCGCGCGCCTGCTCAAGAGCGGCGCGGCAGACGCCACCATCATGGCCCCCAGCATTCTGGCCGGCGCCCTGCAGGACGACGAACGCGTGCAGGACCTGCTGGACAAACTGCAGTTTGAAGCCCTGCGCGAACTGCCCTGGGGCGAAAGTGGCGTCTACCTGTCCAACACATCGCTCAACCCGCAGGACAAGGCCACGCTGCTCGCCGCGCTGGAGCGCGCCGCCAAGTCCGGCGTGGTGTGGAAGGGCTTTCAGCAGTACTACACGCCGGCCGTGCTCAACGGCAGCATCCGCCCGCTCTAAAACCTGACTCCATGCAACCCATTGTCTTGATCACTGGCGGCTCGCGCGGCATTGGCGCCGCCACCGCCCTGCTGGCCGCGCAAAAGGGCTATGCCGTTGCCGTGAACTACGCCAGCAATTCACTCGCCGCTGACGAGGTGGTGCGCCAGATCCGCGCCGGCGGCGGCACCGCCATCACGGTGCAGGCCGATGTGGCGGTGGAAGCCCAGGTGCTGGCCATGTTCGACAAGGTCGACGCCAAACTCGGGCCGCTCTCGGCCCTGGTCAACAACGCCGGCATTGTGGATGTGGCCTGCCGCGTGGACGGCATGGACGTGGCGCGCCTGCAGCGCATGTTCACCACCAACATCATTGGCAGCTTTGTCTGCGCCCGCGAGGCCGTCAAGCGCATGAGCACGAAATACGGCGGCGCGGGTGGCAGCATCGTCAACGTCTCCAGCGCGGCGGCGCGCATCGGATCACCCGGCCAGTATGTGGACTACGCCGCCAGCAAGGGCGCCATCGACACCTTCACCCTGGGCCTGGCCAAAGAGGTGGCGGCCGAGGGCATCCGCGTCAATGGCGTGCGCCCCGGCATCATTGACACCGACATCCACGCCAGCGGCGGCGAGCCCGACCGCGCCCAGCGCGTGGCCCCGCAGGTGCCGATGCAGCGCCCGGGAACGGCGCAGGAAGTGGCACAGGCCATCCTCTGGCTGATGGGCCAGGAGGCCAGCTACACCACCGGCGCCCTGCTGGATGTGGCCGGCGGGCGCTAACCAGAACCACGAACACTCCATGGACTACAAGCCCCTCATCACCCTGCTGGCCATCGTCAACCCGCTGGCCATCGTGCCGTTCTTCATTCACTACACGCAGGGCTTCTCACGCGAGCAGCGCCAGCGCACCATCCTCATTTCCACCTTCAGCTGCTTTGTGGTGATTGCCACCAGCGCGCTGGCCGGGCTGCACATCCTGGATTTCTTTGGCATCTCGCTGGCCAGCTTCCAGGTGGGCGGCGGCATGCTGCTGCTGACCTCGGCGCTGAACATGCTCAACGCCCAGCCGGCCGAGGCCAAGGCCACCACCCATGAAATGGAAGACGGCGCCGAGAAGGCCGCCATGGGCGCCAGCATTGCCGTGGTGCCGCTGACCATTCCGCTATTGACTGGCCCGGCCACCATGTCCACCGTGGTGATCTACGCCGAGAAGGCCAAGACCTTCTGGCAGCTCTCCACGCTGGTCGGCTATGGCGTGGTCATCGCGCTGGCCACAGCCGCCTGCTTTGCGCTGGCCCAACCGATTGCCCGCGTACTGGGCAAGACCGGCATCAACGTCATGACCCGGCTGATGGGCCTGATCCTGGCCGCACTGGCGGTGGAGGTGATGTCGGATGGTCTGGTGAAGCTGTTTCCGGCGCTGGGGCACTGAGACGAAACGCTGCCGTGAATACGCGCCTTGCGGCGCTGCCAGGATACCCCTTCCAAGATGACATCTCCCGAGACACTGACCATCATTGCTGCCGATCAGCACCGATTTGATGCGACCCTGTACGCAACACCTGACGCCTGTGCCCCGGTCCTGATCTTTCTGTCGGCCCTGGGAACGCCCGCCAAGGTGTACCGGCACTTGGGCAATGAAATGGTGCACCATGAGGTTCAGCTCTGCACGCCGGATTGGCGCGGCATTGGCAGCAGCTCCGTGCGGGCTGGACGGAAAAGTGACTTTGGATACCAACACCTCGTTGAATACGACATTGCGGCACTGGTCGCATCGGTACGTCAGCGCTTGCCGCGCGCCGCGATCTGGCTGGGTGGTCACAGCCTTGGTGGCCAATTGGCGCTTCTCGGTGCGGCTGGCAACCCGTCAAATGTTGCTGGCGTCGTTCTGATCGCCAGTGGCAGCGTACACATGCCCTGCTACACCGGCAAGTTGCGCTGGGGTGTGCGCTTTCTGACCACGCTGTCTCCAATTGTCAGCCCGGTCTTGGGGTATTTTCCGGGATCACGGGTTGGGTTTGGCGGTCGTGAAGCCGCCGGTCTGATGCGTGACTGGAGCCATGTTGCCCGCACGGGCGGGTATCACCTGGCCGGGTCACAAATTAACTATGAGCGACTATTGAACACGCTGGATGTGCCGGTGCTGGCACTTTCATTCGCGGCGGACCATTGGGCTCCGGCGGCAGCCACCGATGCATTGCTGCGCAAAGTCTCGAAACGCCAACCCATCCACCGGCACTGGAGCGCGCCTGAAACACAAGGCATCGCGGTTGATCACTACTCCTGGATCAAGAAGCCATCACTGGTCGCGCCCGAAGTGGCGAGATTCATCCGTGCATCCGGGGCACACTGACCGCAGCGCCATGCGCATCACCTTTGAATAGCCGATTGAAGAGAACATGAACTGGCTCTCTCGCATCCTTCCGCAGCGCAAACCCTTGACGCCTGAACAGCGTGCCCGGGACCTGCTCGCCGCTATTGATGCAGGTGGTCTTCCACTGCACGCGGGAATCGTCAACGACATTGCCAGGAAGCTCGGGCTTGACGTGGCACTGGACGCGCCCATGGAGGTGACGATTGCGCGGATCAGGGCCAAGATCGCAAAGTAGCGATGACCGCACCTAGCGCGATACCGACGGCCCACATCATCCAGGTTTCTGATGCCGCGTCGGGGGGGGGTGACCTGCCCCCATAAACGTACCAGTCACTATTCGTCGCAGATGCCTGCTAAAGACGCATAGCGGTCGCTGACGCGTTACATTTGTATGTCGGTTGTGCAGCGATTGCGGACATTCAAAGGTTCTGCTGAATAGGTTGTAAAGCCAATTCGGTCCAATGACCAAATATCTTATGTGCCGGATTTATTGCAAGTCTCCTATGAATGTCGTTTCATTTGTTTTTGTTGGCCTCATGACGTTGACTTTTCATGTCCACGCTGCAGACTCTTCAGCCGCAAAACTTATCAGCGAGATGAGGGGCGTCTACAAGCACCGATTTATTGACAGTGATACGTCTGGCAATAAGTGGGAGGCTGAAAACATCGTGGAAATTGTTCCTTTCGATGATGTCCATGTATATTTCCGTGCATATCTTGAAACCGTCAATGGGCACAATTGCCACGTCTACGGAATAGCAGCGTTTGAGGATGGTAGGTTTGTGTACCGAGACACCCAGTTCAATGAGATTTGGAAACAACGATGCACTTTGAATATTTCTCTGACCAATACCAAATTGCAGCTGTCGGACGCTGCTGGTGTCGACGGCGAATCAACGTGTCCGATGTACTGCGGAGCGCGCGCAAATCTTGGCAACTTTTCAATAGCTAAGAGTTCTCGACGAGAAATACGGTATCTCAAAATAGTGAAAGAATCTCGCCAGTATTTGGAGGCGGTGGATGCCTTTACTCAGACTATGAAGTAGCAGCAATACCAACTAAGTATGCTTTCTCGCAAGAAGGCTTTGTGTATCAATATTCGCATGGGGCTTGGGCTGTCATCTTTGATTTGAAGTACCGCTTTGGGCCTGCAAGAGTCATCCACAGCGTCAAATCCTATGACGGCTTCCGCCCCGACTCGGGCGCGCGCGCTCCGTCCAAAGCACCACGACTTGCATGGCTTGGTGCGGTGGCCGGAACTCTGCCGCCAACCTCACCGCCTTCGGTGATCACATCGCGATGCGAAGCAAGGTCCTGGCCGCGCCCGAGGGTTGGTTTAGTCATTTTCCACCGCGCGTTGAAGTTGGGCCAAAAAATCGACTGGGAAGTTGTCGAGTATTGCCTTTACCTACACTATCAGCAACCGAATCCGCCTTGCTTACTCTGGAAATAGTCCTGTATTCAGGGCTTGTTTCACGGATGAGGTTCCACAGTTTGGGCAATAGTCGACTTGTCTTGAAGATAGTCGCAGTATCCTCCCAACTTCACGTGGCTGTGCTGCCCACCCAATCATCGCAGCGACAGGCAAAGCTTGATAGTAAACAAGGTGATCAATTGACGGAGCGGCGTTTGATCCTACTAGCCGCGTGTGACAGAAGGAATCAACATGCCCATCACGGCAGCCAACGGCACAACCTATACCGATAGTCAGATCCAGGCCTTTTTTGCCAGCAATCCCGACGCGCGCGCAATCGCCTTGCAAGCCGCAGCCCTGGGTTTCGGCATCAACCAGATTCAAAAGGCCCTGGCCATTGCCGGCCAAGACGTGTCGGCGTCGGACATCAGCCAATTTGCATCCCAAAACGGATTTGCCTGGGGTGCAACCGGCGCGCTGGTTGCAACCGCATCCAGCGGGATCACCGTGCAGGGCACCTATTACACCCCGCAACAGATCAGTGATTTCCTGGCACAGGGCGGCGACCCAGTCCAATTTGCCACTGCACACGGTCTAACGGACACGGCGCAAATCGATGCCTTGGTAGCGCAGGCACGGGTGGTCGCGGCGGCATGGGTGGTGCAAGAGGTGGCCACCCTGAGCACGCAGCAGATTGCCGCCCTGACCACAGCGCAGATTGGAGCTGCACGCACGGACCAGATCGCGGCGCTGGCGACCGGCCAGATTGCCGCCCTGACCACGGCGCAGATCGGAGCCGCGCGGACGGACCAACTGACCGCGATGACTGCGGGCCAGATCGGCGCGCTGACGACCAGTGCCATTGCGGCCATGTCAACGGCGCAGATTGCCGCCTTGCGCACTGATCAATTGGCCGCGCTGAGCGCCGATCAGGTTGCTGCCCTGTCGGCACAGGACATTGCGGCGCTGTCGACGGCCGGCCTCTCCGCGCTGGGCGACAAGCTACCCAGTACCACGCAGTCTACGCAGACACTGACAACCACCTCCGTTCCAGCCCTGACAACCACCTCCGTTCCGGCCCTGACCACCACGCAAGCCAGTGGCATCTTGACGACGGACCAGATCGCCGCGCTGCCGACGAGCGTGATAGCGTCTTTGACGCCGGCAGACATCGGCTCGATGTCGACCGACCAATTTGCGGCCCTGACCACGGCGCAAATCACGGCGCTGAATACCAGCCAGATCAACCAGGGAATCACCACGTCACAGGCCGTCGCGCTGCGGACCGACCAAGCCGCGACGCTGAGCACCAGCCAGGTGGTCGCCCTGACCACCAGCCAGCTCGCCGCATTCGAAACACGAGACCTCGCTGCGCTATCCACCGACGCGATCCAGGCGCTCACAACCAATCAGGTCAACCGCGGTCTCACGACTGACCAGGTGGCCGCACTGACAACGGCCCAGATGGGCGCACTCACCGCGAACCAGGTGGGCGCCTTGTCGATCCAGGATGTGGCGGCTCTGACAACCAGCCAGCTGGTTGCCCTCACGACGGCGGGTATTGCCGGACTGACCAGCGGCCACGTCAGCACCTTGACCACCCAAGACGTGCAGGCACTGACCACGGCCCAGTTCGGCGCGCTGAGCACAGGCGCGGTCGCTGCGTTGACCACTGATCAGGTCCTAGTCCTCAGCACCGGTCAATTGGCGGCGCTACAGACGACTCAGGTCGCCGCACTGACATCGACACAAGTCCATGCGCTATCCACGCAAGACGTTCAGTCGCTGAGCACGACCCAGGTGGCAGCGCTCTCAACCGCCGGCGTTGCCGCGTTGACCACGGACCAGATCAGCCAAGGCTTGACGACCGATCAGGTGGTGGCCTTGACCACAGCACAGTTCGGCGCGCTGGGGACCGGCCAGGTCGCGGCCCTGTCCACCGACCAGATTGCCGCCATCGAGACCCAGGACGTCGCCGCGCTGAGCACCAATGCGGTCGCTGCGCTCACTACGGACCAGGTCAGCCAGGGTCTGAGCACTGACCAGATTGCGTCGCTCACAACGACGCAAGTCGCTGCGTTGACCACTGATCAGGTCCTAGTCCTCAGCACCGGTCAATTGGCGGCACTACAGACGACACAGGTCGCCGCACTGACATCGACACAAGTCAATGCGCTATCCACGCAAGACGTTCAGTCGCTGAGCACGACCCAGGTGGCAGCGCTCTCAACCGCCGGCGTTGCCGCGTTGACCACGGACCAGATCAGCCAAGGCTTGACGACCGATCAGGTCGTGGCCTTGACCACAGCACAGTTCAGCGCGCTGGGCACCGGCCAGGTCTTGGCCCTGTCCACCGACCAGATTGCCGCCATCGAGACCCAGGACGTCGCCGCGCTGAGCACCGCCGGCGTTGCCGCGTTGACCACGGACCAAATCAACCAAGGCTTGACGACCGATCAGGTCGTGGCCTTGACCACAGCCCAGTTCAGCGCACTGGGAACCGGCCAGGTCGTGGCCCTGTCCACCGACCAGCTTGCAGCTATCGAGACCCAGGACATCGCCGCGCTGAGCACCAGTGCGGTCGCCGCGCTCACCACGGATCAGGTCAGCCAGAGTCTGAGCACTGGCCAGATTACATCGCTCACAACGGCGCAGGTCACTGCGTTGACCACTGATCAGGTCCTAGCCCTGAGCACCGACCAATTGGCGGCGCTGCAATCGACTCAGGTCGCCGCACTGACATCGACACAAGTCAATGCGCTATCAACGCAAGACATTCAGTCGTTCAGCACGACTCAGGTGGCAGCGCTTTCAACTGCCAGCGTTGCCGCGCTCAGTACAGACCAAATCAGCCAAGGCTTGACGACCGATCAGGTCGTGGCCTTGACCACAGCACAGTTCGGCGCGCTTGGGACCGGCCAGGTCGTGGCCCTGTCCACCGACCAGATTGCCGCCATCGAGACCCAGGACGTCGCCGCGCTGAGCACCGATGCCGTGGCCGCACTCACCACCAACCAGATCAGCCAAGGCATCTCGACCGATCAGATCGCTGCAC
>JBBQLM010000072.1:0-13290 GCA_038327925.1 Burkholderiales bacterium | reverse complement strand
CGATTCTTGTACCAGCGGAAAGTCTTCGGCTGCCATGGTTTGCAGGGTGAACTTGCTCTTGCCGCCTTTAAGGATGATCTTGCTCTGGCTGGACTCCAGTGACACGGTCTGGTCCGACGGCATGGTGCGCAGAATGTCGATGAGCTTGCGGGCACCAATGGTAGTAGTGAAGTCGCCGATGTCCCCGCCCAGTTCGGCGGTGGTGCGTATTTGAATTTCCAGATCGCTGGTAGTGACCTGAAGCGACGTGCCAGTTTTCCGAATGAGCACATTGGCAAGAATAGGCAAGGTGTGGCGACGCTCCACAATACCGGCCACAGACTGCAGTACCGATAGGACCTTGTCCTGCGTTGCCTTCAATACGATCATGTCTACCTCTTCTTTAATGTCTGTTGGGGCACTCCTACCCTGAAGTGCCTATTTTTTTAAAATCCCGCCATTTTCTCAGTTTTGGCCGCTACTTTGGGTGCTTTGGCGTTTTATTACCGATTAGCCTTTGAGCGTTTGCTCCAGTACGTGCAATTGTTGGTTGAGTTCGGTCATTTGCTGGCGCTCGCCACCAATTTTGCGCACTGCGTGAAGCACCGTTGTATGGTCTCGGCCACCGAACAATTCTCCAATCTCAGGAAGACTTTTTTGTGTCAGTTCTTTTGCCAAGTACATCGCAATCTGGCGCGGGCGGGCAATGCTGGCCGGGCGCTTCTTGGAATACATGTCGGCGACCTTGATCTTGTAGTAGTCGGCCACCGTTTTCTGGATGTTTTCCACCGAAATCTGCCGATTCTGGATGGACAGCAGGTCGCGCAGGGCTTCGCGGGCCAACTGGATGGAGATTTCCTTCTGGTTGAAACGGGAATAGGCCAGGATCTTGCGCAGGGCGCCTTCGAGTTCGCGCACGTTGGAGCGCACGTTCTTGGCAACAAAGAACGCCACCTCTTCGGGCATTTCTGAACCCTCGACGCGGGCTTTGTTGATTAGAATCGCCACCCGCATTTCCAGTTCAGGGGGCTCGATGGCCACCGTCAAGCCGGAGTCGAAGCGCGAAACCAGGCGTTCGTGGATGTCGGTCAGTCCCTTGGGGTACGTGTCGCTGGTCATCACGATGTGGGACTTCTTGGCCAGCAGCGCCTCAAAGGCGTTGAAGAACTCCTCCTGGGTGCGATCCTTGTTGGCAAAGAACTGCACATCGTCGATCAGCAGCAAATCCAGGGAGTGGTAGCGCTCCTTGAATTCGTCGAAAGTTTTGCGTTGGTAGGCCTTAACCACATCCGAAACAAATTGCTCCGCATGAATGTAGAGAACTTTGGAGCCGGGCTTGTCTGCCAGCAACCGATTGCCCACGGCGTGCATCAGGTGGGTCTTGCCCAGGCCGACGCCGCCGTAGATGAACAAGGGGTTGTACAGGTGGCCTGGCATGGTGGCTACATGCATGGCGGCGGCGCGGGCCATGCGGTTGGCCGTGCCCTCCACCAGGTTCTCGAAAGTCAGGATGCTGTTGAGCCGATTCTTGGGCAGCGTTGATGGGGTGGATTCACCCGCCGCCACGCTTTCCTCGGGCGAAACCATTTCCGGTGCTGGTATTGTTGATGCAGTTCTGGCAACAGTTTCTCTCGGAGTGATCGCTAACTCTACCTGCACCGGCTGACCGTACATTTTTTCCAGCATGGCCGCAATCCGGGTGCTGTATTGGGCCCGAACCCAGTCCAGTTTGAACCGGTTGGCGACAAAGATGGTGACCTTGGATAAGTCTTCCTGAACCAGGGCACTCAGTGGCTTGATCCAGGTGTTGAACTGTTGCTCGGGCAGCTCCTGGGCGAGCTGGTCTACACAGCTTTGCCAAAGACTTTGGCCTATGTCGAGTCCGGTTGGCAAGGCGTGTTGGAGTGGGCGTCCCTCGGGCATTATTCTTTTCAGCTTCTGTGGATAGTTATGGGTTGCTGCGCCGCGGATTGTAATTTATCAAAACCTTATCCACATTTTTTATTGCTACCTGGAACTTACAGCGATACGCAGTGTTTCGGATGTAAGGTGTT
Source organism: Burkholderiales bacterium (assembly GCA_038327925.1). Lineage (GTDB taxonomy): Bacteria > Pseudomonadota > Gammaproteobacteria > Burkholderiales > Burkholderiaceae_C > Allorhodoferax. The sequence continues at coordinate 11,257 of JBBQLM010000072.1, read as the reverse complement.
GCCCCGACTCAGAAAATTTGCGATAATCGATGGTTCCCCTGATTGTGTTCGGGGCGATTTGACCAAGATCCACCTATTTTTTGGGGCTGGATCGGAACTGAGCCTGTTAGGAATTCCAAATGAAACGCACTTACCAACCTTCCAAAATTCGTCGCGCCCGTACCCATGGCTTTCTGGTTCGCATGAAGACCCGCGGTGGCCGCGCCGTGATCAACGCGCGCCGCGCCAAGGGCCGTAAGCGCCTGGCTGTCTAAAGTACCGACTGCGGGCCAACTCCGTCCGGCGCATGCGTATTCAGGCATTGCGGGTGTGCGGGTCTGGTGTGACACCACCGTGCAGCGACTGAAGACGCGGCCCCAGTTTCAGGCAGTTTTGGCGGGCACCACGCTCGCCAGAACGGCACACTTTGCCCTGCATTGCTGTGCGCTGGAAGTGCCTGTGGAAGGCGGGCTGCCAGCCTTGTTTCCCCTGCAGGCGGTTTGGCTGGGTGCCATGGTCCCGAAACGGTGGGCCAAGCGCGCCGTGACACGCAATGCCATCAAACGCCAGATCTACAACGTGAGTGCTGATTTCGAACCCGTCCTGTCCGAGCGTGCACACGTCGTGCGGCTGCGCGCGGCGTTTGACCGTGCGCAGTTTGTCAGTGCGACATCGGATGTGCTCAAGGCTGCCGTTCGGGCCGAATTGCAGCAACTTTTTTCCCGGGTCCGCGCGCCGGTTGCACCATGATGCAATCGCTACTCATGGGCATCGTCCGGGCCTACCGCATCTTTCTCAGCCCCTGGCTGGGGTCTGCCTGCCGGTTTGAGCCGACCTGTTCGGTCTATGCCCTGCAGGCCTTGCAGACCCATGGAGCCGCTGGCGGCAGCTATCTGGCTGCCGCTCGCATCGCGCGCTGCCACCCCTGGTGTGCCGGTGGCCTGGACCCCGTGCCCGTTGAATCTCCCCGGCTGTTTACCCGGCTGTTCTCTTCTCCCTCTGAAAAGAAACCTTCATGAACGATATTCGCCGCACCATTTTGTGGGTGATCTTTGGCTTTTCCATGGTGCTGTTGTGGGACCAATGGCAGGTCCACAACGGCAAGAAGGCAACCTTTTTCCCGAGCCCCGCCCAGCAGTCTGCACCGGCTGCTGCCGCAACTCCAGCTGTGGCAAACAGCGTCAGCACCACCGGCGTGCCCAGTGCGACAGGCGCTGCTGCAACGGTGGCCAGTGTTCCTGCAGGTGCCATTGCGGCCCCGATTGCCCCGGTGGCTCCCAAGGAGCGCATTGAAGTCACAACCGATGTCATGAAGCTGACCTTCGATACCGAGGGTGGTTCGCTGGTGCGCTCCGAGTTTCTCCAGCACGCCGATATGGCGGACAAGAACAAGCACTTTGTGCTGCTCGACGATAGCAAGGACCGGGTGTACATGGCCCAGACCGGTGTGATTGGCGGTAGCGTTACAGGCGCTTTCCCCACGCACAAGTCTCCCATGACCGTGAGTGGTCCGCGTGCGTTGAAGGATGGCGAGAACGAACTGGTGCTCCAGTTCACCTCGGCGGATGTGGGCGGGATCAAGCTGGTCAAGACCTATACCTTACGCCGTGGTGCCTACGACATGGCGGTCAAGCATGAGCTGACCAACGTCTCGACCGCACCGTTGTCTCCCCAGTTGTACCTGCAACTGGTGCGCGACGGCAACAAGCCGCTGGGTGAGTCTTCGTTCTATTCCACCTTTACCGGCCCGGCGGTCTACACCCAGGCCAAGAAATACCAGAAGGTGGAGTTCTCCGACGTCAAGAAGAAAAACGCAGAGTACGAAAAGCAGGCCGCCGACGGCTATGTGGCCATGGTGCAGCACTACTTTGCCAGCGCCTGGATTTTGCCCGCAGGTGTGCAGCGCACGATTTCGGTGGACGGCGTGGACATTGGCTCCGCAGTGGCGGATTGCTGCTACCGCGCCACCATGATCACCCCCCTGGAAGCCATTGCCCCAGGCGCAACCACGGCGGTCAGCGCCACGTTCTTTGCGGGCCCACAACGGGAAACCATGCTGGAAAAGCTGGCACCCGGTCTGGAATTGGTCAAGGACTATGGCTGGTTGACCATTCTGGCCAAGCCGCTGTACTGGTTGCTCGACAAGTTGCACGACTTCATCCAGAACTGGGGCTGGTCCATTGTGGCGCTGGTGGTGTTGTTGAAAATTGCGTTCTACTGGCTCAATGCCAAGGCCTACGCCAGCATGGCCAAGATGAAGGCCGTGAACCCCAAGATCACCGAAATGCGGGAGCGTCTCAAGGACAACCCGCAGCAGATGCAGCAGGAGATGATGCGCATCTACCGCGAGGAAAAGGTCAACCCCATGGGTGGTTGTTTCCCCATCATGATCCAGATTCCGGTGTTCATTGCGCTCTACTGGGTGCTGCTGTCCAGCGTGGAAATGCGCAACGTGCCGTGGATTTTGTGGATCAAGGACCTGTCCTCGCCTGACCCGTTCTACATCCTGCCGCTGCTGATGACCGCGACGACCCTGTTGCAGACTGCGCTGAACCCCGCGCCGCCGGACCCCATGCAGGCCAAGATGATGTGGTTCATGCCCCTGATCTTCAGCGTGATGTTTTTCTTTTTCCCGGCCGGCTTGGTGTTGTACTGGATTACCAACAACATACTGTCCATCGCGCAGCAGTGGATCATCAATACCCGCATGGGTGTGCCACCGCAGTTCAACTTGCCAAAGTTCAAGTAACCCCCCGAGGCGCTGTGCGCCTCCCCCATGCTTTCCAAGAATCACGATCCCATCATCGCCATTGCCACCGCGCCCGGGCGCGGCGCGGTGGGCATTGTGCGGATCAGTGGCAAAGGGCTGGGGCCATGGGTGGAGCATCTGCTGGGCCGTGTGCTGCGGCCCCGCGAGGCGACCTACCTTCCATTCAATGACGCCCAGGGTTCACCCCTGGACCAAGGTCTGGCCCTGCTCTTCCCGGGGCCGCACTCATTCACCGGTGAGGACGTGCTGGAGCTGCAGGCACACGGCGGTCCGGTGGTGCTGCAGTTGCTGCTGGCGCGCTGTCTGGAGGCGGGCGCTGATGTCAATCCGGCAACCCGGCAGCCGTTTCTTCCCGGTCTGCGCATTGCCCAACCCGGCGAGTTCTCCGAGCGGGCCTTCCTGAACGACAAGATCGATCTGGCCCAGGCCGAGGCCATTGCCGATCTGATCGATGCCAGCACCGAAGCGGCGGCGCGCAGTGCCACACAGTCGCTGTCTGGCGCCTTCTCCCGCGAGATTCACACCCTGCGTGATGCACTCATCCATCTGCGCATGCTGGTGGAGGCAACGCTGGATTTCCCCGAGGAGGAAATCGACTTTCTGGAAAAGGCCGACGCCAGGGGCCAACTGGACCGGCTGCAGCAGGCGTTAAGGGCCGTATTGCAAAAGGCCTCGCAGGGTGCCCTGTTGCGCGAGGGCATTACGGTGGTCATTGCCGGCCAGCCCAACGCGGGCAAGTCATCCCTGCTCAATGCACTGGCGGGTGCGGAGCTGGCCATCGTTACACCGATTGCCGGAACCACCCGGGACAAGGTGCAGCAGACCATACAGATTGAGGGCGTGCCCATCCATGTGGTCGACACGGCCGGTCTGCGTCCCAGTGACGATGATGTGGAGAAGATCGGCATTGCCCGCGCGTGGGAGGCCATCGAAGGTGCCGATGCGGTCTTGTTCCTGCACGATCTGGTTCGCGCAAATGCTACAGAATATATAGCTGCAGACGCAGACATCACGAGGGCTATCGCCGAAAAACTCTTAAACTCGGTTCCCGTTATCGATGTCTGGAACAAGGCCGATGCCATGCCTGCGGGGGTAGCGGTAAACGGCATCGTGTTATCCGCCAGGACGGGAGCCGGCCTGGACACTCTGCGCCGCACCCTGCTGGAAACAGCCGGTTGGCAGGCACCCAGTGGCGGCATCTTCATTGCCCGCGAGCGCCACCTGCAGGCCCTGCGCAGTGTGCGAACGCACCTGGAGTTGGCTGCCGAGCATCTGGCTGCGCAGGACCAGGCGCTGGATTTGCTGGCCGAGGAACTGCGGCTGGGGCAGAACGCGCTGAGCCAGATTACCGGTGAATTCACATCGGATGACTTGCTGGGTGTGATCTTCTCGAAATTTTGTATCGGCAAATAGCTGGACTACACTCTTTTGGTCGTCGATACCGAAAGCAACAAGAATGTCCCTATTTAACTGGTTTTCCAAAAAACCACCAGCCCGGCACTCCGTGCCCGCTGAGAGCTCTGGCCTGAGCCACGTGGATGCCACCGAGCCGTTCACTGGGTCTGGCAAGGGGCATGCGCGGGGACCGGTGACCCCTCCGGGCAGCGCAGCCAACCGCAAAAACGAGCGCCTGGAGCGCCGTGAGTTGCTGTATTCGGTGGTGCGGGAAGCCATGATCCGCGTTGGCGTGTTGTCTTCCAGCTACAAATTCAAGGTTCTTTCGCTGGATTCCCGGGGGCGCCAATACCTGATCATGATGGACCTTGCGCGGCAATCTCTCAGTGAGCCAGCCCGTCTTTCCGAAGTGGAAACCCTGATTGCTCAGGCCGCCAAGACGCGGCACGACATCCTGGTAACGGCCGTGTACTGGCGGGTGAACGAGCATGTCACCGCGGGTGTGACGTCATTGCTGACGCCGACCGCCGTACCGACCCCGGCGACGCCCATTCAGAAACCGGCAACTGCTGCCGTTCCGGTCGCGCCGGCGTTGACCGGGTACGAACCCCTGCACCCCGAAGAGGTGGCCGCCTTCAAACAGGCATTGGCCTCGGTGGCCGCTCCCCGGCCTTTGGTAGCGCCAGGGGAAATCATCCACTCGGGCCGGCGCAATCCGGCACCCATGCCCAATTTTGAGGACACGGAAATGGATGACCGGCCGTCACCGCTGAGCGGAACCCAGTACGGCGACCTGTAGCGGGTCACCGCCGGTGCGCGCAGTCGGCCCCCGCTCAGTGGCCGGCAAAGTCCACCAGCGTGAACAGTGGCAGCCCGGAGTCACGCAGCTTCTGGGAGCCACCCAGTTCGGGCAGGTCCACAATCGCCGCGCCTTCCATCACGTGCGCGCCTAGTCGCTCCAGCAGCTTGCGACCGGCCATCATGGTGCCGCCGGTGGCGATCAGGTCGTCGATCAGCAGCACCCGGTTGCCGGGCTTGACCGCGTCGGTGTGCAGCTCGACGGTGGCGCTGCCGTATTCGAGCTCATAGGTTTCCTCCACCGTGGTGAAGGGTAGCTTGCCCTTCTTGCGGATGGGCACGAAACCGACGTTGAGTTCGTACGCCACAACTGCCCCCAGGATAAAGCCCCGAGCATCCAGACCGGCCACGATATCGGGCCGCATGTTGGCATCCATATAGCGGTGTACAAAGGCGTCGATCAGCACCCGGAAAACCTTGGCGTCTTGCAGCAGCGGTGTGATGTCGCGGAACTGGACTCCGGGTGTAGGCCAGTCCGGCACGGTGCGGATGTGGTCTCGGAGGTACTGGTTGGGACTGGTGTGTTGCTGCATGGTCGGTATGGGCGCGGTGGGGCCGCAGGGTGGCTTCGGGTGCTATTGTGCCCCCACGTGTGGATCAACGGATCATCAGGTCTTGAGCAATTTCTGCTCCGCCATGGCCAGCGCCTCAGCCTTGCCGGATAGCACCAGAGTGTCACCCGCCTCCAGCTGGGTTTCCTCCTGTGTGGCGATTACCTTTCCGTCGATGCGGCGCAGGCTGACGACACGCACGTCTAGTGCGTGGAGTGCAAAGTGTTCCAGTGTCCGGCCCGCCGCCTTGGCGCCCAGTGGCAGGGTCAGGGTGGTCAGTCGTTCATATTGCAGCTCGTCCACGGAGTCGTCATCGGAGCCACGGAAGAAGCCGCGCAGCAGGTTGTAGCGGGCATCGCGCTGGTCCTGCACGATGCGGATCACCCGGCGCATGGGCACTCCCACCAGGGCCAGGGCGTGGCTGGCCAGCATCAGTGAGCCTTCTATGGTTTCCGGAACCACTTCCGTCGCACCGGCGGCCTGCAACACCTCCAGACTCAGGTCGTCCTGCGTGCGCACAATGACGGGCACCTGGGGCGCGTGCGCGCGGACGTGGCTCAGGACCTTCAACGCCCCGGCCACATCCAGGTAGGTGATCACCACCGCGCTGGCGCGCGCAATGCCGGATGCAATCAGGGCCTGCAACCGGGCCGCATCTCCGAATACCACAGAGTCACCCGCCGCCGCCGCCTGGCGCACGCGGTCTGGGTCCAGGTCCAGCGCCATATAGGGGATGCCTTCACCTTCCAGCATCTTGGCCAGATTCTGGCCGCAGCGCCCATAGCCGCAGATGATGACGTGGCGGTTGGCGTTGATGGATTTGCGCGCAATGGTGGTCATTTGCAGCGACTGTTGCAGCCACTCGCTGGCCACCAATTTCATGACGATGCGGTTGGTGTACATGATGATGAAGGGCGTCACCAACATCGACAGCACCATGCTGGCCATGATGGGATTCATCAACGTCGGGGGCACCAGGGAATTGGCCTGGGCCAGGGTCAGCAACACGAAACCGAACTCACCGGCCTGTGCCAGGTACAGCCCGGTCCGTAATGCCACGCCCGAGCTGGCGCCCAGAACCTTGGCCAGTGCCGTGACCACGATGGCTTTGAACAGCGTGGGTACGACCAGCAGCAGCATGACCAGGGGCCAGCTTTCCAACACCAGTCGCCAGTCCAGCAGCATGCCGATGCTGATGAAGAACAGTCCCAGGAGAACGTCGTGGAAAGGGCGGATGTCGGTTTCCACCTGGTGCTTGAACTCGGTCTCGGAGATCAGCATGCCGGCAATGAAGGCCCCCAGGGCCAGGCTCAGGCCCGCCATCTCGGTCAGCCAGGCCAGGCCCAGTGTGATGAACAGCAGGTTCAGCACAAACAGCTCTTCACTCTTGCGCCGTGCCACCAGGGTCAGCCAGCGGCGCATCACGTGCTGGCCACCGACCAGCAGCACGGTGATCAGCAGCGTTGCCTTGGCTGCGGCAACCGCCAGTGCACCGGCCAGTTGCTCCCCCGATGCACCCAATGCGGGAATCAGCACCAGCAGCGGCACGACGGCCAGATCCTGGAACAGCAGCACGCCCATGACACGTTTGCCGTGCTCGGATTCCCGCTCCAGCCGTTCCACCATAAGCTTGACCACGATGGCCGTGCTGCTCATGGCCAGTGCGCACGAAAGGGCCAGTGCCGCTTGCCAGGGCATGGCCCACATCCGCGGAATCAGGGCTGCCAACCCCATGGTGGCTAGGGTTGCCACCAGGATGGTCACTGCAACTTGCAGCAAACCCAAGCCGAACACGTGCTGGCGCATGGCACGCAGCTTGGGCAGGTTGAATTCGAGTCCGATGACAAACATCAAAAAGACCACACCGAACTCACCCAGATGGCGCACGCCGTCGGCATCCTGTGACAGGGCCATGGCATTGGGGCCGACGGCAATGCCGACCGCGAGATAGCCCAGCATGGGCGGCAACTGGAAGAATCGGCATGCCACCACACCCAGCACCGCAGCCAACAGGTAGAGAAGGGTAATTTCCAGTCCGGTCATGGCGACATACTAGCAAGAGACATTCCGCTCTATAAAATGCCCGCATGATGGATCACGCACCCCGGCACCCAGCACATTCGGCCCAGCGCGCAATTGCGCTCGCGCACGAGACCTTTGATATTGAAGCCGCCGCCGTGTTGGGACTCAAGAGCCGGGTGGGAGAGGCCTTTGCCCAAGCGGTGGAGATGGTGCTGGCGATCCAGGGCCGGGTCGTGGTCATGGGCATGGGCAAGAGCGGCCATATCGGCCGCAAGATTGCCGCCACGCTGGCCTCAACCGGAACACCGGCAATGTTTGTGCACCCCGCCGAAGCCAGCCATGGCGATCTGGGCATGATCACCCCCGTCGATCTGGTGCTGGCCATTTCCAACAGCGGGGAGTCCCAGGAAATGGCGGCTATCCTCCCGATGCTCAAGCGTTTGGGCGCACTGGTCGTTGCCATGACGGGTAATCGGCAATCCACGATGGCCCTGCATGCAGACCTTTGGCTGGATACCGCTGTTGACAAGGAAGCCTGCCCACTGAACCTGGCGCCCACGGCCAGCACAACGGCCCAACTGGCCTTGGGGGACGCACTGGCCGTAGCCCTTCTGGATGCCAGGGGTTTTCGGGCCGAAGACTTTGCGCGCTCCCATCCCGGCGGTGCGCTTGGGCGGAAGTTGCTCACGCATGTTAGCGATGTGATGCGCTCGGGCGAAGCGGTCCCACGCGTTGCACCGGATGCAGGGTTTGGTGTTTTGATGCGCGAGATGAGTGCCAAGGGCCTGGGGGCCACTGCCATCGTGGACGCGCAGGAGCAAGTGCTGGGTATCTTTACGGATGGGGATTTGCGCCGCCTGGTGGAGCAGGGGGCCGATCTGCGGCAGACCACCGCCCAGGAAGTGATGCACCGTGCACCCGTTACCGTGGACCAGCACGCACTGGCTGTGGATGCGGCCGAGTTGATGGAGCGCAACCGTATCACCAGTGTGCTGGTGGTTGATGCGGATGGACGCCTGTGCGGCGCACTCAATAGCAACGACCTGATGCGGGCGAAGGTGATCTGATGACGAACGCTGCGCTCAAACCCGCCCTGAATTTCGACCCGGCCTTGTTGCTCAAGGCACAGGGCGTGAAGATTGCCTTTTTTGACGTGGATGGTGTGCTGACCGATGGCGGCCTACTGTTTTCGGAGACGGGCGAGACGCTCAAGCGCTTCAACACGCTGGATGGACATGGGCTCAAACTGTTGCACCAGGCGGGTATCACGCCCGTGGTGATTACCGGACGCGACTCCAAGCCCCTGCGTGTGCGCTTGCAGGCCCTGGGCATAGAGCACGCCCATTTTGGTACCGAAGATAAGCGGCCGGCTGCCGAGCAGACGCTGGCGACGCTGGGTTTGGACTGGAGCCAGGCCGCTGCCATGGGGGATGACTGGCCCGATCTGCCGGTGATGCGCCGCTGTGCCTTTGCCTGTGCCCCGTCCAATGCCCATGCCGAAGTGCTGGCAGTGGCCCACCATGTGACGAGTGCGCGCGGTGGTGATGGCGCGGCCCGGGCGTTTTGTGACATTCTGCTGGTGGCCAGCGGCCGCTACGTCGACCTGCTGGAAAAGTACGCGCAATGAGGTTTGTCCTGCGCGACGCCTGGGAGCGCTTCCTGCTGTATTTTCCGCTGGTCTCCATGGGGCTGCTGGCGCTGGGAACCTATTGGCTGGTGCGCAGTACACCCCCTGCAAGTGTCCCGGTGGCCGCCAAACCGGTCAGCCATGAGCCAGACTATTTCATGCAGGACTTTTCGGTGCGAACCTTCGATGCCCAGGGGCGGGTGCGCACCGAGGTTCAGGGCGACAAGGCGCGCCACTATCCCGATACCCTGTGGCTGGAGATCGATACTATCCGCATCCGGTCGTTCGATGAACAAGGGCGCATGACGACAGCCACGGCCGAACGCGGACTGACCAATGAAGACTCGTCGGAAGTGCAACTGATGGGCAATGCGGTGGTGGTACGCGAAGCGGACACAAGCCAGGGCGCCAATGCAGCGCCGCGCGTGGAGTATCGCAGCGAGTTCCTGCACGCATTCATCAACACCGAGCGGGTGCGGTCACACATGCCGGTGGAGTTGTTGCGCGGCAAGGACCGTTTCACAGCTGAGCGCATGGATTTTGACAATGTCGAGCAGGCGCTCGAGCTGAGCGGGCGCGTCCGCGGCACCCTGATGCCGGCGCCCGGTGCACAACCCTAATAGGCCGACGATGTCCCAACTGGTCTTTATCACCGGCGCATCCAGTGGCATCGGGCAGGCACTGGCCTGGCGTTACTACCAGGCGGGCTTTGCCTTGGCACTGGTGGCCCGGCGCACCGACGAGATTCAGACCTGGGCCCATAGCAACGGTCTGGACCCGGCGCGTTACCGCATCTACAGCGCTGACGTAGCTATGGTGGGCAGCATCGTGGCGGTCACCCGCGAGTGCCTGCAGCAGCAGGGCGTACCGGACGTGGTGATCGCCAATGCCGGCATCAGCATCGGCATGGATACTGCGGTGCGAGGTGATCTGGACGTCATGGCGCGCACGTTTGCTGTCAACAACGTGGGGCTCGCGGCTACCTTCCACGCCTTCATCGACCCCATGGCCGCACGCGGCTCGGGCACCCTGGTGGGCATTGGCAGTGTGGCCGGTATCCGCGGCCTGCCCGGGCATGGCGCCTACTGCGCAAGCAAGACTGCCGCGATCAGCTATTGCGAGAGCCTGCGGGGGGAGTTGCGCTCCAGTGGCATCCGGGTCTGCACCATCTGTCCCGGCTATATCGACACACCCTTGACGCAGAAGAACCGCTACCGCATGCCGTTTCTGATGCAGGCCAGTGACTTTGCCGACCGGGCCTATGGGGCCATTGTCGCTGGTGACAGCTATCGCGTGATTCCTTGGCAGATGGGCTGGGTAGCCAAGGGACTGCGCCTGCTACCAAACTGGTTGTTTGACAGGGTCTTGTCCGGTCGGCCCCGCAAGCGCCGCATCAACGAGGCCTGAACACCGCACGGGAAAGGTTCAAGCAACAAAAAAGGACCCTTGGGTCCTTTTTTGTTGCTTGGAGAGAATGTCTCCGGTAGCTGCTTAGTAGCTGCTACGGCCACCGCCGTAACCGCCGCCACCACCACCACCGCTACGGCCGCCGCCAGCGCCACCGCCGTAACCGCCGCCGCCACCACCGTAGCCGCCGCCACCACTGCGGCCGCCGCCAGCACCGCCACCAAAGCCGCCGCCGCCGGTACGGGGGGGACGTGCTTCCATGGGACGTGCTTCGTTAACAACCAGACCACGGCCACCGAATTGTTGGCCGTTCATGCCACCGATAGCTGCTTGCGCTTCTGCATCGCTGCCCATTTCCACAAAGCCGAAGCCTTTGGAGCGGCCGGTGTCACGTTCCATCATGACTTTGGCGCTGGTGATAGAGCCGTATTCGCCGAAAGACTGTTGCAAGTCTTCGTCACGAACGGTGTATGGCAGATTGCCAACATAAAGTTTGTTGCCCATAAAGGACTCCTCAAAAACACATAAAACAAAAAGCGATGGGGTCCCGAAAGCACAACAAACTCAAAAGCATCGCCGTAGCGCGCGAAACTGACCGATCACCAACTTGTGCAACAGACGCTGCACGGGAGTATTGTCGCCTGTAAC
>JBBQLM010000071.1:0-13922 GCA_038327925.1 Burkholderiales bacterium | reverse complement strand
TGCCATTTGCGTCGGTGATCATGATGCCCTCGCGGGCGTGGGTGAACACACTGGCGGCAAGCTGCAGCTTGTTGTGTGCCTGTTTGCTCTCGGTGATGTCGTGGGTAACGGCCAGATGTTCCCAGGGCGCACCGGGGTGTGGCGCAAATGGAGTGGCCCAGCTCTGCAGCCAGCGGCGCCCGCCCTGCAAGCCGACGATTTCAAATTCCAGCGAACAGGTTTCTCCCCGGCATACCCGGGCGTTGAAATCCGCAAAGCGGTCCCGGTGCTCCGGGGCGATCAGGTCCAGTACGCTGCGGCCCACCACGGCAGTGGCCGTATCGGCTTGCACCATCACCAGTCCGGCCGGGTTCATGGCCAGCAGAGTGCAATCGCGCGCGACCAGCTTCACGCAGGCCGGAGTGGTTTGCACAATCGCGCGGGCGTAGTTTTCGCTCTGCTGCAGCGCCAGTTCGGCGGTCTTGCGTGCGGTGATGTCGTGCGATATGACGATGAAACGGGGCTCCTGGTCCGCGCCAACAGGCTTGCGCGCGACCGACAGCTCGAACCAGTGCACCCCGTCCGGCAGGGGCAATTCCAGCTGCTTGCCGTTGGATAGCTCGTTGGTGTGCGCCTCCTGGAGTGCCTCCACCATGGTCTGTGCCGCGGCAGCGGGCATGACCTCGGAAACCGTCTTGCCCAGCAGGACGGACACCGGCGCCGTCAGCAAATTGGCGCGGGGCGCATGGCAGGCGATGTAACGGCCTTGCAGATCCATCTCGAACAACAGGTCGGGAATGGCGTCCAGCGTGGCTGCCAGCTGCAGCTTGGAGGCGCGGATTTCGGCTGTGCGGGCCACCACCTGCTGCTCCAGCAGCGCCTTGTTGGCCAGGTTGCGCATCTGCAGCTTGGCTAGGTAGGCCAGCAACAGCGACAGGACAAGTCCAGCGCCCACCTTCAGGACCAGCCCTGCGGGATCACCCCAGCCGGCACGGGGGGCCACGCTCAGCGTCCAGGTGCCATTGGGGACATTGAAATTCTTCTCCACCGGCTGCATCAGCAGACCGGGACCGGATTCAACGATGGTCTGGACCTTGCCGTCTTCCGGGTTGATGCGCCACAGCCGGTAGTCCAGGCCGCGCTGCGCCAGGCCGGGCAACTGCGCGGACTCCACCGCTTGCGGAAAGCGCAGGACCACATTGGTGAAACCCCAGAAGACGGGGGAGTTTTCCGCGTCTTCCAGGAAGATGGGCAATCGGGCCACCAGGCCCAGCCCGCCCTGGCGCAGTTCCAGTGGTCCGGCCAGCGTCAGCTTGCCGGTGTTGCGCGCCAGTTGGGTCTCGCTGCGCATGACCGGGTCCTGCAGCAGGTCCAGGCCTATGGCTTTTTCGTTGCCGGCCTTGGGAATGGCATGGCTGATGACACCATCGGGTGCCAGGATCAGGACGGATATGCCGGGGTAGTAGGACAGCATCTTGGTGGCGACTTCGTCGAAATCCTTGACCGTGCCATGGCCCTGCTGCACGAGTGCCGCCAGGCCATAGACGGCGGACAGCGCACGGTCCAGCGCCTGCTCCACGTCCACGGCCCGGTCATTGGTGATCTCGCGCAGGGCGGTGCGGGCATCATCGATGCGATCCTGCTCCATCCTCTGGATGACGACCGCACTCACCAGCACGGACACAACGAATACCGCGACGGTCGCCCAAAGTGCGCGCGTGGGATGGAGGTAAAGGGCTTTGAATACTGGCATGGGTAAGCTGTTGAAGTCAGATTATCCATGCACCTCCTGTTACGCCATGCGATGGATCAAGGTCTTTCCTGCTTCCACGACAAACTGCGCCAGGGTCTCGATGCGGGTGTCCTTTTGCGTCACATCGTCCACCACGCGCAGTGTGGTGGTGAGGGTCTTGGGGGTGACGTCGAGCACGCCATAGCCCTTGCGCTCGCCGTCTGCAAACACAAAGTGCGGGTTCTCCGCCAGGCGCTCGGCCATTCTGGCGTTGCCACCTCCGCGCGAGGTGACGCTGGTGCCGCAGAATTCCACGCCCACGGTGGCGCTATCGGGCCGGGCGTAGTCGGCCTTGATGTGGCCGACCCAGTTCTCGTGCACATCTCCGCCCAGCAGGACCGGGTTGACCACTTGGGTGCGCTGCAGGGTCTCGGTCAGGCGCTGGCGCGCCGCAGGGTAGCCGTCCCAGCCGTCATTCCACAGCGTTTGCCCGGCCCCGGGTTTGAAGTCCCGTGCGCCGAACAGGGTTTGCTGGCCGATGATGTTCCATACCTTGCTGCCCTGGCGCAGGGCCTGTTCCAGCCACTGTTCCTGGGCGCTGCCCAACAGGCTGCGCTGTGGGTCGGTCCAGATCGCACAAAGCGCCGGGTCGATGCGGGCCGAGCCCGGCTTGCCACCGGGTGAGCAGGCTTGGCGGTCGCGGTATTGCCGGTCATCCAGCAGGTAGAGCTTGGCCAGCGTGCCAAACGGCACCTGGCTGTAAATGCGCATCTCGGCGCCGCTAGCCAGGCCGGCCAGGCCCTGCGTGAGCACGCTGGCGCGCAGCGGCATGTGCTCGTAATAGGCCTGGTAGGCGGCCGCGCGGCGTTCCAGAAAGTTGGCCACGGGCGCGCCACTGTCGCCGGGGTGGACGCCGGCATAGTCGTTCTGCACCTCGTGGTCGTCCCAGGTCACCAGCCAGGGGCAGGCGGCGTGCATGGCCTGCAGGTCGGCGTCGCCCTTGTGCAGCGCATAGCGGGCGCGGTAGTCGTCCAGCGTCAGCACCCAACCGCCGCTAGGCAAACGCACGGCGTTGGCGGCCGCTGGGTATTCGTAGATGTAGTCGCCGAGGAACAGCACCGCGTCCAGGTTTTCGTCGTGCATATGACGGTAGGCGCCGTAGTAGCCATGCTCCCAGCGCTGGCAGGACGCAAAGGCCATTCGCAGCCGTGGGGTGTGCGCATCGGGCGCGGGGAAGGTGCGGGTGCGCCCCACGGCGCTGATGGCATCGCCGGCGCGAAAGCGGTAGAAGTACCAGCGGTCGCTGTCCAGGCCGCTCAGCTCCACGTGCACGGCGTGTGCCAGCTCGGGTGGGGCCAGCGTCTGGCCGCTTTGCACCAAGCGGCTGAACTGCGCGTCGTGTGCCACTTCCCAGCGCACCGGTATGGCTTGCGCGCCGAGTTGTGAGCCGCCAAAGAAACCGGTCTGCACCAGCCGCGTCCACAGCACCACGGAGTCGTGCGTGGGCGAGCCGCTGGCCACGCCCAGCTGAAACGGGTTGCTGGCAAAGCGCGTCTGGCTCCAGGCACGTGGCGCCAGGGCTATGGAAGTGGCGCAGGCTGTAGCCAGTTGAAGCAATTGCCGGCGGGTCGTGGGCGAGGGGGCGCTGTGGGGGTGCGAAGGCATCCAGAATCTCCAGGCGGGTTTTGGCGATGGTAGCGGTGGCGCCCGGTCTGCAAACTCGTACCCCGTTGGTTACTTTCCGCCCGGACAAAGAGGTCTTACACCGTTACTATGCCGGATGTAATCCAGTTACGTCCGTCCATGATCCATCCTGTACCCGTGCATCCTGTTGTTCTGGCGGTCACGCGCCGCATTGCCGAGCGCAGCGCGCCCACGCGCGGCGCGTACCTGGAGCGGCTGGATGCAGCGGCCCAGCGCAAACCGGGGGCAGAGCGCATGGGTTGCGCCAACGTAGCACACGCCTTTGCCGCCATGCCCGATGGCGACAAGGCCCGTGTAACCGGCATCGACAAATTCCGGGTGGTCGCCGAAAAAGGTCCCAACATCGGCATCGTCACCGCCTACAACGACATGCTGTCGGCCCATGCGCCGCTGCAGCATTACCCCGACCTGATCAAGCACGAAGCCCGCCAGCATGGCGCCACCGCGCAGGTGGCCGGCGGTGTGCCCGCCATGTGCGATGGCGTGACGCAGGGCACGCCCGGCATGGAGCTGAGTCTATTCAGCCGTGACACCATTGCCATGGGCACGGCTCTGGCGCTGAGCCACGATGTGTTCGACGCAGCGCTGATGCTGGGCGTGTGCGACAAGATCGTGCCCGGCCTGTTGATTGGTGCGCTGCACTTTGGCCACCTGCCGGTGGTGTTTGTGCCGGCCGGCCCGATGACCTCGGGCCTGTCCAACAACGCCAAGGCCAAGGTGCGCGAACAGGCCGCGCAAGGCCTGGTCGGGCGTGCCGAACTGCTCCAAGCCGAATCCGCCGCCTACCACGGCCCGGGCACCTGCACCTTCTACGGCACGGCCAACAGCAACCAGATGCTGCTCGAAGCGATGGGTCTGCATGTGCCGGGCACGGCCTTCATCAACCCCGGTGCCGAGATGCGCGCCGAACTGACGCGTGAGGCGGTGCGCACGGTGCTGGGCGTTACAAAGAACCAACGATTTGCGCCGATTGGCAAGGTCGTCGATGAGCGCTGCATCGTCAATGCCATGGTGGCTTTGCTGGCCACCGGCGGCTCCACCAACCACCTGATCCACTGGGTGGCTGTGGCCCGGTCGGCGGGCATCGTCATCGACTGGAACGATTTCTCGGACCTGTCCGACGTGGTGCCACTGCTGACCCGGGTCTATCCCAACGGTAGTGCCGATGTGAACCAGTTCCAGGCCGCCGGTGGCCCCGGTTTTGTGATCCGCGAACTGCTGGATGCGGGCTACCTGCACCCGGATGTGCTGACGGTGCGCTCCGGAGGCCTGCGCGAGTACACCGGCATTCCGTCGGCCCGTGCCGATGGTTCGCTCCAATGGACGGATGCCGGCGCCAGCCAGGATGAATCGGTGGTGCGGCCGGCCAGCCAACCCTTCAGCGTCAGCGGTGGCCTCAAGCTGCTGACCGGCAATCTGGGCCGCAGCGTGATCAAGGTGTCGTCCGTGCCCGATGACCGCCACACCATCGAAGCGCCATGCCGGGTGTTTGATTCACAGGAGGCCCTGCACCAGGCCTTCGCCGCCAACGAACTGAACCACGACGTGGTTTGCGTCGTGCGCTGGCAGGGCCCGCAGGCCAATGGCATGCCCGAACTGCACAAGCTCACGCCGCCGTTGGCCGTTTTGCAGGGCAAGGGCTTCAAGGTGGCGCTGGTGACGGATGGCCGCATGAGTGGCGCCTCCGGCAAGGTGCCGGCTGCCATCCATGTGTCGCCCGAGGCGGCGGCGGGCGGTGCGCTGGCCAAGGTGCGGGACGGTGATCGCATCCGGCTCGACGCCCTGGCCGGCACGCTGCAGGTGCTGGTGGATGCCGCCACGTGGGACGCCCGCGCGTATGCCGTCATGCCCGATGCCCTGCGCGCCGCCAACGGCGTGGGCATGGGACGCGAGCTGTTTGCGTCCATGCGCCGCAACGCGTTGACCGCAGAAGAGGGCGCTTGCACATGGCTTTGAATACTTCGCTGACCGCCCTGCAGGTCATGCAGGACGCGCCGGTCATTCCCGTCATCGTGCTGCACGACGTGGCCCACGCCGTGCCGATGGCGCGGGCGCTGGTGGCCGGCGGTGTGCGCATGCTGGAGGTAACGCTGCGCACGCCCCAGGCCCTGGCCTGCATGGAGGCGATTGCGCGTGATGTGCCCGAGGCCGTGGTGGGCGCTGGCACCGTGCGCACGCCTGCGGACGCGCAGGCGGCGGCCCTGGCCGGCGCGCAGTTTGCCGTGAGCCCCGGCTACACCCGGGCCGTGGGCCAGGCCTGCCGCGATGTGGGGCTGGCCCTGCTGCCCGGTGTCGCCACCGCCAGCGAGATCATGCTGGCGCTGGAAGACGGGTTGACCGAGTTGAAGTTCTTCCCCGCTATTCAGGCCGGTGGTGCGGCGATGCTCAAGGCCTGGAGCGGGCCGTTCTTTGACGTGCGGTTTTGTCCCACCGGTGGCGTGACGCTGAACAATGCGCCCGAACTGCTGGCCCTGCCCAACGTGGTGTGTGTGGGCGGCTCCTGGCTGGTGCCGGCCGACGCGCTGGTCCAGGGCGACTGGGCACGCATCACACGACTCGCCCGCGTCACACGGTTATTGGCAAAATAGGCCTCTAGCCCTCGTAGAATATGCGTAATTAGCTACTAAAGTTATAGCATTTTGGTGAAACCCCGCACCCGTTTGTCCGATCTGGCCACTGGGGCACGCCACTCGTCATCGCCATTCGCCAGAGTTTGACCTACGGCAATGTGCGTGTGCGATGGACGACTAGCATTGCCTCCACATACTCATAACTGGAGGGCTTATGTTGGATCTACCTGTCAAAAGCTTGGTGGAGCCCAAGAAACTGATCTTGCTCGCACTCGAAACCACAGTCAGCGAAGCGGCCAAACGCATGGCGGCCAAGAATACGGGCGCCGTGTTGGTGATGGAGGGCGATACGCTGGTCGGTATCTTCACCGAGCGCGATGCGGTTTTTCGGGTTCTGGCCAAGGGACTGGACGCGAACGGCACGGTGCTGCGCGAGGTCATGACACCCAACCCGGCCACCGTGCCGCCGAACACCTCTTATGGCCATGCCCTGCTGATCATGCAGGAGCAGCGCTTCCGCCATGTGCCGGTGGTGGATAGCGGTCGTGTGCTGGGTATCGTCGCGGCGCGCAATGCGATGGATCCGCAGCTGGAGGAATTTGTCTCCGAAGCCCGCCGGCGCGAGCACTACCGTGAGGTGAATGCCTAGCGCTGGATCAGTTCAATCTTGTAGCCATCCGGGTCGGTCACAAAGGCAATCACGGTGCTGCCGCCTTTGACCGGGCCGGGCTCGCGTGTGATGTTGCCGCCGTTGGCGCGGATCTGCTCGCAGGCCGCATAGGCATCGGGCACACCTAGCGCGATGTGGCCGTAGGCAGTGCCCATCTCATACGTCTCCACACCCCAGTTGTAGGTCAACTCGATTTCGGCATGTTCCGGGTTGGTGCCGTAGCCGACAAAGGCCAGCGAGTATTTGTATTCCGGGTTCTCCGAGGTGCGGATCAGCTTCATGCCCAGGATGTGGGTGTAGAAGTTGATGGAGCGTTGCAGATTGCCTACGCGCAGCATGGTGTGCAGGAGTCGCATGGTGGTGCCCTTGTTGGTGAGAGTCGTCACGGTCGCTTACACAAACCCCAGCCGCTTGGCCGCAGCCAGCACCATCACCACGTCGCGCGTGGCCTGGGAGAATGGGGTGTTGGGTGCCAGCGCATCTTCGGCCTGCGCATGCCGCCCCTGGTTGATCAGCTCCCCCACGCGACCAGCCTGCACGTGGAAGATCGCGTGTTTGTTGACCAGGGCCGTGAAGCTGGCGCGCTCGCGCAGATGCTGGCCATCGGCGTAAATCCACTTGCCCAGCGCACAGCAATCGTCGCGTGACAGGGTGGCAACGTCGACCGTGGTTCCGGTTTCGATGGCATCACGCAGTTTGACTTTCCACTGGCGGTGGGCATCGATGATGGAATCCACGTCAATGCCTTCCACCCTGGGCGACGTCTTGGCACCCGGCACGCGGAACTCGTCAACCTGCGCAGCCATGCGCACGGCGGCGCCGCGCAACGTGTTGGCCACCGCGGCGGTCTCTTCCACCAGGGTTGCATTGGCTTGTGTATTGCGATCCAACTCGTGCACGGCTTCACCGATCTGGCCAATGCCCAGGCTCTGTTCGCGCGCGCCGTTGGACACTTCGGCCAGCAATTGCTTTACCACCTGGGCGTTGTCCACGATCTGGCGCATGTGCTCGCTGGCTTGGTGCACGATCTCCGAACCCTTGGCCACTTCGTCCGTGCTGGTGGTGATCAGTACCTTGATTTCCTTGGCGGCTGCCGCGCTGCGCCCGGCCAGGGCGCGCACCTCGGTGGCAACCACGGCGAAGCCGCGGCCTTGCTCGCCAGCGCGCGCCGCCTCGACCGCAGCATTGAGCGCCAGGATGTTGGTCTGGAAGGCAATGCCGTCGATGACGCCAATGATGTCGCTGATCTTTTGCGACGAGGCCTTGATGCGCTCCATGGTCTGCGCCACTTCCTGCATGACTGCGCCGCCCTGCGCGGCAGTGCCCGCATTGTTGGTCGCGATGTCTGAGGCCTTGCCAACCGACTCCGCTGTCATGGCCACGGTGGAGTTGGTCTGCTCCAGGGCTGCGGATGACTCTTCCAGCGCCGCGGCGGCGGACTCGGTCCGCGATGCCAGATCGTTCATGCCATTGGCAATTTCCAGGCTGGAATCAACCACGTCGTCGCTGGCGTGCTGCACTTCCTGCACGGTTTCCTGCAGCGACAACTGCATGTGGTTCAACTCCTTGAGCAGGCCCGCCATTTCATCCTTGCCTTGTATAGCGATGTGGGCGCGCAAATCCCCCATGGAGATGGCCAACAGGTGCTGGCGCAGCACCTTGAAGCCGCTTTCCATGGACTGGTAAAAGCCCATGGCCAGATAGCCCGTCAGCAGCAGGCCCAGAAAAACCAGGGCCAACGCGGCCCACAGGTTGCGCAGCAACTGGGCCTCCCGGTCAGCGAGCATGGCGTCCAGCACGTCCAGGTTCTTGCGCACCTGCGCAAACTGGGTCTGCATGACCTGGTTGGCGGTACTCAGGTAGGTGCTGGAATCGCCTTTGACGTCGGCAATGCCGGGCGCGAATGTCGCGCGCACCAGGCCTTCGAAGCGTTCCGTCACCGCCGCTGCGTCGGTCATCAACTGCTTGCCGTGTTCGGGGTCGCTGCTGGCCACCTTGGCGAGTGCCAGCTTGGCCAGGGTTCGCGCGTATTGGGTAACGGCCAGCCGCTCCTGTATGCGCCCGGCCATCTCCGGTGTGAGTGTCCCTGCGCGCAGGGCGTCACGGCCAAAGCCGCGCAGTTCGGAGGTATTTTGGATCACGACAGGCGCCTGAACCAAAACGGCATTCATCAGGTAGTAGGTAGACAACTCCGGGTCCAGTGCCAGGTTGGACCCGTCGGTCACGGTATCCAGCAATACCACCAGGGCTCTGGAAATGCCATTCATCAAGGGAAACAGGGTCTGCGGATTATTCTGGGATGCCACGGCCTCCTGCCAGGCACTTTTTGCGTTTTTCAGGGCGGCGGTGGTACCCAGGCGCTTGCCAAGCTCCGCATCCAGCGGCTCCAGCTTGCCGAACGCGACCTCAAAGGTCTTGCGTGCGTCGTCCACCGATGTACCGCTGCCACCGCTGGCAGCATTGCGGGCCTGGAAGCGCCAGGTACCCACGGCATCAATGGCGGGGTAGATGGCCTGCGCGTAGCGCACGCCCTGGCGTTCCTGCCGAACAAAATCGAGAGAGTCGAGCTTGTTGCTGACATACATTCCCATTAGCCACGCCAGGGAGATGGCCAGAGATGTGCCAATCAGCAACATCTTGTATGGAAACAGCAGCTGGCGCATCAGCGCGGCACTTGCACTCCAGAAAGACCCATTCACCAACCCAAAAAACCACTTTTTCATTCTTTTCCTGATAGCAAGCGCAAGGGATAAATTGTATGCGACGCCCCCTCTGCGCCATGCCGCGCGCGTCTCAACCCTTGGGCAGTTCAAACACCAAGCAGGTGGTGGTGCCATGGGCATACAGGGTGCCATCCGGGCCGACGATACGGGCCTCGGCTGTGGCCAACTGCTTGCCGCAGTGGATGACGGTGCCGATGGCCCGCACCCGGGGCGTCTTGATGGGGTTGATGGCTTTCACCAGGTTCACGCTGAGTTCAGCCGTGGTGTAGCCGCGACCCGCCGGCAGCAGGGTGTGCACGGCACAACCCAGCGCAGAGTCCAGTATGGTTGCGTACCAGCCGCCATGGATGCCGCCCATGGGGTTGAGGTGGGCCGGTCCCGGCGCGCCCTGGAACACGGCGCGACCGTGGGCCACTTCCACGATGGTGAAGTCCAGCGTTTTGGCAATGGCGGCGTAGGGGAGCTTGCCCTGCAACAGGGCTTGCATCAACTCCAGTCCGGTCAGGCCGGCCACCTGCTGGGGTGTGGCGACGCCGGGCCCGGGGCCGGTGTCCAGCGTGGCGCGAACGGCCTGTTCCTGAACCAGCCAGGCTTCGAGGTGGTTGGTGGTGTTCATGGTGTGGTCTTTCGAAAAATTGGATACAACAATTGCATATGCAACAATTGTAGCTACAATTGAATCATGCAACTTGTCACACCCGTTACAGAGCCGGCTCCGGGGCCGGTTACAGGCAAACCGAAGGGCTGCACCAATCTGCAGTTGCGCCAGCTCACGCGCCGCGTGTCCCAGCGCTACGACGCGGAGATGGCAAGAATCGGCCTGAGGACCACGCAGTATTCGCTGCTGTCTTACATCGTCAAGCTCGGTCCCATTCGTCCGCTGGACCTGGCGCAGACCATGGAGCTGGAGCCCTCCACGCTGACACGCAACCTCAAGCCGTTGATGGATGCCGGCTGGGTGGAAATGACGGCCGGGGTGGACGGTCGAAGTCGTCTCGTTAGCGCGACGGCGGCGGGACGCGAGAAGCGCAGCCAGGCACAGCGCCACTGGAAGGCTGCACAGGAGCAACTGAACCAGACCTTGGGCCTGGAGCGGGTGCAGGCCCTGCATGCGTTGATCCAGGAATCCCTGGCCTTGTTGTCCGCGACGGAATCCGAAGCGGGAGCCGACCTTGACTGAAGCAAACCCCTCTTTTGCATCGCGCAAGCCACTGGCCGTCTGGCTGGTGCTGCTGGCCGCTGCCGCCACCTTTGCGCTGACCATGGGCACGCGCCAGACCATGGGCCTGTTCCTGAGTGCACTGAACACGTCCACCGGACTGGGCGTGGGCAGCATCAGCCTGGCCTTTGCCTTTGGCCAGTTGTGGTGGGGGCTGACCCAGCCCTTTGCCGGTGCGTTTGCGGACCGGGTCGGAGCCGGGCGTGTGCTGTTCATTGGCGTAACGCTGGTGGCTATCGGCACCTTCATCACCCCGTTCATGACCAGCACGGCCGGGTTGATCTTTGCCATTGGTGTGCTGGCCGCCGGTGGTGCCGGCATGGCGGGGCCTGCCGTGTTGATGGCGGCCACGGCACGCCTGATACCGGCTGACAAGCGTGGCATGGCAACCGGCCTCATCAATGCCGGTGGGTCGTTTGGGCAATTCATGATGGCGCCCGTGGCCGGTGCACTGATAGTCGGCATGGGCTGGGCCTCGGCCATGCAGGTGTTGGGGCTCTTGGTGCTGCTGGCCCTGCCAGCGGCGTTCTTCCTCAAGGGTGGTCCCCAGCACGTCGGCACGGTGCACCAGCCGCCGGTCGGAACCCGCGAAGCAATCCGCGAGGCTCTGCACACGCCCAGCTATTTGATGCTGGCGGGCGGATTCTTCGTCTGTGGTTTTCACGTTGCGTTTCTGGCGACCCACTTGCCTGGCGTGGTGGCGCAGTGCGGACTGCCGACCCAGTGGGGCGCCTGGGCGCTGGCGATGTTGGGCCTGTTCAATATCGTGGGGAGTGTGGCCATGGGCTGGGCGGTGGGGCGCTGGCGCATGAAGTCGCTGCTGTCGCTGGTGTATGGCGCAAGGGCACTGGCAGTGTTGCTGTTCCTGCTGGCACCCAAGACCGGGCCGGTGGTGCTGGTGTTTGCCGCCGTGATGGGGCTGACCTTTCTGTCCACCGTACCGCCCACGGCCGGGCTGGTGGCCAAGTTCTTTGGCGTGGGCAACATGGCCACGCTGTTTGGGCTGGTCATGCTGACCCATCAAATGGGTGGCTTCCTCGGCGCGTTTCTGGGTGGCAAGGTGCTGGATTGGACGGGCAGTTACGACTGGGTCTGGTATGCCGACATTGCACTGGCGATTGGCGCGGCGCTGATTCATCTGCCAATTCGTGAGGCGCCGCTGGTGCGGGCCGTGCCGCAGCCGGCCTGAACCGTTGGGGATAATGCGGCTACCCCCAATCTTGCACCTGCCATGACCCATTTCACCAAAGTTGTCCTGTTCACCGATACCGATGGCCGCGCGCGCTTTCGCGAAGAGTCCGTCGCCCTGGATCAGGGCGCGCCCCAGTCCATGCTGTCCGAGGTGTTTGCCTCAGGCGGCTACCAGTTGCGCACCAGCCCGGTCGGCTTTCGCAGCAGTTTCCACTGCACGGGCTCGCCGCAGTGGTGCTTCATTTTGGGTGGGCAGATGGAGATTGGCCTTCAGGGCGGTATTTCGCGCATCTTCAAGCCCGGTGCGCATTTTTATTCGGCCGACGTGCTGCCGCAGGGGGCGACGTTTGACCCCACGGTCCACGGGCACTGGAGCCGCCAGGTGGGCGATGAGCCGCTGGTGACGCTGTTTGTGCGGGGGTAAGCGGCTTCAGCCGCCCTGCATTTCGCCGGACATCAGTGTCACGACGCCAGGCGTACCCGCCTTCACATGGCGAATCAGCGCATGCGCGATGTCGCTGGCCTTGATGGCCTTGTAATTGGCGGGCAGCAGGGAGCTCAGTCCGCGCGCCAGCTTCAGGCCCAGGCCTTCGCCGGCACGTCCGGGCTGGCCCAGGGCGACACGGTTTCCGTCGATCAGGGAGGGGCGGGCAATCACCAGGCTTTTGAAGCCCATGCGGGCCAGCGAGACTTCCATCTCGCCCTTGATCCGGTTGTAGAAAACCGAGGACTGGCTGTTGGCGCCCATGGCACTGACCACTCCTAAATTAGTAGCGCCTGACGCATGAACGGCGAGGGCTAGAGCCTCAACGGCCTTCAAATCTATGGCGCGAAAGGCCTCTTGGCTGCCGGCCACCTTGATGGTGGTTCCCAGGGCGATGAAGCAGTCATCGACCTGGGGCAGCTGCGGCAGGGCCGCAAAATCCACCAAATGGCAAATCAGCTTGGGGTGCTGTTGCGCCAGGGCGCGACGGCCCACGCAGTGGACCGCCGAATAGGTCTTATCGGCTAAAAGGGCCGCGAGGATTTCCTGACCCACGAGGCCCGTTGCTCCCGCCACCATAGCCACCCGAGCGTGATCCGCCATTGCCGCCTCCACCATTGCGATTGCCGCCACCAAAACCACCACCACCACGGCGCTGGCCGCGTTCGGTCATCATATCGACGCTGGTGCGCATGGGGTCGGGCTGACCACCGGGAGCGCTGCGCGGGGGGCGAGGGTCGGCCGTCATGCCACCGGCAAAGCGGCCTTCATGGCTGCGCGGTTGTGCGTCACCAACTGGGGGACGTCCACGGCCTTGGCCCTGACCACCCTGACCCTGCGGGCCACGTGCACCTTGCGGGCGGGGCGCTTGTTCGCCGCCACGACCTTGGCCGCCGTTGCCGCGTGGGCCCTGCGCGCCACGGCCACCGCCGCCGCCACCACCGCCATTGCCACGCGCGGCACCCTGGCCGCCACGCTCGCCTTGACCTGCCTTGTTTTCGCGCACACGTTGCATCATCTCGGTGCGTGCGGCGCGGGCTGCGGCCTGCATCACATCGCGGCTTGGCGGCTTGCCGGCGCCGCCCCAGATGGTCTGGCGGCCCATGGCAATGGGTTCACCCTTTTCACCGGGCTCTGGGCCAAATCCATCGATGATCTGAACCGGAATATCTTGCTTGGTGAAGCGCTCGATGTCCTGCATGAAGCCTTCCTCGTCCAGGCACACCAAGTTGATGGCGGCACCATCGTTGCCAGCGCGGCCGGTGCGGCCGATGCGGTGCACGTAGTCTTCGCTGACGTTGGGGATCTCGTAGTTGACCACGTGCGGCAGGTCGTCGATGTCAATGCCGCGGGCGGCAATGTCAGTGGCCACCAGGGCGCGCACATCGCCGCTCTTGAAGCCGGCCAGGGCCTGGGTACGGGCTGCCTGGCTCTTGTTGCCGTGCAGGGCCATCGCCGTGATGCCGTTCTTCTCCAGGAATTCGGCCACGTTGTTGGCGCCGAACTTGGTGCGGGTGAACACCAACACCTGACTCCAGTTTTGCTCGTTGATGATGTGGGCTAGCAGAGCTTTCTTCTTGCCGCGACCCACCGGGTGGATCACTTGGGTGATGCGCTGCACGGTGGTGTTGCGCGGTGTGACCTGCACGC
>JBBQLM010000070.1:0-13949 GCA_038327925.1 Burkholderiales bacterium | reverse complement strand
ACAGCGCGCCCGGCCCGCCAATGGCAATGGCCGCGGCCACGCCGGCAATGTTGCCCGTGCCCACCGTGGCTGCCAGCGCGGTCATCAGGGCGGCATAAGGGGTGATCTCGCCCTTGGCGCCCGACTCGGGTTTGCGGCCTTTCCAGACCATGCGAAAGCCCGTGACGATGTGCAAAATCGGCATCAGCTTGAGCCGCAGTTGAAGAAAAAGGCCGGTGCCGAGAATCAGCACCAGCATGGGCGGTCCCCAGACGAAGTTGTTGATCGCCGTGACGATCGAAGTCAGTGTTTCCATGGTCTTGTCTCCATATAGTAGTTATTGAGGCGAACGAAAGCACCCGCCCATGGGGGTTGTTGATGAACATCCTTGCCTGTGACGGCAAGGTCTCGTGGTTTGGAGGGTGGCCGGCAACGCCAGTGAATCGCTGCCGCACCCAGGCAAGCCGTCAGCGCCAAATGTCAGCTGGCGCATGGGCCTTGAGTTTTCAGGCCGCGACAGGCTTGCCTTGCAGCAAGCCCGTTGGTTTAAAGGCTTCACCCACCACATCGCCCACCATCTCGGCGGTGATGGCTGACAGCGTCCAGCCGAGGTGACCGTGTCCGGTATTGTAAAAAACGCAGGGCAAGCGCCCACGGCCAACGCGTGGCAGCATGTTGGGCATCATCGGCCGCAAACCCGCCCAGGGTATGACGCTCTGGGTGTTGACGCCGGGAAAGCAGCGCTGCACCCAGTCCACCAATGGCTTGATGCGGTCGGCGCGGATGTCGCGGTTGCAGCCATTGAACTCGGCCGTGCCGGCCACTCGGAAGCGCTCCAAGCCCAGGCGGCTGGTTGTCACCGGTCATGTCGCTTTCGGTGAAATAGCCGCCGTAATACTTGCCGGCCAGCGTCGGCTCCAGGACGCGCATCTCTTCCGGGGTGACGGCGCGGCGTGACAGACCGCCTTCGGCCAGCAACTTGGAAACCCTGCCTGCATGGTCAAAGCTGGCCTTGTCGCGGTAAATGTGAAGAATGCCTTCTTTTTTCAGGTCAAAGTCTATGCCTTCCTGCTCGGCCCAGCCCAGCAGATGCTTGCGCGCGGCGATGGCCAGGCGGGTGGTTTCTATGGTGTTGCTTCGATAGTTGGGAATGGTTGCAATGAACTCGGCAAACCACGATATTTTGTGCCAGCTGGGCTTGGGACTGACCAGCAACGGGGCATCGCTCTTGAGCATCCACTTCAGGCCCTTGAGCAGCGTTGACCAGTGGTTCCACACCTCTGCGTTGGACGCGGAAAGCTGGCCGCCATTGGCAAACGAGGTTTCCATGGCGGCATAACGGTGCTTTTCGAACAAGGTGACAGAAAAGCCACGCTTGGCCAGTGCGTAGGCTGTGGTCACGCCGGTGATGCCACCACCAATGACTGCGATTTTTTTCATGAAAGTCTCCAGAAACGTCAAGGGGTTGAGCCCGCGCGCAAATGTGCTGCGGACACCCCCTCTGTTCTGGACCTGAGAGATTCACCGGCCTTCGCTTGTGGCGAGGCTGGCTTGCTCCTTCGGTGCACCGCATGACGTAGCCTGCGGCAACTCTTCAGAGATCAATAGTGATGCCGGTCCTTTGGCCTGAGAGTTTCCGGGGTGGTTGCTCCTTCGGCGCCGGGTGCGGCTTTGGCCGCACCACAGACTCTTCCGGCATCAAGCAGGCTAAACGCCGATTGATGCATGCCGCTCTCAGTGAAGCGGCAATGATGGTAATTTATCAGCTGTCAGACTGAATCAAAAAACTTTTTCAGACTTTGCGGCATCTTTGTCAAATATGACAAGGATGCGCGCTGAATCTTATTCGCTCAAGGCCTTGAGCAACTCGGTTTCAATCGCGATCTGCGCTTTGTTGTGCTGCAGTTCAGGTCCGTCGATCAAAAAAGTGTCTTCGACCCGTTCGCCCAGCGTTGTCACCTTGGCCAGCTTGACGTTGATGTGGTGATTGGCCAGCACGCGTGCAATCAGGTAAAGCAGGCCGACCCGGTCGCTGGCCGACACGCTGAGTAACCACCGCTGGGCTTTTTCATCCGGCCGCAAATCGACGCGTGGGGTCACCGGAAAGCTTTTGACGCGGCGCGACACCCGGCCTTTGCTGGGTGGCGGCAGCGGGCCTTTTTCTTCCAGAATGCGGCCCAGGTTCACCTCCACCATGGTGGCCAGTTCGCGGTAGTGCTCTTCCAGCAGCTCGCTGGTGACCTGGAATGTGTCCAGGGCAAAGCCATTGTTGGTGGTGTGCACCTTGGCGTCCAGGATGCTGAAGTCGGATTTGTCAAAGAAGCCGCAGATGCGCACGAACAGGTCTGGCGCATCGGGCGTGTAGACCAGCACCTGCATGCCTTCGCCGGTTGCCGACTGGCGCACGCGCACTGTCACCACGGCCTTGCCGATGTGGCGCGACAGGTGCCGGGCATGCCAGGCAATGTCGGCGGCTTCGTGGCGCATGAAATAGCTCACGTCCAGCGTGTCCCAGAGCGCCTTGTAGGCCTGGAAGGGCTCGGCGTGCAGCGCCAGAAGCGTCAGTGCGCCGCGCTTGCGGGCCTCAATCTCGGCGGCGGCATCGGGCGCGCGTCCGCCCAGCACGCGCAGTGTGTAGCGATACAGGTCTTCCAGCAGCTTGCCCTTCCAGGCATTCCATACTTTCGGACTGGTGCCGCGAATATCGGCCACCGTGAGCAGGTACAGGGCGGTCAGGTAGCGTTCGTTTCCGACCCGCTTGGAAAATGTGGCGATGACCTCAGGGTTGCTCAGGTCCTCCTTCTGGGCCGTGCGGCTCATGCTCAGGTGTTCGCCCACCAGGAACTCGATCAGCCGGGTGTCCTCGGCGGCAATGCCGTGCTGACGGCAGAAAGTGCGCACATCCTTGCGGCCCAGCTCGGAGTGGTCGCCGCCGCGCCCCTTGGCAATGTCGTGGAACAGCGCGGCGATGTACAGAATCCACGGCTTGTCCCAGCCTGCGGCCAGTTGCGAGCACATCGGGTATTCATGCGAATGCTCGGCCATGAAAAAACGCCGCATGTTGCGCAGCACCATCAGGATGTGCTGGTCCACCGTGTACACATGGAACAGGTCGTGCTGCATCTGCCCCACGATGCGGCGGAACACCCACAGGTAGCGCCCCAGCACCGAGGTCTGGTTCATCAGCCGCATGGCGTGGGTGATGCCCTGGGGCTCCAACAGGATCATGCGGAAGGTTTCGCGGTTCACCGGATCGCTGCGAAAGCCGGCGTCCATCTGGTTGCGGGCGTTGTAAAGGGCACGCAGGGTCCGCGCCGAGAGTCCCTTCAGGCCCACCGTGGTCTGGTAGATCAGGAAGGTCTCCAGAATCGCGTGCGGTTCGCGCTGGTAGAGATCGTCGCTCACCACGTCGATCATCCCAGCCTTGTCGTTGAATCGGTCGTTGATGCGGCGCGGCGCGTGGGTGGACGGGCTGAGGCGTTCCTCGATATTGAGCAGCAGAATCTGGTTGAGCTGCGCCACCGCCTTGGCGGCCCAGTAGTAGCGCTTCATCAGTGCTTCGCTGGCACGCACCACGGCTCGCCCGTTGGAGGCGCGCTTGCCCTGGCCAAAGCCGAAGGACTCGGCCACCGCGTTCTGCATGTCGAAGATCAGGCGGTCTTCGCGCCGGTTGGCAATCAGGTGCAGGCGGGCGCGCACGCGGGTCAACAGAGATTCGTTGCGCCGGATCTGCTGCACCTCGAAGGGGGTAGTCAGACCATTGGCTGCCAGGTCGCTCCAGTTGTTGCCGTAGCCGGCCGCCTTGGCGACCCACAGGATGATCTGCAGGTCGCGCAGGCCACCGGGGGACTCCTTGCAGTTGGGCTCCAGGGAATAGGGCGTGTTCTCGTATTTGGTGTGGCGCTGGCGCAGCTCCAGCGTCTTGGCCACAAAAAAGGCCTGCGGGTCGATGGCGGCAAAGAACGCGGCCTGGAATTGGGCAACCAGGTCGATGTTGCCGGTGATGGCGCGGCACTCCAGCAGAGCGGTCTGTATGGTCACGTCCCTGGCGGCTTCGGCAAGGCAGCTGGCCAGCGTGCGCACGCTGGAGCCGATTTCCAGACCGGCATCCCAGCAACTGCCAATGAAGGCCTCGATGCGGGCCTTCAGGGCGGAATCGTGTTCGGGGTCGTAACCATCTGGCAACAGCACCAGCACGTCCACATCCGAATGCGGAAACAGCTCGCCGCGGCCATAGCCGCCAACGGCCATCAGGGCAAAGGGGGCCTGCAGGCCTGCATGGTCCCACAGGCGCTTGAGAACGCTGTCGGCCAGTTGCGCCAGGCGGCCCAGCGTCTTGTGGATGTTGGGCCCCGTGGCGCCAGCCAATCCGATGGTTTGCAGCAGTGCGGCCTTCTGCGTGCGGTAATCGGTGCGGATAGCTTGCAAATCAGCCATGGGTCGGTGCCGCGCGGGAACGGCTATCAGGCCGGGGCTTGTGCAGGCACAAACCCAGGGATGGGGGGCGTGCCGGCGGACACCGTCAGCACCTCATAACCGGTGCGCGTGACCAGAATCGTGTGTTCCCACTGGGCTGACAGGGAATGGTCCTTGGTCACAATGGTCCAGCCGTCTTTTTCCGGGCCATCCTTGATGTCTTTCTTGCCGGCGTTGATCATTGGCTCGATCGTGAAGGTCATGCCTTCGACGAGTTTTTCCAGCGTGCCAGGGCGTCCGTAGTGCAGAACCTGCGGCTCTTCATGGAACACGCGGCCAATGCCGTGGCCGCAGAATTCGCGCACCACGCTGAAGCCCTTGCCTTCGGCAAATTGCTGAATGGCGTGGCCAATGTCACCCAGATGCACGCCGGGCTTGACCATTTTGATGCCGTGCCACATGGCTTCATAGGTGATGGCGCACAGGCGTTTGGCCGCAATGGACGCTTCGCCGACGGTGTACATGCGGCTGGAGTCGCCGTGCCAGCCGTCCTTGATGACGGTGACGTCGATGTTGACGATGTCCCCCTTTTTGAGGGGCTTGTCATTGGGGATGCCGTGGCAGACCTGGTGGTTGATGGAGGTGCACACCGACTTGGGATAGGGCGTGTTGCCGCCCCCGGTGTAGTTCAACGGTGCGGGAATGCCGCCCTGCACGTTCACGATGTAGTCATGGGCCAGCTTGTCCAGTTCATTGGTCGTGACCCCTGGCTTGACGAATGGCGTCAGGTAGTCCAGAACTTCAGAGGTGAGCCGTCCGGCCACCCGCATGCCTTGAATGCCCTCGGCGTCTTTATAGGTAATTGTCATTTGTCAATTATCCCAGAGGGCCAATCACGCCGCGCCTGCACGGTTTTTTCGGTCCGTCCCCCCCTGTTGTTAGGCAGCGTCCTCTAAGGTAAATGACCACTTGGTCGGTAACATCGCGCCCAAAGGAGATTTCCATGACCGATTCGTATCTGGGCTTTGCCAATTCACCCGTGGGTTCCCGCGTTGCCGCCATGCTGGGACTGCCCCAGCCCATGCCGCTGGAGCGATTCCAGCCAGGCCAGCCCGTCATCCGTGGCAGCGTGCTGGTGGGCGCTGGCCCTAACCCCCAGTTGTTGAACGCGCTGGCCGCTGTCTTCAAGACCATAGGCGCGCAAACCGTGGCCCATCAGAATGTGCCCCAGTGGATGGGCATTGCCAATCCGCTGGGCATGATGACCGGGCGCTGGGGTACCGATGGCAAGCCAGGCGAGAAGGTCAAGGCCCTGGTGTTTGACGCCACCGGCATGGATGACAGTGCGCAGGCGGATGCGATTTACCACTTCTTCCACGACGCAGCCCGCTCCATCCTGCCTTGTGGCCGCGTGGTTGTGCTGGGTCGCCCGCCGGAGTCGTGCGCCACGCCGCGCCAGGCCACCATCCAGCGTGCGCTGGAAGGCCTGACCCGATCGCTGGCCAAGGAACTCAAGCGCGCCATCACCGTGCAACTGGTCTATGTGGCGGAGGGTGCCGAAGACCAGTTGGAAGGTACGTTGCGTTTTCTGTTGTCACCGCGCTCGGCCTATGTGTCGGCCCAGGTGGTGCGTCTGCGGGCTCCGGTGGGCCCCGTAGCCGCCGCTGTGGACTGGACCCAGCCCCTGGCCGGCAAGAAAGTCTTGGTGACGGGTGCCTCGCGCGGCATTGGCGCCTCCATTGCCGAGGTCATGGCCCGCGACGGCGCCCAGGTCATTTGCCTGGATGTGCCGCAGGCCCAACCGGGTCTGGACGAGATTGCGAATCGCCTGGGCGGCAAGGCCTTGGCACTGGACATCGGTTCAGCCGAGGCGCCGCAGGCCCTGGTCGATGCCGCGCTGGCGGATGGCGGCTGGGACGTGGTGGTGCACAACGCCGGCATCACCCGCGACAAGACCATCGCCAACATGAAGGACCACCTGTGGCAGGCCGTTGTCAACGTCAATCTGTCCACCCAGGAGCGCATCAATGACGCCCTGGTGGCCTCTGGCGCACTCAAGGCCGGTGCGCGCATCGTCTGTGTCTCCTCCATCTCCGGCATTGCCGGCAACCTGGGCCAGACCAACTACGCACTGTCCAAGGCCGGCGTTATCGGCATGGTGCAGAGCATGGCACCGGTGCTGGTCGAGAAAGGTATCACCATCAATGCCGTGGCGCCCGGCTTTATCGAAACCCAGATGACCGCCGCCGTGCCGTTTGCCATCCGCGAAGCTGGCCGGCGCATGAACTCCATGGGGCAGGGCGGCCAACCGGTGGATGTGGCCGAGGCCATTGCCTGGTTTGCGTCCCCCGCGTCCGGCGGTTTGACCGGCAATGTGGTGCGCGTCTGCGGCCAAAGCCTGATCGGAGCCTGAACATGAAACCGATTGAAGTGACAGAGACGCCCAGTCTGGCGGCGACCTTTTTCCGCGCGCTGGGCACGGGTGCCAAGCGCCCCGGCCTGGTCAAGACACTGCCGCCCGCGGAACTGGTGCTGCCCCGCGTGCAGCTCAACGCACAGCACATCGGCCAGTACTCGGCCCTGTGCGGTTTCCACGTCGGGCCAGGCGTGCCGCTGATCTATCCCCAGTTACTGACATTTCCCCTGGTCACGGCCTATATCTGCTCGGACGCGTGCCCCTGGCCCACCATGGGCACCGTGCATCTGGCCAACACCATCGAGCAGCATAAGCCGCTGTTTGCTGATGATGTAGTGCGGGTCGAAATGGGAACCGGCAGCCTGTTTGCCCACGAAAAGGGTCAGGGTTTCACGCTGGACCTGCGCATTCTCCGTGGTGACGAACTGGTGTGGAGCGCCACCCAAAGCCTGCTGCGCGTGGGCGTCAAGGAGACCTCTGGTGCATCCTACTGCAGCCAGATTCAGGTGGATGCGCCGCTGTCCTGCCAGACCGAGTTTTCTGCGCCTGCCGATATCGGCCGTCGTTATGGAGCTGTATCCGGCGACCGCAATCCGATCCACATGTCAGCCCTGTCGGCCCGGCTGTTTGGCTTCAAGCGCGCCATTGCCCACGGCATGTGGACCAATGCGCGGGCATTGTCCTATCTGCTGCCCGCAAAGCCGGTGGAGCAGGCGCGTCTGGCCGTGGAGTTCAAGACACCGCTGTATCTGCCAGGCCGCGCTTCCCTGTGGAGTGCCCGCAGCACCAACGGCGCTTTGTTTGAAGTGCGCGATGCCAAGGGCCAGCGGCCCCA
Organism: Burkholderiales bacterium; assembly: GCA_038327925.1. Classification (GTDB taxonomy): domain Bacteria; phylum Pseudomonadota; class Gammaproteobacteria; order Burkholderiales; family Burkholderiaceae_C; genus Allorhodoferax. The sequence continues at coordinate 6,303 of JBBQLM010000070.1, read as the reverse complement.
TCTGCGCGGCCAGTTCAGCTACTGAACCCCAAAACCTTCCATTTTTCTGATCGGAACCCACCATGAAAACCAACATCCGTCGCGTCGCCATTCTGGGCGGCAACCGCATTCCTTTTGCCCGCTCCAACACCGTCTATTCCCAAGCCTCCAACCAGGAAATGTTGACCGCCACTTTACAAGGCCTGGTGGATCGTTTCAACCTGCATGGCGAGCGCATGGGCGACGTGGTGGGCGGCGCGGTCATGAAGCATTCGCGTGATTTCAATCTGGTGCGCGAGTCCGTGTTGTCCACCACGCTGGCGCGCGAAACACCGGCCTTCGACATCCAGCAAGCCTGCGGCACCGGCCTGGAAGCCGCAATGATCGTGGCGAACAAGATTGCCTTGGGTCATATCGAGTCCGGCATTGCCGGTGGTGTGGATACCACGTCCGACGCGCCCATTGCCTTGAACGAAAAGCTGCGCAAGATTTTGCTGGACCTGTCCCGCGCCAAGACCGGCGCGCAGCGCCTGGCGGTGGCCACACGTATCCGCCCCTCCATGCTGGTCAAGCCGGCCTTGCCACGCAATGGCGAACCGCGGACCGGCTTCTCCATGGGCGAGCATGCCGAGCAGATGGCGCGTGAGTGGGCCATCCCCCGTGAAGCGCAGGACGAACTGGCGCTCAAAAGCCACCAGAACCTGGCCAAGGCCTATGACCAGGGCTTCTTCACCGACCTGATGACACCGTTCAAAGGCGTCACCAAGGACAACAACCTGCGCGCTGACCTGACGATTGAAAAACTGCGTTCACTCAAGCCCGTGTTCGACAAGAAGGTAGCACCCGGACAGGGCACTCTGACTGCGGGCAATTCCACACCGTTGACAGACGGCGCATCCGCCGTGCTGCTGGCCAGCGAAGAGTGGGCCGCAGCGCACAATCTGCCGGTGCAGGCTTTTATTACCTTCAGCGAAGTGGCTGCGGTCGATTTCTTCGACAAGAAGGAAGGCCTGCTGATGGCCCCGGCCTACGCGGTGCCGCGCATGCTGGCGCGCGCGGGCCTGACGCTGCAGGACTTTGACTACTACGAAATCCACGAAGCCTTTGCGGCTCAGGTGTTGTGCACGCTGAATGCCTGGCAAGACAAGGTGTTCTGCAAGCAGCAGCTCGGTCTGGACAAGCCGCTGGGCAAGATCGACATGAAAAAGCTGAATGTCAACGGCAGCTCGTTGGCGGCGGGTCACCCCTTTGCCGCCACCGGCGGACGCATTGTGGCCACGCTGGCCAAGATGCTGGCGCAAAAGGGCTCGGGCCGTGGTTTGATCTCCATCTGCGCGGCAGGTGGTCAGGGCGTCGTCGCCATCATCGAAAGGTAATCGCCATGCTGCACTACAAAGCCCCCCTGCGCGACATGCGCTTCTTGATCAACGAAGTGCTGGACTACCCCCAGCACTACGGCACGCTATCCAACGGAGCGGACGCCACGCCCGAGATGGTCGATGCCATTCTGGAAGGTGCCGCTACGCTGTGCGAAGAGGTGCTGGCACCGCTGAATGCATCGGGTGACAAGGAAGGCTGCCATTTGAACGACGGCGTGGTGACCACGCCCAAGGGCTTCAAGGAAGCCTATGCGCAGTTTGTGGCCGGTGGCTGGCAAGGCCTGTCCTTCCCCGTGGAATACGGCGGGCAGGGTCTGCCCATGTCACTGAACCTGATGAAGTCGGAAATGATGGGCGCGGCCAACTGGTCGTTCAACATGTACCCGGGCCTCAGCATTGGCTGCATCAACACGCTGTTGCAATACGGCACCGACGCTATCAAGACCGTGTACCTGCCGCGCCTGGTGGCGGGCGAATGGACCGGCACCATGTGCCTGACCGAACCCCAGTGCGGCACTGACCTGGCCCAGGTCAAGACCCGCGCCGAGCCGCAGCCTGACGGCTCCTATGCGCTGACCGGCACCAAGATTTTCATCTCGTCCGGTGACCACGATCTGGCGGAAAACATCATCCACATCGTGCTGGCCCGCCTGCCCGGCGCACCTGCTGGCACACGCGGTATCTCGCTGTTTGTTGTCCCGAAGCTTGCGGTGGCGGCTGACGGAACCGTCGGTGCTCGCAACGGCGTCAACACCGGCTCGCTGGAGCACAAAATGGGCATCGCCGCGAATGCGACGGCGGTGCTGAACTTTGATGGCGCCATCGGCACCTTGATTGGCGAGCCCAACAAGGGGCTGGAGGCCATGTTCACCTTCATGAACACCGCCCGCATCGGCACCGCCATCCAGGGCGTGGCCCATGCCGAACTGTCGTTCCAGGGCGCCTTGCCGTATGCGCAAGAGCGCCGCTCCATGCGTGCGCTGTCCGGCAAGAAAGAACCCGAGCAAGTGGCCGATGCGCTGATCTGGCACCCAGATGTGCGCCGCATGCTGCTGACGCAGAAAGCCATTGCCGAGGGCGGCCGTGCCATGGTCTACGGCGCAGCAAAAATCGCCGACAAGATGTTCAACGCGGTGACGGAAGGCGATCAGGCCACGTACAAGAAGTACGACGACGAGCTGGGCTTCTACACCCCCATCCTCAAGGGTTTTCTGACCGAGATGGGCCTGGAAGCGGCCAACCTGGGCATCCAGGTGTTTGGCGGCCACGGCTACATCGGCGAACACGGCATGGAGCAGATCGCGCGCGATGCCCGCATTTCCACACTGTACGAAGGCACGACCGGCATCCAGGCGCTGGACCTGTTGGGCCGCAAGGTGCTGCTGAACACCAAGGGCAAGTGCGTGCGCGATTTCAGCGGCACCATTCTGCGCATGGCCAAGCCGTATGCGTTGCAGCGCACGCCCATGGGCCAGATGATGCGCACCCTGGCGCGCCGCACCGCGCAGTGGAACCTGCTGACCACGCTCATCATGCTGCGCGCATCCAAGGACCGCGAGCAGGTGGGATCAAGCAGCGTGGACTACCTGATGTACTCCGGCTTTGTGATGATGGCCTACTTCTGGGCGCTGCAGGCGGCCAAGGCGAGCGAACTGTTGGCCAGCGGCAAGGGCAAGGAATCGAATGATTTCTACACCGCAAAGATCCAGACCGCAGAGTTCTACTTTGCGCGCTTGTTGCCCCGTGCGGATGGCCACTACAGCGCGGCACTGGCGCCGACTAGCGCTGTTATGCAAATGCCGCAGGAGCTGTTCCAGATGGCGTGACGGCGTCCGGGTGTCAGCGGGATTGCCGCATCGGCTGGTCGGAAGCTTGCTGCGTCGCCAACTGACCGTTGACGGTCACCGCGTACTCCGCATGGTTGATCTGGGGGTCAATGGCCTTGAGTTGCTGCGCCAAGTCTTCAAACGCGTGGCCCAGAGCCAGGAGAACGTCTTCCTGTTGGACCCGTTGCGCGACGAGTTCATGGCCAGGAATCAAGACATCCACACGCACGCTGTAGGGGCCACCCGAACCGTCGTGCTCTGGATTGAAATGGATGCCTACCCAGCAGGTAATGATCTCCGATTCAGCCCACGCCAGCCCGTGGGCATGCGCATGTGCTGCGGCTGATAGCGCGGAGGACGGCTCCATGCCGGAAAACCGAATGTGGATCGGATAGTTCATACTTTTCTACGCCATGGTCCGCGCTGTGGGTTGCGCGTAGGCGGTCCGTTTGTAGTGCAGATCGGAATGATCTCTCAACGTCGTCTGTCCCACTCAAGTTCGACAGTGTCTGCCGGGCAAAGTTCGCTGTTTGTGCGACAACGAACCTTGTTGGGTCCATTTTTGTAACGAGTTGTCGGTCGGGGTTGAACCGCTAAGCTTGAGAAAGGGTTACCTTTGGGCTCATTCAGAACGTGGCAGTAGAGGGCCAATCCGCGTGTTGCTTAGGGACCCGGACGATCATTGATGTCGCTGGCCAACATTTCCATGGACATATCAGCATCGTGTGCGCTGACGCACAGATGCACTGACTCCTACTGCGTAAATTGGGATCCTGGAGTTCTTCTGGAGAAGTGCAGTGAAGTCCATGTTTGCACTATTCGTTGCTGCTGTGTCCCTGTTCGCAGTGGGCGTTTCATCCGCGCAGAGCAACAACATGATGAATGGCAGCGGTGGAAGCTTCGGCTGGATGGGCGGCTACGGTGGGATAGGGTGGCCGCTATTGCTGTTGATCGTGGTTGTCGGTTTCGTTGCATGGTTCGCCAAACGCGGAGACAAGTGATCAAGAGCCAGGTCGCCACCTCGGGCACGCATGAATTTCAAACGTTTTCCGTTGATAGTTAACACTCTCAGGAGCTCAATATGACCCAATTCCGATTTGTTCCATTGGCCTTGGCCCTCACCGCCGCTACCGTCTTGGCGGCTTGCAACACGCCACCCCCTATGCCTATAGGTGCCGCACCGGCCAGCCGCATGGCCATGCCCCCCGGTGAGATGGCAAAAATGGAAAAGATGGAAGCGCAAATGAAGACCATGCAGGCGATGCACGAGAAGATGATGAACGCCAAGACACCGGACGAACGCACTAAGCTGATGGCCGAACATATGAGCGCCATGCAAGGGGGTATGGCCATGATGGGCGGGATGCCCGGCGCGGGCATGGGGGATATGCCTGCCATGGCTGGCGACATGGATGCGCACCACAAGATGATGGCCATGCGCATGAAGATGATGCAGTCCATGATGGCCATGATGATGGATCGAATGCCGCCTACTCCAAGCAAGTAAAGTGAATCTTCAACTTCAAACGATGAAGGCAGTGTGCTCAGTGATGAGTGCTCCTTCCGGAGTTGTGCGACCAAATCATTTCGCGGGTTGCAGATCCGTCACCACAAAGGCACCGCCCACTTTCTCAGCGGTGAAACGCACCTTGTCTCCGGCCTTGACCTTGTCCAGCAAGGCATCGTCCTTCACCTGAAACACCATGGTCATGCTCGGCATGTCGAGGCTTTTGATCTCGCCGTGTTTGATGGTGATCTTTTTGTTGTCCAGGTCCACTTTGCGAATCTCACCCCGGGCCATGTCGGAGGGGGCTTCCACCGTGCTGTCTTTTTTGGCTTCACCGGAAGATGCCGCGGAAGCACCCTCCACGGTGACTACCCCCTTCATTCCGGCATCAAAGTGACCGGGTTGCAAGCAGGCAAAGTTAACCTTGCCGGCCTTGGTGAACTGCCATACCACCTCGCCGGTTTTGCCTGGCGCGACCGTCACCATGTTGTCGTCGGCGTGCTCCATCTCCGGGTTTTTCTTCATCACCTCGTTGTGCTCTTTGAGTTCCTTTTCGGTACCCAACACCAGTTCATGTTTGATGGCCCCGGAGTTTTTGACGATCAGTCGAATCGTCTCGCCCTGTTTGACGCTGATGCTGGATGGGGTGAACCGCATGGTATCGCTCATGTCGACGGTGACTGTGCGGCTGACCTTGGTGGCGTCGCCGGCCTTGCCGATGGAGTCTTCCGCGTGGGCGTGGCCGCCAGCGTGGTTTCCTGCGGAAAATGTGGCTGTAGCCCCCGTCAACATTACGCAAGCTGCTATCAATTTTAAAGTATTTTGGGTGAACATGGTGTTCCTTGTAGAGAGTGGGTGATCAGTGCTTCATGTAGTCCATGCCACCCATGGCGGGCTTGCGGACCTGAACTTCGATTTCCTTGGCCGGCATGTTCTGCGCTTTCATGGTCTGCCCGCCCTCGGCGGCAAAACGCGCCGGGTTGGGTAGCGCACCGGTCCATTCATAGGCCACCTCGCCAGGTGGGTGTTTGTACCAGCCGTGGTCTTTGTAGTCACCGGCCTTCTGGTTCTTGCGCACCTTGAGCACCGAGAACATGCCGCCCATTTCCACAGACCCAAACGGGCCTTCGCCGGTCATCATCTTGGCGGTGTTGTCGGGTATGGGCATGTCCATCTCGGTCATATCGGCCATGCCGCGTTCACCCATGACCATGTAGTCGGGAATGACGTGGGTGATTTCGCGCACCACCTTGCGGTGGTCCACACCAATCAGGTTGGGCACATCGTGGCCCATGGCGTTCATGGTGTGGTGGCTCTTGTGGCAGTGGAAGGCCCAGTCGCCTTCCTCATCCGCCTCAAACTCGATCTGCCGCATCTGACCCACCGCCACGTCCGTTGTCACCTCGTACCAGCGTGTGCTTTTAGGCGTGGGGCCACCATCGGTGCCGGTCACCAGGAATTCGTGCCCGTGCAGATGAATCGGGTGGTTGGTCATCGTCAGGTTGCCGACACGCAGGCGCACCTTGTCCATGTGCCGCACCACCAGCGGGTCGATGCCGGGGAAGATGCGGCTGTTCCAGCTCCAGAGGTTGAAGTCCAGCATCGTCATGAT
>JBBQLM010000069.1:0-14537 GCA_038327925.1 Burkholderiales bacterium | reverse complement strand
GACGGACTTCGCGCCGGTATTGTCAGCGACTTCTAATCGAGATTCAGTCTGGATCATTTCAATATTCCCAACTTGCACCAGGAGCAGCACCTGCCAGCTCTCTGGCAAACACCAACACCGAGTCAGTCTTGGGCCCGCTGTCCGCATCGCGAACCACTCGCAACACTTCCATTTGGGCAGAAACTTCTGCTTTTTCAAGCGAAGCCTGCTATTGTGCCACAGCTTATTTCTTTCTGCAACACCTTTTTGCAACGAATTTCTACTGATCTGCGCGACCAGGGTCGCAAGCCGTCGGCACGTGGGCCCCTGCGACAATGAGAGCGACGGCGCAATGCCCCTAAAACACCCCAGTTACCCGGAGAAACCCATGCGAGAACACATAGCATTTATCGGTGGCGGCAACATGGCCAGCGCCATGATCAGCGGCCTGCAGACCCAAGGCTTTCCGGTCGGCCAGATCGACGTGGTGGAGCCCTTTGCCGAGGCCCAGCAGCGGCTGCAGTCCCATTTCAGCATCAAGGCCCAGCCCCAGGCCGGCGACTTTCTGAACCAGGCCACTATTGTCATATGGGCGGTCAAGCCCCAGTCCTTCAAGGAGGCCGCCCAGCAGGTGCATGCATACACCGGTAACGCCCTGCACCTGAGCGTGGCGGCCGGCATTCCCAGCGGCAGCATCACCCAGTGGTTGGGCAACGAGCGGGTCATCCGCACCATGCCCAATACCCCGGCCCTGATCGGCAAGGGCATCACCGGCCTGTTCGCCCGCCCCGCCGTCACCGATACGGACCGCCAGCACGCCGAGCGCATCGTCTCCGGCATGGGCCAGTTCCTGTGGCTGCAGGAGGAAGGACTGCTGGACGCCGTCACCGCAATTTCCGGCTCCGGCCCCGCCTATATGTTCTATTTCATGGAAGCCATGACTGCCGCCGGTGCCGACATGGGCCTCTCGCGCGAACAGGCCTACCAGTTGGCCGTGGCGACCTTCATTGGCGCGGGCGAACTGGCACGCTCCAGCCACGAGCCGCCGGAAATCCTGCGCCAACGCGTCACCTCCAAGGGCGGCACCACCTATGCCGCCATCACCTCCATGGACGAGACCCACATCAAGGACCTGTTTGCCAAGGCCCTGCACGCTGCCCACCAGCGCGCCCGCGAGATGGGTGCAGAGTTTGGCGCGGCTTCATAGGTCTTTTGAGTCTGCAGCCCTCGTGGAATATGCGTATGCCGCTCCCGAATTTATAGCGTTTTCCAGAAACCCGGAGCGCCGTAGTGGTGCTTGAGGTAGTCGATCCACAGGCGCACGCGCAGCGCCAGGTGCTTGCGCTGGGGGAAGACGGCGTAGATGCCATTGGGTGGCGCAGCAAAATCCTCCAGCACCGCCACCAGTCGCCCGGCGGCGATCTCGGCCTCCACCTCCCAGGTACTGCGCCAGGCGATGCCCCACCCAGCCAGACACCAGTCATGCAGCACCTGACCGTCCGAGCAGTCCAGCGGCCCCACCGGCTTGAGGTAGGTCACTGTCTCGCTGCCGCGCGTGGCACGAAAGGCCCAACCCCGGGTCTGGGAGGCGTCGCTGGAGAGTGTCAGGCAGTCAAAGCGCGCCAGGTCGGCTGGTGTCTGCGGTGCGCCATGGCGTGCCAGATAGGCCGGCGTGGCCACGCACAGGCGCCGGTTGTCCGCCAGGCGCACGCTGACCAGGGACGAGTCCGGCATGTCGCCCACGCGCACGGCGCAGTCATAGGCCTCCCCGGCGATGTCCACCACCCGGTCGCTCAGGTTCAGGGAAATGGTGACTTCCGGGTGCAGCTCCCGAAAGCGCGGCACCAGGGGCGCCACATGGCGTCGGCCAAAGCCGGCCGGGGCGGTGATGCGCAGGTGGCCGCTGGCCTTGACGCCGCCAGCGCTGACACTGGCCTCGGCGTTGGCCACGTCGGCCAGGATGCGCTGGCAGTGCTCCAGAAACGCGCTGCCCTCGTGGGTGAGCGTGATGCGCCGGGTCGTGCGCAGCAAGAGCTTGACGCCCAGACGCTCCTCCAGCGCATCGACCCGCCGGCCCATGATGGCCGGGGCCACGCCTTCCGCAATCGCAGCGGCGGTCAGGCTGCCGCGGGTGGCCACCGAGACAAAGCTTTCCAGCTGCTTGAGCTTGTCCATGTCATTCAGTGGCGGGCTGAGTGACCAAGCGTTTTGCTTCGTGTCCCCCGCCCGCTGCGCGGGCTCCTCCTTTACCTACGCAAAACGCTTGGCCACCCAGCCTTCTAGCCCTCGTGGAATATGCGAAGACAGCTACGCTTTTCATAGCACCACGCCGTCCGCATGGAGCCGGGCCACCTCGCCATCGCTATAGCCCACGGAGCGCAACAGCACATCGGTGTGCTCGCCCAGCTTGGGCGGGTCCAGGCGCAGGCCCAGACGCCGGCCATCCAGAGCCAGGGGCAGCAGCGGCACCTTGGTAGGACGCCCATCGGGCAGTTCCATGGGGGCCAGGCCGCCGGTGGCGTTGAGGTGGGGGTCGTCAAACAGAAACTGCGGATCGGTGATGGGGGCGAACGGCAGGCCGTGCTGCTCAAACACCGCCGCCAGATCGGCCGCGGCACGGTCGGCCAGGCGCTCGCGCAACAGCGGGATCAGCCACTCGCGCGCCAGCACACGGCCGTTATTGGTAGCGATGCGCTCGTCCGCATACAGGTCGGCAAAGCCGAAGGCGTCGCAAAACGTCTTCCACTGCCCGTCGCCCACCACGGCCAGGAAGATCTGCTCACCGCCGGCCACCTTGAACACGTCGTAAATGCCCCAGGGCGAGATCTTCTCGGGCATGGGCGCGGCGGCCTTTCCGGTCACGGCGAACTGCAGCATGTGCTGGGCCACCAGGAAGATGTTGTTCTCGAACAGCGCGCTCTGCACTTCCTGCCCCTTGCCGGTCTGGCCGCGCTGCATCAGCGCCGCCATGGCACCCACCGCGCCAAAGATGCCGCCCATGATGTCGTTGACGCTGGAGCCGGCGCGCAGCGGGTCGCCAGGGCGCCCGGTCATGTAGGCCAGGCCACCCATCATCTGCACGACCTCGTCCAGCGCGGTGCGGTGGTCGTAGGGTCCGGGCAGAAAACCCTTGTGACTCACATAGATCAGGCGCGGGTCCAGTTTGGACAGGCTGGCGTAGTCCAGCCCCAGCTTCTGCATGGTCTCTGTCTTGAAGTTCTCGCTGACGATGTCGGCTGTGGCGACGAGCTTCAGGACCACCTCCCGGCCCTGTGCGCTCTTCATGTCTACCGCAATGCTTTTCTTGTTGCGGTTGAACAGCGGGTAGAAGCCGGCACCGCTGCCCAACAGCTTGCGCGTGTTGTCGCCGGTCAACGGCTCGACCTTGATGACCTCGGCCCCCAGGTCACCCAGCACCATACCGCAGGTCGGGCCCATGACCATGTGGGTGAACTCGACGACGCGGATGCCGGCGAGCGGCAGGGGTTTGCTGGTGGCATCGGGGGAAGGGATGGCGGACATGTATTACCCACATAAAAGTCACGAATACATTCAATAATAGCCAGTTAATCGACACTCAGGTATGTAATACAGTAGGGGCATGTCCAAAACCCCTGCCACTGCTGCGTCCGCACCGGCCAAAAGCCGCTCCGTGACCGTGCACGCGACCGCAGCCGCACCGCAGGCCGTGCTGTTTGACGCCTATGGCACGCTGTTCGATGTGTACAGCGTGGCCCTGCTCGCCGAGCAGCTGTTTCCCGGTCACGGCCAACATTTAAGCGTGCTGTGGCGCGACAAGCAGATCGAATACACCCGGCTGGTCACCACCAGCAACCACGGCGCGCACTACCAGCCGTTCTGGGAACTGACCCGCGCGGCGTTGGTGTTTGCTATTAAAAAGCTAGTGCCTCAGGCCGATTCCACGAGGGCTGATGCTGGATTGGACTCCCAAGTGGCGCAGCTGATGAACCAATACCGGTCCTTGAGCGCCTTCCCCGAGAACCGCGATGTGCTGCAGTCGCTCAAGGACCGGGGCGTGCCCACCGGCATCCTGAGCAACGGCGACACCGCCATGCTGACGCTGGCCCTGAAGTCCAGCGGCCTGCATGGGCTGGTGGACCACGTTATCAGCGTGGACCCGGTGCGCCTCTACAAGACCGCGCCCGAAGCCTATGCGCTGGGCCCGCAGACGCTGGGCCTACCCGCCGCCAAACTGCTATTTGTCAGCAGCAATGCCTGGGACGCCCTGGGCGCCACTTGGTTCGGCTACCAGACGCTGTGGGTGAATCGCTACCAGCAACCCTTTGAAGAACTCGGCACCCAGCCCAGCCGCACCGGCGACAACCTGCGCGCGGTGCTGGATTTTTTCCACTAAATCGTTTTTTTATTCCCTGAACCCGGAGGTAACCCCCATGACCGAACGCACCCCCATCCACCGCCTGCAGGTTGCCAGCAACCTGCACCAATTCATTGAAACCCAGGTCCTGCCCGGCACCGGCGTGGACAGCGCCGCCTTCTGGGCCGGCTTTGACGCCATCGTGGCCGACCTGGCCCCCAAGAACATCGCCCTGCTGGCCGAGCGCGACCGCATCCAGACCGAGATGGACACCTGGCACAAGGCCAACCCCGGCCCCATCGGCGATATGCCCGCCTACCAGGCCTTCCTGCAGAAGATCGGCTACCTGGTCGAGAGCCCCAAGAAGGCCAAGATCACCACCGCCAATGTCGACGCCGAGCTGGCCAAGCAGGCCGGCCCGCAGTTGGTGGTGCCCATCATGAACGCACGCTATGCCCTGAACGCCGCCAACGCCCGCTGGGGCTCGCTGTACGACGCGCTGTACGGCACCGACGTGATCAGTGAAGACAAAGGCTGCGAGAAAACGACTCAACGGTACGGCAAGACCGTAAGCTACAACCCAAAGCGCGGCAAAAAGGTCATCGCATACGCACGCCACGTACTGGACCGCACCGCGCCGCTGAAGAAGGGCTCGCACGTCGGCTCCACCGGCTACCGCGTCAACAAGGACGGCCAACTGGTCGTGTCCCTGAAGGACGGCGGCACCTCCAAACTGCAGGACAACAGCCAGTTCGTCGGCTTCCAGGGTGAGGCCAAGGCGCCTTCGTCCATCCTGCTGCAGCACAACGGCCTGCACCTGGACATCATCATCAACCGCGCCACCCCCATCGGCAAGAGCGACGCCGCCGGCGTGGCCGACCTGGTGGTCGAAGCCGCCCTCTCCACCATCCTGGACCTGGAAGACTCCGTGGCCGCCGTCGATGCCGACGACAAGGTGCTGGCCTACAGCAACTGGCTGGGCATTCTGAATGGCACGCTGGTTGAGACCTTCGAGAAGGGTGGCAAGACCATGACCCGTGGCCTGAACGCCGACCGCGTCTACTCCGCTGCCAACGGCAAGGGCAAGGTCACGCTGCATGGCCGCTCGCTGATGTTCGTGCGCAATGTCGGTCACCTGATGACCAACCCCGCCATCCTGTACACCGCAGCAGATGGCACCGTGAAGGAAATCCCCGAAGGCATCATGGACGCCGTGGTCACCACCACCATCGCCATCCACGATCTCAAGCGCAGCAAGAAGGACGGCATCCGCAACTCGCGCAAGGGCTCGGTCTACATCGTCAAGCCCAAGATGCACGGCCCCGCCGAAGTCGCCTTCGCCGCCGAGCTGTTCACCCGCGTCGAGAAGATGCTGGGCCTGCCCGACAGCACCGTCAAGCTCGGCATCATGGACGAAGAGCGCCGCACCAGCGTCAACCTGAAGGCCTGCATTGCCGCGGCCAGCAGCCGCGTCGCCTTCATCAACACCGGCTTCCTGGACCGCACCGGCGACGAGATGCACACCGCCATGCTGGCCGGCCCGATGATCCGCAAGGGCGACATGAAGACCAGCGCCTGGATCCAGGCCTATGAGAAGAACAACGTGCTGGTCGGCCTCAGCTGCGGCCTGCGCGGTAAGGCCCAGATCGGCAAGGGCATGTGGGCCATGCCTGACCTGATGGCCGAGATGATGAAGCAGAAGATCGGCCACCCCAAGGCCGGTGCCAACACCGCCTGGGTGCCCAGCCCCACCGGCGCCACGCTGCACGCCCTGCACTACCACCAGGTGCTGGTCAGCGACATTCAGAAGGGTCTGGAGGCGACCAACTACGAAAAAGAGCGCCCTGCCATCCTGGCCAACCTGCTGCAGGTTCCGGTCACCGCCACCCCCAACTGGAGCGACGCCGAGAAGCAGGCCGAGCTGGACAACAACGCCCAGGGCATTCTGGGCTACGTGGTGCGCTGGGTCGACCAGGGCGTGGGCTGCTCGAAGGTGCCCGACATCAACGACATCGGCCTGATGGAAGACCGCGCCACGCTGCGCATCAGCAGCCAGCACATGGCCAACTGGCTGCACCACGGTGTGGTCAGCGCCGCGCAGGTCAAGGAGACGTTTGAGCGCATGGCCGCCAAGGTGGACAAGCAAAACGCCGGCGACAAGCTGTACAAGCCCATGGCCGGCAACTTCGGCACGAGCATGGCGTACCAAGCAGCGTGTGACCTGGTCTTCAAGGGCCTGGCCCAACCCAGTGGCTACACCGAGCCGCTGCTGCACGCCTGGCGCCTGAAGGTCAAGGCTGCCGCCTGATTGATACCCGACGCGGGAAGCGCAGTGAGTTGCTACTGAATCAGTAGCAACTCACGCAGCATCCACGAGGGCTGGAAGTGTTTTTGGCTATTGCCCGGAGTTGCGAAAGTGGCTTCGGGTCTTTTTTTGTCATCCACTTTCCTGGCCCCCCACTCCCCCCAGCCCCCTCGCCCCGCCGGGCGAGGGGGAGCCTTAACAGCCATATTTGGCCGCGTGTTCTAAGGTGGCACGTTCAACGTGAAAGAAGGGAAGACGAGAACGCGTTGGCTAATGCGCGTGTACGTCCCACCTTCAGAGACAAGTCCAAATACGGCTGTTCGAACTCCCCCTCGCCCGGCGGGGCGAGGGGGCTGGGGGGAGTGGGGGCAAGGAAGTGAAAAAAGGAACTCAGGCCATTTGGACCGGAATCGTCGAGCGCTCTTCCTTGATCCGGTTATCCGGATTCACAAACACCAGCTTGGGCGCAAATCCCTTCACTTGGTCCTCATGCACCTGCGCAAACGACGCGATGATGACCAGATCCCCGGTGGCCGCCCGGCGGGCGGCCGAGCCGTTGACCGAGATGATGCGGCTGCCGCGTTCCGCGCGGATGGCGTAGGTGATGAAGCGTTCGCCGTTGTTGATGTTCCAGATGTGAATCTGCTCGTTCTCGGCGATGTTGGCAGCATCCAGCAGGTCTTCGTCGATGGCGCAGGAGCCCTCGTAGTTGAGTTCGCAGTGCGTCACGCTGGCGCGGTGGATCTTGGACTTGAGCAGGGTTCTGAACATGGCTTTTATGGCTTGAAAAGGAAACACGGCGGCCAGATGTGTACCATCCCAGACCACCCCCAACACGGTCGCGTAGTGTATGGCAGGCCGGGGGGCATTTTGTATACCGATTCCCTATGAAAAAGACCTTCGATTTCTCACCCGCATCCATCCATCAACTGGCCCAGGCCGACGTGGTGCGCGCCCTGGCCGAGGACGTGGGCGCCGGCGACCTGACGGCCGGCCTGATTGACCCGACACGCATGGCTAGCGCCCGCGTGCTGGCCCGCGAAAGCGCGGTCGTCTGCGGCCAGGCCTGGGTGCAGGCGGCCATTCTGGCGCTGGACCCGCAGGCGCAGATCACCTGGTACGTGCAGGACGGCGGCCGCTGCGAGGCCAACCAGGTCGTGTTCGAGGTAGAAGGTCGCGCCCAGGCCCTGCTGACCGCCGAGCGCACCGCGCTGAACTTTTTGCAACTGCTCAGCGCCGTGGCCACCAAGACCGCCACCTACGTGGCCGCCGTGGCCGGCACCCGCGCGGCGATTGTCGACACCCGCAAGACCCTGCCGGGTCTGCGCCTGGCGCAGAAATACGCCGTGCGCTGTGGCGGCGGCACCAACCACCGCGTCGGCTTGTATGACGCGGTGCTGATCAAGGAGAACCACATAGCCGCCGCCGGTGGCATCCCGCAGGTGCTGCGACAGGCCAACGCAATAGCCGTGGAGGCCGACTTTGTCGAAATCGAAGTGGAGACGCTGGAGCAACTCATCGAAGCGCTGGACGCCGGCGCGCGCATGGTGCTGCTGGACAACATGAGCCTGCCAACACTGCAGGAAGCCGTCCGAATCAACGCTGGCCGTGCGATCCTGGAAATCTCCGGCGGCGTCACGCTGCAGGGCCTGCGCGCGCTGGCCGAAACCGGCGTGGACCGCATCTCCATCGGCACCCTGACCAAGGACGTGCAGGCCACCGACTATTCCATGCGCTTTGAGGCGCTGGCGGGAGCCAAAGGATGAACACCACAGTGCAAACCATTGACGTTGATTACGAACAGCCCGACACCTCGCCCACGGGTGAGCCCGGTGTCTGCAGCACCCGACACGCCTGGGCACGCGTGCCGGTGGAGCCGACACAGCCTGAGCGCGCCGCACTAAAGGACAAGATCCGCAGCCTCCTCAAGGAGAAGAACGCCGTCATGGTGTCGCACTACTACGTGCACCCCGACCTGCAGGATCTGGCCGAGGAAACCGGCGGGCTGGTCAGCGACTCGCTGGAGATGGCCCGCTTCGGCCGCGACCATGCGGCACAGACGTTGGTGGTCTCCGGCGTGAAGTTCATGGGCGAGACCAGCAAGATTTTGTCACCCCACAAGACCGTGCTGATGCCCGACCTGGATGCCACCTGTTCGCTGGACCTGGGATGCCCCATCGACGAGTTTTCGGCCTTCTGCGATGCCCACCCGGACCGCACCGTCGTGGTCTATGCCAACACCAGCGCGGCGGTGAAGGCGCGTGCCGACTGGCTGGTGACATCCAGCTGCGCGCTGGACATCGTGCGTGCGCTGAAGGACAGCGGCCAGAAGATTCTGTGGGCCCCGGACCGGCATCTGGGCGCCTACATCCAGCGCGAAACCGGTGCCGACATGGTGTTGTGGAATGGCGCCTGCATCGTGCACGACGAGTTCAAGGCCTTTGAGTTGGAATCGCTCAAGAAGGAGCACCCCAGGGCCAAGGTGCTGGTGCACCCCGAGTCGCCGGCCGACGTGATCGCGCTGGCGGATGCGGTGGGCTCCACCAGCGCCATTCTGAACGCCGCGCGCACGTTTGACGCCACGGAGTTCATCGTCGCCACCGACAACGGCATGATGCACAAGCTGCGCACGCTGAACCCCGGCAAGACCTTCATCGAGGCACCGACCGCCGGCAACAGTGCCACCTGCAAGAGTTGCGCGCACTGCCCGTGGATGGCGATGAACGGCCTGGCGGGCGTGGCGCATGTGCTGGAGACGGGCGCTAACGCGATTCAGGTGGATCCGGCGTTGGGGCTGCTGGCGCGCAAGCCGATTGACCGGATGCTGGCGTTTACGGCGGCGCTGAAGGCAGGGCGGCCGGTAGCGGGCCTGGTTCCCCACATCGGGGCGGCATGACAATACCGCACGGCCCGGGATCGGGTCCATTCTGGCAACGAAACGGAGTTTGTATGAAGTACATCCTGATGGCCCTGTTGGCAGCATTGTCCAGCGGGATCGCCTATGGCCAATCCACACCAGGCCGCTCCCAGGGGCAAACCCTCTACCTTCCCGTCTATTCCCACGTCTGGCATGGCGATACCACGGCCGCTGGTGAACGTTCGAAGACGCTGGTCTCGGTTTCGGTGAGCATCCGCAACACGGACCTGGCAAAGCCGATCCGTGTGGTGTCGGCCCAGTATTACGACACCGATGGCAAGAAGCTGCGCAATTACGTACCTACGCCGCAAGTCATCCCGCCCATGGGCACTCTGGAGCTGTTTGTGCCCCGCAGCGACGACACAGGCGGTTCCGGCGCCAATTTCATCATTGTCTGGAAGGCAGACCAACCGGCCAGCCCGCCGATGGTGGAGGGCATCCACGCCAACATGCCGGCCGGGCGCTCCATTGCCTTCATCAGCTCAGCGCGGGCCTTGCCGGACGATTGAGCCCGGCCCGCGCGGGATTCCAGACGAACGGCCCCCGTCAGACCGGAGCCAGTACCGTGGGCAGCGCCTCAGGTCTCATGTCCGGATAGTCCCGGCTGAAGTGCAGCCCCCGGCTTTCATGCCGGGCTTGCGCCGAGCGCACGATCAACTCCGCCACTTGCACCAGGTTGCGCAGCTCCAGCAAGTCGCGTGTGACGTGAAAGTGCGCATAAAACTCCTGGATTTCCCCCTGCAGCAGCGCGATGCGGTGCGAGGCCCGCTCCAGCCGCTTGTTGGTGCGCACAATGCCCACATAGTCCCACATAAAGCGGCGCAATTCGTCCCAGTTGTGCGAGATCACCACCGCCTCATCGGCATCCGTCACACGGCTGTCGTCCCAGGCCGGGAGTGACTGCGGCGTGGCCAGCGGCGTGGCCAGGATGTGGGTGGCCGCCGCACGGGCAAACACCATGCACTCCACCAGCGAGTTGCTGGCCAGCCGGTTGGCACCGTGCAGGCCGGTATAGGCAGTCTCGCCGACGGCGTGCAGGCCGACGATGTCGGTGGCGCCCATCAGGTCGGTATGGATGCCGCCGCAGGTGTAGTGGGCGGCGGGCACCACGGGAATGGGCTGCTTGCTGATGTCGATGCCCAGCTCCAGGCAGCGCGCGTGGATGTTGGGAAAGTGCTCCAGCAGGAACGCCAGTGGCTGGTGCGATATGTCCAGGTACACGCAGTCAAAGCCGCCCTTCTTCATCTCGAAGTCGATGGCGCGAGCCACCACGTCGCGTGGCGCCAGCTCGGCGCGCTGGTCGTGCTGGGGCATGAAACGGGTACCGTCGGGAAGTAGCAAGCGCCCGCCCTCGCCGCGCACGGCTTCCGAGATCAGGAAGGACTTGGCATGCGGGTGGTACAGGCAGGTCGGGTGGAACTGGATGAACTCCATGTTCGTGACCCGGCAGCCGGCGCGCCAGGCGGCGGCAATGCCGTCGCCGGTGGCGGTGTCGGGGTTGGTGGTGTAGAGGTAGACCTTGCCGGCGCCGCCGGTGGCCAGGATGGTGTGCGGCGCGCTGAAGGTGTGCACCGCATCGGTCAACTCGTCCAACGCGTACAGGCCCAGACACTGGTTGTTGGCTCTATCGTCACCATATCCAGGTAGCCCCAGCTTGCTGCGGGTGATCAGGTCCACCAGGGTGTGGTTCTCGAACAGCGTGATGTTGGCGGTTCCGCGGACTTCATTGATCAGCGTCTTTTGCACGGCCGCACCCGTGGCGTCGGTCACGTGCACGATGCGCCGCGCGCTGTGGCCGCCTTCGCGGGTCAGGTGCAGGGCACCGTCCTCCTCGGAAAACGGCACGCCCAGTTCGCGCAGCCAGGCGATGCTTTCCGGCGAATGCTCCACCACGAAGCGCGTGGCTGCGGGGTCGGACAGGCCGGCGCCGGCCACCAGGGTGTCCTGCACATGGGCGTCAAAGCTGTCACCCTCGGCCAGCACGGCGGCAATGCCACCCTGGGCCCAGTTGCTGGAGCCATCAACCATGGCGCGCTTGGTCAACACGGCCACGCGGTGCGTGGGCGCCAGGTGCAGCGCAGCCGACAGGCCGGCCAGGCCGCTGCCGACGATCAGGACGTCAAAATGGTGCTGCGTGGGGGGGAGTGAAGCGGTCATGGAAATACTACTTTTTTGATAGCTGCCTACGCAGTATTTACGAGGGCTGGAGGCCTATTTGGCTTGCAACGACTTGGGGAACGTGTCACTTCGCGGGCAGCGTCTGCAACAGCAGGCGCTGCACATTGCCGCCCATGATGGCGCGGATGTCACCCGCGTTAATGCCGGCGGCCATCAGGCCTTCGGTGAGTTGGGGCAGGCCGGTCACGTCAAACGGCGTGCGGGTGGCACCATTGAAGTCGGAGCCCAGCGCCACGTGCGCCACGCCAACCTGGTCCACGGCGTGGCGGATGGCTTTGACGATGGCGGGGATGCTGGGGTCGCACACCGCGCCCTCCCAGTAGCCAATGCCCACAACGCCACCGGTGGCGGCAATGCGCTTGAGGTGGTCGTCGCTCAGGTTGCGCGGGCCCGGGCAGGTGCCGGCCACGCCGGTGTGCGACACCAGCACGGGGCGTTTGGCCACGGCCAGCACATCATCGATCAGCGGCTTGGAAGCATGGGCTAGGTCGATCAGCATGCCCTTGGCCTGCAGGCGCTCCACCACCTGGCGGCCCAACGGGGTCAGGCCGCCTTTCTCCATGCCGTGGGCGGAGCCACCCACTTCGTTGTCGAAAAAGTGCGTGAGACCGGTGATCCGAAAGCCGGCATCAAACAGCCGGTCCACGTTGTCCAACTGGCCTTCCAGCGGATGCAGGCCTTCGGTGGCGAGGATGGCGGCCACCCGTTTGTTGTCCTGGCTCCAGGCGGAAATGAAATCGACCAGGTCCTGGCGACTCCTGACCACCACCAGACGGCCCTGGCTGTCCTTGGCATATTGGTGCAGCTTCTCGCCCTGGTACAGGGCGCGCTGCAACAGGCTGTTCCAGGTGGCGGTGGGCCAGCGCTGGGCCATGGCCAGCAGGGTGATGCTGTCGGTGTCGGCGCTGTTGCGCTCGTAGTTCAGGCCCTTGGGCGTCTTGGTGACGGTGGCAAACACCTGCAGGGCCACGTGGCCGTCCAGCAGGCGCGGCAGGTCGGAGTGGCCGCGCTCATAGCGTTGCAGCAGATCGCGGTTCCACAGCAGGGCGTCGTCATGCAGATCGGCCACAAACAGGCCCTGGTGGGCCGCGCCGGCCGCAGCCCCGGCGGTATAGGGCCCGGGATGCGTCACCGTATTCATGCGCCCATCCACCAGGGTAGGCACGTTGAAGAACACAACCAAAGCCACGACCACCAGCACCACGGTGCCCACTATCCATTTACGCATGAGGTGCCTGTTCCGTTATTCGATCTGGTGCAGTGCCACCAGATTCATCAGTGCCGACACCACTTCGGGCTTGAAACCCACCCGGTTCTGACCGTCCTGGTGGCCGCCACTCATGATGAGTTTCTGCAGGTATTCCACGCAGTCCCGGTGGCCCCAGAACTTCTCGATGGCCAGCGCAATGCGGATGTGGCGCTCGGCGATGATGGCCATCTCGTGGTCAATGCGGGCCTGCAGCGGGCGCTCATGCAGGGGCATGGGGCGCGTGGGCAAGTCGTCTTCCTCCCATTGCAGCGAGGGAAAGCCGGTCTCTACAAACCGTGAATCGTTGGGATCTGGCACTAGAAATAGTCCTGCGACAGGGGGTTGCCGCCAGTGCGTATTATTCCGCAAAGCAGCGGGCGTCACATGGCCACGGCACAATAGGCCCATGCCCAATCTCCCGCCCTTTATCGCCCCCGAACGCTTCACCGATGCCGCCGCCGCCCTGGCCCAGGTCACCCGCATTTACGACGGCAGCATTGCCCACCTGCGCCAGGCCATGCAGGGTTTTGTCGCAGGCAAGGACCTGCAGGGCCACGTGCGCGCCTGCTACCCGCTGGTGCGCATCCACACCGACACGGTGTCGCGCACCATCACCCCCGAGAGCGCCCGCCTGAGCTACGGCTTTGTGGCCGGCCCTGGGCGCTTCGAGACCACGCTGACGCGCCCCGACCTGTACCGCGACTACTACCTGGACCAGTTCAACCTGCTGCTGCAAAACCACGAGGTGGAGCTGGAGGTGGGCACCAGCACCCAGCCCATTCCGGTGCACTTTTCGTTTGCGGAAAACGACCACGTGGAAGGCACCATGCCGGCACAGCGCCGCACCCTGATGCGCGACGTGTTCGACCTGCCCGACCTGGCCGCCATGGACGATGGCATTGCCAACGGCACCCACCAGCCGCGCCCTGGCGAGCCGCAGCCGCTGGCGCTGTTCACCGCGCCACGGGTGGACTACTCGCTACACCGGCTGCGCCACTACACCGGCACGGCGGCCGAGCACTTCCAGAACTTCGTGCTGTTCACCAACTACCAGTTCTACATCGACGAGTTCATCGCCCTGGGGCACGCCGAGATGCAAAACCCCAACAGCGAGTACATCGCCTTTGTGGAACCCGGCAACGTCATCACCCGCCGGGTCGGGCTGCCAACGCACACCATCGATGCGCTGGGCAAGGCGCCGCCCCGGTTGCCCCAGATGCCGGGCTACCACCTGGTGCGCGCGGACCGCGCCGGCATCACCATGGTCAACATCGGCGTCGGCCCGGCCAACGCCAAGAACATCACCGACCACATTGCCGTGCTGCGCCCGCACGCCTGGATCATGCTGGGCCACTGCGCCGGCCTGCGAAACAGCCAGCAGCTGGGCGACTATGTGTTGGCCCACGGCTATGTGCGCGAAGACCATGTGCTGGACGAAGAACTGCCGCTGTGGGTGCCGATTCCGGCGCTGGCTGAAATCCAGAAAGCGCTGCAGCAGGCGGTGGAGGACGTGACAAACGCCGAAGGCGCTGACCTCAAGCGCATCATGCGCACCGGCACCGTGGCCTCGACC
>JBBQLM010000068.1:0-16964 GCA_038327925.1 Burkholderiales bacterium | reverse complement strand
AACGCGGCCGCCAGCGCCAGCACCAGGCTCGCGAGGGACGTACTGGCTAGAATCATGGTTCACAGTTTAGCTTCGCCACCAGAAGCCCCAACATCGGCGCGCCCAGCGCTCTCATATGGCTTCCACCCTCACAGACAAACTCTCCCGGCTCGTGAAGGAAATGCGCGGCCAGGCGCGCATCACGGAAAGCAACGTCACCGACATGCTGCGCGAAGTGCGCATGGCGCTCTTGGAAGCCGATGTGGCGCTGCCGGTGGTGCGCGACTTCATTGCGCGGGTGAAGGAAAAAGCGCTGGGTCAGGCCGTGGTGGGCTCACTCACGCCGGGGCAGGCGCTGGTGTCCATCGTCAACCGCGAGCTCGCCGCGACCATGGGCCAGGGTGTCGCCGACATCAACCTCGCTGCCCAACCACCAGCCGTGATCCTGATGGCCGGCCTGCAGGGCGCCGGCAAGACCACCACCACCGCCAAGCTGGCCAAGCACTTGATCGAGAAGCGCAAGAAGAAGGTGCTGACGGTCTCTGGCGACGTCTATCGCCCCGCCGCCATCGAGCAGTTGAGAACCGTCACCGCCCAGGCCGGCGCCGAGTGGTTCCCCAGTACACCGGATCAGAAGCCGGTGGACATTGGCCGTGCCGCGCTGGACTACGCCAAAAAGCATTTCTTTGATGTGCTGCTGGTTGACACCGCTGGCCGTCTGGCGATTGACGAAGTGCTGATGGCGGAGATCAAGGACCTGCATGCTGCGCTGAACCCGGTGGAAACCCTGTTCGTGGTCGACGCCATGCAGGGCCAGGACGCGGTCAACACTGCGAAGGCCTTCAAGGAAGCGCTGCCGCTGACCGGCATCATCCTGACCAAGCTCGATGGTGATTCACGCGGTGGTGCGGCCCTGTCGGTTCGACAGATCACCGGTGCGCCGATCAAGTTTGCCGGTACCAGCGAAAAGCTCGACGGCCTGGAGGTTTTCGACGCCGAGCGCCACGCCGGGCGCATCCTGGGCATGGGCGACATCCTGGCGCTGGTGGAGCAGGTCACAGCCGGTGTGGACATTGCAGCGGCGCAAAAGCTGGCCGCCAAGGTCAAGAGCGGCGCCGGCTTCGACTTGAACGACTTTTTGGCCCAGATTCAGCAGATGAAGCAGATGGGCGGCCTGTCCAGCCTGATGGACAAACTGCCCGCCGCCATGTCCGCCAAGGCCGGCAATGTGGACATGGAGCGTGCCGAGAAGGACATCAAGCGCAAGGAAGGCATCATCCACAGCATGACGCCGCTGGAGCGGCGCAAGCCCGAACTCATCAAGGCCACGCGCAAGCGCCGCATTGCTGCGGGCGCCGGTGTGCATGTTCAAGAAGTGAACCGCATGCTCAAGGAATTCGAGCAGATGCAGGACATGATGAAGAAGATGAAGGGCGGCGGCATGATGAAGATGATGAAACGCCTGGGCGGCATGAAGGGCATGCCCAAGATGCCGTTCTAAGCGTTTTAGGCCGCTAGCCCTCGTGGACACTGCTTAACTAGCTACTGTTTTTATAGCAAAAAAAAGCGGCAAGACAGAAGCCTGTCTTGCCGCTTTTGCGTGGTGCGGACTATCAGTACACGTCGTGCTGGGTGTTGTACACGTTGAACTTGCCGGTCGGGGTGACCAGGACCTTGTCCTTGATCACGGCCTTGAGTTGCAGTGTCTTGTCATCCACCACCACAATCGCCGATTCTTCATTGGCCGCACTCCACACCGAGAACCAGACCTCGTCACCGGCCTTGTTGTACTCGGGTTGCAGCACGCGCTTGGCGCCCTGGCCCAGCTTGGCCCACTCAGCGATCGGCAGCAGCTTGAAGCCGTGGTCCAGGTTCTTGATGTCGAACACGGCGATCGACTGGCTGACCTTCTCGTCGGGATTCAGGGGCGCATCGACCCACAGATGGCTGGATTTGGGGTGCGCCTTGAGGAACAGCGAGCCGCCGCCGGCGCCCTTGAGCGTCTCGACAACCTTCCATGCGTTGGGCTTGTTCTTCACCGGGTCGGTGCCGATCAGGGAGATGGTTTCATCGCCCAGGTGACCGGTGGCCCACACGGGACCGAACTTGGGGTGGATGAAATTGGCGCCACGACCGGGGTGTGGCGTCTTGCCGACACTCACAACCGCTGCCAGCTTGTCTTCCTTGGTGTCGATGACGGCGATCTTGTCGGAGGCGTTGGCGGCGTCCATGAAGTAGCGGCCGGTCGACTCAAAGCCACCGTCGTGCAGAAATCGCGGCGTCTTGATCATGGTGACCTTGAGGTTTTCCAGATCGGCGTAGTTGACCATGTGGACCATGCCGGTTTCCTTGGCGTTGACCAGGAACTCGGGACGGAAGTGCGAACCCACGATGGCGGCGACGCGGGGCTCGGGGTGGTATTCCTGGGTGTCCGAGGTCATGCCGCGGGTGCCGACGATGCGCAAAGGCTTGAGCGTGTCGCCGTCCATCATCACGTACTGGGGCGGCCAGTAGGCGCCGGCGATCGCGTAACGGTCTTCATAGCCCTTGAACTTGGAGGTTTCCACCGAGCGGGCTTCCATGCCGACCTTGATTTCGGCCACGGGGGCGGGGGTTGCCATCCACAGGTCGATCAGCACGATCTTGGCGTCACGGCCGATCACATACAGGTAGCGGCCCGACTTGGATATGCGCGAGATGTGCACGGCATAGCCGGTATCGAGGATCTGGACGATTTTCTTGCTGGCTCCGTCGATCAGGGCAATCTTGCCGGCGTCGCGCAGTGTCACCGAGAACAGGTTGCTGATATCCAAACTATTCATCTTCTTGGTGGGGCGCTTTTGCGGCTCCACCAGCAGCTTCCAGGAGGCCTCAACCTCCTTCATGCCAAATTCGGGTGGCTGCGGTGGCTCATGCTGGATGTACTTCACCATGATGTCCACTTCTGCCTTGCTCAGCGTGCCGGAGGTGCCCCAGTTGGGCATGCCCTGGGCCGAGCCGTAGTAGATGAAGGTGTGGAGGTATTCCGGGCCCTTGTCCAGGGTGATGTCTGGCGTCAGCGCCTTGCCGGTGGCCCCCTTGCGCAGCACGCCGTGGCAGCCGGCGCAGCGCTCAAAGTAAATCTTGGTTCCGGTCTGGAACTCGGCCTCGGTCATGGCCGGCGATTTGGGGTTGATGGTCTGGTGCATCGTCAGTGCGCCCATGGGGGATGCGCCCCCGATTTCCTGGGTCGCCTGCAACGGTTCTGCCTTCTTGGCAGGCTCTGCCGTTGCGCTGATGGCGGCCATGGGCATGGCCACCAACACGGCGCTGGCCATGATTAGTTTGATGTCAATCAATCTCACGAAGCTCTCCTCAAAATAGGTGTTTTTTGCTGGGAGCTGCACCGTAATATTAAAAGCTACATACAACAAGCATGTTTTTGATCCACGATAATTTTTCCGGGATTTTTTGTGTAAAGCATGCTCAGGCGTGTTGCAGCACCACTTCGCCGCGTAGCGTGTAGCTGCGGGTTTCGGTGATCTTCACGTCAACCAGTTGCCCCACCAAGCGAGGCTGGCCGGCAAAGTTCACCACGCGGTTGCACTCGGTGCGGCCCATCAGCTCGCCAGCGTCGCGCTTGCTGGCGCCTTCGACCAAGATGCGCTGCACTGTGCCGAGTCGGCTTTCGCTGATGCGGGTGATGTTGGCATTGATAGCGGCCTGCACCTCCTGCAGGCGGCGCAGCTTGACCTCGTGCGGCGTGTCGTCATGCAGATTGGCAGCCGGTGTGCCGGGGCGCGGGCTGAAGATGAAGCTGAAGGAATTGTCAAAGCCGATGTCATCCATCAGTTTCATCAACCGGGCGTGGTCGTCCTCGGTCTCGCCGGGAAAGCCAACGATGAAGTCCGAACTCATCGCCATATCCGGGCGAATGGCGCGCAGCTTGCGCACCGTGCTCTTGTATTCCATGGCGGTGTAGCCGCGCTTCATGGCCATCAGAATCTTGTCACTGCCGTGCTGCACCGGCAGGTGCAGGTGGCTGACCAGCTTGGGGATCTTGTCGTAGGCGGCGATCAGGCTGGGCGTGAACTCGTTGGGGTGGCTGGTGGTGAAGCGCAAGCGCTCAATGCCGGGAATATCGGCCACGTATTCCAGCAGCGTCGCAAAGTCGGCCTGCTCGCCTGTGTCGCCCGCAACGCTTGTGTTGCTGCTCATTCTGCCGCGCCAGGCGTTGACGTTCTGGCCCAATAGCGTGATTTCCTTCACGCCCTGATCGGCCAGCCCGGCCACTTCCACCAGCACGTCCTCGAACGGGCGGTTGATCTCGGTGCCGCGGGTGTAGGGCACCACGCAGTAGCTGCAGTATTTGTTGCAGCCTTCCATGATGCTCACAAAAGCCGACGCGCCGTCCACCTTGGCGGGCGGCAGGTGGTCGAACTTCTCGATCTCCGGGAAGCTGATGTCCACCTGTGAGCGGTTTTGCAGCGCGCGCTGGTTCAGCATTTCGGGCAGGCGGTGCAGGGTTTGTGGGCCGAACACCACGTCCACATACGGCGCACGCTTGATGATCTCGGCGCCCTCCTGGCTGGCCACGCAACCGCCCACGCCAATCTGCACGCCCTTTTTCTTCAGGTGCTTGATGCGGCCCAGGTCGGAGAACACCTTCTCCTGCGCCTTTTCGCGCACCGAGCAGGTGTTGAACAGAATCAGATCGGCCTCGTCCACGTTTTGCGTGGTTTCATAGCCCTGGGCGGCGTGCAGCACGTCGAGCATCTTGTCCGAGTCGTACTCGTTCATCTGACAGCCAAAGGTTTTGATGAATACTTTTTTGCCCATGGTGAGCGCTCCAAGAAAATGCTATTGAATGAGTAGCGGATGACGCAATATCCACGAGGGCCAACCCCGCATTGCGCTCAAAAGCCTGGCCTGTGGCGCAGGCTGATTTACTGCTGGATGTCGGACGACAGCGTGGTTGCGTTGCCCGGGCCGGAGCCGTCCAGGACCGGGCCGTAGTCGGCGCTGTTGCCCTGGGCCGCAGCCGGTGCGCCGGGCATGCGTTGCTGCGCTTCGGTGGCGTTGAGTAGCCAGACATCGTGCAGCATGCCCTGGGAATCACGCACGTAATTGACGACCAGGTTCTTGCCCACCAGTGCGCCGGACATGACCAGCAGATTGTTTTCCGCGCGGATGCGGGCTCCGGGTGACATGCGTGCGGCGCGGCCGTCCAGCAGCACCTCGGGCGGGTTGGTCACCTGCAAGGTGCCGCGCAGGGCATTGGCCGGGAAGGGGCGCACGCTGTGCTGGGCGCTGGCGGACACGGTGAGCCCCATCAGGGTGGCGATCAGCGCGATGCGCCAGCCCGTAGTGCGCAGTGGAGAGCGGTGGGTGCAGCGGTTCATGGTGTGTATCCAGAGGCTGGTTGGTGGTGGCGGCATCGTAGCACGCGCCCTGCGTGCCAACAAAAAAGCCACCGGCTTGTGGCAGGTGGCTTTTCGCCAGAAAACTGGTGGTGATAGGTGGATTTGAACCACCGACATCAGCATTATGAATGCTGCGCTCTAACCAACTGAGCTATATCACCGAAGCGCATGATTATAGCCAAAATTTCGGCTACGTTGAAGTGCGCCGAAATTTGTGGCGCTTACTCGTGCTTGAAGGCCGCGGCGCGCTTGTTGACGAAGGCGTCCATGCCTTCCTTCTGGTCGGCGGTGGCAAACAGCGCGTGGAACAGGCGGCGTTCAAACATCAGGCCGTCGGACAGGCTGCTCTCAAAGGCCTTGTTGACGGTTTCCTTGGCGGCCATGGTGGCGATCTGGGAGAAGCCGCAAATCTGCAGCGCGGCGCCCAGCACCTCGTCCATCAGCTTGTCCAGTGGCACCACGCGACTGACCAAACCGGCGCGCTCGGCCTCGGTGGCGTCCATCATGCGGCCGGTCAGGGCCAGGTCCATGGCCTTGGACTTGCCCACGGCGCGGGGCAGGCGCTGCGTGCCGCCGGCGCCGGGGATGATGCCCAGCTTGATCTCGGGCTGGCCAAAGCGCGCGTTGTCGGCGGCGATGATGAAGTCGCACATCATGGCCAGTTCGCAGCCGCCGCCCAGCGCAAAGCCGCTGACTGCGGCAATCACCGGTTTGCGGATGCTGCGGATGGTTTCCCAGTTGCGGGTGATGAAATCGCCCTTGTAGGCGTCGGCAAACGTGAACTTGGCCATGGCGGTGATGTCGGCACCGGCGGCAAAGGCCTTTTCGCTGCCGGTGATGACCATGCAGCCAATCGCCGGATCGGCGTCAAAGCCCTTCAGGGCGTGGCCCAGCTCGTCCATGAGCTGGTCGTTCAGCGCATTGAGTGCCTTGGGGCGGTTGAGCGTGATGATGGCGACTTTTTCGCCTTCTACCCGGGTGGTGATGCATTCGTAGTTCATGGTCTCTTTTTGTCGTGGGTTGAAAGGGTGATTATTGCGAAACCGGCTGCGGCCCCAGCCAGGCATCGACCTTGGCCGCCTCGCGCACGCTCAGGCGCACGGCGTCCAGACTGGGCTTGGGCAGCGTCAGCTCCAGGCGTTGCAGGCATTTGTCGCGCGCGATGAGGGCGGTGACCTTTTTGGCATTGCCGGCATACAGCGTGAAATCGTCCAGCGTGTGCAGGCGCCAGGCGCCGTGGGCGTCCGTGCCCTTGGGCTGCACGGCAATCCATTCGTCGCCGCTGGCAAAACCAGCCTTTTCGGCCGGGCCGCCGCGCAGCACCTGCTGGATGTGCAGGCCGCCGCCTTCCTTGACACGCAGGCCCAACTGCTGGGCCACCTGGTCGGGCTCCGCGTGGACCTGGATGCCGTGTTGCTCCAGCAGGGCGGTGGTCGGCAGGTCTTTGGTGCTGTGCACCCAGTGCGCTAACTCAGACGCAAACGAGCGGCCCGCCAATTCGGCCAGCACTGCCAGCAGATCCTGCTCGGTCATCGGGCCGCCCTTGCAGCGGCTCCACAGGCCGCGCATCACGGCGTCCAGCGTGGTCTTGCCCTCACGGCGCAGGCTCAGGTCCAGGCACAGGGCCACCAGCGAGCCCTTGGTGTAGTAGCTCACCGTGGCGTTGGGTGTGTTCTCGTCCTGGCGGTAGTACTTGATCCACGCGTCAAAACTGGCCTGGGCCACGCTTTGCACCTTGCGCCCAGGCGTTTGCGCCACACCGTTAAGCGACTTGGTCAAGAGCTTCAGGTAGGTGGCGTTGTCAATCAGGCCGGCGCGGCGCAGCAGCAGGTCGTCGTAATAGTTGGTGAAGCCCTCGAAGAACCACAGTAGCTCGGTGTAGTTCTCGGCCCGGTAGTCGTAGGTGGTCAGCTCGGAGGGGCGCAGGCGCTTGACGTTCCAGGTGTGGAAATACTCATGGCTGATCAGGCCCAGCAGCGTGGTGTAGCCCTCGGGCTGCTTGTGCGTGGTTGGCGCCAGTGTGGTGCGTGGCAGGCGCGGCAGGTCCGCGCGTTTGCAGATCAGTGCGGTGGAATTTTTATGTTCGAGTCCGCCATAGCTATCGGTCACGGCATTCAGCATGAAGACATAGCTCTTGAATGGAATCGGGCTCTGTCCCTCGCCGTTATTGCGTAGTTTGCTATGTTTTTTGGAGCTAATGTCACCATGCCAGAAGCCGATCTCGGCCTCGCAGATGGCCTGGGTGTCGGCCAGCAGTTTGGCCCCGTCAAAACTGGGTGGGGCGCCGGCCACGACAAAGCGGTGCGGGATGCCACAGGCGGTGAAGGTGCCGCTCCAGAATGGCCCCATTTCTACGGGGCAGTCCACCAGCGTGTCGTAGTTGGCGGCGGTGTAGCTGCCAAAGCCGTGTCGGTTGACCTTGACCGCATCCAGTCCGGTTGCCACCGACCAGGCGTCCATGTCCGCGCCGGCCACCAGTTCCAGCGTGTGCGCAGTGTCCTGCTGGCCTTCCACCTGCAGGCACAGGCTGGTGCCATTGAAAAAGCCACGGGTCGCATCCAGCCAGGCGGTGCGCACCGAGTTGTCAAAGGCGTAGACCTCGTAGCGCACTTCCAGTGGCTGCTCCGGCGTGCAGTCCAGCACCCAGGTGGCCTTGTCCGTCTGCTGTGCCGCTACCGCGCGGCGGCCCTGGCGGGCCTGCAGGTTTTGCAGGTTCTTGGCAAATTCGCGCACCAGGTAGCTGCCCGGAATCCACGCCGGCAGGCGCAGCGTCTGCTGTTGCGCGGGTTGCGCCACGGTCAACGTGATGGCAAACAGATGGGCGTGGAGGTCGGCTACCTCCACCCGGTAATGGATGGCGGGCGCGGTGGTGCGGCGCATCTCAGCTCTTGGTGCTGTCGGTCAACAGCTTTTCGACCTGCTTGGCGTCGATAGCGCCGGGCACGCGGTTGCCGTCCACAAAAAACAAGGTTGGAGTCCCGGTGATCTTGCGGTCGCGTCCCAGCTCCACATTGCGCGCCAAAGCAGAGGTATCGCATCCCGCTGCGGCTGCCGGCGCGGCCTGGTCCCGCACCATCCAGTCCATCCAGGCCTTGCCCTGGTCCTTGGCGCACCAGATGGCCTTGGATTTTTCGCCGGAATCGGCACCCAGGATGGGGTAGAGGAACATGTAGACGGTGACGTTGTCGATCTTCTGCAGGTCGCGCTCAAAGCGCTTGCAGTAGCCGCAGTTGGGGTCTTCAAACACCGCCAGCTTGCGCTTGCCGTTGCCGCGCACGATGGTGAAGGCATCCTTGAACGGCAGGTCGTCGAACTTGATGGCGGTGAGCTTGGCCACACGCTCTTCGGTCAGGTTGCGCTTGGCACGCAAGTCGATCACATTGCCTTCGATCAGGTAGTTGCCCTGGGCGTCGGTGTAATAGATTTCATGGCCGTTGATGCGCAGTTCGTACAGTCCGGGAATGGGGGACTTGCTGACTTCATCGATGGCCTTGATCTGGGGCAGCCGCTCGGCGATGGCCTTGCGGATCTGTGCCTCCTGGGCCAGTGCGCTGGCGCCCAGCAGGACCAGGCTGGCAGCCAGCAGGGTTTTGAGGAATGTGTTCATGGGTGTTTCTTGCCTTGTGTTGCGGGTTTGCCCAGCACGCCCATGGCACGCCTGGCAACCCATTGTTTGATCGGTCCGCTTTGCTCAAATCGGTTCATGCCCCAGTTGCGCATGGCCTGCAGCGCGGGATGGGGGTTGGTAAACAACTGCTGCAAGGCGTCGTTGGCCTGTCCCATCACCGCAAAGTCGGCCTTGCGCGCACGTTCGTACTGCCGCAGCAGCTTGGGGTCGCCCACGCTGCGCCAATACGGTCGTGCCACCAGCACGCGCACCAGCTCGTCCACATCGGCCAGGCCTACATTCAAGCCCTGCCCAGCCAATGGATGCATGTTGTGGGCGGCATCGCCCGCCAACACCCAGCTGCCGGCATCCGTGGCCCCGCTCCAACGCCGGGCCATCGCCTGCTGCAGCGGCCAGACCTTGCGGTCTCCGGTCAGTGTCAGCGATCCCAGCACGCCATGGCTGGCGGCCTCCAGTGCTTCGCAGAATTCCTCGGCCCCCAGGGCCTGTAGTGTTTGTGCGCGCTCCGGAGAGACAGACCACACAATGGCACACAAGTTCCCCTGAGCCCCGCCCAGCGGCAAAAATGCCAGGATTTCGCCCTGGTGGAACCACTGGCGGGCGACCTGGCCGTGGGCTTGTGTGCATTGCACCCGCGTGGCCAGGGCCCATTGGCCATAGGGTTTGACGTCCCAGTCCACACCCCACTCCTGGCGGGTGCTGCTGGCGCGGCCTTCGCAGACCACGGTCAGCGCTGCGGCTTGCGGGGTATCCACCACCTCGATCAGCGGCTGGTAGCGCACCGCGTCTGCGAGCCGGGCCTCCAGTGCGGGCACATCGACGATCCAGTTCAGGGCTTCGGAATCGGTCTCGCTGGCGTTGAACGCCACCTGGCCGCCGTCATCCCCCTGGACCTGCATGGACAGCACCGGCGTGGCGTCCTGCTCATCCGGCCAGCAGCGCACCGCCTCCAGCAACTGGCGCGATAGCAGGTTGAGCGCATAGGCCCGCACATCGGGCGCGGCCAGGATGGCGGCGGGTGCGGGGGGTGCCACCAGCGCCACGCGCAACTGCTTGCCAGCCAGATGCAGCGCCAGCGTGCGCCCGACGATGCCGGCGCCCCGGATACAGATATCAAACGGTCTTGTCATCGGGGGATTGTAAAAGCCGGGGTCATGGGACCGCCGCAGTAGGGTTGGGGGATGGTGCTAGGCCGGGTCGGCCTGGGATTGCAGGGCGGAGGCTTCCGTGGGCAGCGCTTCCAGAAAACGGATGGGCCGGCGGGTATGGGGGGACATGCCTTCCAGCAGGCCCCGCAGGTCGTCCAGCACCCGCTCGGCGGGCACCGGGTTCTCGTGCAGCAGCACGCAGGCCGCCTGGAACTGCAGGGTTACCTCGGGCACCAGTCCCGGCAGGGGAATCAGGCCCGACGCAATCAGCTTGACCATGCGTTCGGTCAGGGCCTGGCGGGTGGCCACCCCTTCCATCAGCAGGGCAAACTGCGCCGTGCCCACGCGACCGGCCGGGTCCACATCGCGCAGGATGCGCTGGATCTTGACCACGGCGCGCAGCAGGCATTGCTCGCCGGTGGTGTCACTGAAGGCTTCGCGAATCTGCTGGTGGTTGATCACCCGCACCATCACCAGGGCCAGTGGCTCGCGGTGGTCTATGGCGCGTTGCACCGCCTCATGCAGGTGGGTCTGGAATACCTCGGCGGTCAACAGTCCGGTTAGCGCGTCCTGCGTGGGCAGGTGGTTGGCGCGCACCACCAGCTCCTTGCGGTCATGGGTGACCTGGCTCAGTGCGTACAGCATCACCGGGACGGTGATGGCCACGCCCAGGGACGTCAGATAGCGCAACTCCCAGAGCAGCGGCACTGCACCCATGGCCTCGCCCACCATGTACATCAGGCCCAGGAATTGGGGCATCAGGGCCAGCATCAGCCAGCGTGCGACCGGGGAGCCGCCGCGCCAGCTCAGAAAGGTGGCAATCAGGCCCACTACCGTGGCAAACAGCATGAACACGCTGCACACCCGGTCGCCCACAAAACGGTCCACAACCGCAAACACCAGCACCGATGCCACGGTGCCCCAGCCCACGCTGGACACGAAACGGTCAAAGCGGCGGTAGTGCACAAACAGCGGGAAGACGCTGCGGATGAACAGCAGAGAACAGCCCACGGCCACAACCGGCATCACGCCGGAGGCCAGATTGGCCAGCTCCGGGATCGATCGCCACAAAAAGGCATTCAGCACGCCGGTGATCTGTCCAATGGTTGCCGCAATCAACAGCCCGAACAGCGAGGCCCAGCCGTCCACTGCGTTGCTGTGCTCCAGGTAGCGCAGCACGGACAGGCCCGCAAGACTCAGCAGCGCACCCAGCATCAGGCCCAGTCCCAGCAGTTCAAACTGGCGCTGGCTTTCGCGTTGCTGGGCGTTTGCCAGGCGGATGGGGATGCCCACATGCTTGAAGTTGCGCAC
Organism: Burkholderiales bacterium; assembly: GCA_038327925.1. Lineage (GTDB taxonomy): Bacteria > Pseudomonadota > Gammaproteobacteria > Burkholderiales > Burkholderiaceae_C > Allorhodoferax. The sequence continues at coordinate 5,496 of JBBQLM010000068.1, read as the reverse complement.
CTGCAGGTAGATGTCCTGTGGCGCACTGCCCGGGAGGATGAGGTCAAAGTCCGGGTACAGGCCCTGCTGGTGCCAATCGCTGTGCGCCAGGGTGTCGCCGGCGCGCTGCACGGTCCACAGGCCCGCTGCATTGACCTGGTACAGCGAGACCGCATCCAGAAAAGGCAGGGGCAGGTTCAATGTCCAGGGCGACTGCGAACTGGCGGCGCGCACCACGCGCAGCTTGATCCACAGGGTGTCGAACTTGTTCAGGGGAAAGGGGCTGAGCGCATCGGCTGCAGTGAACTTCACGGCGCCGCCTGCCACCACCCCGATGGTGGCGTGCGAGCCTTCGTCAATCCAGGTCTGGATGGGGGTGTTGACCTGCAGGCTGGGGGTCTGGTCGTCCAGCACAATGGCGTCGCCCGGTACCCCGTTTGCGGCCCACACGGGGCTGGCACACAGGCACCAAACCACCAGCATCAGGCGCGCAAGCAGGGATGGCATACACTTGTCTCCCCCGTTTTTAGAGGTTTTTATGAGTTTGAAGTGTGGCATTGTAGGCCTACCCAACGTGGGTAAATCCACCCTGTTCAACGCCCTGACCAAGGCTGGCATTGCTGCCGAGAACTACCCGCAAGGCTGGACTTTTTAGGAACTCCTGCAGGATCAACGACCTCCGGGATTTCATAGACGGCGATTGGCAAGATCAGGACAAAGATTCCTGCTGTCAGGAGCAACAACAGGTATGGGCCATCTTAGGATGGCCTTTGTTTTTTGTGGCGCTATTTCGGCACAGACTACTGTTTCCGGAACTGGAAACGCGACGAGTTGAGTCGAAATCTAGGCATTGGCACCGTGTCCGGTATCTGGAAAATTGTGGGGAATGCTGAGTCGTTGGCCACACGCTTCTGTAACACGGGCAAGGAGAGGAATTGGGTCAAACTGATGGCGGCTTTGAGTTGCCCACATCGTTACGACGAAGACCGACGGAACACCCGGTGGTGGTTGACTATGAAGCTGCCATGGGGATGCATCATTGTAAAAAACAACGCCGATTGCAGGAAACCCTTTCGGCCAATCAGCAGACTGTGCTTCTATCCATGCAGTGTTGAGTTCTTCGTGAAACTCTTGACCTGTAACGCTGGTGGCTAGTCTTGGGGTGTTGAGTTCGATGAAGATTAATAGTGGATCAGTCGTGTCTTTGGCCAATGCATCGCGAAGAAGGCGGTCAATGTCGAATGACGTCGGGTCTACAGCTGCCCTTTGTCCTGGGTAACCAAGAATCCCTGGCCTATGTCGGCTCTTCGCTTCGACGGCAAGTCGAGGGCCGGTGTGTCTGTTCGTTGCAAAGAACTCTGGATGCTTTCCTGGACCAGTTTCGTTCGCATACTCAAGGTCGTACCCGGCCGCGAGCATCATCGCTGCAACGGCAGCTTCAAATCGAGCGCCCTGAAATCCATTGACGTCCCGTATGCGCCTTAACAACTTCTTCTGTAGCTCGGAGTTGTGCTCTACGAGGTACAAATCATAGGCAAGCCTAAACCAAGCTGTGGCGGCGCCTGAGGTGGCATTGAAAAATCCGTCTTTATCGCGAGCCTGTGATTGTTGTATGGTTGCAAAGATCGTTCGCCACTGAACCACTGGGTGTTGCTGACTTAGTGGCAGCGCGACTTGCTTTGCCCCCCATTGCGCCCCTAGGAGATCGCTAAGATGCTGATTCAGGAAGTCGGGGAAAACTTTCCACTTCTTGCCCCACAGTATCTTTTTGCCGGACGCGACAATTCGATACCCCATATATTCAGCGGATATGGCACCCTTTACGTCGCCATGGGCCACCCGATGATCAATGTCTTCCTGCTCGCGGCGTTGAAGTTCGGCAAGTACCTGTGCAGGAATTGACCCCGGGTATGCTGGAATGGGTGTAGTTCCATCCAATTTTCCGTGACACCGCTTGAACTTAAGCCCACTTCCGCACGGACAAAGTTGATTTCTGGTGGGTTGCACAACTCTTGCCCCTAGCTGTTTCCAAGTTGTCAGTGTATTCAACCCTTAGGCGAGCCCTACGAGTCCCTGATGAATAGCACGCTGAACCTGCCCAAGCGACCACGCCCCGCCACGTGGTGTTTTGATACCGAGGTCATTCAGTTGCACCACCATTGCACGCTGTGTCAGACCCTGCGATTTGAACCCGTTCAGTAAGGGCGTCAAACGGGCGCTGAACGCGCAGGCAGCGGCTTGACGCTCTTGGGTATGTCGTTTTAGATTGGCTGGCCCTGTAGCGCCTAGTACGGCACCACGGGCTTTTGCAGCCGCTAGGGCATCCCGGGTGCGCTCGCTGATGCGCCGGGCCTCATGCTCGGCAAACGCTGCCATGATGTGTATGGTCAACTGGTTCGCTTCCGGCAGGTCGCAAGCAACGAATTTGACCTTGCTCTCCATCAGACCACTGACGAAGTGAACATTTCGAGCCAGTCGGTCCAGCTTGGCGATCAGCAGGGTGGCACTCGACTTCTTGCACAGGTCAAGGGCAGCACGGAGCTCAGGGCGGCGATCAAGCGCATTGGCACCCTTGCCGGTCTCGACCTCGACAAACTCAGCCAAAACCGTTTTGGAGCCTCCTGCAAGGTATTGCTCCACCGTCTGACGTTGGGCATCAAGACCAAGGCCGGATATTCCTTGTCGGGCGGTGCTGACTCTGAAGTAAAGGACGAAATTGTCTGTCATGGTGCTCTCCGGTTCTTGACTACATATAAGGACGATCGTCCTGTATGTATCCAGACTGTAGGAGGCCATGAGTGGCAAGGGAAGGAGGGCGTTGTATCGGCGAGGATGTGCCGAAATTCAGCCACGACTGCACCCGGGCGTGCTAAGGACGGCGGGGGGCTGGTGCAGGTCACTCTGCTGCACCTTGCACCCCTTATGCAGGAAGTGTTGAGTTGCTGGCCCTTGGCGCCGTTTTTTCCACAATTTTCTGGCACAGTGCTTATAGGGCCACGCGCGATGTATGCACTTGGTTTGACTGAGGATCTTTAGGCGGTACAGGGTGATCATGTGGCAAGCAGGGTAGAGACGATTCCAGAAGATTTCTTGCAGCATCTGGAGAAGTCCATTGCAGGTTTTGAGGCGGAGAGTGATCAGCACAAATTTGCGCTCGCCCGAATGGCATGGGTAGGGCTTACCAAGATCAACCAGCACAGTCACTTCCCGGACGCGATGTCCTTTTCGTTCAAAGAACTGGATGCGGCGTTCGGGCGATCCAAGTTCAAAGAAGTCAATTTACGCCTGGACTTATTCACATTCACACCGAATTGGTCTAAGGCCGACTCCTACACCCGGGGATACATGTTTTCCGGGCGCGCACGGGAGGCCATTCAGGACTATTTGGACAGTCGGTCAGGCACGGTCTTAACGAGGCTCATCATGGCCGACGGAAAGGCTCTCAAAAAAGTACCCGCCGGTGTCGCATCCAAAGACAAGAGTGGAGTCACAACACGAGCATGGGTAAATGCCAGATCATTAGATCGCGTGGCAGTGAACCTTACTGCCCTTGATCGGCTCAAACGCGAGCTCTCTGGGGCCTGCGAAACGCACAGATCGGAAGAAGTGGCGCTTGGGCGATCTGATACGCCAGAAACGGCGGCTATAGAGCGTACCGTTGCCATGATCAGCAAAATTCAATTGCTGTCCCGCACCGACGTTTGCGGCGTGGGTGTCATGGCGCACCACTACGAAGAAGCACAAAGCGGCAGACTGTACCCGGTCGGGATCAATCTGGCATCTGCGCAGTCTGTGGTGAAGGATGCGGCATTGGAAGGCCACTGGGAGTACGATATTTCCAATTGCCACTTTGCAATTGCATCGCAAATGGCGTCGAAGCATGGCTATGAGTGCGTTGCCATTACCAACTACCTGCGCAACAAAGATTCTGTGCGGCTTGAAATTTCCAAAGGTGCAGGCATCAACAAGGAGCAGGCAAAGAAGTGCCTTCTGGCGTTGTTGTATGGTGCAAGGGCATCAAAATGGAAGGACACAGCTATTGCCCGGGAGATTGGCGAAGCCGCCACCGAAAGGTTGATCGCAGTTCCAGATTTCAAGGCACTGATGGTTGAGATACGTGGTGCCAGGGAGTGGATCTTGTCCAAATGTGAGCGGACCGCCCGTGGTTTCGTGAGGAATGCTTTTGGCAAGTCGATTTCCGACGCCGCAACGATGGAGCAGCAGTTCGCCCACCTGCTTCAAGGTGTCGAAGCCAAAGCATTGCAAGCCGCCATAAATGCGTATCCCGACGACATTGTGTTGGTCCAGCACGATGGATTCGTTTCAAGAAGGCGACTCGATTTAGCTGACCTGGGCGCAGCGATGCGGACAGCTACTGGGTACACCCATGAACTAGAAGAAGAACACCTGAAAGCCCGGCCCGAGGACTACTTTTCTACTCACCTGTAGCCCTCATTCCAAAACGAAAAATTAACTCATCCAGAGGGGAAAGTATCAATTCCGAGCATGCTCTTGCAAGTTGATGGGTAAGACCGTGCTGCTGCCTATTGCCTGCTACTCCTACATCTCCGATTCCAGGGGCATTTTTTCGCCGGTGGGTAGCGTTCTTGGTACGGTAGGGGGGCTGCTTTTGCTTATATTGACACCCAGAACACTGGCAGGCAAAGTCCTTGACTGAAGGCTGGCTTGGCTGGCCTATGAAGCCCCTGCCGAAGAGCTTCCGGGTGACATAACAAGAAGAACATCAGGAGAGCAAATGGGACGCAGAGCAGAATTTTCGGACAAACACCTGAAGATGTTGATGGCGATCTTCCGGGAGGCGGATGAAATGCCATTGGTGGAGCTTGATCTGCCAGTGGAGGAACTGGACTTCGACATACCTGCTTTCTCGGCATCCCCGGGCGCCAGTGCAAGCACTTCACCTGTTACGGACTCGCTGCCTGCCTGCGGTACACACCCAGTCTGCATGCGGATTCCGGTTTGGGTAATCCGGGCTTTCAAAGCCGAAGCGGCCAAATGTGGCGGTAGCTACCAGCGGTTGATGCTCAGGGAACTGGGGGCTGCTGCTCGTAAATTGGAGAAGTAGCGGTGAGGTGGCTTCCTGGTACAAAACAATTCCAATTCCTGTCCAATGCATATGCGCCCGGGAGTCTTCTGGGTTAGGTTAGCTCCGGGCATATCCGCAAGAAGCATAAGCGAGGTGGTGGATGCATGAGGATATATTCACCATTGTTCAACGTCTGTGCTCAATGCTCGCCTACAAGGATTGAATCCGAAAGCAACATGAAAAAATTCGGGATTTCGTGCGTGGTCTTTGCGCTTAGTTTCTTTGTGTTTCTAGCGGTCACTACCGAAGATCCTAGCGATTACTCACGAGTGAATCGCCCCGGGTTTTGAGGAGGCTCCAACATTTGAGAAGATGGAGCCATGAGAAAGTCAACGAAGTTTTCCCCCGAAGTCCGCGAACGTGCAGTGCGCATGGTGCAAGAGCACCGTGGCGAATATCCCTCCCTGTGG
>JBBQLM010000067.1:0-17309 GCA_038327925.1 Burkholderiales bacterium | reverse complement strand
GGTGCCCGTGGGCAAGGCCACGCTGGGCCGCATCATGGACGTGCTGGGCACGCCCATCGACGAGCGCGGTCCGGTTGACAGCACGCTGACCGCGTCCATTCACCGCAAGGCGCCCGCCTATGACGAGCTGAGCCCGTCGCAGGAATTGCTGGAAACCGGCATCAAGGTGATTGACCTGGTCTGCCCGTTCGCCAAGGGCGGTAAGGTCGGTCTGTTCGGTGGTGCCGGTGTGGGCAAGACCGTGAACATGATGGAGCTGATCAACAACATCGCCAAGGCACACAGCGGCTTGTCCGTGTTTGCCGGTGTGGGTGAGCGTACCCGTGAAGGGAACGACTTTTACCACGAGATGGCCGATTCCGGCGTTGTGAATCTGGAAAACCTGCCGGAGTCCAAAGTGGCGATGGTGTACGGCCAGATGAATGAGCCCCCAGGCAACCGTCTGCGCGTGGCCCTGACTGGTCTGACCATCGCGGAATCCTTCCGTGACGAAGGCAAGGACGTGCTGTTCTTCGTGGACAACATCTACCGCTACACACTGGCCGGAACCGAAGTGTCCGCTCTGTTGGGTCGTATGCCTTCCGCCGTGGGCTACCAGCCTACGCTGGCCGAAGAAATGGGCCGTCTGCAGGAGCGTATTACCTCCACCAAGGTTGGCTCGATCACTTCCATCCAGGCCGTTTACGTGCCAGCGGATGACTTGACCGACCCGTCTCCTGCTACCACCTTCGCCCACTTGGACTCCACTGTGGTGCTGTCCCGTGATATCGCTTCGCTGGGTATCTACCCTGCAGTGGACCCACTGGACTCCACCAGCCGCCAGTTGGACCCCCTGGTTGTGGGTGCAGAGCACTACGAAACCGCCCGTGCGGTGCAGGGCACACTGCAGCGTTACCGCGAACTGCGCGACATTATCGCGATCATGGGCATGGACGACTTGGCTCCTGACGACAAGCTGGCCGTGGCCCGTGCCCGCAAGATCCAGCGTTTCCTGTCGCAGCCGTTCCACGTTGCGGAAGTGTTTACCGGTTCCCCCGGCAAGTACGTTCCCCTGTCGGAAACCATCCGTGGTTTCAAGATGATTGTGAACGGTGAGTGCGATCACCTGCCCGAGCAGGCCTTCTACATGGTCGGCACCATCGACGAAGCGTTCGAAAAAGCCAAGAAGATCTGATCGGCGGTAAACCATGAGCACCATCCACGTTGATGTTGTCAGTGCAGAGGAGTCCATCTTCTCGGGTGAGGCCAAGTTTGTGGCACTGCCCGGTGAAGCCGGCGAACTCGGCATTTACCCCCGCCATACACCCTTGATCACCCGCATCAAGGCCGGTTCGGTGCGCATTGAAAAGGCCGACGGCACGGAAGAGTTCGTCTTCGTGGCCGGCGGTATCCTGGAAGTGCAACCCAACTGCGTGACCGTCATGTCCGACACCGCCATCCGTGGCAAGGATCTGGATGACGAGAAAGCCAATGAAGCCAAGGCGGCAGCCGAGGAAGCACTCAAGAACGCCAAGAGCGAAATTGACTTCGCCAGGGCAAGCTCTGAACTGGCCATCATGGCTGCACAGATCGCGGCACTGCGCCGGTTCCGTCAGAAGAAATAAGTCGCCTTTGCACTGCGCGCAAAACCACCTTCGGGTGGTTTTGTTTTTTGTGCGATCAGTTGGGCATAACGGGAGTCAGGCCAGTGTGGGCTGGTCGGGCAGCTCGTTGGGACGCGCCGATCCCGCTTGCCGGGGGAAGCGGTCCTGTAGCACGGCGGACACCTCGTCGATTGCCGCTGACAGACCCTCTTCATACTGCCCCTGGCGCAGGGCCAGCCTCAGCCGCTGGACCATGTCGTTCCAGTCCTGTGCCGACACGAAGCGATTCAGGCCGCGGTCTGCCACCAGTTCAATGGTGCGTTCGGCCAGCAGCAAATAGATCAGTACCCCATTGTTGTGTTCGGTATCCCAGACCCGGAGCTTGCCGAATTGGGACAGTGCGCGCTGGCGGGTGATGGTGCGCAGGTTGCCCGGGCGCATGAGGTAACTGTTGGGCAGTCCGGCCTCTATGCAGACCCGGATTTCCCCGCTGTGCAGCTCTTCGCTAGCGGCCACCTTCTGCTTCAGGCGCTCCACGGCGTCGGGTGGTATCAGCCGATGGGACTCCTCCGTCCAACGGTGACGCAACACGCGCTTGATCCGGTCCCACATCACCAGTCTCCCGAGGCGCCACCGCCTCCAAAGTCACCGCCGCCGCCGGAGCTGAATCCGCCGCCATCGGAGCTGGAGCCCGAGCTCCAGCCGCCACCCGAACTTCCGCCGCCAAAACCTCCCGCACCCCGGCCACCCCGCGTGGCACTGGAAATCAGGGTGAATACCATGGCCGCAAAGGCCGAGAGGATGCCAATGAGCACACTGGCGGTCAACACCTTCACCAGCACCCCCACCGCGACGCCGGTCAGCAAGGCGCCCAGCTTGTTGCCAAACAATCCGCGGGCAATGCGACCGCCCAACAGCACACCAAAGAACACAAAAACCGCGAGGTTCTGCCACTCAAAAATACCGCTGTCGTACTCCACGTCGCCGCTTTGCACGGGCGTGGGAAGTGCTTCTCCCTTGATCCGTGCCGCCAGTTGGTCCACCGCCGCATCAATGCCTCCGGCATAGTCCCCCTGTTTGAATGCGGGTGTGAGTGCTGTGTCGATGATCTGCTTGGCTGCTAGGTCGGGAATCGCGCCCTCCAGCGACTTGGCCACTTCGATGCGCAGCTTGCGGTCACCCTTGGCGACGATCAGCAGCAGTCCATCACCAATCCCCTTGCGGCCAATCTTCCAGGTGTTAGCCACCCGGTTGGCGTAACTGGCGATGTCTTCTGGCTGCGTGGTTACCACGAGCAGCACCACAACCTGGGAGCCCTGGGCAGACTCCAGGGCCGCCAGCTTATTCTCCAGTGCCTGCTGCTGTGCGCTGCTGAGGGTCGCAGTCTGGTCGATGACGTGTCCACTGAGCACGGGGACCGGCAGCAAGCCCTGCGCACCGGCGGCCCACGCCATCAGGCACAAGGCGAGGGCAGTCAGCCAGCGCTTCAGCACGGGGGCTTCCCGCTACTTCTTGTTGAAATCCACCACGGGCGGCGCGGAAATGGCGGCCTCGTTCTGCACCGCAAAGGCCGGCTTGGGCTGGTAGCTGAACACCATGGCCGTCAGGTTGCTGGGGAAGCTGCGGGCCAGCACGTTGTATTCCTGAACCGACTGGATATAGCGGTTGCGTGCCACCGTGATGCGGTTTTCGGTGCCTTCGAGCTGCACCCGCAGGTCGCTGAAACCCTTGTTGGCCTTGAGGTCGGGGTAGCGCTCGCTCACCATCATCAGCCGGCTCAAGGCGCCGCTGAGTTCACCCTGGGCTGCCTGGAACTTCTGGAAGGCCTCGGGGTTGTTCAGGGTCTCCGGGGTCACCTGGATGGAGGTTGCCTTGGCGCGTGCCTCTACCACCTTGGTCAGCGTTTCCTGCTCGAAATTCGCTTCACCCTTGACGGTGGCAACGATATTGGGCACCAAGTCGGCGCGCCGCTGGTACTGGTTGAGCACCTCGCTCCATGCTGACTTGGTCTGCTCGTCCAGGCGCTGGAAATCGTTGTAGCCGCAGCCCGACAGGGTGAGCGCCGACAGAACAGCCAGAATCCAGATTTTCATTGCGATCTCCATCAAGTTGCAGGGGTACAGCATACATGGGGACGTGGTCAGAGGGAATCAAGCCGGCGGCACCCCACACATAAACGCGGCAAAATGGGGCACCTAGGCCCTACCGACCACTCCATGCCCAAAGCCCGCCAGCACGCGGCCGCCCTTGGCGGCACACCCGATGAGGTGGAAGCCTCGTTCTACGAGGCGTTGCAGGTGGCCGACATTGAGAAGCTGATGGCCTGTTGGGCCGAGGACGATGACATCGTCTGCATCCACCCTGGCGGACCGCGCGTGGTGGGCTCCGGCGCGATACGCGCCGCGTTCGATGCCATTTTTGCCCATGAAGGCTCCATCCATGTCCACCCGGAATCGATACGCCGCATCGATGCGATGGCCAGTGCGGTGCACCACGTGCTGGAACGCATTGAGGTCATGACCAGCGAGGGCCCCGTCCAGGCCTATGTGCTGGCGACCAATGTCTACCACCACACGCCGCACGGGTGGCGCCTGGTTGCACACCATGCCAGCCCCGGAACCCAGGATGAAGTGCAGGAAATCAACCAGGCGCCCCAGGTGTTGCATTGAACCAAATCGCACTCCGGCCCTCGTGGATATTCAGTAGTTCGCTATGAATTACGTAGCGCCACGCTGGTTGCCGGGCGGTAATCTGCAGACCATTTGGCCCGCGCTGTATGCGCGCAAGGTGCTGGGCGCGCCGCCGCAGTACCGCCGGGAGCGCTGGAATACACCGGACGACGACTTCATAGACGTGGATTGGTTGCTGCAGGGCAGCGCTCCTTTGCTTGGGCAGCCCTTGCTGGTCTTGTTCCACGGCCTGGAAGGCTCATCCGCCAGCCACTACGCGCTGGCCTTTGCCGACTTTGCCCGCGAGCATGGCATGGCCTACGCGGTGCCGCACTTCCGTGGTTGCAGTGGTGAACTCAATCGGGCGCCCCGCGCCTACCACTCGGGAGATTTTGAGGAAATCGGCTGGGTGCTGCAGCGCTTTCGCCAGAGCCACAGCGGCCCCATCATGGCCGTTGGGGTGTCACTGGGTGGCAATGCCCTGCTGCGCTGGGCGCAGGAAATGGGCGCGTCGGCGGCGCAGGTGGTGTCGGCTGTCGCGGCCGTGAGTTCGCCGATTGACCTCGCTGCAGGTGGGCACGCGATTGGCCGGGGTTTCAACCGTCTGGTCTACACCCGCATGTTTCTGAACACCATGAAGCCCAAGGCCTTGCGCAAGCTGGCCCAGCATCCGGGCCTGTTTGACCGGGATGCGCTGCTGCAAGCCCGGGACCTGTACGCGTTTGACAACATCTTCACCGCGCCGCTGCATGGCTTTCGCAACACCGATGACTACTGGCAGCGCGCATCGGCCAAACCGCACCTGCGCCAGATCCGCGTCCCGGCCCTGGTGGTCAACGCCCGCAACGATCCCTTTGTGCCGGCCTGGTGCCTGCCGTCGCACACCGAAGTTGGCAGCCACGTCACCCTGTGGCAGCCCCAGCACGGTGGTCATGTGGGTTTTGCACAGGGGCGCCTGCCGGGCCATGTGCGCTCCATGCCCGATGCGGTCGGCGCCTGGCTGTTGCAACATTCACCCCCCACATCACCGGAGACTCGCCATGGATGACATCGTTAAACAGGCCATGGCCAAATGGCCCAATGTTCCCGACTGCTATGGCTGGCTGGGTCTGGATGCGCGCGGCGACTGGTATATGCGCGACGACCAAGTGCAGGTGCTGGGCGGTTTCTCCAGCGGGGTCGCCGGTGCCAAAGGCTCGCGCCTGCTGCACGACAAGCTGATTGCCTTCATCCAGCGCAACTACCAGGCCGACGAACAAGGACGTTGGTTCTTCCAGAACGGTCCCCAGCGGGTCTATGTAGAGCTGGAAGTGGCGCCCTGGGTCTGGCGGGTGCAGGCCGATTGGTCGGTGCAGGCGCATACCGGTGAGCCCACGACCTGCACCACGGCCCTGCTGGACGAGCACGGTTGGTTGTTTCTGGAAACGCCGCTGGGCTTGGGGCTGGTGCACACGCAAGACGTGGGGCTGGCGGCCGGGGCGCTGGAATCGGGGGTGTGGCAGCAGCAATCAGTGCTGCGGGCCGACCTGGCCGAACGTTATGGCTATGTCACCAGCCCGGCTGAACAATCCAAATTGCTATCAAAAGAGTAGCTGTATCCGCAGTATCCACGAGGGCTGGAGGCATATTTCACTAATAATCATGCCGCGAAAAAAAGCCGGCATGGCTGGCCGGCTTTCGGGGACTGCGGGGTGACCCGGTTATTTGGCTGCTGCCGGCTTGGCGGGTTCGGCAAACTTGGCACCACCGGCATTGGCCATGTGAACCACGGCGCGGGCGATTTCATAATTGTCAAAGTCGCCACCACCCTGGGGCCCCATGGCGTTCTTGCCCTTGAGCGCGGAGTTCAGCAAGGCATCAAAGCCGGTCTGGATCCGGGGAGCCCAGGCGGCGGCATCACCAAACTTGGGTGCGCCGGCAACCCCGGCCGTATGGCATGCGGAGCACTGGGCGGCAAACACCTGCTCTCCGGTCTTGGCGGCGCGGTTGGCATCCCGGATTTCCACGGCACCCACCTTCTGGATGCGGGCAGTGACGGCCTGCTCCAGGTTCACGGCGCCGGCCAGTGGCTTGTTGGCTGAGGTGACGAAATACACCAGACCAATGATCACGAAGACCGGAACCACAAACGAGAAAAATACTGCCAGCAGCAACTGCTTGGGATTTTTGATGGGGCCGTTGTGGGCCTCTTTGTGGCCGGAGGTATTGATGTCGGTCATGGAATCCTCAAGTAGTCGGGGGCGGGGCGCAGAAAGTAGCGGCGATTATAGCGGCGAGGTGTCCAACGACGGGGTGCAGGGCTATCCAAGCGGCCCCAGCATGGCCTGCCTACCGCGCACAGGGAAACCCTTTCAATGCATCCGGGAACCGTCGCTCCCAAGGCCACAAGATTACAATCTGGCGCGTTGCCTCACTCCTGCAGCACATGCCGATCAACCTTGGCGTGGCTCTCTCCAATTTGACTTCCAAATTCGTTTCATGCTGAGTGCACACGGTCTGACCTGCGTGCGCGGTGATCGGCGCCTGTTTGCCAAACTGGACCTTGCGGTTGGCGCGGGGGAGTGGCTGCACGTGCGTGGCGAAAACGGCGCAGGCAAGACCAGCCTATTGCGCCTGCTGGCGGGCCTGTCCCAGCCGGCCGAGGGCGAAATCCGCTGGTGCGACCAGTCCATCCGGCATCCCGACAGCCCCTACCGACAAAACCTGCTGTTCTTTGGCCACCATGGTGCGCTCAAGGAAGACCTGACTGCGATGGAGAACCTGGGTTTTTCGGCGGCCATGGACGGTGCGGAATTTCACGACGCCGGCGCCCTGGCCGCGCTGTACCAATTCGGACTCAAGGGGCGGGAAGAGTTGCCGGTGCGGGTGCTGTCCGCCGGGCAGAAACGGCGGGTAATGCTGGCCCGCCTGGCTATCCGCAAGGCCAAACTCTGGATTCTGGATGAACCCTTCACGGCACTGGACGTCAAGGCGGTGGACCTGCTGGCAACGCTGATTGCCGATCACGTTTCCGCTGGCGGCATGGCCGTGCTCACCAGCCACCAGACCATGCCGATTCCTGGCGGCCGGGTGGTGCAGTTATGAGCGCCGCGCCGCGCCGCCCCAAGCCAGCTCGCACCGCAGTGCGAAGCACGGAGGTTTCTGTATGAATGCCATGCTGGCCGTCATGCGGCGTGACCTGCTCATGGTCATGCGCCGCAAGAGCGAGGTGCTCACGGCCCTGTTTTTCTTTGTCATTGTCAGCAGCCTGTTCCCGCTGGGCATTGGTCCCGAGCCAGCCTTGCTGCGCAAGATTGCGCCCGGCGTGCTGTGGGTGGGCGCCCTGCTGGCCACCATGCTGGGCCTGCAGCGCATGTTTGCGGCAGACCACGCCGACGGCACGCTGGAGCAAATGGCCATTTCGCCCACGCCCCTGGTCTGGCTGGTGCTGGGCAAGGTGGCTGCGCACTGGCTGGTCAGCGGCTTGCCTCTGGTGTTGATCGCGCCGGTGCTGGGCATTCAGTTTGATCTGGACGCCAGCGCGCTGGGGGTGCTGATGCTGGCGCTGCTGTTGGGAACGCCGTTGCTGTCCCTGATTGGCGCCATTGGCGCAGCGCTCACGCTGGGTGTGCGCGGCGGCGGCGTGCTGCTGAGCCTGCTGGTGTTGCCGTTGTATGTGCCGGCACTGATTTTTGGTGCCGGTGCGGTAGAGTCCCACATTTCGGGCCTGGGCGCTGGTGGACATCTGTCATTGTTGGCGGCCATTCTGATAATGGCCGCACTATTTGCGCCGTGGGCAGCCACGGCCGCTTTGAGGATTGCATTGGAATGAGCAACCGACTGATCAACTGGTTCAAATTTGCCAGCCCCCACACCTTCTACCCGCTGGCCGGGAAGATGATTCCCTGGTTCTGGGCGCTGGCGGCCCTGTTCGGCGCTGCCGGGCTCTGGCTGAGTTTCTTCGTGGCCCCCACCGACGCCACCCAGGGCGAGGGTTACCGCATCATCTTCATCCACGTGCCCACCTCCTGGATGTCCATGTTCATTTATCTGGTGATGGCGGGCTGGGCCGCGATGGGGCTGTCGCTCAATGCGCGCCTGTCCAGCATGATGGCGCAGGCCCTGGCACCCACCGGCGCGCTGATGGCCTTTCTGTCCCTGTGGACCGGCGCCTTTTGGGGCAAGCCCATGTGGGGCACCTGGTGGGTGTGGGACGCGCGCCTTACCTCCGAGTTGATCCTGTTCTTCCTGTATCTGGGGTTCATGTCGCTGCAGGCATCCATCGATGACCCCCGGCGCGCAGACAAGGCCGGCGCCATTCTTGCGTTGGTGGGGGTGGTGAACGTGCCCATCATTTATTTTTCCGTCAAATGGTGGAACACGCTGCACCAGGGGGCATCGGTGTCCATCAACAAGTCGCCCACCATGGCCATGACCATGCTGTGGGGCATGCTGCTCATGGCGCTGTGCCTGTGGATGTACTCCATTGCCGTGGCGCTGACCCGGGTGAGAGCGATCATTCTGGAGCGCGAATCCCATACCGAATGGGTGAAGCATTTGGACGAGGTGAAGCCATGAACTGGAACTCGGTTGGCGACTTTTTTGCTATGGGCGGCTACGCCCTGTACGTCTGGGGAAGCTTTGGCGTGAGTGTGTTGGCATTTGTGGCGGAACCTTTTCTGATTGGCAGGCGTCATAAGGACATTGTTCGAACTTTGCGGCGCCAGGTGGCGGCTGAAAAACTGGAAATGGAAAGCAAGTGAAACGCTGGAAAAAACGCGCAGCCATCATCGGTGGCGGGCTGGTCGCCGTCGGCATTGCCGCAGCATTGGTATTGAATGCGCTCAATAGCAACATTGCCCTCTATGTAACTCCCAGCGAGGTCTTCGCCGGCAAGGCGCCCAAGTCCCAGGCATTCCGCATTGGCGGGCTGGTCAAGGAAGGCTCCTTGCGCCGGGACAATCTCACCGTGCACTTTGTCATTACGGACATGGCTCAGGATATTCCGGTGGCCTACACCGGCATCCTGCCCGACCTCTTCAAGGAGGGCAAAGGCGCCGTGGTGCAGGTCAAGACCGACGCGAATGGCCAATACATCGCCACCGAAGTGCTGGCCAAGCACGATGAAAACTACATGCCACCCGAGGCGAAAGACGCTCTGGACAAGGCTCAAAAATCAAAAGAGGCAGGCAAACCATGATCCCCGAACTTGGCCATTTCGCCCTCATCCTTGCACTGTGCATTTGCCTGGTCCAGGGCATTCTTCCGGTGCTGGGCGCCCACCATGGCCGGCGCGAATGGACCGCGCTGGCCAGACCGGCGGCGCAAGCATCCTTCCTGATGCTGGCGGCGTCGTTTGTAGCGTTGACGTGGAGCTTCTACGTCAATGACTTTTCGGTGCAGTATGTGGCTGCACACTCCAACTCCCAATTGCCAACCCTTTACCGCATTGGCGCCGTGTGGGGGGGCCATGAAGGCTCGCTGTTGTTGTGGGTCTTTTTGTTGTCCACCTGGACCGTGGCGGTCGCCCAGTTCTCGCGCACGCTGGATGACACCATGGTGGCGCGCGTGATCGGTGTTCTGGGTCTGGTGACTTCGGGCTTGCTGTTGTTTGTGCTGTTCACGTCCAACCCGTTCGACCGTTTGTTGCCCGCAGCCGAGAATGGCCGTGACCTCAACCCGCTGTTGCAGGATCCGGGTCTGGTATTTCACCCACCCATGCTGTACATGGGCTACGTGGGCTTTGCGGTGGCCTTTGCCTTTGCCATCGCGGCCTTGTTGTCGGGCCGGCTGGATGCCGCCTGGGCACGCTGGTCGCGCCCCTGGACCACGGCGGCATGGGCCTTTCTCACTTTGGGCATTGCACTGGGATCGTGGTGGGCTTACTACGAACTCGGCTGGGGCGGCTGGTGGTTCTGGGATCCGGTTGAAAATGCCTCCTTCATGCCCTGGCTGATCGGCACGGCCCTGCTGCATTCGCTGGCGGTCACCGAGAAGCGTGGCACGTTCAAGAGCTGGACGGTTTTGCTGGCCATTGGCGCGTTTTCGCTGTCGCTGCTGGGTACCTTCCTGGTCCGCTCGGGTGTGCTGACCTCGGTCCACGCCTTTGCCACCGACCCGCGGCGCGGCATCTTCATTCTGGTGTTGCTGTTCCTGGTGGTGGGAACCTCCCTCATTTTGTTTGCCTGGCGTGCGCCCAAGGTTGCGCTGGGAGGGTCGTTTGCGCTGATGTCACGCGAGTCCCTGATGCTGACCGGCAATGTGCTGCTGGTGGTGGCCTGTGCATCGGTGTTGCTGGGAACGCTGTATCCGCTGTTCATTGACGCCCTCAAGCTGGGCAAGATTTCGGTCGGCCCACCCTACTTCAATGCGGTGTTTGTGCCCATCATGGCGCCGGTGCTCTTTTTGCTTGCCGCCGTGCCCCTGGCGCGCTGGAAAAACACGGATGTGAAGGAAATTGCCCTGCGGATGTGGATTCCCGGTGCCCTGGCTATCGTGGCCGGCATATTGGTTCCCTATGCGATGGGCGGCTGGACGGTCATGTCGGCGCTGGGCGTAGCCCTGTCGGTCTGGATTGCCGCGTCGGGCGTCATCCAGGTGGTTCGTCGGGTCAGAAGCAGCCTGCCCCCGGCTTCGTTCTGGGGCATGCACCTGGGCCACTTCGGCATCGCCGTTTTTGCCTTTGGCGTGACCATGGTCGGCGGCTACCAGGAAGAACAGGATGTGCGCATGGAGCCGGGTGACACGGTTCAGGTGGGCGGCTACCAGTTCAAGATGATTGGCGTCAAGGACGTGCAAGGCCCCAACTACAGCGCCGCGCGTGGCGAGTTTGAGGTAACCCAAGGCGGCGGTGCTGCCAAGATCCTGCATCCTGAGAAGCGCAATTACTTCTCCTCCACCATGCCTATGACGGAAGCCGCCATTGACGCGGGCTTTACGCGCGATGTGTATGTCTCACTGGGCGAGCCACTGGAGGGCAAAGCCTGGGCTGTGCGCGTGTATTTCAAACCCTTTGTGGACTGGGTTTGGGGTGGTTGCGTGCTGATGGCGCTGGGTGGACTGTTCGCCATGATGGACAAGCGCTACCGTTTGCGCGTCAAGGAGACTGTCGCGCAGCCTGAGACCGTGCTCGCCGGTGGCAAGCTGAAGGGCGCCACACCATGAAGGCCAAGTTTCTTATTCCACTGGCGCTGTTTGCTGTGCTGGTGGTGTTTCTCGCCGTCGGTCTTGGTCTGGATCCGCGTGAGGTGCCATCCCCGCTGGTGAACAAGCCGGCGCCGGCCTTCAAGGTGACGCAACTGGAACAGCCCGAGGCTTTTTTTGCCGCGGAAGACATGAAGGGCAAGGTCTGGCTGTTCAACGTCTGGGCGTCGTGGTGCGTGGCCTGCCGTCAGGAGCATCCCGTGCTGATGGATTTTGCACGCAAGCAACTGGTCCCCATCGTTGGCCTGGACTACAAGGATCAGCGCAAGGACGCCATCGGTGTTCTGCGGCGCAGTGGCAATCCCTACGACTTCGTGGCGTTTGACGGGGACGGGCGCGTGGGCATCGACTACGGTGTCTATGGCGTACCGGAGAGCTATGTGATCGACAAGGCCGGAGTGATTCGTTACAAGCACATTGGCCCGATCACGGCCGAGGCCATGGAAAAGACCATCATTCCCCTCATCAACGAGCTGAAGAAATCGTGAAATACCTGTACGCAATACTGCTGGTCCTGATGACCTGCGGCGCCGCAGGCGCCAAGGAAGCCGCTCCGCTGTCGGACGATCCGGCCGTTGAGCAGCGCCTGATCGCCATTTCCGAGGAAATGCGCTGCCTGGTCTGTCAAAACGAGTCCCTGGCAGGCTCCCGTTCGGATTTGGCCTTGGACCTGCGCCGCGAACTGCGCAATCTGATCAAGCAGGGCAAGACGGATGCGGAAATCCGCGAGTTCATGGTCAGCCGCTATGGCGACTTTGTGCTGTACCGGCCACCGGTCAAACCCAGCACCTGGCTGCTGTGGGCCGGGCCATTTGGGCTGATGGTCCTTGGCGTGGCGGTGCTGTTTATTTATTTGCGCCGGCGCAACGCAGACATTGGCACCGATGTATTGACTGACGATGAACGCAAGCGCGCAGACGCGCTGCTCCAGGAAGGCGAAAAATGATTGGATTTTGGGTTGCCGGGGCACTGGCGGTGGTGCTGGTCCTGGCCTTGCTGTTCAGGCCTTTCCTGCTGAAGTCGTCGAATGCCAGCGTATCGCGCCGCCAACTGAATGCGGCCATATACCGCGATCAACTGGTGCGCCTGGATCGCGATCGCGCCGAAAACACCCTGGCCGAGGCCGATTACGAACAAGCCCGCGTCGAACTGCAGCGCCGTGTCATTGACGACACTGCCGAGGAAGACGCTGTCTCCACCCTGCGCGCACCCCGCAAGACGATGCTGGCTGTGGGCCTGGTATTGCCGATTGCGGCGATTGGTCTTTATCTGTTGTTGGGCAGTCCCGCTGCGCTCGATTCCACTGCCCCGCAGCCCCAGGCGTCGGCGCAGGACATGGAGCGCCTGACGGCCGGACTGGCCAAGAAGCTGGAGCAGGACCCGACGAACCTCCAAGGCTGGGCCATGCTGGCGCGCTCCTACAAAATGCTGGGGCGCAACGCCGAGGCCGAGCAGGCCTTCGACAAGGCGGGAGCCTTCCTCGATAACGACGCGCAGTTGTTGGCCATCTATGCCGACCTGGCAGCCACCAATGCGAATGGCAATTTTGTGGGCAAGCCCACACAACTCATCCAGCGCGCCCTGAAAGTTGACCCCGAGAATGCCATGGCCCTGTGGCTGGCTGGCACTGCGGCATTTCGCGGCGGCCAGTTTGAAGCGGCGGCCCGTATTTGGGAACGGTTGATACAGCAGATCGAGCCCGATTCCGAAGACGGCCGCATGCTGCAGGACTCCATTGCCGCGGCCTATGCGGCGCTGGGCAAGCCGGCACCCAAGGCAACAGGCAAACCCGTGCAGTCCAACGGCAACGCTGGTGCGGCGCAGGCCAGCGCTGGCACCAACGCTACCACTAGCGCCAATGCCAGCGTGCGTGGGCAGGTCGTTCTGGATGCCGCACTCAAGGCCAAGGCGGCACCCGGTGATACCGTTATGGTCATCGCACGCGCACCCGGCTCGCGCATGCCGGTGGCGGTTGTGCGTGCAAACGTCTCCGAGTTACCGCTCCAGTTCACGCTCGATGACTCTCTGGCCATGAGCCCGCAGGCGCGCATTTCGGCCGCGAGCCAGGTCGAAGTGGAGGCGCGCATCTCCAAGTCCGGCATGGCACAACCGGAGTCCGGTGACCTGATCTCTGCGGTGCAGACGGTCAAGGTGGGAGCCAATGGCATCAAGCTCCAGGTCAACAAGGTAAGGCCCTAGGCCAGACCGTCCAGCAGGGCCACGTGCCGATGGCGTTGCGCATGCACAAAAGCCTTGGTCTGTTTGGCCTGCTGTTGGCCGGGGTTTGCCAGCTTGCGGCGGCCAGAACCCCAGGCGAGGTGCCTGTAGGCGGCGTGCTCCGCAATGCATCCATGCAGGGCATTTCAGTGCCCTCCAAGCGGCTGTCGGATTTTCGTGGCAAACCCCTGGTGATCAATGTATGGGCCAGTTGGTGCGGCCCATGCCGACAGGAAATGGGTTCACTGGAGCGGCTGTCGCGCCGCTACGGCGGCAAGCAGTTCAACGTGATCGGCATTTCCACCGACGACTACCGCGACCGCGCGCAGGCCTTCGTCAAACAGTTCAACATCAGCTTCAGCAACTTCATCGATCACGAACTGTTTCTGGAGAACATGCTGGGAGCTGACCGCCTTCCACTCACGCTGCTGGTTGATGCACAGGGCAAGGTTCTGGACAAGCGCTATGGCGCCTGGGAGTGGGACAGCCCCGAGGCGCAGGCGTTGCTGGAAAAGACATTTCGGATCAAGCTGTAGCAACTTGTCTGCGCCGGTGTATTTCTTCGGCCGCAGCGCTTGCCATTGAATGATGTGCGAAAATGCCAGCTGTTGGATTGCTCCGATAGTGCGGCTGTAGCTCAGTGGATAGAGTATTGGCCTCCGAAGCCAAGGGTCGTGGGTTCGATCCCCGCCAGCCGCACCAATTCAATCAATGACTTAGGCGTTTTTACATGCGCACTTTGTATCGGCATAGCCCGGCGACGTTCCATTTGTAAGCCATTTGTAACCCGTTTCAATCAACAACAGCGCCGATACGGTGCCGAGTCATTGATGGCTACCCGCTAGACGATTGGCACCCAGATCGCTTGCTTATAAACATTCCGTTTGTTATAGGTGGGCAATTAGAGTTCTGTGATAAGTGCGAGAGGTGGCATTTCACGCATGCATTGCCCTGCATATGTCCGTAGATCTGCATTGCTACGGCAGTTATGAGGTCGGCGAAACCCCTCTATTGCCCCTGGGATGTTCCATGACAGTAAGGGACGTTGCTAAGAGGTGGTCCCGTTTCTTTGAACACTCAGATCGAGTCGATAAGTGCAGTCCAGGGTTGACGACTATGCTGCCTTCTTTTGTACCGGCAGGGATTTGAAGTAAACCGTTTCCGGTGTACACGCCGCATGCGTCGAGTGCGGCCTGCTGCAATTGTAGAAGTCCAGATATTTACCCAGGCTGGTGCGTGCTTCGGTGACGCTGGCATATGCCTTGAGATAGACCTCCTCGTATTTGACCGAGCGCCACAATCGCTCCACAAATACGTTGTCCCGCCAGCAACCTTTGCCGTCCATCGAAATGGCAATGTCGTTGTCCTTGAGCAGCTTCGTGAACTCATGGCTGGTGAACTGGCTGCCCTGGTCGGTGTTGAATATCTCAGGCCGACCCCAGCGCGCAATGGCCTCTTTGACGGCTTCGATACAGAAATCCACATCCATCGAAATCGACAAACGCCAAGCCAACACCTTGCGGCTGTACCAGTCCAGAACCACCGTCAGATAGACCCAGCCCTTGGCCATGGGGATGTAGGTGATGTCCATGGCCCAGACCTGGTTGGAGCAGTCAATTGGCAGGCCGCGCAGCAGGTAGGGATAGACCTTGTGGCTGGGGTGCTTCTTGCTGGTGTTCGGTTTGCGGTACAGCGCCTCAATGCCCATGCGCTGCATCAGCGTGCGCACGTGCCGACGCCCCGCCACCAAGCCTTCACTGCGCAGCATGTCACGCAACATGCGGCTGCCGGCAAACGGGTAGTCCAGATGCAACTCGTCGATCCGACGCATCAGTTTCTGGTCTTCGGGGCTGCATTGCTGCGACTGGTAGTAGACGGTGCCGCGGCTGATATTGAGTAGCCTGGCTTGGTGGGTGACAGCCAAGTCGTGATCGCGGTCGATCATCTTCTTCCGCTCAGCAATCCCGCCTTGCTGAGCGCGCCTTGCAAAAAATCCTTCTCCAGCGTCAGTTGCCCGATCTTGGCATGCAACTCCTTGAGGTCCACCAATGGCTCTTCATGCCTGCTGTCTGCACCGAATACGTCAGCAGCTCGGTCCAATAACTGCTTGCGCCACTCGTTGATTTGGGTGGGATGCAGATCGTGCCTTTGCGCGATCTCGGCCAGGGTCTTTTCGCCGCGAACGGCCTCCAGTGCCACCTGCGCCTTGAATGCCGGTGAATGGTTCCGGCGGGGTCTTCTGCTCATCTCTTGCTCCAGTCTCAGTGGGCCTATTTTGCGGCCCGGTTACGGTGAGACTGCGCTTATCAATCTGTTCAGTTTTGCGGGACCACCTCTTTATTCACTTCACGACTCTCCTGCTTAAAACACAATATGGTTGGATTGCAAATGGGCTGAGAGCGCAACTCAATCCAGTAGCGGTTGTAGATCAAGGACGACCTCCCGCTCAGCCCCGCGAAATACATGAGGGCTTCTTGGTCGAGCGAAATGCTGCGGGACATGCGACCCTTGCTATTGACCTAAAAGCTGAGGCGCTATTTGTTAGGGTTGCAGCCGAGACACTTACCGCCATGTCGGCCAAGCCAGTGCGCTCAATGTGGAACTGCGCGGCAAGATTGTTGAGACTGCCCATACCCGCAGGCGCTGGGGCTACCGCATGATTCACGATGTACTGCGCCCACAGTACCCCGGCATCAACCACAAACGGATCTATCGTCTCTATACCGCCGAAGGCTTGTCGATCCGCAAACGCAAGAAGACCAAGCGCATTGGTCTGCGCGTCCCTCTGGTAGCAGCCCTGACAGTTAATCAGACTTGGAGTCTGGACTTTGTGAGTGATGCCATCAGCCGCCCAGGTGCTGTGTCACGGCGTATCAAATGCCTTACCGTGGCCGATGACTTCAGCCACGAGTGTGTGGATATCAGCGTGGACTTCGGCATTGGTGGTGCCTACGTCACCCGGCTGCTGGATCGCGCCGCCATGTTTCGGGGGTATCCCAAAGAAGTTAGAACAGATAACGGACCGGAATTCACATGCCGGGCATTTATGACCTGGACGCAGAAGCACGGTATCAAACACATCCTGATCGAACCCGGCAGTCCGACACAGAACGCCTACATCGAGAGCTTCAACGGCACGTTCAGAGATGAATGCCTGGACGAGAACTGGTTCGAATCTTTGGAACATGCCCGCCACACCATTGCCACGTGGAGAACTGACTACAACGAGATCCGACCCCACAGTAGTTGCGGGCGAGTACCGCCTGCAACATTCGCTGCCTTGCATCGTCAGATTTCTGGAGATGCAAAGCAAAACAGCAAGACCGATGCAAGTATCAGTTAATCTTGCAAACCCCGGACTTCTGGAATTTAGATCGGTACGGAGATTGGGGGCAGGTCACATTCAACGCTGCAAATGCAGTGCTATTCAATGGATTGGTTCAGCTCCGGGTATCCCAGCAACTGCGCAGTGATCAGGACGGATAGCCTGCTTGGGGAACCCCTTGGTCATACGCCATTCACTTGTTCTTTGGCGCGCCCAGCTTGTATTCGCCAAAGGCCCCTTCAATGAGATAGCCCATCTCTGTCAAAACACCAATCGACGCCCCAATGGATCCCTTCGGAATGCCGATCCCTGCGGCAACGGCCGTACGATTGA
>JBBQLM010000066.1:0-17844 GCA_038327925.1 Burkholderiales bacterium | reverse complement strand
TCGCTGACCTGCTCCTGCTTCCTGTTGCGCCGCCGCGTGACCACACCGGCGGCAAACAGCTCGGTTTCAGTGACGAAATCAATGTCGCCGGCCAGCCAGCTGAAGCCGGTGTTCAGTGCCGCCGTGGCAATGCCGAGTTTTTCGCTGCTGGTCTGAAAGTCTTCCAGCGAGTCAAAGGCCGGCGGACTGACGCTGCTGGCGCGCAGAAAATCGAGCAGGCTTTCGCGCCGGCCGTCGCTTTCGGCCAGCAGCAGCACGCGCTGCGGCGTGTTGCGAATGTGTGCCTTGAGGCGCGCCAGCGGGTCTTCCGCGCCGCGCACCACGGACATTTCGCCGAGTTTCTGGAAGTTCGCGTTGTCGGCCACGTCCTCGATCGCCGGGCGGATCGCCAGTTGCGCATAGTCGTTGGCGCGCGCATAAAACTGCTCGGTGGCCAGAAACAGTGCTTCCGGCGGCAGCGCCGGGCGGTCGGGTGCGTCGCGCACCAGGCGGTAGCGGTCCTTGGTGTCCTGCCAGAATCGCTGAAAGGCGGGTTCCAGGTCGCCGTGCAGCACCACGGTGGCGTCGGTGCCAACATAGTCGAACACCGTGGCGGTTTCTTCGAAGAACAGCGGCAGGTAGTACTCGATACCGGCCGTGGCCACGCCGGTTCCCATGTCCTTGTAGATGCGGCTCTTGGTCGGGTCGCCTTCCAGCAACTCGCGCCAGCGGCTGCGAAAGCGGGCCCGTGCGTCGTCGTCCATCGGGAACTCGCGCCCGGGCAGCAGGCGCACTTCGGGCACCGGGTACAGGCTTCGCTGGCTGTCCGGGTCGAAGGTTCGGATGGAATCGATCTCGTCGTCAAACAGGTCCACGCGGTAGGGCACCAGAGAGCCCATGGGAAACAGGTCAATCAGGCCGCCGCGCACCGCGTATTCGCCGGGGCTGACGACCTGGGTCACATGGCTGTAGCCGGCCAGCGTGAGCTGGGCCTTGAGCTTGGCCTCGTTGAGCTTTTGTTTAACCTTGAATTCGAACGTGTAACCGGCCAGGAAGCTGGGCGGCGCCAGGCGGTACAGGGCCGTGGTGGCCGGCACGATGACCACATCCGCACCTGTGTCCTTGTCACGCTGGCTGATGCGCCAAAGGGTGGCCAGGCGTTCGCTAATCAGGTCCTGGTGCGGCGAGAAGGTGTCGTAGGGTAGGGTCTCCCAGTCGGGGAACAGCGCGCAGCGCAGCGTGGGGGCAAAGAAGGCGATCTCGTCCAGCAGGCGCTGGGCGTCGTTGGCATCGGCCGTGACCACGGTCATGGGCTTGCCGGCGGCCTTTTCGCGCTCGCCCAGGCGGGCCAGCAACAGGGCATCCGCAGAGCCGGCGGGGCGGGGCAGGGTGAAGCGTTTGCCGACGGTGAGTTTGGGGAGGTCCATGGGGAGGTACAAATACAAAACACCCCCCGATCAAGGAACGGGGGGTGTGAAGAGTGGAGATTGACGCGATTTTACCGGGGCTGGAGCCAGGTGGAGCGCGGGCGCCAGCCTCTATGATCGGGGCTGGTTTTCCTATTTTTTTCACCCCATGCCGCCCTCCGCCAAACCTGCCCGTGAACCTGCTCGTCTATGGGCCTTGATTCCCTGTGCCGGCACCGGCTCGCGCGCCAGCGCTGACGGCCCCAAGCAGTACCAGCCTGTGGCTGGCCAGCCCATGGTGCTGCACACGCTGGCGGCGTTTGCCGCAGTGCCGCGTCTGGCTGGCGTGCTGGTGGTGGTGTCACAGGGTGACACCTTCTTCGATGATCTGGATGCTACGTGTTTGATAGCAACTTGCGGAGGCCCCACGAGGGCTGGCAGCGTTTTTAATGGCTTGGGTGCCCTGCTGGAGCGCGGTGCGGCGGCCACCGACTGGGTGCTGGTGCACGATGCCGCCCGCTGCCTGATCACGCCCGAGCAAATCCACGCGTTGATCGAGGCGTGTGAGCACGACGCAGTGGGGGGGCTGCTGGCACTCAAGCTGCCCGACACACTGAAGCGCGAGGTTGGCGGCCGCGTCGCCCAGACGGTGGAGCGCGCGGACAAATGGCTGGCGCAGACACCGCAGATGTTTCGCATCGGTGATCTGCAAGCCGCGCTGCAGGCCGCCGGCGAAGCGGTCACCGACGAATCCAGCGCCATGGAGTTCACGGGCAAGGCACCGCTGTTGGTCGAAGGCAGCGCGCAGAACTTCAAGGTGACCTACCCACACGACTTTGCCTTGGCCCAAGCCGTGCTGCTGGCGCGGGGCGAGCACCCCGAAAGCGACTGATAGACCGCGTCAGGCCGCCAGTTGCTGGAATGCCACCTCGGCTGGGTCAAAAAACAGGCAGGCGCGCTCGTAGCGCTCGATGTCTTCCACCGGATATTTGATCGCGCCGTCCACCTTGACGTAGCGTGGGCCTGCTCCGACCGCACTGGCCAGGCTGATGGAGGCTTCCGAGCGACCCCAGCGTTTAGCCAGCTCCTGCTGGGACAGCAGCATGTGCATCTGTGAATCCATGGTGACCTCCTGATACCGTAACCGAGACGTGTGCAGGCTGTATCGGCATCCGGGTGGGAAAGTGGAGTGGCAATCCACAAATGCGGGGCTTTCACCCGCCAATTCCGGGCTTATGGTTTGACGCAGGGGCACGCGTCGTTGCCCATGTCGAAGACGATGCGCCAGGTGCTGGGCGGATTCGAGGCGGTCGCACCATAGGGTTTTGCAGGACGCAGTTTCGTGTGGGGGCGCAAGCCATGTGTAAGGGCGTAGGGCGAGACTCCGGTCGTTCTAGCGATACCCAGCAAACTTGCCTGATGTCAATTGGTGGCACAATCCGGTTTGTAACTAGGCCCTTCCCACGCCACAGTCGCATCCGCCAAACGGTTCAGCCGTGCCGCGGAAGGTTAATTTAAATCAGCTTTAACCAGCTAATGTTTCCTGCAGGGAAACGGAGGTCAGCGGAATATGAGTGAATCCACGTCGCAGAAGACGAGCCCAGCGTCGGTCTACCAGGCCTACGCCAGCAATACGTACCTTTTCGGGGGCAATGCGCCCTACGTCGAAGAGATGTACGAAAACTACCTTGCCAACCCCACAAGCGTGACAGATACCTGGCGCGAGTACTTCGACGCGCTTCAGCATGTGCCGGCCGGTGATGGCAGCGATGCCCGTGACGTGCCGCACATGCCGGTGATCAACGCCTTTGCCGAACGTGCCAAGCAGGGTGGTACCCGCGTGGTGATGGCCACCGGCGCTGACTCGGAGATGGGTCGCAAGCGCACCGCCGTGCAGCAGCTGATCGCCGCCTACCGCAACGTGGGTGCCCGCTGGGCCGATCTGGACCCGCTCAAGCGCCTTGGGCGCGACGACATCCCCGAGCTGGAACTGTCGTTTTACGGTTTCAGCGACGCCGACCAGGAAACTGTTTTCAATACCAGCAACACGTTCTTTGGCCGCGACACCATGAGTCTGCGCGACCTGATGAATGCCCTGCGCGAGACCTACTGCGGCACCTTGGCTGCCGAGTTCATGTACACCACGGACCAGAACCAGAAGCGCTGGTGGCAGCAGAAACTGGAATCCATTCGCAGCAAGCCGCATTTTTCTACGGAGAAAAAGAAACAC
The DNA here is from genome assembly GCA_038327925.1 of Burkholderiales bacterium. Classification (GTDB taxonomy): domain Bacteria; phylum Pseudomonadota; class Gammaproteobacteria; order Burkholderiales; family Burkholderiaceae_C; genus Allorhodoferax. Next base: position 14,229 of record JBBQLM010000066.1, on the reverse strand, counting down.
ATTCTGGATCGCCTGACCGCAGCCGAAGGCCTGGAGCGCTTCCTGCATACCAAGTACGTGGGGCAAAAGCGTTTCTCACTTGAAGGCGGTGAAAGCTTTATTGCCTCCATGGACGAACTGATTCAGCAGGCCGGCGCCAAGGGTGTGCAGGAAATCGTGATCGGCATGGCCCACCGTGGCCGCTTGAACGTGCTGGTCAATACGCTGGGCAAGATGCCTGGCGACCTGTTTGCCGAGTTTGACCACACCGCGCCTGAAGACCTGCCCGCTGGTGACGTGAAATACCACCAGGGTTTCTCCAGCGATGTGGCAACCCCCGGTGGCCCGGTTCACCTGTCTCTGGCGTTCAACCCTTCGCACCTGGAAATCGTGAATCCGGTGGTGGAGGGTTCTGTACGTGCCCGTATGGACCGCCGTGGCGACGCCTTGGGCAACCAGGTGTTGCCGGTGCTGGTACACGGCGACGCCGCCTTTGGTGGCCAGGGTGTCAACCAGGAAACCCTGTGCCTGGCACAAACCCGCGGCTACACCACGGGTGGTACGGTGCACATCATCATCAACAACCAGATTGGTTTCACTACGTCGGACCCGCGCGACATGCGCTCCAGCGCCTTCTGTACCGACATCGTGAAGATGGTTGAGTCTCCGGTGCTGCACGTCAATGGTGACGATCCTGAAGCGGTGGTCCTGGCCACACAACTGGCGCTGGAGTTCCGTTTGGAATTCCGCCAGGACGTGGTGGTGGACATCACCTGCTTCCGCAAACTGGGTCACAACGAGCAAGACACGCCGATGCTGACGCAGCCGCTGATGTACAAGAAGATTACTGCACACCCCGGTACCCGCAAGCTGTACGCCGACAAGCTGGCTGCCCAAGGACTGGGTGAGACGCTGGGTGAGGATATGGCCAAGGCCTACCGCGCCGCCATGGACGCCGGCATTCACACAGTAGACCCGGTGCTGACCAATTTCAAGAGCAAGTACGCCGTGGACTGGTCGCCCTTCCTGGGCAAGAAGTGGACTGACGCTGGCGATACCGCCATTCCGCTGACGGAATGGAAGCGGCTGGTTGAAAAGCTGACGACATTGCCGACCAGCGTCACGCCGCACTCCCTGGTGAAGAAGGTCTACGATGACCGCGCCGCCATGGGTCGAGGCGAGGTCAATGTCGATTGGGGCATGGGCGAGAGCATGGCCTTTGCCTCGCTGGTGGCCAGTGGCTACCCGGTGCGCTTGTCTGGTGAGGACAGCGGCCGCGGAACCTTTACCCACCGCCACGCCGTGATCCATGATCAGGCCCGCGAAAAGTGGGATGCTGGCATTTACGTGCCGTTGGCGAACGTGGCCGAAAACCAGGCCCCCTTTGTCGTCATCGATTCCATCCTGTCCGAAGAGGCCGTGCTGGCCTATGAATACGGGTACGCATCGAACGACCCCAACACTTTGGTGATCTGGGAAGCCCAGTTCGGCGATTTCGCCAACGGTGCCCAGGTGGTGATCGACCAGTTCATTGCCTCCGGCGAAGTGAAGTGGGGCCGCGTCAACGGCATCACGCTGATGCTGCCGCACGGTTACGAAGGCCAGGGCCCTGAGCACAGCTCGGCACGTCTGGAGCGCTTCATGCAATTGGCGGCCGATGCCAACATGCAGATCGTGCAGCCCACCACCGCCAGCCAGATCTTCCACGTGCTGCGCCGCCAGATGGTCCGCAATCTGCGCAAGCCGCTGATCATCTTCACGCCCAAGTCGCTGTTGCGCAACAAGGATGCAACCTCACCGCTGTCTGAATTCACCAAGGGTGGCTTCCAGACGGTGATTGCTGAAAGCAAGGCGCTCAAGGCCGACAAGGTCAAGCGCGTGGTGGTGTGTTCCGGCAAGGTGTATTACGACCTGGTCAAGCACCGCGAAGAGAAGGGCCACGACGACGTTGCCATTCTGCGGGTTGAACAGTTGTACCCCTTCCCGCACAAGGCCTTCGCCGCGGAAATGAAGAAGTATCCCAATGCCACCGACATCGTCTGGTGCCAGGATGAGCCGCAAAACCAGGGTGCCTGGTTCTTTGTGCAGCACTACATCCACGAAAACATGGTGGACGGTCAGCGCCTGGGCTACTCTGGCCGTGCCGCGTCGGCATCGCCTGCTGTGGGCTACTCGCACCTGCACCTGGAACAGCAGAAATCACTGGTTGAAGGCGCATTCGGCAAGCTCAAGGGCTTTGTTCTGAGCAAGTAAGCGCTGAAGCCCCTCAATACACACAATTCGGAAAGAACAAAATGGCAATCGTAGAAGTTAAAGTTCCTCAGCTGTCTGAGTCCGTGGCTGAGGCCACCCTGTTGCAATGGAAGAAGAAGGTCGGCGAAGCAGTCAACGTTGACGAAATCCTGATCGAAGTCGAAACCGACAAGGTGGTGCTGGAAGTGCCAGCCCCCAGCGCCGGCGTGCTGGTGGAGATCGTGCAAGCGGATGGTTCCACCGTGGCCGCCGAGCAACTGATCGCCCGCATCGACACGGCAGCCACTGCTGGTGCTGTTGCCGCTCCTGCCGCTGCACCTGCTGCCGCCGTTGCTGCGCCCACAGCCACTGCTGCGTCTGCCGGTGGCAATTCCAAGGCCGGCGTGGCCATGCCCGCTGCCGCCAAGCTGCTGGCCGACAACAACCTGTCCGCCAGCGCCGTGGCTGGCACCGGCAAGGATGGCCGCATCACCAAGGGCGACGTGCTGGGTGCCGTCGCCTCCGGCGGTGCTACGAAAACTGTAGCTGCTGTCGCAATCCCCACGGGGGCTCCGACCAAGGTCTTGCCACAGGTAGCGGCACCGGCCGCACTGAACCTGGGCGACCGCCCCGAGGAGCGCGTCCCCATGAGCCGCCTGCGTGCCCGTGTGGCAGAACGTCTGCTGCAGTCGCAAAGCACCAACGCCATCCTGACCACGTTCAATGAAATCAACATGGCCCCGGTCATGGACATGCGCAAGCGCATGCAAGAGCGTTTCGAGAAGGAGCACGGCGTCAAGCTCGGTTTCATGAGCTTCTTCGTCAAGGCGGCCGTGCATGCCCTGAAGAAGTTCCCGGTACTGAATGCCTCCGTGGATGGCACCGACATCGTCTACCACGGCTACTTCGACATCGGTATCGCTGTGGGCTCGCCCCGTGGCCTGGTGGTGCCGATTCTGCGCAACGCCGACCAGATGAGCTTTGCCGAAATCGAGAAGAAGATTGCCGAGTTCGGCCAGAAGGCCAAGGACGGCAAGCTGGGCATTGAAGACATGACCGGCGGCACCTTCTCCATCTCCAACGGTGGCACCTTCGGCTCCATGATGTCCACCCCCATCATCAACCCGCCACAATCGGCCATCCTGGGCGTGCACGCGACCAAGGACCGTGCCATGGTGGAAAACGGCCAAGTGGTGGTGCGCCCCATGAACTACTTCGCCATGTCCTACGACCACCGCATCATCGACGGCCGCGAAGCCGTGCTGGGCCTGGTGGCCATGAAGGAAGCGCTGGAAGATCCCGCGCGTTTGTTGTTCGATATCTAAAACCTTCAGGGAGAGACCCGGAGTCTGAGCAGCAAAGGGCTCTGCTCCGTGTCCCCCGCCCTACGGGCTCCTCCTCTACCTGCGCAGAACCCTCTGCCGCCCAGACTCCTAGGAAAATGTATGAGTAAACAATTTGATGTGATCGTCATAGGCGGAGGCCCCGGTGGCTATATCGCCGCCATCCGCGCCGCCCAACTGGGCTTCACCGTGGCCTGTATCGACGAGTGGAAGAACGACAAGGGCGGCCCCGCCTTGGGCGGCACCTGCACCAACGTGGGTTGCATTCCCTCCAAGGCGCTGCTGCAATCCAGCGAGCACTTTGACCACGCCAACCACCACTTTGCCGAGCACGGCATCGAGGTGAAGGGCGTGAGCATGGATGTCTCCAAGATGGTGGCGCGCAAGAACGGCGTGGTCAAGCAGAACAACGATGGCATCCAGTATCTGTTGAAGAAGAACAAGATCGCCTTCTTTCACGGCCGTGGCTCCTTCGTCAAAGCTTCCCCGGACGGCTATGTCGTCAACGTCGCCGGCACTGCCGAGGAGTCGCTGCTGGGCAAGCACATCATTGTGGCCACCGGGTCGAACGCGCGTGCACTGCCGGGCGCCCACTTCGACGAAGAGCGCATTCTGTCCAACGACGGTGCGCTGCGCATGGGTGCGGTGCCCAAGCGCCTGGGCCTGATCGGTTCCGGCGTCATCGGCCTGGAAATGGGTTCCGTCTGGCGCCGCCTGGGCTCCGAAGTCACCATCCTCGAAGGACTGCCGACCTTCCTGGGTGCCGCCGACGAGCAGGTGGCCAAGGAGGCGCTCAAGGTCTTCACCAAGCAGGGCCTGAAGATTGAACTGGGTGTCAAGGTTGGCGAGATTTCCGCCACCAAGAAGAGCCTGTCGATTGCCTACACCAATGCCAAGGGCGAAGCCCAAACGTTGGAAGTGGACAAGCTCATCGTGTCCATCGGCCGCGTGCCCAACACCATCGGCCTGAACCCCGAAGCCGTGGGCCTCGCGCTCGACGAGCGCGGTGCCATTGTGGTGGACGGCGACTGCAAGACCAATCTGCCCAATGTCTGGGCGGTCGGTGACGTAGTGCGCGGCCCGATGCTGGCGCACAAGGCGGAAGAAGAGGGCGTGGCGGTGGCCGAGCGCATTGCCGGTCAGCACGGCCATGTGAACTTTGGCACCATCCCTTACGTCATCTACACCAGCCCCGAGATTGCCTGGGTCGGTCGCACCGAGCAGCAGTTGAAGGCCGACGGCGTGGCGTACAAGGCTGGTTCCTTCCCGTTCCTGGCCAATGGCCGTGCCCGTGCGCTGGGTGACACCACCGGTTTCGTCAAGTTCCTGGCCGATGCCACGACCGACGAAATCCTGGGCGTGCACATCATTGGCCCGCAAGCCAGCGAGTTGATTTCCGAGGCCGTCGTGGCTATGGAATTCAAGGCCAGCGCGGAAGACATTGCGCGCATCTGCCATGCCCACCCATCCCTGAGCGAATCCACCAAGGAAGCGGCTCTGGCGGTGGACAAGCGGACGCTGAACTTCTGATTGGTATTCAGTAAAAATGGCTGCTAGCCCTCGTGGAATATGCGCAGACAGCTATTAAATGAATAGCAATTTGAGAATGAAGCATTGTTGAACGTCAAGCAAACCTACGAGGCCGAGCTGGCCGCACGCGGCTACACGGCCGATCCGGCGCAGCTGCGAGCCATTGACGCGCTGGAGCGCTGCGCGCGCGAATGGGCGGCGTTCAAGGAAAAGCGTTCCAACGCCTTCAAAAAGCTGATCAACCGCCCGGACATTCCGCGCGGCGTCTATATGTTTGGCGGGGTGGGGCGGGGCAAGAGCTTTCTGATGGATTGCTTTTACAACGCGGTGCCGCTTAAGCGCAAGACGCGCCTGCACTTCCACGAGTTCATGCGCGAGGTGCACCGCGAGCTGGCGGACCTGCAGGGCACGGTCAATCCGCTGGACGAACTGGCCCGGCGCATGGCCAAGCGGTTTCGGCTGATCTGCTTTGACGAATTCCATGTGGCCGACATCACCGATGCGATGATCCTGCACCGGTTGCTGGCGGCCCTGTTCGAGAATGGGGTGGGCTTTGTCACCACCTCCAACTTCCATCCAGATGGTCTGTACCCTGGTGGTCTGCACCGCGACCGCATTCTGCCAGCGATTGCGCTGCTGAATGCCAATCTGGAAGTGCTCAATGTTGACAACGGCACCGATTACCGCAAACGCACCATGGAGAGCATGACGCTCTACCATGTGCCCAACGGAGCGGCGGCGGACGCCGCCATGGAGCAGGCCTTCAACGCGCTGGAAGAGACGCACGACGAAGACCCGGTGCTGCACATTGAGTCACGGCAGATCCGTGCCAAGCGCAAGGCCGGCGGGATGGTTTGGTTCGATTTCAAAACACTGTGCGGCGGGCCACGTTCGCAAAATGATTACCTGGAAATCGCCACGCTGTTCCACACCGTGTTCCTGAGTGATGTGCCCCAGATGTCGGTGCGCATGGCGTCCGAGGCGCGCCGCTTTACCTGGCTGGTGGACGTGTTGTACGACCGCCGCGTCAAGCTGGTCATGTCGGCTGAATCCCAGGCAATGGACCTGTACACCGAAGGGCCGATGGCGCATGAGTTTCCCCGCACCGTGTCGCGCCTGAGCGAAATGCAGTCCAAAGAATATCTGTCGCTGGAGCGGCGCAGCGTGGACACGGGGCTGACATGAGGTGGCGGTCTTGTGCCGTGCTGGCTGCAGTCGTGCTGTGCACTGCGGCGTGGAGCCAGGATGCAGGCGTGTCGGCCATGGACTCCTTCGACCAGGAGCTACAGCGCATCGGTTCCCTGCGTCAGCAGAGGATGGTGGAACTGGACGCCGAAGATGCGGCATGCTTGAACCGGTTTGCGGTGACAGACTGCCAGAACAAGGTGGCGGTGCGCCGCCGCCAGATGCTTGCCGACCTGAAACGCCAGGAATCAGTGGTGAAAGATGCGCAGCGGCAACAGAAAGCGGCAGAGCAGTTGCAGCGCAGTGCCGACAAGGCAGCTGAGAGCGCCCGCAAGGCAGCCGAACTGCAGGAAGGTGAGCGCGCGGATACGCAGGCTGATCGACAGAAGGCGCAGGACGAAAAGGTGCTTAGCCACCGGCAGCAAGCCAAAAAGATTGAGCCCAGGGCCTCGGCCCCCAAGATTGCCTCTGATCTCGATGCCGAGGCACAGGCCAGAAACCGCGCAGCCTACCAGGAGAAGCAACAAGCAGCAGAAAAGCGGCGCAAGGACCGGGAACAGCGTCTCATCGACCAAGGCACGGGGGGGCCACCGCTGCCTGTGGCGCCCTGAACCGCCAAGGTTCAGGTGGGCGTCAGCGGTTCGAGCTTGACCACCACGATAGACAAGTTGTCGCCCGCGCCACGTCCGCGTGAGCGGGCTTTTTCAATCAGGAACTCGGTTGCTTCGCGTGCCGACAGCGTGGAGAGAACCGATCCCAACTCTCCGGTGTTGAAGTAGTGCCAGACGCCATCGCTGCAGGCCATCAGCACATCGCCGGGGCGCAGTTGGGGAATGAAGTGAAAGTCCACGGGCGGGTCGTTCTCGGTCCCCAGGCAGCCCATCAGAATGTTGGACTGGGGATGCACGGCCGCCTGTTCTTCCGTGATTTCGCCGCGGTTCACCAGCGCCTGCACATAGGAGTGGTCCATGGTGCGCTTGACGAAGCGGTTGCCGTGGTAGTGGTAGATGCGGGAGTCACCGGTGTGGGCCCAGTGGCAGTCACCCTTGGCATTGATCAGGAACGCGGCCAGCGTGCTGTGCGGTTCTTCCTCGGATGAAATCGCAGTCAGTTTGATGACGATGTGCGCCTCTTGCACGATCTGCGTCAGGATGGCTGTGGCGTCATCGGTGTCCGGGTCGTAGCGGTCAAACAGCTGCTTGGCCGTCATCATGACCTGGTCGGATGCCTTGCGCCCCCCACTGCGTCCGCCCATGCCGTCGGCCACGATGGCCAGAATGCAGCCATTGACCCGTGGGTGTTTCAGCAGAGCGATCTGGTCTTGCTGATACTCGCGGTCGCCTTTGTGTATGCCGGTGGAAGCGGTGAGTCGGTAACCAGTGGCCATGTTGGGTTGCTTGTGAGCAATACTTTCTGCAAAAGAACGGGAAGGTCGTATTATCAAGCCAGCACGACCGAACCGGCCGTAGTTTAACCCCGTACTCTTAAGCGCCTGACTTGCCAACCAACCTTCACTCGCCTGAGCGCCACTTGATAGAGCTGCGCATGGAACATGCCGATCTGGATGCCCTGCTTGACCGCGCGGCCGATGCATCACCGGTGGATGAGCTGATGACCCGCCGTTTGAAGAAGCGCCGCCTGGCCTTGCGCGACGAAATTGCCCGTGTCGAGCGGGAAATCGACCCCAGCGAGCCGGCCTGAAGCATGGCCTTGCGGGAGGCCGTTGCGCGAGCATTTGAACCGGATGGGATGCTGGCGCGTTGCGTCGAGGAGTTTTCGCCCCGCCCCGGACAGGAGTCCATGGCCGATGCCGTGGCTGCGACGCTGGAGCGTGGCGGCATACTGGTGGTGGAAGCGGGAACCGGCGTGGGCAAGACGTTTGCCTATCTGGTCCCGGCTCTGATCAGCGGCCAGCGGGTACTGCTGTCGACCGCAACCAAAACGCTGCAGGATCAACTCTTTGGCCGTGACATCCCACGTCTTGTCAAAGCGTTGGGCCTGCCGGTGCGAACGGCCTTGCTCAAAGGACGAAGCAGTTACCTGTGTACGTACCGGCTGGCAACGGCCCGACATGACCTGCGCGCCCAGCACCCGATCGCGCAGGAGGATCTTGCGCGAATCGAGGCCTGGTCGAGTGCCACGCGCGCTGGCGATCTGGCCGAGTTGCCGCAACTGGACGAGCGTTCGCCGGTCATACCGTTGGTGACGTCCACGCGTGAAAATTGCCTGGGATCCAACTGCCCACACATTCAGTCCTGCCATGTCAACCAGGCCCGCCGGGAGGCCATGGCAGCCGATGTCGTGGTCATCAACCACCATTTGTTTTTTGCGGACGTCAACATCCGTGAATCCGGTGTTGCGGAGTTGTTGCCGACCGTGCAGGCGGTGGTATTTGACGAAGCACATCAACTCAATGCCATAGGCGTTCAGTTTCTCGGGCGCCAACTCAGCACTACCCAATTGGATGTCTTTTGCCGTGATCTGGCGCAGCAGGGGCCACAGCTGGCGTTGGCCGGTGGTGGCTGGCGAGAATCGGCCGCGGAGTTGGCCCACAACACTGCCGCACTGCGCCAGTTGTGTGCCTCTGGGGGGCAGCCCCGCCGTTCAGCATGGACGGTTGATTCTCCCGATGGCATTGATGCGGTGCAGTGGCAGCGCGTGGTGCAGCCGCTTCTGGTGGCGCTGCAGCAGGTCGAAGGCGTATTGCACAGCCTGGAAGAACACGCACCTGAGATCAAAGGCTTGTGCGAACGGGTTTCCCGATTGACGCAGGCCTTGCATGTTTTTGCGCAGCCTGCGGAGCCAGGTTGGGTGCGCTGGGTAGAGGCGGGCCATCAGGTGAAGCTGGTCCAATCGCCGCTGGACATTGCGGATGCCATGCGTTCCAACGTGATGGGTTCAATAGAGGAGAGAGGCCGCAAATCGTGGATATTTACCTCGGCAACCCTGGGACTTGATGCCAGTCTGGCGCAGTTTATACAGGCCTGCGGGCTGGAGGGGGCAGAAGTACTTCAGGTGCCCAGTCCGTTTGACTATGCACGGCAGGCTGCACTGTACATACCTGCACATTTGCCCAAACCTGCCGATGCTGGGCACAGCGATGCAGTGGCGGAGTTGGCTGCGCAGGGAGCATTCGCGCTGGGTGGGCGAACCCTGGTGCTGACGACGACTTTGCGGGCCATGCGTGACATTGCCGCGGCGTTGCGCCAACGGTTTTCTGCATTGGGCGACATGGAGGTGCTGCTACAGGGTGAGGCGCCCAAGCGCGAGCTGACCGAGCGATTCAGTCAACGCTCTGGCTTGGGGCCGTGCATTCTGGTGGCCTCGGTATCCTTCTGGGAGGGAGTCGATGTTCCAGGCGTGGCGCTGCAATTGGTGGTAATTGACAAGCTGCCATTCGCACCACCCGATGATCCCTTGGTCGAAGCGCGAGCGCGGCAAATGCAGGCGACTGGCAAGAACCCGTTTGCACACCTGCATGTGCCACAGGCCGCCATTGCCCTGAAGCAGGGAGCCGGTCGCCTGATCCGCAGGGAAACCGATCGCGGGATTTTGGTCGTGTGCGACGTGCGTCTGGCCCAGATGGGCTACGGCCGTCGCATTGTGGCGGCCCTGCCGGTGATGCAGTCCATCACCACGCAGGATGAGTTTGCGCAGGCGCTGCTCGCGCTTACCAGACCTTCCACCACGGACTGTCGATAGTGCGGGATCCCTTGGTCAGGAACTCGGACTGGGGGTAGTTCTTTTCCAGCACGCGCTTGGAGTCATCCCGCAACTGCTGCATGCCCAGGGCGTCATAGGACTTGTAGAGGATGAAGAGGGCCTCTTCAATGGCGGGAACTTCGCGGTAATCCGCAACCGCCGATTGCGCCCGGTTGACTGCAGCCAGATAAGCACCGCGCTTGTAGTAGTAACGGGCGACGTGCACCTCGTATTGCGCCAGAGAGCTGACAATGTAGTTCATGCGTTCGCGGGCATCGGGGGAATAGCGCGAGTCCGGAAACCGTTCCACCAGCTCCTTGAACGACTCGAATGACTCCTTGGATGCCTTCTGATCCCGTTCCGAGAGATCCTGGCGCGTGAACTTGGCAAAAATACCCAGATCATCATTGAAGTTGATGATCCCTTTCAGGTAGATCGCGTAGTCCATGGCCGGACTCACCGGATGCAGCTTCATGAAGCGTTCCAGTGTTGCCAGGGCCTGCGCCGGCTCGGCGGATTTGTACTGGGCATAGGCCTTGTCCAGTTGTGCCTGTTGTGCCAGCGGCGTACCGGCCGCACGTGCTTCCAGCTTTTCCAGCAAAGGCACGGCCCGTTCCCATTGGCCTGCGCTGATCTCTTCCTTGGCTTCGGCATAGATCTTGTTGGGGCTCATGCCGGCAGTCTTGTCCACCGGGGTGCTGGAGCAACCTGCCATCAAGAGTGCGCCAGTCGCCAGCAGTGAAACGCAAACGACCGATAATTTGACACGAAGCATGTTAGGAACACTTTCTTGAAACAGAGCACGGGAATTATATCGGGCCACCCAATCGTCACAGAGTCTGAGGGACTGGACGATGCCAACGCGGAAGTGGAGTGGCGCACCGTGACGGTTGACGCGGGGCAACATGGGGAGCGGCTGGATCGCGCCCTGGTGGAAATGGCTCCGGAGTTTTCCAGGAGTTACCTGCAGCAACTGATAGAGGCTGGCCTGATCAGCCTCAACACCCAGGTTGTCCGCAAGGCATCGTCCCGCGTCAAGGCAGGCGATATGGTCGCCATGGAATTGCGGCCCACGCCGCAGAGTCAGGCTTTCAAGCCGCAAGCCATTCCATTGGACGTTGTGTTTCAGGATGAACACATCATGGTCATCAACAAGCCGGCCGGCCTGGTGGTCCATCCGGCTCCGGGTAACTGGAGTGGCACCTTGTTGAACGGTTTGCTGGCCCACGACAGCGGCATGGCGCTGGTGCCACGCGCGGGTATCGTTCACCGCTTGGACAAAGATACCAGCGGGCTCATGGTGGTTGCCCGTACGCGAGCCGTCATGGACACGCTGGTGCAGGCCATTGCGGCACGCGAGGTCAGCCGCCAGTATTTGGCAATTGCGCATGGGCGCTGGGCCGGCCCCACGTCCCGCACGGTTGACGCGGCGATTGGGCGGGATCCCCGCAATCGCCTGCGCATGGCGGTGGTCCATTTGGAGAGTCAGTCGGGAAAGACGGCCAGGACTGACTTCATCCTGCTGGACAATGCGGATGCAGGTTGTCTGGTGCGCTGCATCCTGCACACCGGGCGCACCCATCAGATTCGGGTACATATGATGTCCATTGGCCATCCCTTGGTGGCCGATCCGGTGTATGGCGGGCATTCGGTACCATGCATGGATAGACAGGCTCTGCATGCGGTCCGTCTGGCATTTGTGCATCCGGTGACTTCCGAGTCTTTGGTGTTTGAAGCCCCGGTACCAGATGACTTTGCAGCGCTTCTTCAGGGATGGGGCCTGCGTTACAATCCGTCCACACGGGTTAAAAACCCTTAAATACCCCGGGACTAGCCGGGAGTAGGCACGGTGAAGTCTTCACATCTGCTGCCGTCCGTTTGGAATCACTTTGATTGGTCACCTTGATGGTGGCGTTTCCCATAGAGTCCAACTATGAATTTGGTGGATGCAAAACGGGTCCTGGAGACCGCGTTGATTTGCTCACAGCAACCCTTGCCGGTGCGGGATATGCGTTCGCTCTTCAATGAGTCTCTGGGAGCAGATACGCTTAAGAGTCTTCTGGAGGAGTTGAAGTACGACTGGGCTGGCAAAGGCGTGGAGTTGGTGAGCGTGGCTTCGGGTTGGCGGTTTCAGAGCCGCCCTGAAATGCGCGAGTATCTGGATCGGTTGCATCCTGAGAAACCACCACGGTATACGCGGGCCACGTTGGAAACACTGGCAATCATCGCCTACCGTCAACCGGTAACGCGCGGTGACATGGAAGACATTCGCGGTGTCACTATCAACTCCCTGCTGATCAAGCAGTTGGAGGATAGAGGGTGGGTCGAGGTAATCGGCCACCGTGAGGCCGCAGGGCGGCCTGCGCTGTATGCCACAACCCGGCAGTTTCTTGATGATCTGGGGTTGCAGTCCCTGGATCAACTGCCGTTGTTGGAGAGTATGGCCAATAACGGCGATGTATTTGGTGCTTTGGTCGAGTCTGTGAATGAGGCCAAAGCCTTGTCGCCGACGGATGAAGGTTTGGTGGGCGATGCAGAGTTGCAACTGGATATGCCACTCGATGCTTCTGCGCCTGAGGCTCAAACCCCTTTGAATGGATTTTCAGAATGAACGACATGACTTCCGCAGAACAACCACCGGTGTCTTCCGATTCGGATAACGTCACAACCCCTTCGGTGACTGTCGCTGAGGTAGCGGGCGCAGTTGCGCCTGCTCACGACGTGGGGCCAAAGGCCGATCTTCCTATGGAAGTGAACCCGAAGCTGGAAACACGGTTTGTTGATGTCATTACCGGGCAGTTTGATGCCGACGAGGAGTTGGTAGAACTGGCGCCTCCCAAGCGGGTGTTGGCGCCTATGGCTGAAACGCCGAAGCTGCACAAGGTGCTGGCACAAGCTGGTATGGGCTCGCGCCTGGAGATGGAGCAGCTCATCATGGAAGGGCGCATTTCAGTCAACAACGAGCCAGCGCATATTGGACAACGCATCCAATTTGGTGACAGCATCAAGGTCAATGGCAAGCCCATCCGGGTTCGCATCGATCCTCCGCCTGCAAGGGTGATTGCCTACCACAAGCCGGTCGGTGAGGTAGTGACCCATGATGACCCCCAGAACCGGCCAACCGTTTTTCGGCGTTTGCCCAAGCTGCACCAGGGCAAATGGCAATCGGTGGGGCGGCTGGACTTGAATACCGAAGGTCTGCTGCTGTTTACCAGTTCCGGCGAATTGGCCAATAATTTGATGCATCCGCGCTTCGGCCTGGAGCGTGAATACGCTGTGCGTGTTCTGGGCTCGCTGAGCAAGGAAGAAAAGCAGATGCTGCTTGATGGCGTCAAGCTTGATGATGGCATTGCGCAGTTCGGCTCGATTGAAGAAGGTGGAGGGGAAGGCTCCAATTGCTGGTACCGCGTCACGATTTCCGAAGGACGTAACAGGGAAGTGCGACGCATGCTGGAAGCGGTTGGCCACGCTGTCAGCCGCTTGATCCGCATTCGCTACGGGGCCATGTTGTTGCCACGTGGGCTCAAGCGTGGCGCCTGGATGGAACTGGATGAATCCGATATCCGTTCCTTGGTCCAAGCAGCGGGCGGCGGGCGGGAGGATGGTGCTGCGCGTGGACAGGCGCCTGGTGGGGCTGTGCGCAATCCGCAGGGCCCCAATCAGCGGCGAGGCGGACGCACTGGAGGTCCTCGCGGTGCGAATGCGGGGCAGCGCGGCCCATCGCAGGGTGGCTTTAAGGCAGGCAATGCAGGACAGAATGCCAGGGCTGGGGATCGCAGGGACGCGCCGTCACAACCTGATCCCATGAAAACGGCATTTGGCTATATCGGCGCGGACAGCTTTACACGTCAGCGACAGGATGCTGGACAAAGACCCCGAGGGGCAGCTGGTGGGCCAAGGCGCAAGGGGCGCGGGCGGTAGTTTGCCAATGCTAAAATGGCAGGCTTTGCTTCACTGTGTAGCAAGAATGCAGATTACCAATCCAGTTCAGGAAATATTATGACAATCGAACGTACTCTCTCCATCATCAAGCCTGACGCAGTCGCAAAGAACGTCATTGGTCAAATCTACGCACGTTTTGAGGCTGCAGGTCTCAAGGTCGTTGCTGCTCGTATGGCGCATTTGTCGCGTGGTGAGGCTGAGGCGTTTTACGCTGTCCACAAAGCTCGCCCGTTTTTCAAGGACTTGGTGGATTTCATGATTTCTGGTCCTGTGATGATTCAGGCCCTGGAAGGTGAAAACGCAATCTTGAAGCACC
>JBBQLM010000065.1:0-18407 GCA_038327925.1 Burkholderiales bacterium | reverse complement strand
AACGCTGAGCACAATGACGGTGCCGACATCGACGAGTTGAAGGTTAAAACCATCTACGTCGAACAAGGCGCTTCGCTGCGTCGCTTCACGGCCCGCGCCAAAGGCCGCGGCAACCAAATCAGAAAACCCACGTGCCATGTGTACGTGACGGTTGGTAACTGAAAGAGGCACGGACAAATATGGGACAAAAAATCCATCCAACCGGCTTTCGCTTGTCGATTAGCCGCAACTGGTCTTCACGCTGGTACGCCAGCAACAAAGATTTCGCCGGCATGTTGGCCGAAGACATCAAAGTACGTGAATACCTCAAGGCCAAACTGAAGAATGCTTCGGTTTCGCGCATCTTGATCGAGCGTCCTGCCAAGAACGCCCGCATCACAATTTTCTCGGCACGTCCGGGCGTTGTGATCGGCAAGAAAGGCGAAGACATCGAAAACCTCAAGCGCGAACTGGGCAAGCAGCTCGGCGTGCCTGTGGCCGTGAACATCGAAGAAGTGCGCAAGCCTGAAATCGATGCCAAGCTGATCGCCGACAGCATTACGCAGCAGTTGGAAAAGCGGATCATGTTCCGCCGTGCCATGAAGCGCGCCATGCAAAACGCCATGCGTCTGGGTGCCTTGGGCATCAAGATCATGTCGTCCGGTCGTCTGAACGGCATTGAAATCGCCCGTTGCGAGTGGTACCGCGAAGGTCGCGTGCCACTTCATACACTGCGTGCTGACATCGACTACGGTACTTCCGAAGCTAAGACAACCTACGGCATCATTGGTGTCAAGGTCTGGGTCTACAAGGGTGACACGCTGGGTCGTAATGACCTGCCGGCCGCCGTTGAGCCACGTGCTGAAGAAGAGCGTCGCCCACGTGGCCCGCGCCGTGATGACCGTGGCGGTGCACGCCCCGGTGCTGACCGTCCTGCACCACGTGGCGCCCGTCGTCCCGTTGGTAGCAATGCGGCACCCGCCGATGGCAGCGACAAGCCTGTAGAGGCTTCCGGTGCTGACGCCGATAAACCCACCGTTAAGCGCGTTCGCAAAGTCGCCGCGCCAGCTGCAGCAGCTGACGGTAAAGGAGAATAACCATGTTGCAACCCGCTCGCCGGAAATACCGCAAAGAGCAAAAGGGCCGTAACACCGGCATCGCGACACGAGGCAGCTCGGTCGCATTCGGTGACTTTGGTCTGAAATGTACGGATCGCGGCCGTCTGACGGCTCGCCAGATCGAAGCGGCACGCCGTGCCATTTCCCGTCACGTGAAGCGTGGCGGCCGTATCTGGATCCGCGTGTTCCCTGACAAGCCAATTTCCCAGAAGCCTGCTGAAGTGCGGATGGGTAACGGCAAGGGCAATCCCGAGTACTACGTGGCTGAAATCCAGCCCGGAAAAATCGTGTTTGAAATCGTTGGTGTTCCCGAAGAACTGGCCCGTGAAGCGTTCCGTTTGGCTGCCGCCAAGCTGCCTTTGCGTACCACCTTCGTGGCCCGCATGATTGGCCAGTAATCAGGAGCTATTGATATGAAAACTACTGAACTGCGCAAAAAAGACGTTGATGGTCTGAAGACGGAAGTCAAGGCGCTGCAAAAAGCACACTTTGGCCTGCGTATGCAAAAAGCCACGCAACAACTCACCAACACAGCCACGATCCGCACTGCGCGCCGTGACATTGCCCGCGCCAAGACCATTCTTGTCGAGAAGCAAGCCGCTGACAAGTCCGCCAAATAAGGAGCGATACATGACGGAAGCTAAAAAATCCCTCAAGCGCACCTTGATTGGCAAGGTGGTCAGCGACAAGCGTGCCAAGACAGTGACCGTGCTGATCGAGCGCCGTGTCAAGCACGAGCTCTACGGCAAGATCGTTGGCAAGTCCAGCAAGTACCACGCCCATGACGAAAAGGGCGAGTACAAGATGGGCGACATGATTGAAATCACGGAAAGCCGTCCGATTTCGAAGACCAAGAACTGGGTTGCGACCCGCTTGGTTCAAAAGGCCATCGAAGTCTAAAGGGCTTGCCCTTCAGGCCTGCAGGCTACAAGACGACGGCTCACAATTGTGAGCCGTTTTCATTTGTGCAAGACATTATTCAGGAGCGAACATGATCAAAGTAGGCGATACCCTTCCAGCAGCCTTGCTGATGGAATACTCGGAAGTCGAGGGGAACGGATGCAGCCTGGGCCCCAATCCGGTGGACGTGACCAAGGCGACTGCTGGCAAGACCATTGCGTTGTTCGCCCTGCCTGGCGCTTTCACGCCAACCTGCTCGGCCAAGCATGTTCCTGGCTATGTCGAGAATGAGGAAGCCTTCAAGGCTGCCGGTGTGGATGAAATCTGGTGTGTCAGCGTCAACGATGCCTTTGTCATGGGCGCCTGGGCGCGTGACCAGAAGACCGCCGGCAAGGTTCGCATGCTGGCTGACGGCAGCGCCACCTTCGCGCAAGCCACCGGCTTGACACTGGACCTGACCGCCAAGGGCATGGGCCTGCGCAGCAACCGCTATTCCATGCTGGTCAAAGATGGCAAGGTAGCAGCCCTCAATATCGAAGGCCCCGGCAAGTTCGAAGTGAGCGACGCAGCAACCCTGCTTGCCCAGGCCAAGGGCTGATACTGCCTTCCGAGCGGGATGCCTACAACTCAGCCTTGAGGTAGTGGGCCCCTGCGATGGGGTTGTAGTAGTAGGGTGGAATTTCCTCAAAGCCCAGCTCCTGGTACAGGGCACGGGCTGATTCCATCTCGTTCAGGGTGTCCAGCAGGATGCAGTCGTATCCGCATAGGCGCGATGCCTCCAGAATGTGCTCGGCCAGCATGCGCCCCAGCCGCAGGCCCCGGTAAATCGGGCGCACATACAGACGTTTCATCTCACAGGCGTTCGGATAATCCACGGCATCCAATGGCCGCATGGCACAACAGCCGGCCAACTGTCCATCGATAGTGGCCAGCACCAGGGCGCCGCGGGGGGCGCTGTATTCGCCGGGGAGTCCGAGCAACTCTTCCTTGAAATTCTGGAAACAAAGATCCACGTTCAACGTGGCAGCGTACTCCTGAAACAGGGTGCGAATGCCCTCCAGCTCGGGTGTCGAAACGGGCGTCAGCAGCCGGGTATCTGGGTCTGCTGTTTGCGCACCGGTGATGCCATCCTTCACGCGGCCCATAGCACCATTCCTGTCGCCAGATTGTGATTGCATCGAATGCGATAAAAATTCATTGCAGCAATATGCAGTTGCACCAGTACTTTTCAAAACAGCTGTTCCGACCCCATTATGGTAATAGGTAGCGCAAGACTTGAATTTAGCATTTCACGGGCAAGGAATGCACCAGACCTAGCAGTGGTATACCCTAAGACCGTGCCAGCCGGATCGATGCCAAAACGCCATAATGGCTCTCCCTATCCGGGTTTGTTTTCTACAAGGTGGATTCCATGGACAGACGTCAGTTCAACTTTGCCGGCACCTTGGTGGCCTTGCTGGCTACCAGCGCCATCCAGCACGCGCATGCGCTCACCCTGGCGGACCTGAGCAATACCGACGCGACCAAGGGCCTGAAGACCGCGCTCGAAAAGGGCGCACTGTCGGCCATCGGCATTCTGGGCGTGCAAGACGGTTTTCTGGGCAATGACAAGGTCCGTATCGGGCTGCCGGGATCACTGAACGATGCGGTTCAGTTGCTGCGCACCCTGGGCCAGGGCGGACGCGTGGATGAATTGATCACCGCCATGAATCGGGGTGCAGAGGCGGCTGTTCCGATGGCCAGGGATCTGCTGGTGAACGCCGTGCAGACGATGAGCGTCACCGATGCCAAGGGCATCCTGAGCGGCGGTGATACCGCAGTCACGAACTTCTTTGCCAGCAAAACCCGACCATCATTGGCGGTGAAATTCCTGCCGGTTGTGAGCCAGGCCACCGAGAAAGTAGGTTTGGCACAGAAGTACAACGATGTGGCCGGCAAGGCTGCGGACATGGGTCTGCTGAAGAAAGAGGATGCGAATATCCAGCAGTACGTCACCGGGAAGGCGCTCGACGGCCTGTTCTTCATGATCTCCGAAGAAGAAAAGAAAATTCGCCAGAATCCGGTGGGCTACGGCAGTGCCATTCTGACCAAGGTCTTTGGTGCGTTGAAGTGAGACGATGGGTGCGGCTGTGCGGGGTCATGGCGTGGTGTTTCTCGGGCCTAGTGGCCTGTAGTCCCACGCTGAACTGGCGCGCCGTTCAGTTGCATGGCCTCACCGCCATGCTGCCCTGCAAGCCTGATCGTGCGCTACGCAACGTGCAACTTGGCGCGGCGGAGGTGGGCATGGAAATGGCAGGCTGCGAGGCCGACGGAGCCTTGTATGCCATCAGCCATACACGGGTGGAGAGCGCCCTGCGCGCCGATGCGGCGCGCGCTGCATGGCGCCAGCAGACGTTGGCCACCATGCGTGCGGCGTCGGTGCAGGAGGCGCCCATGCGCATGCTGCCGGCCGATGAACCGCCACGCACGGCGCAACGGGTCACGGCCCAGGGCCAGCGACCCGACGGCAGCGCGGTGACAGCGCAACTCCTGTGGCTCACCAGTGGTACCGATCTCTACCATGTGGCCGTCTATGCCGACCGGCTGACCGATGAGAAGATCGAGATGCTTTTCTCCGGCCTGCGCCTGCAATGACGCCATAATCAGAAGACAAGGCAACCATGAACATCGGCATCCTCATCATCGCCCATGCCCCGCTGGCCAGCGCCCTGCGGGAGTGCGTGCTGCATGTATACCCCGAGACGGCCAGTGGCGTTCTGGCGCTGGACGTACTGCCCAATGAGCCGACCGAGACGACACGGCTGGCCGCGCTGGCGCTGCTGGACCAGTTGGCCGCGCCCTACACCCTGGTGCTAACCGATGTCTTCGGGGCAACGCCGTGCAATGTAGCGCAAAAGGTGGTCGATGGCGTGCACGCCAAGCTGGTGGCGGGTGTCAATCTGCCCATGCTGCTGCGCACCGTCAACTACCGCCAAGAATCACTGGATGTGCTGGTGGCGCGGGCCCTGTCCGGCGGAGCCCAGTGCATCATGCAGGTGGCCGTCACCGCACCGCAGAATCAGACACGAAAAACGCATGATAAAAACCACCACGACCATCACCAATAAGCTGGGCCTGCACGCCCGCGCGTCGGCCAAGTTGACCAAGCTGGCGGGCAGCTTCCCCTGCGAGGTCTGGATTGCCAAGGGTGATCGCCGGGTCAATGCCAAGAGCATCATGGGCGTCATGATGCTGGCCGCCGGAATGGGTTCCGAAGTCGTCATCGATACCGACGGCGATCGCGCCCAGGAGGCCATGGACGCCATTCTTGCGCTGATTGCCGACAAATTCGGCGAAGGCGAATAAGCAACATGACCTTCGCGATTCATGGACTGAATGTGTCGCGCGGCGTGGCCATTGGGCGCGCCGTGCTGGTGGCCTCCAGCCGGGTGGATGTGGCGCACTACTTCGTGCAGGCCAGTGAGGTCGAAGCCGAGATCGACCGGCTGCGCAAGGGTCGCAATGCCGTCATCGACGAGATCCACCGCCTGCAGGAGAGCATCACCCACATGGGCCCGAAGGAGGCACCGCATGAGCTGGGCGCGCTGCTGGATGTGCACCTGATGCTGTTGCAGGACGAAGAACTGGTGGGTGGCGTCAAGCGCTGGATCACCGAGCGCCTGTACAACGCCGAGTGGGCACTTACCACGCAGTTGGAGATCATTGCCCGCCAGTTCGACGAGATGGAAGACGAGTACCTGCGTGAGCGCAAGGCCGACCTGGAGCAAATTGTTGAGCGCGTGCTGCGGGCGATGAAGGGCAAGGGTTCTCCCGTGGCATCCCATCCGCAGCAGCGAATGGGCCGCAAGCCCTCGCAGCAGGATCTGTTGCTGGACGACACGGTGGACGTGCCGCTGATCCTGATCGCGCACGACCTGTCGCCGGCCGACATGCTGCAGTTCAAGCAGAGTGTGTTTGCAGGATTCATCACCGACGTGGGCGGCAAGACCTCGCACACCGCCATCGTGGCCCGCAGCATGGACATTCCGGCCGTGGTCGGCGCGCGCCTGGCCAGTCAGTTGGTGCGCCAGGACGACTGGGTCATCATCGACGGCGACGCCGGCGTGGTCATCGTGGACCCCTCGCCCATCATCCTGGCCGAATACGGCTTCAAGCAGCGCCAGCGCGAGCTGGAGCGCGGGCGCCTGCAGCGCCTGTTGCACACGCCGTCGGTCACCATGGACGGTGAGAAGGTGGAGTTGCTGGCCAACATCGAGATGCCGGATGATGCGCTGGTCGCACTGAAGGCCGGTGCCGTCGGTGTAGGACTGTTTCGCAGCGAATTTCTGTTCATGGGTCGGCAAGGGCGCCTGCCGGGCGAGGAAGAGCAGTACCAGGCCTACAAACGGGCGGTCGAAGGCATGCGGGGCCTGCCGGTAACCATCCGCACCGTGGACGTGGGGGCCGACAAGCCGCTGGACGACTCCCTGCGCGATGACGCCCACCTGAACCCGGCCCTGGGCCTGCGCGCCATCCGCTGGAGTCTGGCCGACCCCGCCATGTTCTTGACCCAGCTGCGGGCCATTTTGCGCGCTGCCGCCCACGGCCAGGTGCACCTGCTGGTGCCCATGCTGGCCCACGCCCGGGAGATTCGCCAGACGCTGGCGCATCTGGACCACGCGCGTGCCATGCTGGACAACCGTGGCGTGGCCTACGGTCCGGTGAAGCTGGGTGCCATGATCGAGATACCGGCAGCAGCTTTAAGCCTGCGCCTGTTCCTCAAGCACTTCGACTTTTTGTCCATCGGCACCAACGATCTGATCCAGTACACCCTGGCCATTGACCGTGCCGACGAATCCGTGGCCCACCTGTACGACCCCCTGCACCCGGCGGTGCTGCGCCTGGTGGCCGACACCATTGCAGAATGCCGCGCCCAGGGCAAAGGGGTGAGTGTGTGTGGCGAGATGGCCGGCGACGTGACGCTGACCCGCCTGCTGCTGGGCCTGGGCCTGCGCAGCTTCTCCATGCACCCGGCGCAGATCCTGGCGGTCAAGCAGGAAATTTTGCGGGCTGACACCGCCAAGCTGGCACCCTGGGCGCAACGCGTGATGGACGCGGAAGACCCGGCGCGTGAGCTGGCGGCTGGCTGAGGCACTGCGCCACCCTGATTTTTGCTATTTAATGGATAGCGCTACACGCTTATTCCACGAGGGCTAGAGGCCTTTTTGACCTAAAACTATTTCTCCACTGTGTCCGAATCTCCTGAGAAAACCCAAGAACCCCGCCTGTGGCGTGCCGATGGCTGGACCGCCCAGGTCATCAAGAACGAAGACGATGACGGCTGGGCCGTTGCCATGTTCCGGGACGGCCAGTCCGAGCCCGCCCTGGTCGGGCCCTGGACCATGGGGCGCGACAAGAAGAACCCCAAGCCACTGGACAACAACGCTTTCACCACCCTGGTCAAGACCGCCAGCGAGTTTGTGCGCCGCAGCGAGCAGCAGTTGCATGCCACGTTGCACCAGAGCATTGCGGTAACGGCCCCGTCGGGACGGGTCACGGTGTGCCTGGACATCGTGCCCGACGAGGACAACCCTTACGCCGTGTTGAGCGCGCAGGATGACTGTGGTGAATCCCTGGCCGCGGTGCGCGTGCCGCAGTCGTTCAAGCTCAACCGCAGCAGCGCCGTGGCATGGGCGGAGGGTGGTTTTGCCCGGCCGGGGAAACGGCAGAGCCTGGACTGAGCGGCCCCAGCTCAACCGTCAGGCGATATTGACGGAAAAGATCTTGACCGCCCGCTCCAGCGTGTCGGAGCGCGCCGACAGGGCGCCGCACGCCTGGGTGGACTGTTGCACCAGGTCGGCATTCTGGCGTGTCACGTCATCCAGGACCTGCATGGCCTCACCGATTTGCGCCACGCCGGCGGACTCCTCCCGGGTTGCCACGGTGATTTCGCCCAGGCGCTCGGTGACCAGGTGCACCTTTTCAACCGCGCTGCGGATGGTGCCGGCGGCGGCATCCACGGTGCTGGTGCCCTCGGAGACCTGCTGCGTGGACTCCTGAATCAGCTCACGGATTTGCTGGGCCGCGGTGCCGCTGCGGTGTGCCAGGGCGCGCACCTCACTGGCCACAACCGCAAAGCCGCGTCCCTGCTCTCCGGCGTGCGCGGCCTCGACCGCCGCGTTGAGTGCCAGCAGATTGGTCTGAAAGGCCAGCTGCTCAATGACGTCAATGATTTCGGTGATGCGCTTGGACGAGGCCTCGATCCGGTGCATGGACGCGGCCACCTGGTCAATCGAGCGCGCGCCATCGGAGGCGACCGAACTGGCTTCCGAACTCAGGTTGGCAAGGCTTTGTGTCGTGTCGGCGGTCTCCCGCACTGCGCCGGAGATCTGTTCGACCGACGACGATGTTTTTTCCACCCCCGCGGCCTGTGCTTCGGTTCGGTCAGAAAGCTCCATGCTGCCCTTGAGGATGGCCTGTGCAGCCTGCGTGACGCCGCGCACCTCGGCCCGCACGTCGGCAACGATGGCGCGCATGTTCAGGTTGATCAGCCACAGTCTGCGCATCAGCGAGCCCACCGGGCTGGTGGTGTTGTAGTCCATGTCGCCATCGAGGTTGCAGCCGGCCACTTCGCCGGCCAACTGGTCGGCCCGGCGAAGGGGGCGGCAGACGGCGCTTGCAAACCAACCCAGGAACAGACCCGCACCCACCAGGCCGGTCGCCAGTTGTACCCCGCTGACCAGGGCAACATTGCTGCCACCCAGAAACCAGGCCGGCGACAGAGCCAGGAGTAGCATCAGAATCAGTCCGATGCCGGCGCGCTGGGGCAGCGTCATGCGGTGCATCTTGCCGAGCCCGTCGCGCCATCCCAGCGGGCGCACATTGCCGGCATGCAGCCGGAAGGTGGCCTTGCCGCTGTTGCGCTGCTGGTCAATCAGGGCATACAGCGCCTCGGCCGCCTGGACTTGTTCCCGGCTGGGCTTGAGCCGCACCGACATGTAGGCCTTGGGCTTGCCGTTTTCCATGACCGGTGTGACGTTGGCCTGCACCCAGTAGTGGTCGCCGTTCTTGCGCCGGTTCTTGACGATGCCGGTCCACGGCCGGCCTCGGCCTATCGTGGCCCACAAGTCCTTGAATGCCTCTGGTGGCACGTCCGGGTGGCGCACGATGTCGTGCGGTTGCCCCAGCAGTTCTTCGTAGTCAAATCCGCTGGCATCCACAAAGCCGCGGTTGCAGTGGGTGATGCGTCCGGTCAGGTCGGTGGTGGAGACCAAGATCGAACCTTCGGGCAACACATACTCGCCCTGCGTAACAGGTAGGTTGATTTTCATGGGAATGAGACGGCCGCCGCCCGGGCCGTCAGGGCACCCGGGGCGGTCAATCCGGTGATGGTTTGTTCAACAATAAACCGCCATGGTGCTGGAACCCAGGACCAACTCAAATGACTTGAGTCAATAAACCACGAAGTCAAACACCGTCACGGATGGCAGCCGCTCCCGCTCGCAGCTGCCCCGTGTTTCCTCAGCGCGTGTTGTGCAGGGAGCCATCCATCGCGTGCCCGGCCTGCTGGTCAGCGTGGTAGCTGGAGCGGACCATGGCGCCCACGGCGGCGTGCCTGAAGCCCATCTCATACGCCTTGGCCTCGAACAGCTTGAAGGTGTCGGGGTGCACGTAGCGCTTGACCGTCAGGTGAGACGTGGACGGCGCCAGGTATTGGCCGATGGTCAGCATGTCGATGTCGTGGTCGCGCATGTCCTGCATCACCTGCAGCACCTCTTCGTCGGTCTCGCCCAGGCCAACCATGATGCCGCTCTTGGTCGGGACACCGGGGTGCAGGGCCTTGAATTTCTTCAGCAGGTTCAGACTGAACTGGTAGTCGCTGCCGGGGCGCGCTTCCTTGTACAGGCGTGGCGCGGTTTCCAGGTTGTGGTTCATCACGTCCGGCGGTGCGGCGTTCAGGATGGCCAGGGCGCGGTCGTCACGGCCGCGGAAGTCAGGCACCAGCACCTCGATCTGGGTGGCGGGCGAGAGTTCGCGGATGCGGGTGATGCAGTCGGCAAAGTGCTGGGCGCCGCCGTCGCGCAGGTCGTCGCGGTCCACGCTGGTGATCACCACGTATTTCAGCTTGAGGTCGGCAATGGTCTGCGCCAGCTTGTGCGGCTCGTCGGCGTCCAGCGGATCAGGGCGGCCGTGGCCCACGTCGCAGAACGGGCAGCGCCGCGTGCACTTGTCGCCCATGATCATGAAGGTGGCAGTGCCTTTGCCAAAACATTCGCCGATATTCGGGCAACTGGCTTCCTCGCAGACGGTGACCAGCTTGTTCTTGCGTAGCACGTCCTTGATTTCGTAGAAGCGGGTGGTGGGCGAACCGGCCTTGACGCGGATCCAGTCGGGCTTCTTCAGCACCTCACCCTGTACCACCTTGACCGGGATGCGCGACAGCTTGGCCGCCGCCTTTTGCTTGGCCGTGGGGTCGTAGTTCTCCTGCGTCTGCGCGTCGCGGACCGTGTTGCTGGAGCCCGTGGTGGAGGGCGTGATCGGGGTGTGGCTCATGGTGTGGTGCACCGCGCCCGGGGGCGTCAGGGTGCCAGGTAGGTTGCGAGCTTTTGGCTCAAGATGTCGGCGGCTTCCGCCCAACCAACAGTTACCCCGATTGTAGAAAGGTCCACCGTTTGCAGCCCGGAATACCCACAAGGGTTGATACGCGAGAAGGGTTCCAGGTCCATTGCCACGTTCAGGGACACGCCGTGGTAGGTGCAGTTGCGGCTGACCTTGATGCCGATCTGGGCGATCTTGCCCAAGCCGGTGAAGTCGGGGGAGGCGCTCGCGCCCTTCAGTGGCCGTTGCGGCAGCGGTGCGTGGCCTGCCGGGTCGTCCAGCCGCACGTAGATGCCTGGGGCGCCCGCCACGCGGTGCCCGGTCACGCCAAAGTACAGCAGGGTGCGGATCACGGCCTCTTCAATCCGGTACACATATTCCTTGACGAAATAGCCGGCGCGCTTGAGGTCGATCAGCGGGTACGCCACAACCTGGCCGGGGCCGTGGAAGGTGACCTGGCCGCCGCGGTTGGTCTGCACCACCGGGATGTCGCCGGGCAGGAAGATGTGCTCCGGCTTGCCCGCCAGACCCTGGGTGTAGACCGGAGGATGCTCACAAATCCATAGCTGATCAGGCACGTTCGACGAGGGCTGGAGGTCTCTTTCGTTGGTGAAGGCTTGCATGGCGGCGTAGGTGGGCAGGTAGTCCACGCGGCCGAGCTGGCGGATGTCGAAGGGTGGAATATCCGGCATGGCAGACCTACAGCACGACCTTGACCATCGGGTGGGTGGACAGCGTGCGGTACAGCTCGTCCAGTTGCTCGCGGCTGGTGGCCGTCACGGTGATGGTCACGCCCAGGTAGTTGCCGCCCTTGCTCTCGCGCAGTTCGATGGTGCTGGCGTCAAACGTGGGGTCGAACTGGTGGGCGATCTGGGTGATGGCGTGCACCAGCCCATCAACCTTGCTTCCCATCACCTTGATGGGAAACAGGGAGGGGTATTCGATCAGGGATTCCTGGCGCGGCGTGGGCGGTGGGGTGGTTGGCATGTTGGGTCGCAATCGGGTGGGTTACACGGCAAGTGCCGCGGTGTGCTGTTCCTTGGCGGCCTGGTAGCCGGCGTACAGCGCGTGGTAGACCGGGCCGGGCACACCGGTGCCGACCGCCTGGCCGTCCAGCAGCGTGATTGGCAGCACCTCCTTGGTGGCGCTGGACAGCAGCAGTTCATCCGCGGCCAGAACTTCCTCGCGGGTAATGCGGCGCAGTTCAAACGGGATGCCGCAGGATTCGCAAATTTCCGCAATCAGACCGTACCGAATGCCTTCCAGCACCAGGTTGTCGCGCGGCGGGCCGAAGACGGCACCGTTCTTCACCACCCAGACATTGCTGGAGGCGCCTTCGCTGAGGGTGCCGTCCCGAAACATCACGGTCTCCACGGCGCCGGCATCCACGCTGATCTGGCGCGCAAACACCGCGCCCAGCAGGCTGGTGCTCTTGATGTGGGCCTTCTCCCAGCGAAAGTCGTCGGCCGTCACGCAGGCCACGCCATGGGCGCGCTGCTCGGCCGTCGGCTGCTGCATACGGTTGCTCATCGCAAACACCGTGGGGGTTATGTGTTCGGGCATCGCATGGTCGCGCAGGCCCACCCCGCGGGTAATCTGGATATACACCAGTTGATGGATGTCTTCGGCTCTGGCCCCCGTGGAATCAGCGTAGCGTGCTATCAATTCTGAAATGAGTTCGCGCCACTGCGTGTCAGACTGAGGATTGGGTAGGCGCATTTCGGTCAGGCTGCGCTGCAGCCGGGCCATGTGCTGGGCCAGGCGAAACGGCTGGCCGGCGTACACCGGCACCACCTCGTACACGCCATCGCCAAAGATGAAACCCCGGTCCATGACGCTGATCTTGGCGTCGGGCAGCAGTGTGAATTCACCGTTCAAATAGCACGGCAGCGGTGGGAGTTGGGGCATGAGTAAATTATCGCCGGGTGGGTAGCTGGCGACAGACCATCGCGCAGCGCGGACCGAGCAGGTAGCAGGATTGTTGGCGTCTTGTCGGATCGCTGCGGGTTTCTACGTATAATGAGAGGCTTTGTCGCAGTTGCTGCGTGTAACCGATCTGTAAACTGGCTGTAATTTGAGATGTCGATAATGGCGCTTGATCCCGTTCACAGGTATGGCTTCGATGCAGATGAGCTCGAAGATCAGGATTTCAAGCCCCTGACGGCGCATGAGGCGCAGGCCCTTCGCGAACGTGATCCGGCCTTGTCTCCCTGGTGGGTTGTGGGGCTGCAGTGTGTGGCGGGATTGGCGGTTGCCTTGGTGGCCTGGGGTGTCTCAGGCAAGGCCTCGGTGGCTTGGTCGGCGGGGTATGGAGCGCTTGCGGTGATAATTCCGGCGGCGCTGTTTGCCCGGGGTTTGATGAGTCAGTTTTCGTCCCTGAATGCGGCGACAGCGAGTTTCGGCTTCTTCGTGTGGGAGGCCGTCAAGTTGGCCGTGAGCGTGGCAATGGTGGTTTTGGCGCCGCGCCTGATTGCAGATTTGAGCTGGCTGGCCTTGATGGCCGGTCTGTTTGTGACTTTGAAGATGTATTGGTTGGCGCTACTGAAGCGCCCCAAGCCTAAACAGATTTGAGAGTTTGAAAGAGTTGAAATATGTCCGCTGAAGCACACGCACCCTCGGCCAGTGAATACATCGTTCACCACCTGACACACTGGCGCAACAAGCCGCAGACCGATATTGTTGACTTTTCGGTCTTCAATATTGACTCCTTGTTTTTCTCCATTGTTCTGGGTTTTCTGGGCTGCTTCTTTCTGTGGAAAGCTGCCAGCAAGGCAACCGCTGGCGTGCCTGGACGTTTCCAGGCTGCTGTTGAGATCCTGATTGAAATGGTGGACCGCGAAGCCAAGGGCATCGTGCACAACGCCACCAGCCGCAAGATGGTTGCGCCGCTGGCATTGACCATTTTCGTGTGGATCTTTCTGCTCAACGCGATGGACTTGTTGCCGCTGGACCTGCTGCCACAGATTTGGGCCCTGATTTATGGCGCTGCCGGGCACGATGTGAGTCACGCCTACATGCGAAGCGTGCCCACAGCCGATCTCTCGGTCACCATGGGTATGTCGGTGTCCGTGCTGCTGGTTTGCCTGGTTTACAACGTCAAGATCAAGGGCGTTGGCGGTTGGGCGCATGAATTGGTTACCGCTCCTTTTGGCACCAGCAAGAACCCGGTGTTCTTCCTGATTCTGGCCGTTGTGAATCTGTCCATGCAGTTGATCGAATTCGTTGCCAAGACCGTGTCGCACGGCATGCGACTGTTCGGCAACATGTATGCAGGTGAGCTGGTGTTCATGCTGATTGCCCTCCTGGG
The DNA here is from genome assembly GCA_038327925.1 of Burkholderiales bacterium. Taxonomy (GTDB): domain Bacteria; phylum Pseudomonadota; class Gammaproteobacteria; order Burkholderiales; family Burkholderiaceae_C; genus Allorhodoferax. The sequence goes on along the minus strand of JBBQLM010000065.1, from coordinate 4,526 downwards.
TGGCGCTTGGGCATTTTCGTTCGAGCCCTCGGGCTTGATGTTGCTGCTTTTGCATGTGGTGGCCGGTTGGGCGTGGGCAGTGTTCCACATCCTGATCATTACCCTGCAGGCTTTCGTGTTCATGATGCTGACGCTGGTGTACATCGGTCAGTCCCACGACGCGCATTGATTTTGCGCAGCACGCTGCGCATTGATTTTCGGTTTGGTTGAGTTTGTTTTTGTTTTTCTTTTTAGTTCTTTAAGGAGTCATCATGGAAGTCATTAGTTTTGTTGCTCTGGCTGCTGGCCTGATCATTGGTTTGGGCGCTTTGGGTGCTTGTATCGGTATCGGCGTCATGGGTAGCAAATACCTGGAATCCGCTGCACGTCAACCCGAACTCATGGGCGAACTGCAAACCAAGATGTTCCTGTTGGCTGGTCTGATCGACGCGGCTTTCATTATCGGTACCGGTATTGCCCTGTGGTTCGCCACTGCCAACCCGTTCCTGGCTCAACTCGCCACTTTGGCCAAGTAAGACCTGTCCGCAACGCCTCGTTGAGGGAGACCTACTGTGAGCATTAATGGAACACTGGTGGCGCAAGCCATCGTCTTCGCATTGCTTGTGTTGTTCACGATGAAGTTCGTGTGGCCGCCCATCGCGGCTGCACTGGACGAACGTGCCAGCAAGATTGCCGACGGACTGGCTGCGGCTGACAAAGCCAAATCCGAGCTCTCGTCTGCCAACAAGCGCGTGGAAGAAGAACTGTCGAAATCGCGCACTGAAACTGCGGCTCGCCTGGCAGACGCCGAGCGTCGCGGTCAGGCGATTGTGGAAGAGGCCAAGGCCAAAGCCACCGAAGAGGCTAACAAGATCATCGCTGCCGCCAAGGTAGATGCTGATCAGCAAACGATCAAGGCACGTGAGGCACTGCGCGAGCAGGTTGCCGCACTGGCGGTCAAGGGCGCCGAGCAGATTCTCCGCAAGGAAGTCAATGCTGGTGTTCACGCCGACCTGCTGGGTCGTCTGAAGACTGAGCTGTAAGAGGTCACCATGGCTGAACTTGCCACTATTGCCCGTCCGTACGCTGAAGCGCTGTTCAAGGCTTCGGCGTCCGACCTGTCGACGGCTGCTGTCTGGGTCGACGAACTGGGAGTGATTGCCGAAAACGTGCAATTGCAACAGTTCGCCGACAGCCCCAAGGTGACCGTCCAGCAGGTGTTTGACCTGATTGCATCGGTTGCCAAGTCGGCCTTGCCAGACCAGGCCAAGAACTTCCTGCATACCGTGATCGAGAACGGCCGCCTGAGCGCCTTGCCTGAGATCGCCCACCAGTTTCGCGCATTGAAGAATGCGCAAAGCGGCTCAAGCGATGCGGTGGTCTACAGCGCGTTTCCGATTGACGCAAGCGCCCTGGCTGAAGTAGCCGTCATGCTGGAGAAACGTTTTGGTCGCAAGCTCAACGCATCCGTTGTCCTGCAGCCCGAGCTGATCGGTGGCATTCGTGTGGTGGTCGGCGACGAGGTGCTTGACACTTCCGTCAAAGCCCGTTTGGAACAAATGAAAGTAGCCCTCACTGCCTGAGGCGATAAGCCCCCGGCAGTTGGCCTAATTTAACGAAAGAAGGAAAGAGTCATGCAACTCAATCCAGCAGAAATTTCTGAACTGATCAAGAGCCGCATCGAAGGCTTGGCCGCGAGCAGCGATATCCGCAATCAGGGTACCGTGGTGTCCGTGACCGACGGTATTGTCCGCATCCACGGCTTGAGCGATGTGATGCAGGGCGAAATGCTTGAATTCCCCGCCGGCAGCGACGGTTTGCCCACCTTTGGTCTGGCCCTGAACCTGGAACGCGACTCTGTCGGTTCCGTGATTTTGGGTGAGTACGAGCACATCTCCGAAGGCGACACGGTCAAGTGCACCGGCCGTATTCTGGAAGTGCCAGTCGGTCCCGAGCTCAAAGGCCGCGTGGTCAATGCGCTGGGTCAACCGATCGACGGCAAGGGGCCCATCAACGCCAAGATGACGGACGTGATCGAAAAGGTTGCACCTGGTGTGATCGCCCGTAAATCCGTGGACCAGCCCATGCAGACCGGCCTGAAGTCCATCGACTCCATGGTGCCAATTGGCCGTGGACAGCGTGAACTGATCATTGGTGACCGTCAGACCGGCAAGACTGCCGTGGCTATTGACGCGATCATCAACCAGAAGGGTCAGAACATGACCTGCGTGTACGTTGCGATCGGTCAAAAAGCCTCTTCCATCAAGAACGTGGTGCGCTCCCTGGAGCAAGCCGGTGCCATGGAGTACACCATTGTGGTGGCGGCTTCTGCTTCCGAGTCGGCAGCCATGCAATACGTGTCGGCCTATTCCGGCTGCACGATGGGCGAATACTTCCGCGACCGCGGCGAAGACGCCCTGATTGTGTATGACGATCTGTCCAAGCAGGCTGTGGCCTACCGCCAGGTTTCCCTGTTGCTGCGCCGTCCACCAGGCCGTGAAGCCTACCCCGGCGACGTGTTCTATCTCCACAGCCGTCTGCTGGAGCGCGCCGCCCGCGTAAGCGCCGAGTACGTGGAAGCCTTCACCAAGGGTGCAGTCAAGGGCCAGACCGGTTCGCTGACCGCGCTGCCCATCATCGAAACGCAAGCCGGTGACGTGTCCGCTTTCGTGCCGACGAATGTGATTTCCATTACCGACGGCCAGATCTTCCTGGAAACCTCGCTGTTCAACGCCGGTGTGCGTCCCGCGATCAACGCCGGTATCTCGGTGTCTCGCGTGGGCTCTGCTGCCCAGACCAAGGTGGTCAAGGGTCAGTCCGGTGGTATCCGTAACGACTTGGCCCAGTACCGTGAACTGGCTGCATTCGCGCAGTTTGCGTCCGACTTGGACGAAGTGACCCGCAAGCAGCTCGACCGCGGTGCCCGCGTGACTGAACTGCTCAAGCAGAAGCAGTACAGCCCGCTGTCCATCAGCTTGATGAGCGCGTCGCTGTTTGCCGTGAACAAGGGTTTCATGGACGACGTGGACGTCAAGAAGATTCTGGCGTTCGAGCACGGCCTGCACGCTTACCTCAAAGACAAGCACGCTGCCCTGTTGGCCAAGGTCGAAACCACGAAGGCACTGGACAAGGAAGCGGAAGCTGAATTGCTGGCTGCCGTAGGCGCCTTCAAGAAAACGTTTGCCTGATTCGCAACGGTAAGACTCTACCGTCTACTTCACGTTACGAATCCGTCTAAGCAAAAGGGGCAACTATGGCATCAGGCAAGGAACTACGCACCAAGATCAAATCGGTGGAAAACACCAAGAAGATCACCAAGGCCATGGAAATGATTTCTGTGTCCAAGATGCGTAAGGCGCAGGAGCGCATGCGCGCCGCGCGTCCTTATAGCGAAAAGGTTCGCAGCATTGCCGCGAATCTGGGTAAGGCAAACCCCGAGTATGTGCACGCGTTCATGAAAACCAACGATGCGAAAGCCGTTGGTTTGATCGTCGTGTCCACCGACAAGGGTTTGTGCGGCGGTCTCAACACCAATCTGTTTCGGGCTGTCACCGTCAAGTTGCGCGAAGCGCAAACCGCTGGCAAGTCGGCCCAGACTGTGGCAATCGGCAGCAAGGGACAGGGTTTTCTGACCCGCATTGGTGCCAAGGTGGTTTCCCAGGTATCGCACCTGGGCGACAAGCCGCATCTGGACAAGCTCATCGGGCCGGTCAAGGTGTTGCTGGATGCCTATGTCAAGGGTGAAGTCAGCGCCGTCTACCTCTGCTACAACAAGTTTGTCAGCACGATGAAGCAGGATCCCGTGGTTGAGCAGCTGCTGCCCCTGTCTGCCGAAAAGATGCAGGCAGAGACCAAGGCCAGCGGCGCCCAGCATGGATGGGATTACATCTATGAGCCCGATGCACAGACAGTGATCGATGAGCTGCTGGTGCGCTATGCCGAAGCCCTGGTGTTCCAGGCTGTGGCGGAGAACATGGCATCGGAACATGCGGCCCGCATGGTTGCGATGAAGGCGGCCACCGACAACGCGGGCAATGTGATCGCTGAACTCAAGCTGGTCTACAACAAAACGCGGCAGGCTGCAATTACGAAAGAACTTTCGGAAATTGTGGCAGGCGCAGCAGCGGTTTAAACGAATTTATTTTTGGAGCAAACAGAATGGCTCAAGCAAGTGTGAACGCAGGCGTTCAGGGAAAAATTGTTCAGTGTATTGGCGCTGTGGTTGACGTGGAGTTTCCGCGCGACAAGATGCCCAAGGTGTATGACGCACTCAAGATGGACGGCTCTGCGCTGACACTGGAAGTCCAGCAGCAATTGGGTGACGGCATTGTGCGTACCATTGCGCTGGGTTCTTCCGACGGTCTGCGTCGCGGCATGATCGTAAAGAACACTGCCAACTCCATCATGGTGCCCGTGGGCAAGGCCACGCTGGGCCGCATCATGGACGTGCTGGGCACGCCCATCGACGAGCGCGGTCCGGTTGACAGCACGCTGACCGCGTCCATTCACCGCAAGGCGCCCGCCTATGACGAGCTGAGCCCGTCGCA
>JBBQLM010000064.1:0-20854 GCA_038327925.1 Burkholderiales bacterium | reverse complement strand
CGTCGGGCGTGCCCAGGTTGCACAGCAGCACGGCAGTGCGTGCCGGCTGGCCGTGGGAATAGGTGGGTTCTTGGTTGAAAGGCATGGGCCATTCTCGCCCAACGCCTATGGGCGTAGTGTCAGTGTGCTCTTGGTGTGGGTCTTCACGTCCGCCGCGCTCAGGTGCTGCGGCATGTAGATGCCTTCCGAGAAAAGGGCCGCCTGGTCGGAGTAGTGGGCATCAAACAGCACACCGCTCTGGCCCACCGGGTTGATGCCAACCGATTTGTCGGGGTGGGCAAAATCAATCACGCGCCGGGTGGAGGGACCGGATTTGACCGCCCATGGCGCCGGGCCCATGGTGATGTTGAGGTTGTTGGGCGTTTCGCGCCCACCCGCCACATTGAAGGGGCCGACGTTGAAGACCATGTCCAGGGGCTTTTGCAGGCCCAGCGGGTGCCCGTGGCTCAGGGTGTGGGCGTTGCCCCAGTTCCATTTGAGCAGGTCCTTGCCGTACACCGATTCCAGGTGCCTGAGCGTGGCGACCCAGGCCACGCGCACGGTCTCGAAGCGGTTTTCCACCGGCTTGGTGTCGATGTTGTCCCACCACGGGGACTTGGCATCGACCACCAGCCGGGGCAGGGCGGTGTCCAGCGCAAAGGTCTTGATCAGGTTCTTGAACTGCACCTCGCCCATCTCGTCGGCCATGGTGGCGCGGGCCAGCTCGTACATCAGCTGGGTGAACAGCAGGGCCGCCATGCTGGGGCGGTTGTAGTCGCCGTCCCACAGCTCCAGCGGCTCAAGGAAGGCTTTTTCATAGGGGTCGGTGGTGACACCCTTGAGGATGGGCATCAGGTCTTTCAGGATGCGCGGGCCATAGCCGTTGCCACTGTCGAGTTGCAGGGCCTGCGAGGCGGCGATGTCCCACTTGCGGTCGGGATCACGGAACGCGCTGTCCAGGCGCTGGACCCGGTCGGCCAGGCAGTAGTAGCCCGGCACCGGCACGCCGCTGGTCGGCTGGGGCTGGTGGTTGGCCGAGACGATGTAGCCACGCAGCGGGTTTTCCTCCTGCGGGTTGAAGTTGAAGTTGAAAAAGCCCAGCTTGTCGGCCTCGGCCGTGCTGCCATCCAGGATGAAGGTCGGGTTCACGCCTTCGGGTCGAATCGGCAGCCTGGCCGCGGCCCACCAGGCAATGTCGCCACCGGCATTGGCCCAGACGATGTTCAGGCCGGGCGAGTGGATTTTTTGTGCCGCAGCGCGGGCCTTGTCGCGGGTGTCGGCGCGGTTGAGTTCGTAGAAGGCCTCCAGCACCGGGTTCTCGGTCTCCAGAAAGGCCCACCACATGGCAATGGGGGTGTTGCCAAAGTTGTCCTTGAATGCATCGGTGATGATGGGGCCGTGGGGTGAGCGGCGCAGGTTCAGTTGCACATCTGCGGCCCCTTTGACCTTGATGGTCTCCGTACGGGTTTGCAGGTCCACCCACTGGTCGTGCACCCACACCTGGTTGGGGTTGGCCGGGTTGGGTTTCTCGGCCACCAGGTCCACGTCATCGTTCTCAAACATGGTCAGGGTCCAGCCAAACTGGCTGTTGTGGCCCAGCAGGGCCACCGGGTTGAGCGCCTGGTAGTGGCCATACAAGTCAAAGCCGGGGGCAGTCAGGTGCGCCTCGTACCACACGGCCGGGGCGGAATAGGCGATGTGCGGGTCGCCCGCCAGCATGGGCTTGCCACTGGCCGTGCGTTTGCCGGAAATGGCCCAGGCATTGCTGCCCTCGAACGCGGGCACACCGGCTGCGTCCAGTGCGTCCTGGCTCAGCTGCGCCAACTGGCTCAGACCCTCCCAGTCCTTCTTGTTCAGCGCCAGGGCCGGGCGTTTGGCGGGTTGTGCGGCGGCGGTCTGGTTGAGCACGCCCTCGCCATGCCATTCCAGATCAAACACGCGCAGGTAGTCGGGGCCGAGCTGGTCGCGGATATAGGTCAGGGGCGGGTCGGTGCGGAAGGCGGCGGCAAAGCTGTAGGCCAGATAGCCTGACACGGCAAAGCTGTCCTGCGGTGTAAAGGGACGCTTGGGGATGCCCAGGATGTCGAACTCCAGCGGTGCCGGATGGGTGGCCTGGAACTGGTTGATGCCATCCAGATACGCCATCAGGGCCACGCCGACCTTGCTGGCGGGGTCCAGCTTGGCGTTCATCTCCTCGGCCCGGTTGCGAATGCCCAGGGTGCGAAACAGCTTATCGGTTTCCAGCAGCTTGGGGCCGAGGATTTCGGCCAGTTCGCCCTTGGCCAGGCGGCGCACCATTTCCATCTGGAACAGGCGGTCCTGCGCGTGCACAAAGCCCAGCGCGCGGTACATGTCGGCTTCGTTCTCGGCGCGGATGTGGGGCACACCGCGTTCGTCATAGGCCACTGTCACCGGGGCCTTGAGTTGCTGCAGGTTCACGCTGCCACTGCGTACCGGTTGCTTGCCATGGATGTGCCAGGCGGCCGTGCCACCCACGGCGGCCAGGGCAACGGTAACGGTGGCGGCAACGATTTTCAGCGCGATATGCATGGGGGCGACTCCTGAGGAGCGCCCATCATACGCAAAGCGCCGGGGCCCATGACGGGGGTACGACGGGGTTAACGGCGGTCGCGGCGCAGGGGTCGCGTCTGTGTGGCCAGGCGGCAGGCGCGCCGGTAGGCCAGCAGCGTGGCCTCGGCCCGGCCCAGCACGCTGTCGCTGGGGTAGGCAGCGTGTTCGCCGCTATCACTGAGGCCGCTGGCCTGGCCGCTCAGCAGCGTCAGGCCGTCGCGGATGTGGGTGGCCGTGTGGACATGGAACAGGCCCTGGTCCACCGCGTCCAGTACGGCGGCGTCCAGCATCAGGTGGCGGCGGTTGCGTTCGGGAATCAAGACGCCCTGCTGGCCGTTGAGCCCTTCGGCCTCGCACACGCGAAACCAGCCTTCGATTTTTTCATTGATGCCACCCACGGGCAGCACCTCGCCGTGCTGGTTGACGGCACCGGTCACCGCAATGCCCTGGGGCAGCGGCACGCCGGAGAGTGCCGACAGCAGCGCATACAGCTCCGCACAGGATGCCGAGTCGCCCTCCACGCCCTGGTAATCCTGCTCGAAGACGACAGATGCATTCAGTGCCAGCGGCGCGATGTGGGCGAACAGGGCGGTGAGGTAGCTGTGCAGGATCATCACCCCCTTGTCGTGGATGGGGCCGGACATGTCCACCTCGCGCTCAATGTTGAGCAGCCCGTTCTGTCCGGCGTGGGTGCGGGCGGTAATGCGCACCGGCAGCCCGAAGCGCCAGTCACCCAGGTCGATCTGGGTCAGGCCATTGATCTGGCCCACCTGGGCACCCAGCACCGAGATCAGGTGGTCGCCCTCGCCAATGGCGTCGCGCAGGCGCTGCTCCGGGTAGTCGTGGCGCAGGCGTCTTGCGGCCAGCGCCTGTTCCACGTCGCCCGCTTCCACGATCAGGGGGCCGCTGCCGATAGCGCTGGCGCGGGCACGGCGCACGGAGGCCGCTTCGGCCACCAGGGTTTCGATGAGGGCAAAGTTGGCGCTCTGGCGGGTCTGGTCGTCCACCTCGCGGTGCGCGTCTTCCAGCAGCCGGGCCACCGCCGGGCTGGAGAAATGCGGCAGGCCCAGCTTGCGGCAGGTGTGGGCCACAAAAATGGCCGTGCCGTTGCGGGTGTCGTCGTTGGCAGAGAAGCTCTCGGCAAAGTCCACCTTGGCGCGGAAGCGCCGGGCAAACTCGGGGTCGCCCTCCTGCAGGGCGTAGTACTGCTCCACCGAGCCGATCAGCACGATCTTGACCTCGGCGTCCACTGCCTCCGGCTCCAGCGACATGGCCGCCATGGGCATCAGGGACGGGCCGGGCTCCTCGATCTGCACGCGCCCGCTGCGCAGATAGCGGCGCAGCTTTTCCCAGACCAGTTCGTCGGTCAGCAGGTCGCGCAGGTGCAGCATCAAAAAGCCGCCATGCGCCTTGAGCAGGCTGCCGGCGCGGATGCGGGAGAAGTCGGTCAACAGCACGTCTTCCTCGGCCTGGTACTCGATGCTGCCAAACATGGCCCGAAACACCGGGTTCTGCTCGACGATGACCGGCGCACCGGCGCGCCCGGCGTTGTCCACCACCACGTTGACGGTGTAGCGCGCCAACAGTTGCACCAGGGCTTCGCGGCGCTCCAGCTCACTCTCTTCATCATCGATGGGGGTGAACAGTTCCAGGTGTTCCAGCACGTCGTGCAACACCTGGTCCAGGTAGGCGCCGAGCTTGACCGAGTCCTTGATCTGCTTTTTGAGGCTGACGCGGATGTCCTGCAGTTCGTGGTCCAGCAGGGGCTTGACGGTCTGGCGGCGCAGGGCGGCCAGCGCCTCGTTCATGACGCGTTCCAGCGGGCGGGTTTTGTCCAGGAAGCGGGCAATTTCGGTGCGCAGTTCCTGCTCTGCCTGGTCGATCTCGGCACGCTTGTCCTTGGGCAGGGCGCGGGCCTCGGCCTCGGTCAGTGCGTGGCCGGCGTCACCAATCAACGTGAAGACCAGGTGCCCCGACTCTCGGAACAGCGTGAAGTGCCGGGACTCGGCATAGGCGTCGAGTTCGCCGTAGGCCTTGGCCTCCTCGATCTTGTAGGCGGCGCGGATGCGTTCGCTTTCGGCCTTGAAGTCTTCGCTGGAGAGGCGCTGCGGAATCTCGGTTTGCAGGGTACGCGTGAGCGCCACCATGAGCTGGCGCAACTGGCGCCCTTGACCGGCGGGCATGCGCAACGCGCGGGGACGCTCGGGTGCATCAAAGTTGTGGATGTAGCACAGGTCGGGCGGAACCGGTCGGTTGGCGGCCACGGCCTGCATGCTTTGCAGCAGCAGGGAGGAGCGGCCACTGCCCACTTCGCCCAGCACAAACAGGTTGTAGTCGGGTTGCTCCATGGCCAGCCCAAAGCGGGCCGCCTGTTCGGCGCGCTCCTGGCCGACCCAGGGCAAGGGGTGATGGACCAGCTCAGAGGTGTCGGCAAAGCCCAAGGCATCGCCGGCAATGTGCAGGCGCAGCTGGTCGCGGGAGAGTCGGGAAACGGTCATGTCTTGGGTCTCAATGGGGGTCGTTACTGGAGTGCAGGCGCATGCGCAAGCCCAGATCGGTGCGTGAGTCGGCATTGGCCAGCGCCACCTCCTGCTCAATCAGGCCGCTCTGGTACAGGCTCAGCAGGGACTGGTCAAAACTGTGCGTGCCCATGACGCTGGTCTTTTCCAGCGATTGGCGCAGCTCGTCCACCGCGCCGCGCTGGATCAGGTCGGCCACGTGGGCGGAGTGCAGCAGCACTTCGGTGGCTAGGGCCCGACCGCCGGTGGTGCTGGGCAGCAGGCGCTGCGCCAGAATCGCCTGCAGATTGAGCGACAGGTCCATGCGCAACTGGGCGTGGGCGGTCTCAGGGAAGAAGTTGAGCAGGCGTTTGATCGCCTGGCTGGCATTGCTGGCGTGCAGGGTGGACACGCACAGGTGGCCGGTCTCGGCATAGGCCAAGGCGTGCTGCATGGTCTCCTGGTCGCGGATCTCGCCGATCATGATCATGTCGGGGGCCTGGCGCATGGCATTGCGCAGCGCATTGGAGAAGCTGTGCGTGTCCACGCCCACCTCCCGCTGGTCCACGGTGGAGGCACCGTGGCGGAACAGGTATTCAATCGGGTCTTCCACGGTCAGGATGTGGCCGCTCTGGTGGATGGCGCGGTAGTCCACCATGGAAGCCAGCGTGGTCGTCTTGCCGCAGCCGGCCGCGCCGATGATCAGAATCAGCCCACGGGGCAGCAGAGCGAGTTCCCGCACCACCTGGGGCAGGCCCAGGGCATCAAAGCCGGGAATCTCGCTGCGCACCAGACGCGCCACCATGCCGGTTTCGCGGCGTTGCTGGTAGACGTTGATGCGAAAGCGCCCGATGCCGGAGGGCGAATACGCCAGATTGCATTCCAGGGTCTGCTCAAACGCGGCAATGGCCTGCGCGTCCATCGCCGAATAGGCCAGCTTGTGGGCCTGGCCCACCTGCAGGGGTGGCAGCGGCAGGGCCTGCACCTTGCCATCCACCTTGACCTGGGGCGGCGCCCCGGTGGTCAGGTACAGGTCTGAGGCGTTGCATTCGACCATGCGGCGTAGCAGGTCGTGCAGATCGTAGTTGTCCATGGCAGGTCTCCCATTTTTCAGCCGTCACATGGGTTCATGGTAGGCCCGCTGCGGGCGCTTGACCACCCCGGGTTTGTCCAATGCTTGATTTAAGGCAAATTTCCGGCCGACCAGCCGCTGCGCACGGCGCCTTCCAGCGTGGCCGGATAGGGGCCGTCCACATAGTCGCCAGCGGCCAGCAGGCCGGGAGCCAGCAGCTGTGGCGGGCGGTGCAGTGCTGGTGTGCAGGCAAAGGTGGCCTGTTTTTCCACCACGGTTTGCACCACCTGCAGTGGCCCCAGGCCCAGTGGCTGGAGTTGGCTGGCGGCCTGTGCCAGCACGGCGGCCTGCAGTTCATCGCGGCTGCCGGCGCTGGCGCTGACCACAAAGGCCAACAGTCCGGCCGGACCATCCAGTTGGCCCCGGTCGAACACAAACTGGGCCGGCGCCTCGGGCGTGGCACGCAGCGCCAGCATGGGTTGGGGCAGGCGGGCCTGTGGCGCCCAGGCGTAAACCGTGGCGATGGCCTCAAAGCGCAGAGCCTGCGCCGTGGCGGCCCAGGACTGCAAAGAATTTGCTATGGATTCAGGAGCGGTCTGCGCACATTCCACGAGGGCTAGAGCCGCATTGGATGCCGAACTGCTCCACACCACCCGGTCAAACGCCTGCCCATCAAGCAGCCAGTGGGGTGCTTGCCAGCGCAATTGCTGGATGCGCTGGCCGACGTGCACGCGGGCGCCACGTTGGGTGATCCACTGCGCGGCTGCTGCGGGAAAGATCGCCGTGAGGTCGGTCCGCGGCAGCAGCAGGTGCGAGCCGCCCCGGATGCCAAACAGCGCGTCTTTCAGCACGCGCAGGAATACGCTGGCGCTGGCTTGGGTGGCCGGGGTGTTGAGGGCCGAGACGCACAGCGGCTCGATCAGCTCGTGCAGCACGCGCGGCGCCAGGCCCTGGCACAACTGGGCCACGGACAGGTGGGCATCGCAGGTGAAGCCGGCCCACTGCCAGCCCAGCGAGGCGCGGATCAGCGAGAAGCGCTCGCCCCAGCTCCAGCCGTGTGCGGTGGCTATTGCCGCAATGGCGTCCAGTGGCGCGGGCCAAGCGGCGGCATAGGCGGGTGTCTGCAGCCCGCTGCCATCGACAAAAGGCAGGGACAGGGGGCCACGCAGCAGATTGGCCTGCAGGTCAACGCCGACCATGCGCATCAGGCGCAGGGTCTCGGTGTAGGCGCCAATCAGAATGTGCTGGCCGTTGTCCAGCGTGACCGGCGTGCCGTCGGGCAGTTGGGCTTGCACGGCGCGGGCACGACCGCCCAGCGTGCGAGAGGCCTCGAATACGGTGACGTCATGGCCGGCCTGGCACGCCGCCACGGCTGCCGCCATGCCGGCCCAGCCGGCACCGACGATGCCAATCTTCATAGCCGGCCAAGGGCCTGCACCTTCCACGCCAGCCACAGCTTGCGCAGCGGTGTCAGGCTGACGCGCTGGTGCAGCACCTGGAAGTTGTCGCGCTCGATCTCGCGCAGCAGCGCCCGGTAGATACTGGCCATCATCAGGCCGGGTTTTTGCGCGCGGCGGTCCTCGGCAGGGAGCAATGCCAGGGCCTCGTCGTACAGGGTGTGGGCGCGTTGGGCCTGGAACTGCATCAGCGCGGTGAAGCGTTCGGAGTAGGTGCGCTTCAGAATCTCGTGCGCCTTCACGTCAAACTGCTTCAACTCATTGACCGGCAGGTAGATGCGTCCGCGCAGCGCGTCTTCGCCGACGTCGCGGATGATGTTGGTGAGCTGCAGCGCCTGGCCCAGCTTGTGCGCGTATTGCGTGGTCTGCGCCTGGCTTTGGCCAAAGATGCGGGCTGCCACTTCACCGACGACGCCGGCCACCAGATGGCAATAGCGCTGCAGGCCGGCGTAGTCCAGATACCGGGTCTGCTCCAGGTCCATCTGGCAGCCTTCGATGACGGCCTGCAAATGGCGCTGTTCGATGCCAAATTCAGCAGTGAGCGGCATCAGGGCCTGCGTCACCGGGTGGCTGGGCTGGCCGGCAAACGACTTGGCTACCTCCGACTGCCACCAGGCTAGCTTGGTGTGGGCAATGCTGGGGTCCACCATGTCGTCCACCACATCGTCCACTTCGCGGCAAAAGGCATAGAACGCGGTGATAGCGGCGCGCCGGGAGGTTGGCAGAAAGAGGAAGGCGTAGTAGAAGCTGCTGCCGGATGTGGCAGCCTTGTCCTGAACGTATTGCGCGGGGGTCATGGCATCAATTGTCGCCCAGAGTGGTGACGGGTTTTTGTCGTGCTAAACCTGCTTCGTGGTGAATCAGGTGGGCGGGACGTTCTGCTCCGTGTCCCCCGCCCGCTGTGCGGGCTCCTCCTTGACCTGCGCAGAACGCCCCGCCCACCTGATTTTTCAACCGGTGGTGGTGCACCGCCCAAAAGAGCCGAGAGCCTGAGCGCAGCAGAAGGGATGGGGGTGGGCACCAGAGTGAGGTCAAGGAGGAGGCCGAAGGCCGGGGGACACGAACGGCGGTGCCCACCCCCGTCCCTTCTGCGTGTTCAAAGCAAGAACGACTTACATCCACACAGCACGCCACAGCATCACCGGGAAATCCCACCACCGCAGCGTGGGCCGCTGGTTCAGGGTGGCGAAGTGCAGGGCCTCGATCTTGTCCAGAATGCGCAGGCCCCCTTGCACCACCAGACGCAGCTCCCAGCCAGCGCGGCCGGGAACCTGGTGAACCAGTTTGGAGCCAAATTGCATGCTGGCCCTCGCCGTTGCTACACAATGTGCTATCAAGTTAGTAGCGTTTTCGGTTTGCCGCCTGGCCAGGATGTCGGCCTGGGTGACACCGAAGCGCGCGCAGTCCTCCTGCGGCAGGTAGTAACGTCCCCGGGGGATGTCCACGCTCAGGTCCTGCCAGAAGTTGATGAGCTGCAAGGCACTGCAAATGGCGTCGCTGCGCTGCAGCGCCGGCGCATCGGTCACGCCATAGAGGTGCAGCAATAGCCGCCCCACCGGATTGGCCGAGCGGCGGCAGTAATCCAGCAGATCGGTGTGCGTGGCGTAGCCTTCGGCGTTTGCGGACTTGCGGGTGTCCTGCACAAAGGCATCCAGCAGGTCATGCAGCAGCTGGGGCGGGAGTTGGTGGGTTTGCAACGCGTGTTGTAGGGGCCCGAACACCTGGGGCCAGCGATTCCCGGGGGCGCGTGCTCCGCAGATGGCGATCAGATCATCCCGATAGGCATGGAGTTCGTCGAGCCGCTGCGCCGCCGTGGCATCACCCTCGTCGGCAATGTCGTCGGCGGTACGGGCAAAGTGGTAAATGGCAGCAATGGGCGCACGCAGATGCGCGGGGCAAAGAAAGGACGCTACCGGAAAGTTTTCGTAGTGGGTGATGGGGGTGGGGCTGTCCGGTGTGGGGTGCATGGGGGGATTTTGCCAGCCGTCCGACCTACTGCACGGCATCTTTCCCTCGGCCGTTCAGTGAATCGGCGATGGCTTGAAATAGCGCGTTGGCCTGTACCGGTTTGGTGAACTGGAAGCGTATGCGGGCCTGCCGCACATCGCTCTCGGCAATCCCGCTGCCGTAGCCGGTGCACAAAATCACCGGCAGATCCGGCTGGCTGCGGTGCAGGCGCATTGCCAGTTCGGTTCCGTTGATGGCCGGCATGGTCTGGTCGGTGATGACCAGGTCAAACCGCTGTTCCCCGGCCTCGATGGCAGCCAGTGCCTCGGTGGGCTGATTGAACTGGGTGACCCGATAGCCCTGACCCTCCAGCAGTTCACCCATGTACCGCGTCACGGCAGGCTCGTCATCCACCACCGCCACGTGTTGGCCGGTGCCGCGGTGGGTTTCCTCCGCTTCCGTGCCTGCGGGGGGAAGTGCCCCCTGCGGTGAGGTCAGGGGAAACAGAAGCTGGAACGTGCTCCCGCGTCCGGGTTGGGATTCGACGGTGATGTGTCCGCCGGAGCGGATCAGCAGCCCCTGCACCATGGACAGTCCCAAACCGGTTCCCTTGCCGACTTCCTTGGTCGTGAAAAACGGATCAAACAAGCGCGACATGTTCTCTGGCGCAATGCCACTGCCCGTATCGCTGACCTCCAGCGCCATGTAAGGGCCCGTCAGGCGTTGCTGGCACACCGCGCACAGGCATCCCCGGGTCTCCACGCGGTAGGCCCGGATACCGATCACACCCCGACCCTCGACGGCGTCCCGTGCGTTGATGATCAGGTTGAGCAGCATCTGATGGAGTTCTCCCGCATCCATCCAGATGTGCAGATCACTATCCAGATGGACATCGACTTCGATGCTGGAGGGGATGGAGGGACGAACCAAGGACAGAACCTGTTCCACGACGGCAGCGGGTGAAATGACTTCCAGACTGGTGCTGGCCTGGGTGCGGGTGAAGACCAGCATCTTGGCGATCAGGTCGCGGGCCCGCTCGCTGGCCATGATGACTTCGCGCAAATAGCTTGCCAGCTTGCTCTGCTTGTCGGGAACCAGGCGGTCCAGCGCCAGTTTGGAGTAACCGAGCACGGAGACCAGGATGTTGTTGAAGTCGTGTGCGATGCCACCTGTGAGCTGCCCGATGGCTTCCATTTTTTGCGCCTGTTGCAACTGCCGCTCCAAGTCTCCGCGCACGGACGCGGACTTCATCTGGTCGGTAATGTCACGAACAAAGATAAAGAACTGCTGGACTTCCGGGTCAAACGTCACCGAAATGGCCACGAAAATGTCGCGCCCCAGCTTGTGTCGGAAGCGAGTTTCAAACCGATCATGTCCTGAACGCGTGGCTTGCTCCATATGAAGCCGCGCATCCGACATGAAGTCCGCCGTCGTTTGTCGAAAATTGATGTTCAGAAGTTCTTCGGCGCCGTATCCCGACATCTTCTCGAGGGCAGCGTTCACTTCCAGAACGACACCCTGGACATTCGCAATCATGAAGCCGTCAATCGCCGTATCCAGAACCCGTTTGTGCCGGTCCCGCGCACGCCGGTTTTCCGTGATGTTTTCGGCCACCGATACGAAGCCTTCCAGCGCACCATCGTTGCCGCGCAACGAAGTAACGGTGCGGTTCATGACGAGCCGGTTGCCTCTTTCATCCAGCACTTCGACGACCCCACTCCAGCGACCGGTGGCCGAGACGGTTTCCCGGATCGCATTGGCCACAATGGGGTCTGGCGTCACAGGGGCCGTAAACAGTGAAAGCCTGTTGAGTTCATCCGGACTGCTGTAACCCATGAGCGCGAAGGATGCGCGATTGCGCCAGCGAAATTTGCCGGTCTTGTCCGTGACAAACACTGTGGCGGTGGTCGATTCCAGTGCCATGGCCTGGATCCGCAGTGTCTCATTGGCCTGCACCAGCCATTGCGCCTGCTCTTCCAGCATGCCGTAGGGGCGGCGAATGCTGATGACAAACATCGCGCGGTAAAGCAACACATAGCTCAGGATCTTGTACAGGTGCCCCAGCGCGTTTTGGGCATCGTTGATGGCGGTGTAGCGCATGAAGAACACCTCGCCCAGCGCGGCAATGGCCGAGGCGCCAAAGAAGAGTGCTGGCATTTCATCACTCGATTTCAGCGCCATCCGCAAGTAGCGCAGGGCCGCCAGGGCCATCAGGCCGGTGATGGCGCATTCGATGGCAACCTTTACGCCGGTCACACCAGCGCCTTCGTTGAAAACAGCCGGCAAATCCTGCTCAAAGGCCAGCACCACGCCGATCAGGATGACGTTCAGCACGGTGAAGGCCGCCAATATGCCGTAGCGCATGGCCGCGGACGGCGGCGCCATCTGGGGATAAAAGCTCACGCCGAACAGGGCCAGTGCGACCAGCGTGCGCGCCGCCAGCCAGAAGTACACCGCCTTGCCGGCGGACGACGGCGTTACCAGATCCGGCATGCCCTTGAAGGACAGGGTGTGCGCAAAGTCGAGCCAGCCGGACGCGAGCAGGGTTGCCGCTATTAACAGCAGGGAGGTGGACACCTGCCGGGTAGGGGTGTGCCACACCGTGGCAAACACCAGGAATGCCGCCAGGATCGCGCCAAACTCCAGGATCGTGTGAAACGCCAGATAGTGCTGCATGGGCAGCTTGACGTCATTCAGCGGGAGCAGGGTGGTGAACACCGTCGCCAGTGCCAGCGCCACCACCAGCGCGATCTGTCCCAGCAGTCGCCGTCGGTTCGCGTCGTCCATCACCTTGCGCCCTTCAGTCGTGCAGGCCCATGAGCGTGAACAACTCCGTGGTATCAATGGGCTTGGTCAGGCAGCATTCCGCGCCCGCCGCCAACAACTCTGCCTCGTGTTCCGGGCTCAAAAAGCCGCTCATGGCAATCACCCGCACATCGGCCAGTCCCGGGATCTGCTTGATTTGCAGGCACACTTCCGAGCCCTTGATGCCCGGCATCATGTAGTCCAGCAAGACGATGTCCGGGGTGAATGCATGCACTTTGCGGCCGGCTTCAAAGCCACCGTAGGCAACCTCCACGGTCACCGGGTCGGAGGCGCCCTCCAACAGCTCTTTCAGGAAACCCACGACGGAGCGGTCGTCATCCACAATCAGCACCCGCAGTGCGCCACGGTTGCCCGCTGGATTCCACTGGCGCGCAAAGCGCTCGACCTCCTCATGGCGAAAGCGGCGGTGCCCACCGGGCGTGACTTCCGCTTGCAGCATGCCTTTTTGTGCCCATCCCCGCACGGTGATGGGCGAAACCATCATCCACTGGGCCACCTCATTGGGGGTCAGGTAGGGCTTGTCTTTGAGCTCTTCGGGTGCAGTTTTCATTACAACGCTGTTCATCTGGTTTTAATCGGTTTTGTCACTTTAGTCGATATTGGGCGGGTTTAGGCTTGACCGTGTCCGAGCCGATGCGCCGGGTTGGCCCTGTTGGAGCTTCCAATTGCTTCAATTTGCCCTGTTCGCGCAGTGCAACGGCGTCTGAACGAATGACAGTGTCCGTGGATGCAAGCCGAATGATCTGCATGGCATCCACGACGCCGCGGGACTGCAGGTCCAAGGCGGCCGATGAATCGGCAAGGTCATGTACCAGAGCGTTGTTCTTTTGCGTCAGATCTTCAATGTGCTTGAGCGCTGCATTGATCTGCTCGATGCCAGAGCTCTGCGCTTCGACCGCACCATGGATGTCCGCAATGTGGGCATTGACCCTGCGCGAGGTCGCCACGGCCTCGTCCATCGTGCCACGGGCATTGGCCGTCAGGCGGGTGCCTTCCTCGATTTTCTGGGCAGAGTCCTGTATCAGGTGCTTGATTTCCTGGGCTGCGTTGGCGGACCGCCCCGCCAGGCTTCGAACTTCCGCCGCCACGACGGCAAAGCCGCGCCCCTGGACGCCGGCCCGTGCCGCTTCCACCGCGGCGTTGAGTGCCAGCAGATTGGTCTGGAACGCAATGCCGTCGATCAACTGGATGATGTCGCCAATGCGCCGCGAGGACTCGTTGATGTCCCGCATGGTGTGGGTGACGGCCTGGACGGCTTCATTGCTGCGCTCGGTGATCTGGGTGGCGTTGGCAGCCAGCTCGGAGGCTTGGCGGGCGGCCAGCGCAGTCTGTTGCACATTGCTGGCAATCTGGCTGATGGCCGCTGCGGTTTCTTCCAGGCAGGCTGCCTGCGACTCATTGCGGCTGGATAGGTCCTGGCTGGCAGCGGCAATTTCTGCCGTGGCCCCACCCATGCGGACCACTTCGTGGCGGGCATCGCCCACGATGGAGCGGATATTCACCCTGAGTTGGTTGAGTGCCCGCTCCAGACGACCTGCCACACCACTGTTGCTCCCACGCAACTCCTTTGTGAGGTCACCTGCGGCCAGGCTGTTGGCAAACACCAGCAGTTCCTGCATGGGCCGGGTGGTGACGGCACGAATCCGCCATGCGGCCACCAGACCCGTCGCCACGGTGAACAGGACTGCGCCCATAAACCCGGGCTGCGCCAGGGCTGCATCCCCGCCCGCGGCCCAAGCTCCGGCCGTGGTTCCCATGCCACCGACGAGCACGCTCATCAGGGTGATGCGCCCATTGACCGATGGTTGGGTCCACCGCGCCAGGCGCTTGTGCAAGCCCGCGTGTTGCAGGGCACCATGGTGCAGGCGGTGCACCAAGACTCCCGTCTGCTGTTCGGTGCGCATGGTTGCGTACAGCGTTTCAGTCGCTGCAATTTGCTCTTGCGTCGGTTGCGTGCGTACCGACAGGTAGCCGACCGGCTGGTCCTGGTGGGTAATCGGCGTGACATTGGCCATCACGTAGTAGTGGTCACCATTTTTGCGGCGATTTTTCACGATACCGGTCCACGGCAGCCCCTCATTCAGGGTCTGCCACATGTCACGGAACGCTTCTGACGGCATGTCCGGATGCCGCACCAGGTTATGGGGTTGTCCCAACAGCTCCTCCTGCGTGTAACCGCTGAGGCTGACAAACGCCTCATTGCAGTACGTGATGCGCCCCTTCAAGTCGGTGGTGGAGACCAAGCTTCCACCCTCCGGGAACGGGTGCTGATGCTGGGTAACAGGCAAGTTGATGCGCATAGTGAATCCTTAAAACTGACAAGAGACCGGGTATCAAGCGAGCTTGAATACCGCCACCGTATCCACCAGCTCGTGTGCCTGGGACCGCAGACTGGCTGCCGCAGCGGCCATTTCCTCGACGAGCGCAGCGTTTTGCTGGGTGGCCTGGTCCATCTGCGTGACGGCCTCGCCCACCTGCGACACGCCGGCACTTTGCTCGGAGCTGGCCGCGCTGATCTCGCCCATGATGTCCGTGACGCGGCGGATTGACTGCACCACATCGTTCATGGTGACGCCGGCCTGGTCTACCAGGGCGCTGCCCTGTTCGACGCGTTCCACGCTGTCGTTGATCAGCGTCTTGATTTCCTTGGCGGCATCGGCAGAGCGTCCGGCCAGACTGCGCACCTCGGAGGCCACCACCGCAAAGCCACGGCCCTGTTCACCGGCACGGGCGGCTTCCACGGCCGCGTTCAGCGCCAGGATGTTGGTCTGGAAGGCAATGCCGTCGATGACGCTGATGATGTCGGCTATTCGGCGTGAGCTGTCGTTGATGCCCTTCATGGTGTCCACCACCTGGGCCACCACTGCACCGCCTTGCACCGCAATGGTGGAGGCGCTCTGCGCGAGTTGATTGGCCTGGCGGGCGTTGTCGGCGTTCTGGCTGACGGTGGAGCTGAGCTGCTCCATGGAGGCAGACGTCTCTTCCAGCGCGCTGGCCTGGCTTTCGGTGCGGGCACTCAGGTCGTTGTTGCCATGCGCAATCTCTGCGCTGGAAGATGCCACGCCTTCAGACCCCGTGCGGACATGGCCGACGATGGCCGAGAGGCTATCGCGCATGCTCTTGATCGCAAACAGCAGACTGGATTGATCATTGCTATTGAGCGTGATGTCCACCGTGAGGTCGCCCTGGGCAATGCGCCGTGTGATATCGACTGCCACATCCGGCTCACCCCCCAATTGGCGCAACAAGCCTCGTGCAATCAACAGGCTGACGGCGAGCAGAATGCCCGCCAGAATGACGGCGGCAATGGTGGCGGCGATGACGCGCTTGGCAATCACGGCGTCCACATTGTCGACGTAGACGCCAGAACCGACGATCCATCCCCAGGGTGCAAACGCCTTGACAAAGGAGGCCTTTTGCACAGGTGTCTTGTCGCCTGGTTTGGGCCACAAATAAAAGACAAATCCGGAGCCATTGTTCTTCGCCACGCTGGTCATTTCTGCGGTGAAGTACTTCCCGGTAGAGTCTTTGAGCTCTGAGAGGTCCTTTCCTTCAAGGGCTGCGGTGATGGGGTGCATGAGCATTCTTGATTCAAAGCTCTGAATGAAAAAGTACTCCGAGCCGCTGTAGCGCAGGGTTCTGAGCGCTGCGATGGCGCGCTGCTTGGCTTCGTCTTCCGGCATGGCGCCCTTGCTGGCCAGGTCCTGATAGTGGGCGATCAGGCTGTGCGCGGTCTCTACATTCTGTTGCAGGCCGAGCTTGCGCTCTTCCATGATCATGGTGCGCTCAGAGAGCAGGAAGATGGTCACCAGCACCACAATACCCAGCAGGGCACTGGCGATCAACAGCCCCAATCGTTTGGCAATCGAGAGTTTCATGAAGTTTTCCTTCCGGTCCGGTCTGATTTTTTTCGGTATTGGTTAAAAGCTTTCCCATTCGTCGGTATCAGCCGTGCTGGCGACGCGGGGTTTGCTGTGTGCAATCGAGGCACGCACAGGTTTGGGAATGGCCGCGACCTTGGGGGCAGCCGGCACACGGGGCGCTGCTTTGCCGATTGCGTTGACAGGGGCACGGGCCGGTGCATTGGGTTTTGGCAGGCTCGTCACTTCCTTGGCATGCATTCCCGAGAGTTTGAACACGCTGACCGCCTCAACCAACTGCTGTGCCTGGGTCTTGAGGCTGTCGGCGGCGGCCGCGCTTTCTTCGACCAGCGCGGCGTTTTGCTGGGTGGCCTGGTCCATCTGCGTGATTGCCTCAGTCACCTGCGCCACGCCCTGGCTTTGCTCGACGCTTGCCGCGCTGATCTCGCCCATCAGGTCGGTCACGCGCTTGATCGAACTCACCACCTCGGTCATCGTGACTCCGGCCTGATCGGCCAGCGCGTTGCCCTGTTCGACGCGCTCCACGCTCGCGCCAATCAGGCTCTTGATCTCCTTGGCCGCCTCGGCCGAGCGACCGGCCAGGGAACGTACCTCGGAGGCCACCACGGCAAAGCCGCGGCCCTGTTCACCGGCGCGCGCCGCTTCCACGGCCGCGTTCAGCGCCAGGATGTTGGTCTGGAACGCAATGCCGTCGATCACGCCAATGATGTCAAAGATCCGCTTGGAGGAGTCGTTGATGTGCTTCATGGTTTCGACCACCTGGCCCACAACTTCGCCGCCCTGAACCGCGACGCTTGAGGCGCTTTGTGCGAGCTGGTTGGCCTGGCGTGCGTTGTCGGCGTTCTGCTTGACCGTCGAGCTCAGCTCCTCCATGGAGGCTGCTGTTTCTTCGAGCGCGCTGGCTTGCTCCTCGGTGCGCCCGGAGAGGTCGTGGTTGCCCTGCGAGATCTGCACGCTGGCCGTGGCCACGCTCTCCGAGCCCTGACGCACATGCGTGACCACTTTTGCCAGGCTGACCTGCATGTCCGAGAGCGAACCCAGCAGCACGGCCACTTCGTCTTTGCCGCCACGCGGGATGGCGTGGCTGAGGTCACCCTGGGCGACCGCATTGGAGGCTTCTATGGCTTGATTCAGCGAGCGTGCAATGCCGCGGATCAGGGTCATGCCAAACAGAACGGCAAACAGCACCCCGGCGATGATTGCACTGATAGCCACGAGACGTATGGTCTGGTAGCGTGCTACGCCGGCGTCGTACTCCTGTTTGGCGACATCCAACTGGAGCTTGATGAGTGCAGCAATACCTTCACTGACCGGCGCGTAAAGGGTGCGGGTGCTGCCCAGCGTCAGCCGCTTGACCTCTTCCATGTTGTTGGCACGCAGCGCAGCGAGAATGGGGCGCAAACCGTCTTGTACGAACTTTGCGCGATCTTCAGCCAGCTTCTTGGCCAATCGTGTCTCTTCCTCGGTAAGAAACGTGGCGGTGTAGTCGGCCCACACCTTGTCGATGGCGGCCATATTGGCTTCAATCTGGGACGTGCTCTTGGTAATTTCCTCTGGAACCGGGTTGATCAGGCTCACGGCGATCAGCAGGCGATTGCCCAGATTCAGGCGGTTGATGTCTGCAATCTGGCCGACGGCCACGGTGCGGTCTTCGTAGACCGTCTTCAATGCATCGCTTGACTGACCGATTCCGTAAAGGCCAATGCCGCCGATGAGCATCAGCAGGGCCGCGAGGGTGCCGATCAGCACCATCAGGCGCGTGGATATTTTCAGATTGTTCATGTTGCTGCTTCCTGCGGTGGCTGGTTATTGAAGGGTCTGGCCGACCAGGCCCATGTCGGCGCTGCTCATGAGCTTTTCGATGTCGAGCAGGATCAGCATGCGGTTCGAACGTGCCGAACGGGTCAGGGTGGACATGAAGTGATCTCCTATTCTTTCTTGGTCAAAGCACGCTTGCGGTGAGGGCTCGTGAGTTAAAAGTTTTCCCAGTCGTCGGTGCCGTTCTTGCGCGCGTCGGCTGCGGCGAGCTGGCGCGCGGGCCCTGCGGCCTCGGCCTTGGGCAGCAGCCGCGCGACATTGGTGGCGCGCTGCGGGCTGCGGCGCTCGGTGGGTGCGCTCTTGGCCGGCACAGCCGGCCTGACATGCGCGTCGCCAAGCTTGAACACGCTCACGGCGGCCACGAGCTGCTGCGCCTGTGTCTTGAGGCTGTCGGCGGCGGCGGCGCTTTCTTCGACCAGCGCGGCGTTTTGCTGTGTGGCCTGGTCCATTTGCGTGATCGCCTCGCCCACCTGCGCCACGCCCTGGCTTTGCTCGAGGCTGGCTGCGCTGATCTCGCCCATCAGGTCGGTCACGCGCTTGATCGAACTCACCACCTCGGTCATGGTCACGCCGGCCTGATCGACCAGCGCGCTGCCCTGCTCGACGCGCTCCACGCTCGCTCCAATCAGGTTCTTGATCTCCTTGGCCGCCTCGGCCGAGCGACCGGCCAGGGAACGTACCTCGGAGGCCACCACGGCAAAGCCGCGCCCTTGCTCGCCGGCGCGCGCCGCTTCCACGGCCGCGTTGAGCGCCAGGATGTTGGTCTGGAAGGCAATGCCGTCGATCACGCCGATGATGTCAAAGATGCGCTTGGAGGAATCGTTGATGTGCTTCATGGTGTCGACCACCTGCGCCACCACGTCACCGCCCCTGACCGCCACGGTGCTGGCGCTTTGTGCGAGCTGGTTGGCCTGGCGCGCGTTGTCGGCGTTCTGCTTGACCGTCGAGCTCAGCTCCTCCATGGAGGCGGCCGTTTCTTCGAGTGCGCTGGCTTGCTCCTCGGTGCGCCCGGAGAGATCGTTGTTGCCCTGCGAGATCTGCACGCTGGCCGTGGCCACGCTCTCCGAGCCCTGGCGCACCTGGGAGACCACATGCTCCAGACTGTCACGCATGGACTTCATCACGGCCAGCAGGCTGCTGCTGTCACCGGAGTGCAGTTGCACATCCACCGCCAGGTTGCCGGCGGCAATTTCACGGGCCACGTTGGAAGCGTAATCCGGCTCGCCACCGAGCTGGCGGGTGATGGAACGGGTCAACGCCCAGGCAATCAGGCCACCCAACACAGCGGCCACAGCGGCAATGATCAGCATCAAAGTGCCAGCCGACACCGCGATACTTTGCACTTCCTTGGCCGATTGGCTCATCTGCCCCTGTTGCAGATCAATCAATTCATCAAGCGCTTTGAAGTAAGCCGCCTGCAGGGGCCGGTTCTCATTGATCAGCACATCGCGTGCTTCTTCATCCTTGTTGGCCAGGCCCAGTGTGACGGCCTTGTCGGTCGCTGCTGTGTAGGGGGCACGAACTTCGCTGATTTTCTTCAGGATGGCGCGACCCTTTTCGCTCTTGATCGACTGATCGAGTTTTTGGAGCAGTTCGGTGTTCTTGGCGCGCGCTTCTTCGATACGGCGCTTTTCCGCCAGCATCGCATCCTGGTTACTGAGCAGCGCCAGGTTGCGCACGGCGCGGGCGGTCACGTTCAGGTTCTTATTGACCTGGTTGGCCAGTTCAACCTTGACCATGCGGTCTTCGACCAGAGCCGTCACCTCTGCATTGACCCGGTCCAACTGCACGCGGCCAAAAATGGCCACCAGCAGGCCGGCAAGAATGACCAGTGCAAAACCCAGACCCAGACGGGCTCCTACTTTCATGTTGGCGAAATTCATGCTGTGCTTCTTTCACGTTGGAGGTTGACTGGGAGGTTTATTGAAGGGTCTGGCCAACCAGGCCCATGTCGGCGCTGCTCATGAGCTTTTCGATGTCGAGCAGGATCAGCATGCGGTCCTGGACCGAGCCGATGGCCAGCACGTGATCGCCGTCAATAGCGGAGGTGAATCCCGGCGCCGGGTGCAGTTGCTCGGGCGTGAGCGTGATCACGTCCGAGACGCCATCGACCACGATGCCCACGACCTGGCGGCCGATGTTGAGCACGATCACGACCGTGAAGCTGTCGTAGTTGGCCTGCTCCAGGTTGAATTTCAGGCGCATGTCGATGATCGGGACGATCACGCCGCGCAGGTTGATGACGCCCTTGATGAACTCGGGCGAGTCCGGCAGTCGGGTGACGTTCTCGTAGCCGCGGATTTCCTGCACTTTGAGGATGTCGACCGCGTAGTCCTCATCGCCCAGGCTGAAGGTGAGGTATTCGTCACCGACGTTGGCGTGGGCGTCGTGATGGCGGCCGTCGATGTGGGCACGGCTGGCGGGCTCGATACTCATTTGATTGCTCCGAGGGGCAGACAGACCCCTGCGTCCAGATTAAAGGCCGAGGCCGCTTCGACCAGGTCGCGTGCCTGATCCTCCAGGCTGCGGGCGGAGGCCATCGCCTGTTCGACCAGGGCGCTGTTTTGTTGGGTCATTTCGTCGAGCTGGGAGACGGTCTTGTTGACCTGCTCGATGCCGCTGCTCTGTTCGCCGGACGCGGCCGAGATCTCGGCAATCAGGTCGGTGACCTGATGCACTGAGCGGACGATGTCGGCCATGGTTGCACCGGCCCTGTCGACCAGTTTGGAGCCGGTGCCAACCTTGTCCATCGAGTTGCCAACCAGCTGCTTGATCTCTTTCGCGGCTTCAGCCGAGCGTTGCGCC
>JBBQLM010000063.1:0-21284 GCA_038327925.1 Burkholderiales bacterium | reverse complement strand
CTGGTCGAGTGCGGGTGCCGACAGGCGCGGGAGCACGCGCTCGAAGAGCCGCTCCTTGGCGCCCCAGATCCGCTGCTCGCGCAGCGCCATCGGAAGCGGCCGGCCCGCCGCCATCGCATCCTTGACCCGCTTGAGGGCCCGGATGTCCTCGGCCAGCGTGTAGTGCACCAGCACCTCGGATTCACCTTCGGCCTGCAGCCCATCGAGCATGCGCTGCACGCGTCCGGCCTGGCCGGCGAGGACCGCCTCGGACAGCTTGAAGACGTCGTAGCGTGCGACATTCAGCACGGCCTGCTCGACCTGCTCGAAGCCGAGTTCGCCTTCGGGGTAGAGCAGCGCCAGCTTCTGGATTTCCTGATGCGCCGCCAGCAGGTTGCCTTCGACACGGTCGGCAAAGAACTGCAGCGTGCGCTGGCCTTCCTCGCCGGCGGCCACGCGCTGGCCCTGGACGGCCAGGCGCTGGGCAATCCACTGTGGCAGCGCGGCGCGCTCCACCGGATCGACCTGCAGGGTCATGCCAAAGCTCTCCAGCGCGGCAAACCAGGCGCTGGACTTGGTCATCTTGTCCAGGCGCGGCAGCAGGACGATGGTCAGCGTGGCATCGTTGCCCTGCGACATTTCGGCCAACTGCTGCAACGCGGCGCTGCCGTCCTTGCCGGGCTTGCCCGAGGGGATGCGGATTTCGACGATCTGCTTGTCGGCAAACAGGCTGAGGCTACCGCCGGCGGCCAGTACCTCGCTCCAGTCAAAGTGGGCACCGGCCACGGTGTGCGACGTGCGCTCGGTGTAGCCTTGGGGCCGGGCCGCAGCGCGGATGGCGTCCAGCGCCTCCTGCTGCAACAGGGGCTCGTCGCCGTGCACCGTGTACAGGCTCTTGAGTCCGCGTTGCAGGTGGTTGGCCAGTTGGCCCATGCCTAGCTGCATCAGCCGGCGTCCAGCGTCTTGATGGCGGCCAGGCGGCGCAGCAGCTGCTGGAGCAGGTCGGCCTGCATGTCGCGGAACAGCAGCACCTCTTCAGCCTCCTTGGCCAGCACGGCGGACTCGTTGAAGCTGATGTCGCGCTGCTGGGCGATCTCGGTGGGCGCGATCAGCTCGCGGCCATCGGGTGTGCGCATGCGAAAGCGGATGCGGATGCGCAGCTGGAACTCGCGCACCTGGCCGGAGGCGTTGACACCCACCACGGTTTTCTCGCGAACCTCCTGCAGGATGTCAACGATGACCTGCGGCGGCTCGGTCCCCCGTGTGGGTGCCAGCGGCACCACGGCGTTGCCGAAGTAGCGGATCAGGTCGGCCGCCACCAGACCGTTGGTCTCGGGTGTGATCGCCAGGGTCTGGAAGGCAAAGGTCTGGGCGCTGCGCAGCTTGAAGCCGCACGCCGACAGACCCCAGCCAGCAACGACGGCGGTGACAAGGGCCCGGCGTTGCATGGCTAGAGCACGACGTTGACCAGGCGCCCGGGCACCACAATCACGCGTTTGATCGGGCCACCGGTGGCGAACGGCGCAAAGCCTTCACTGGCCAGCGTGATCGCCTCGATCTCGTCCTTGGCCGCGCCGGATGGCACCATCACCGAGCCGCGCAGCTTGCCGTTGACCTGCAGCATGAGTTCAATCTCGTCCTGCACCAGCGCGGCCGGGTCCACTGCCGGCCAGGCGGTGTCGAGCAGGTCGCCGCCGCCCTTGGCATAGCCCAGTTCGCTCCACAGCGCATGCGCGATATGGGGCGTGGCCGGGTACAGGGCGCGCAGCAGGATGGAGAAGCCTTCCAGCACCGCGACCAGCCCGCCAGCGGAGTCCACCGCCTTGAAGTCTTCCAGCGCGTTGATCATCTTCATGGCGCCAGACACCACGGTGTTGTACTGCATGCGCTGGTAGTCGTAATCCACCTGCTTGAGCACGCTGTGGATCTCGCGCCGCAGAACCTTGGCTTCCTTCGAGAACTCTACGCCATTCAGCCCTCCAGCCCTCGCCAAATCGGCGTGTGAAGCTACTAAATCCATAGCAGACAGCTTGACGCCGAAGTTCCAGACGCGGCGCAGGAAACGGTAGCTGCCTTCCACGGCGGCATCGTTCCACTCCAGCGTGGCCTCGGGCGGCGCGGTGAACATGGTGTACAGGCGCGCGGTGTCGGCGCCGTACTTACCAATCAACTCCTGCGGGTCCACGCCATTGTTCTTGGACTTGGACATGGTGCCCACGCCCTCGTAGTCAATGTCCGTGCCCACGGGCAGGTCACCCACGGCCTTGATCAGCTTGGCGCCAATGATTTTGCCCGCCTCGTCAAACACATGATCCACGTCCGCCGGCCAGAAATACTCCTTGCCGCCCTTCTCGGTTCTGCGCGAGTAGATGTGGTTGAGCACCATGCCCTGGGTGAGCAGCTTGGTGAACGGCTCGTCCACCTTGACCAAGCCCAGGTCGCGCATGACCTTGGTCCAAAAACGTGCGTACAGCAGATGCAGGATGGCGTGCTCGATGCCGCCAATGTACTGGTCCATGCCACTGCCGCCAGTGGCATGCTGCTGGTCCCGCATCCAGTATTTGGTGCCTTCGGCCACCATCTTGTCGGGATTGGACGGATCGCAGTAGCGCATGAAATACCACGAGCTGTCCACAAAGGTGTCCATGGTGTCGGTCTCGCGCCGCGCCGGCTTGCCGCACACCGGGCACACCACGCCGGCGTGGAAGCCTTCGTGCTTGTGCAGCGGGTTGCCGGAGCCATCGGGCACGCAGTCCTGCGGCAGCACGACTGGCAGATCCTTTTCGGGCACCGGCACGGCACCATGTTCGGCGCAGTGGATGATGGGAATGGGGGTGCCCCAGTAGCGCTGGCGGCTCACGCCCCAGTCGCGCAGGCGCCAGGTGGTTTTCTTTTCGCCCAGGCCCTTGGCCAGCAGGGCGGCAGCCACGGCGTCCACCGCATCGGCGCAGGACAGGCCGCTGAAGATGTCGGAGTTGACGGTGACACCGCGCTGCTTGTCGCCGTACCAGTCCTGCCAGTGGTCGTGGTCGTAGCTGAGACCATCGATGTGCACCACGTCGTCAATGCGCAGGCCGTACTTTTTGGCAAAGGCAAAGTCACGCTCGTCGTGGGCGGGCACGCCCATCACGGCGCCATCGCCATAGCCCATCAGCACGTAGTTGCCCACCCACACATCCACCGGGTCACCGGTCAGCGGGTGGATGACCTGCAGGCCGGTGGCCATGCCAAGTTTTTCCTTGAGCGCCAGTTCGGCCTCGGTGGTGCCACCGGCCTTGCACTCTTCCATAAATGTTGCCAGCTTGGGATTGTTGCGCGCGGCGTGCAGGGCCAGCGGATGCTCGGGCGCCACGGCGCAGAAAGTCACGCCCATGATGGTGTCGGCCCGGGTCGTGAAGACATACATGCGTCCGTCACCAATCAGCTTACCGTCGGCGCCCTGGATGTGGTGGGTGAAGGCAAAGCGCACGCCACTCGATTTGCCAATCCAGTTTTCCTGCATCAGCTTGACGCGCTCGGGCCAGCCCGGCAATCCGGTCTGCACATGGTCCAGCAGTTCCTGCGCGTAGTCGGTGATCTTCAGGTAGTAGCCGGGGATCTCGCGCTTCTCGACGGTGGCACCGGTGCGCCAGCCCTTGCCGTCAATCACCTGCTCGTTGGCCAGCACGGTCTGGTCCACCGGGTCCCAGTTGACGACCTGGGTCTTGCGGTAGGCAATGCCCTTTTCCAGCATCTTCAGGAACAGCCACTGATTCCATTTGTAGTATTGGGGATCGCAGGTGGCGACCTCGCGGCTCCAGTCGATGGCCAGGCCCATGGCCTGCATCTGGCCCTTCATGTAGGCGATGTTCTCGTAGGTCCATTGGGCCGGTGGCACGCCGTTCTTCAGCGCGGCATTCTCGGCGGGCAGACCAAAGGCATCCCAGCCCATGGGCATCAGCACGTTGTAGCCGTTCATGCGCAGGTAGCGCGTGAGCATGTCGTTGATGGTGTAGTTGCGCACGTGGCCCATGTGCAGCTTGCCGCTGGGGTAGGGCAGCATGGAGCAGGCGTAGAACTTCTTTTTAAGGTCGCCCCGCGCGTCACGCGCATCTTCGGTCACACGGTAGGCGTTGTGGCCCTTCCACAGGGGTTGGGCCCAATGGTCTTGTGCGGCTTTTTCGATGTCCAGGTGTTGGTATTTGTCTTGCATGGGTCAATGGGCGGCAGAGTGCCGCCTGGAGGAGTGCGAACGGGGATTTTAGGCGCTGCGGGCGTCAGCGCGCGGCGGATTCGGTCTGTGCCACAAAGCCGATGCGGTGCAGGCCTGCCTGGTGCGTCAGGCCCATAACCTCGACGACGCGGCCATAGGGTACCTGGGCATCGGCGCGCAGGCGCACTTCGGTCTCGGGATGGCGCTCTGCCGCCTGGCGCAGGGTTGTGGCCAGGGCGCTGGCGTCCATGGGCAGGTCATCTACATAGGCCTGGCCGTCGCGGGCGATGGTGAGAGACAGGAACTTGGGCGCCTCCAGGGCCGCAGCCCCGGATGTGCGCGGCAGATCGACCTTGACGGCACTGACCAGCAGGGGTGCGGTGATGATGAAGATCACCACCAGCACCAGCATCACATCGACCAGCGGCGTCATGTTGATTTCGCTCATCGGCTGCGGACCGGGTGTGCGTTCGAGGCGACCAAAACTCATAGGGGCCCCAAGCGTGTCACTGCGTGACCAGCAATTCCCGCAGGTCGCGGGCAAAGCCTTCCAGGTCAGCTTCGATGCGGCCAATGTAGCGGCCCAGCACGTTGTAGCCCAGCACCGCCGGAATGGCTACCGCAAGACCCGCGGCAGTCATGATCAGCGCCTCACCCACCGGCCCGGCAATTCTGTCGATGCTGACCTGGCCGGCACCCGAGATGCCGATCAGCGCGTGGTAGATGCCCCAAACCGTGCCCAACAAGCCGACGAAGGGAGCCGTGGAGCCGACGGTGGCCAGCAGCACCTGCCCCGACTGGAGCTTGAGCAGCACGGCGTGCAGGGCGTCACGCAAAACGCGGGTGAGTTGCTGGGAGCGATCGCCTGCACCCGCCAGGGTGCCAGTCGTCGACACCTGTGTGGCCTCGATCAGCGGACGCACCAGGCCTTCGCGGTCGAATGTCTGCAGGGATTGAAGGCCAGCGTCCAGCGAGGCCGCCTGCCAGAACGCTGCCGTGCTGCGCGCCACATCCCGGTGCGCTCGCAGCAGCAACCAGGCTTTCCACAGGATCACGACCCAACTGCCCACCGACATGACCAACAGCACCAGCGCAACGCCGGCACTGACGCTGTCACCCTGGCGCAGCAGGTCCAGTGCGTTCACCGCAGTCCCAGCACGTCGTACATGTCAAACAATCCCGCTTTACGACCGACCAGGAAGCGCACGGCACGCAGGCTGCCCTGTGCATAGGTGACACGGCTGGAGGACTTGTGGCTGATCTCGATGCGCTCACCAATGCCGGCAAACAGCACGGTGTGGTCGCCCACAATGTCGCCACCGCGGATGGTGGCAAAGCCGATGGAGGACGGATCGCGCTCGCCGGTCACACCTTCGCGGGCGTACACGGCGCAGTCTTTCAAGTCACGCCCCAGCGCGCCAGCAATGACCTCGCCCATCTTCAGGGCGGTGCCGGACGGCGCATCCACCTTGTGGCGGTGGTGGGCCTCGACGATTTCGATGTCGTAGCCGGTGGACAGGGCCTTGGCCGCCATCTCCAGCAGCTTGAGCGTGACGTTGACGCCCACGCTCATATTGGGGGCCATGACGACGGCAGTGCTTTTGGCAATTTCTGCAATTTCCGCCTTTTGTTCGTCGGTGAAGCCGGTCGTGCCGATCACCGCCGCCACACCCAGTTCACGGCAGACCTGCAGGTGTGCCAGCGTGCCTTCGGGGCGGGTGAAGTCGATCAGCACATCGCAGGATTGCAGACCGGCGCGCAGATCGGACGTGATCGTGACGCCCACCGGTTTGCCGGACATGGCACCTGCGTCCTGGCCGATGGCGGCACTGCCGGCCATGTCCAGTGCGCCACCCAGGGTGCAGTCATCCGCCCCCTGGATCGCGTCAATCAACATTTGTCCCATGCGGCCGGATGCGCCGGCAACGGCTATTCTGTATGTCATGTCACGATCCTTGGGTGCAGAGGCTGTCGTCCTACGGACGTGTGGACTCCAGAGGCGGGTAGTCCGTCGTCGTCAGCGCGGGGCCCGGGGCGGGCGTCGGCTTGGTTGGCAGAGGGTACTTCTTGAGCGACTCTTCCAACGCTTCCAGCGCAGGCGCCGTGCCTCTGGGGGTAGGAGACTTAAGAGTGGCTACAAACTCGGACTCACTGGGCAACTCGTCGGCCTCGACCCGGTCCATGACGCCGTTCTTGAAGAACACCGTGACCTTGCGCGCCTGCTTCAGTTCGCCCTGCTGTTTCAGCATGAACACATAGTCCCAGCGATCCGCATGGAATACGCTGACCAGCAGGGCCGTACCTAGAATGTCCCGCACCTGGGCGCGTTGCATACCGGGCTTGAGCATGGCCACCTGTTCACGGGTCACCACATTGCCCTGGACAATGTCCATGCGGTATGGCGAGACCACCGAAGCGATCCGGTTGCTGGCGCCATCGAAGCTGCTGCATCCCGCAAGGCCCACGAGCGCGAGGACGACCAGATTCAAGCGGAGGGCATTGCTATGGATGTCGGACATGGATGGTTACGCGAGCTATGATCGCATGATTGTAGCGGTTGAGCACCGCTCAACCTCCCGAGCTGTCCCGGCGGAAAGATGCCAATGACCAACATCGACGAACTCAAAAACACCGGACTCAAAGCAACCATACCCCGCCTGAAAATACTCGAGGTATTCCAGCGCAGCGCGCAACGCCACCTGACGGCGGAAGATGTCTTCCGGGTATTGCTGAAGGAGCATTCCGACGTGGGACTGGCAACGGTGTACCGGGTATTGACCCAGTTCGAGCAGGCCAGCATCCTCAGCCGCAGCCACTTTGAAAGCGGCAAGGCCGTATATGAACTCAACGAAGGCCAACACCACGACCACCTGGTGTGCCTGGATTGCGGCAAGGTCGAAGAGTTTTACGATGCGGAGATTGAAAGCCGCCAGCAGGCCGTTGCCAAGGCCAAGGGATTCGCCATTTCGGACCACGCCCTGAGCCTGTACGCCAACTGCGTCAAAGAGAACTGCCCCCATCGCGCCGAGATGGAGCAGGAACGCCGCCGACCCGCCAACTGAGCGGCCTTAGTTGCCCTGCGCCATGGCCTTCCGGTGGCGTTCGACGAATTCCTGGTAGGTATCGATTCCGCGCAATTGCAGAATGGTGTTGCGCACGGCGGCCTCGACCAGCACGGCGATGTTGCGCCCGGCCACCACTTGGATGACGACCTTGCGCACCGGAACGCCCAGTATGTCCTGCGTCAGTGGTTCGTAGGGAATGCGCTCGTACTCGCGCTCCAGCGTTTCGCGGCGTACCAGATGCACGATGAGCTTGAGGCGCATCTTGCGCCGCACCGCCGTCTCGCCAAAGATGCCGCGGATATCGAGCAGGCCGATGCCGCGCACTTCGAGCAGGTTTTGCAACAGTTCGGGGCAGCGCCCTTCAATGGTGGTCTGGTTGATGCGGTAGAGGTCGACCGCATCGTCGGCGACGAGACCGTTGCCACGGGAAATCAGTTCTAGGCCGAGTTCACTCTTGCCCAGGCCCGACTCGCCAGTAATCAACACGCCCAGACCCAGAATGTCCATGAATACACCGTGCATCGACGAGCGGTCGGCAAAGTGCTTGGACAGATAGGCCCGCAGCACGTCGATCACGAAGGCCGATGACTCCTGCGTGGCGAACATGGGAATCTGCGCCCGCTCGCACATGGACAACAGTGCCTGCGGCGCCAGTTGGCCGTCCGCCAGCACCAGTACCGGCGGCTCCAGCGTCACGATACGGGCAATCCGCCGGGCACAGTCTTCCGTGGTCGCATTGGTGATGTACGCAATTTCGCGCTCACCCAGTATCTGCACACGGTAGGGATGGATGTAATTGAGATAACCGACCAGATCGGCGCCAGAACGTGCGGCACGCACCGCCACCTCATCAAAGCGGCGCTCCGATGCGCCCAGGCCAGCGACCCACTCCCAATGCAGGCGGGAGCGAAACTCCTCGAACAGAACGTCGGCACTGACTACGGTGGGTTTCACAGAGGATGCCGGCTCTCAGGCTATGGTCAGACCAGCTGCGCTGATTGCCAGTGCGCAATCAGCGCATGCAGTTGTGCGGCATCGGTGCTGGCTTTCAGCTTTTCGCGCAGGTCCGCATCGCTGAGCAGCTCTGCGATCTCGGAAAGGATTTCCAGATGCTTCTGCGTGGCTGCCTCGGGCACCAGCAGAAAAATCAGCAGCCCAACGACCTGATCGTCTGGCGCATCAAAACCTATGGGATGGGCCAATTGGAAAACAGCCGCCATGGGCGACTTCAAGCCCTTGATGCGCCCATGGG
Organism: Burkholderiales bacterium; assembly: GCA_038327925.1. Classification (GTDB taxonomy): domain Bacteria; phylum Pseudomonadota; class Gammaproteobacteria; order Burkholderiales; family Burkholderiaceae_C; genus Allorhodoferax. The sequence goes on along the minus strand of JBBQLM010000063.1, from coordinate 12,796 downwards.
GAATGGCCACACCGTGACCCAGACCGGTGGAGCCCAGGCGCTCACGCGAAAACAAGCTGTCAGTCACCAGTGCGCGACTCAGGCCATGCAGGTTCTCAAACAGCAACCCCGCCTCTTCAAAAGCCCGCTTCTTGCTGGTGACTTCTACTTGCGCCAGCACTTGTGCTGGGGACAGGATACTTGCGAGTCGGTTCATGGTGTGATCGGATTATGCACAAAAAAACCGCCCGGCAAGCGGGCGGCTATTTGCCGGCAAACGCCGGAAACTGAATCACATCAGGCGCTTGGGCGCGTCATGGTGGTGGTCTTGCAGACGATCCTTGTGGCGCACTACCTGGCGATCAAGTTTGTCAACGAGTTCATCGACGGCGGCATACAGGTCTTCGTGGGAACTCTCGGCGAACATGTCACTGCCTTTGACGTGGATATTGCACTCGGCACGTTGCCGTCGCTCCTTTTCCTTTTGCTTCTCAACCGTGAGGAGTACCTTGACATCGACCACCTGGTCAAAATGCCGCATGATTCGATCAAGCTTGGTCGTGACATAACTACGCAGGGCCGGGGTAACTTCAAGATGGTGACCGCTGATCGTTAAATTCATAAAAAGCCTCCAATTGCTTTCAAGTTAAAAACCTCGCCGCTTGGCACGGCAAGAACAGCCATCAAACATTCCAAAAAATCTGATTGCCGTGAATTCACTATGCGCCCGAACCTGCCGAAATGCAACGCCTTTTTTGCTATCGCACCGACTGCACAGGGTGCAATTGCGGTGCGATAATTTGAAGATTCGCACTCTTGGAGAGCACTTCTTGGAAACCTACCCCAGTCGGTAGCTTTCACATTTAATTGGGGTCAGATTCCAATTATTCGAAAGCTGCCACAACACACAATTGTTCGCGTCGAATGATTGGAATCTGACCCCGATTGAACCGCCATGCTCAATATTTTCACGCTCGCCAACGGGCGGCTCTTTCAGGAAGAGATCGAGTCACTGGAAGAGCTGTCCCAGTTTCATCCGATCTGGGTTGATCTCGAATCACCCACCGTTGAAGAGAAGCGCTGGGTCAAGCAATATTACGGCCTATCAATTCCGGAAGACGCGATGGACGAGGACATCGAAGAGTCCGCGCGCTTTTACGAGGAAGACAACGGCGAACTGCACATCCGCAGCGACTTCTTGATTGCAGACGATGACGAACCGCGCACCGTGCGCGTGGCGTTCATCCTGAACCAGTTCAACGACGAACTCAAAAGCAAGGGCGTGCTGTTTTCGATCCACGACGAGGATGTTCCGGTGTTCCGCCTGCTGCGCATGCGGGCGCGGCGCGCACCCGGTCTGATCGAGGACGCCAAGGAAGTACTGCTCAAGCTGTTCGATGCCGATGCCGAGTACTCGGCCGACACGCTGGAAGGAATTTACGACGAACTGGAAAAAGTCAGCACCAAGGTGCTGTCTGGCGACGTGACCGACGCGCTGGCCGGAGAAGTGCTGGGCGCCATTGCGCGCCACGAAGACATGAATGGCCGCATCCGACGCAACGTCATGGACACCCGCCGCGCGGTGAGCTTCATGATGCGCAGCAAGATGCTCAACGGCGAGCAGTTCGAAGAAGCGCGACAGATTCTGCGCGATATCGATTCGCTGGACTCCCACACGGCGTTCCTGTTCGACAAGATCAACTTCCTGATGGATGCCACGGTCGGTTTCATCAACATCAACCAGAACAAGATCATCAAGATCTTCTCGGTGGCCAGCGTTGCCTTGCTACCCCCCACCCTGATAGCTAGCCTGTATGGCATGAACTTCAAGTTCATGCCCGAGTTGGAGTGGTCGCTGGGCTATCCCTACGCGCTGACATTGATGGTGGCCAGTGCGCTGGTGCCGATGTGGTACTTCCGCAAGCGCGGCTGGTTGAAATAGGCATGCGCGCGCTGCACTGAATCCATGCACGTTGACGGCCGTCCCTACCGCACCATCTGGCTCAAGCCGGATGATCCCTGCGTGGTCCAGGTGATTGACCAGACCCAATTGCCTCACGTGTTTGCCATCGTGGATCTGCGCTCGGCCGCGGACGCCCGCGTGGCCATTCGGGACATGACCGTGCGCGGCGCCGGCCTGATTGGCGCCTGTGCGGCCTATGGCATGTATCTGGCATCGCTGGAAGCGTCAGACAGTGATTTCCCTGTCGCCATGGCGCGCGCAGGTGCCGCGCTCAAGGCAACACGCCCGACGGCCGCCAACCTGGCCTGGGCCGTTGACCGCGTGCTGACTACGATTGGTGTCAACGGCACGCCCGAGCAGCAGCGCGCGCTCGCCCGGGAGACCGCCGAAACGATTGCCAACGAAGATGTGGAGCATTGCCGGCGCATCGGCGCCCACGGACTGCCCCTGATCCAATCCCAGGCACAACGCAAGCAAGGCCAAGTCGTCAATATCCTGACCCACTGCAATGCCGGATGGCTGGCTTTTGTAGACATCGGGTCTGCCACGGCGCCGATCTACGCCGCCCATGATGCCGGCATTGCCCTGCACGTCTGGGTTGATGAAACCCGCCCCCGCAACCAGGGCGCCGGCTTGACCGCCTGGGAGCTGGGCCAGCACGGCGTGCCCCACACCCTGATTGCCGACAACGCCGGCGGCCATTTGATGCAGCACGGCATGGTAGACATGGTGATCACCGGTGCGGATCGGGTCACCCGCAACGGGGATGTGGCCAACAAAATCGGCACCTACCTGAAGGCATTGGCAGCCCGCGACAACGGCATCCCCATGGTCGTCGCCCTGCCATCTTCAACATTCGATTTTTCGCTGCGTGATGGCGTGGCCAACATCCCGATTGAAGAGCGGGATGCCAGCGAGGTGCGTTTCATGGCCGGGCAAACTGCGCAGGGCCATGTGGAATCCGTGCGTATTTGCCCACCCACCACACCGGCGCGCAATTGGGGTTTTGATGTGACGCCCGCGCGCCTGATCACGCAGCTGATCTGCGAACGCGGCATCTGTGCGGCCAACGAGGAAGCCATCCTGTCGCTGTTTCCGGAGCAACGCTGAATGGGCGCGCCCATCGACGACGGCTATATCAAGTACACCAGCACGCGGCGCGATGGCGGAGTGCCACCGTCCGCCACACTGGATGAACTGAACCGCGCCCGCACGACGCTGTTCGACCTGGGGCTGATTGGCGTCTACGACAACGGCGTGGGGTATGGCAACCTCAGCGTTCGCGTCAACGATGGCAACCCGTTTGTCATCACGGCCAGCGCCACCGGAGCTCTGCGTATATTGCAGGCACAACACTTCTGCCTGGTCGAATCGTTTTCCATCGAGAACAACCACGTGCAATCCATGGGGCCATTGCCCGCATCGTCCGAGTCCATGACACATGGCGCCATCTACGCGGCCCATCCCGGTGTGCACTGCGTCATCCATGTCCACAGCCGCATCCTGTTTGACCACCTGCTGCAAACCGGCGCACCGGCAACGCCCGCCGATGTTCCCTATGGAACGCCGGCCATGGCCCACACGGTGGCGCAACTGGTGACACGGCAGCCCCATCTGCCCACCGTGTTTGCCATGGCCGGCCACATGGATGGCGTGGTCGCCTACGGTGCCGACACGGCCTCAACCCTGGATGCGCTGTGCGCATTGCTTCAAAGGATATCGACACCATGACCCGAATCGGCATCATCGGCGGCAGCGGCCTGGACAATCCGGACATTCTGGAGGGTGCACGCGACAGCACTGTCACCACCCGCTGGGGTGCACCATCGGCTGCGTTGAAGATTGGCAAGATCGCGGGTGTGGAGGTCGTATTGCTGGGGCGCCATGGCCGCGAGCACACTATTCCTCCCAGCCAGGTCAACTACCGCGCCAACATCCAGGCGCTACGGGACGCCGGTTGCACCCATATTCTGGCCACGACGGCGGTCGGATCACTGCGCGAGGAGATTGGCCGCGGCGACCTGGTCATCCTGGACCAGTTCATCGACTTCACCAAGCAGCGCGCCATGAGTTTCCATGAGCGCTTCGAGGCGCACCAGCCGGTGCACACACCGATGGCCGATCCGTTCAGTCCGGCACTGCGCTCCACCCTGATCACGGTGTGTGAACGGCACGGTTTTGCCTTTCATCCAGTCGGCACCGTTGTGACCATTGAAGGCCCGCGTTTCTCCACACGAGCCGAGTCCCGCATGTTCCGCGCCTGGGGCGCCGATGTCATCAACATGTCGATAGCAACTGAGGCTGCGCTGGCCAACGAAGCCGGCATTCCCTACGCCGCCGTGGCCATGAGCACCGACTACGATTGCTGGAAAACGGACGAGGAGCCGGTCAGTTGGGATGCCATCCTGGCAGTGTTCAACAGCAACGCCAAAAAAGTCACCACGTTGCTGTGCGATGCGATTCCGGAAGTTGCCAAGCGGCACCCATGAAAAAGCGGCCCTCGGGCCGCTTTGCAATGGCAATTCAAATGCCTATTTATCGCGCAATTCCCGGCGCAGAATCTTGCCGACCGGGGTCTTGGGCAACTCGCCACGGAACTCAATCACCTTAGGCTGCTTGTAGCCGGTGAGGTTCTCCTTGCAGTAGGCCCGCACATCGTCTTCGGTGACGTTGGGGTCCTTCTTGACAATCACCAGCTTGACTGCTTCGCCGGACTTCGCATCGGCCACGCCGACACAGGCGCATTCCATGATGCCTGGCATCTGTGCCACCACGTCTTCCAGTTCTGTGGGAAACACGTTGAAGCCGCTCACCAGGATCATGTCCTTCTTGCGGTCCACAATCTTGAAGAACCCGCGCTCGTCCATGACACCCACGTCACCGGTCTTGAAGAATCCATCCGACGTCATGACCTTGGCGGTCTCGTCGGGGCGTTGCCAGTAGCCAGCCATGACCTGGGGACCCTTGATGGCGATTTCACCCGGCTGCCCGAGCGGAACTTCGTTGCCATCATCGTCAAGCAACTTCATGTAGGTGTTGGGCAAGGGCACACCGATGGTTCCGGTGTACTCGGTCGCAGTGACCACATTGCAGCTGGCCGAGGGCGATGTCTCGCTCAGGCCGTAGCCTTCGCAAATAGGGCAGCCCGTCTTCTCAAACCACAGCTTGGCCACGCCGCTTTGCACCGCCGTACCACCGCCCACCGACACCTTGAGGTGGCTCCAGTCCACCGTGTTGAAGTCCGGGTGATTGGCTAGGCCGTTGAACAGGGTGTTCACGGCCGGGAAGGAGTGAATGACGTGCTTGCGCAGTTCCTTGAGCACACCGGGAATGTCACGCGGATTGGGAATCAGGATCAGTTTGCCGCCCATGCGCATGGACAGCATCATGCCGACCGTGAACGCAAAGATGTGGTACAGCGGCAGGGCACACACACCGGTGGCCTGCTCGTTCGCCGGTATCTTGCTCATCACCGGGTTGTTCCAGACCTCGGACTGCAGGACATTGGCAATCACGTTGCGTTGCAGCAGCACGGCGCCCTTGGAGACACCGGTCGTGCCACCCGTGTACTGCAGCACGGCCACATCGTCAGCCTTGATTTCAGGCTTCTTGAACGGTGCCTTGGTGCCAATCGCGATGGCGGCATTGAAACGCACGGCTTCCGGCAGGCTGTAGGCAGGCACCATCTTCTTGACGTTGCGCACCACATAATTGACCAGAGCGCCCTTGAGCAAACCCAGCTGGTCACCCATGGCGCACAGCACCACATGCTTGACGGGCGTCGCCGAGATGCACTTCTCCAGCGTGGTGGCAAAGTTCTCGATGATGACGATGGCCTTGGCGCCCGAGTCCTTGAGCTGGTGCTGCAGTTCGCGCGGGGTGTACAGCGGGTTGACATTCACGACCACGAAGCCGGCACGCAAAATGCCGGCGACGGCCACCGGGTACTGCGGCACATTGGGCATCATGATGGCGACGCGGTCGCCCTTGACCAGACCCAGACCCTGCAGGTAAGCCGCAAATGCCTGGCTCAGGCTGTCGGTCTGGGCATAGGTGATGTCCTTGCCCATGAAGTTGTAGGCCACACGGTTTGCGTACTTCTGGAAACTTTCCTCCATCAACGCTACCACCGAGGTATACGCTGAAACATTGATGTCGGCGGACACCCCCTGGGGGTAACTACTGAGCCAAATGCGGTCTGTCATGCTTGCCTGTCCCAACTGTGAAGTAACCGGATATTCTGCCTCTGAATGCCTAGAGTCGGCACTTGAGATCTTCTTGGTGTTTTCCCTAGTTCGACGGTGTCTCAGGCCTTCAGGGCCATCAGCACTTCATCCAGCATCTTCTTGGCGTCGCCAAACAGCATGCGGTTGTTGTCCTTGTAGAACAGCGGATTGTCAACACCCGCGTAGCCCGAAGCCATGCTGCGTTTCATGACGATGGAGGTCTTGGCTTTCCACACCTCCAGCACCGGCATGCCGGCAATCGGGCTGCTCGGGTCATCCTGGGCCCCCGGGTTCACGATGTCGTTGGCGCCGATGACCATGGCCACATCCGTTGCAGGGAAGTCGTCATTGAGTTCATCCATTTCCATCACGATGTCATAGGGCACCTTGGCCTCGGCCAGCAGCACGTTCATGTGGCCAGGCATGCGTCCGGCCACCGGGTGGATGCCAAAGCGGATGTTGACGCCCTTTTCGCGCAGCAGCTTGGTGATTTCAAACACCGTGTGCTGGGCCTGGGCCACGGCCATGCCGTAGCCGGGAACGATGATGACGCTCTTCGCATCGCGCAACAGTTCGGCAGTCTCCGCGCTGGTAATCGGTGCCACTTCACCAGCGGGCTGGGCCGCATCGCCCTTGGGCGCGGGCTTGCCACTGCCGGTTCCGAAGCCACCGGCAATCACGCTGATGAAACTGCGGTTCATGGCCTTGCACATGATGTAGGACAGGATCGCACCGCTGGAACCAACCAGCGCACCCGTCACGATTAGCAGGTCGTTGGACAGCATGAAGCCGGTCGCGGCTGCGGCCCAGCCGGAGTAGCTGTTGAGCATGGACACCACCACCGGCATATCCGCACCGCCAATGGCCATCACCATGTGGATACCAAACAGCAGGGCGATCACCGTCATCACGATCAGCGGCGTCATGCCGGCCTCAATGGTGTGGGCATTGAGAAACTCTCGCCCAAACCAGATCACCACGAGTAGACCGGCCAGGTTCATCCAGTGGCGCCCGGGCAGCAGCAGCGGCGAGCCGCCGATCTTGCCGTTGAGCTTTCCGAACGCAATGAGCGAGCCCGAGAAGGTGACCGCCCCGATCAGGATGCCGATGTAGATCTCCATTTCGTGGATGGCTTTTTCGGCTCCCACCAGATTCGACGAGGGGTCGAAGTAGCTGGCAAAACCCACCAGCGCCGCCGCCAAGCCGACCAGGCTGTGCATAAGCGCCACCAGTTCGGGCATCTGCGTCATCTGGACCGTGCGTGCGGCATAGACGCCGATGGTGCCACCGACCGCCATGGCCCCCACGATGAAGGGGATGCCCGCTGCCGTCACCTTGGGACCGAACACCGTTGCCAGCACCGCCAACGCCATGCCAATCATGCCGTAGAGGTTGCCGCGCCGCGAGGTCTCCGGGTTGGACAAGCCACCCAGACTCAGGACAAAAAGAATCGTCGCTCCAATGTAGGAGACTGTAGCCAAACCGTCATTCATGTGCGTCTCCTGGGATTATTTGCGGAACATGGCCAGCATGCGCTGGGTGACGGCAAAGCCGCCGAACATGTTGATCGTGGTGAGAACGATGCCGGCCAGTGCCAGCCAGCGAATCCAGTCCGTGGTGCCTTGCGGTGGGGCGATCTGCACCAGCGCGCCAATGGCAATGATGCTGCTGATGGCGTTGGTCACGCTCATCAGCGGCGTGTGCAAGGCGGGAGTGACGTTCCACACCACCATGTAGCCGACAAAGCAGGCCAGCACGAACACCGTGAAGTGGCCGAGAAAGGCCGCCGGTGCGTTGGCGCCGACAAACCAGAACAGCGCAGCCGCCACGCCAAACATGATCGCCAGTTTGCTGCCAGCCATGGGCTCGCTGGCAGCACCGTGTCCATGCCCGCCCTTCTTGGCCGCCGGCGCCGCAGCCGGTTTGGCCGCCGCCGCCGGGGCCACTGCCGGCAGCTTGGGCGCTGGTGGTGGCCAGGTGATGTTGCCCTCCTTGGTCACCGTCAGGCCACGGATGGCATCGTCTTCCATGTTGACGTTGATGACGCCGTCTTTGGTCTTGCACAGCTCCTCGGTGAGGCGAAACAGGTTGGTGGAATACAGCGTCGAGGATTGCCGGGACAGGCGGGATACCAGGTCGGTGTAGCCGACGATGGTCACACCGTGCTTGACCACCGCCTGGCCGGGCTCGGTCAGCTCGCAGTTGCCACCCTGTTCGGCGGCCATGTCCACGATCACGCTGCCGGGCTTCATGCTCTGCACCATCTCGGCGGTGATCAGCTTGGGTGCCGGCTTGCCCGGAATCAGCGCGGTGGTGATGATGATGTCCACCTCGCGCGCCTGTTTCGCGTACATCGCGCGCTGGGCCTGCTGGAAGCCCTCGCTCATGACCTTGGCGTAGCCGCCACCGCCCGAGCCTTCTTCCTCGTAGTCGACCTTCACAAACTCGCCGCCCAGGGAGACCACCTGGTCGGCCACCTCGGCACGGGTGTCGTTGGCGCGCACGATGGCGCCCAGGCTGGCGGCTGCTCCAATGGCCGCAAGGCCCGCCACACCCGCGCCCGCAATGAACACCTTGGCGGGCGGCACCTTGCCCGCTGCCGTGATCTGGCCGTTAAAAAAGCGACCGAAGGCGTTGGCCGCCTCCACCACCGCGCGGTAACCGCTCACGCCCGCCATGGAGGTCAGCGCGTCCATCTTCTGCGCACGGCTGAGCGTGCGCGGCAGGGCGTCGATCGACAGCACGGTGACTTTCTTGTCGGCGAGCTGCTGCATCAGCGCCGGGTTCTGCGCTGGCCAGATAAAGCCAATCAGCGTCTGGCCTTCGTGCATCAGCGCCACCTCGTCGGGTGTGGGTGCGCGCACTTTGAAGACGATGTCGGTGCCGCTCCACAGCTCCGTGGCCGAGCTGGCGATGCTGGCGCCGGCCTCGATGTAGTCGCTGTCGCTGAGCTGGGCCAGCTCACCGGCGCCAGACTCCACCACCACAGCAAAACCCAGCTTGACCAGCTTGACCACCGCCTCCGGTACGGTGGCGACGCGTTTTTCGCCCGGAAAAATCTCGCGCGGCACGCCAATGCGCTGTGGTGCCGTTGCCACTGGCGTGGCGGTTTCGTTCGGTGCGCCAGAAGTCATGGAAAGGTCCTTGAAACAGGGAAAGGGAACAGGCGGGTTTGGGCGGCCGAGCCCGAGCCGCCATCAGCGAAAGGGCCTTGCGCAGCGGTGTCGCATGGGCCAGCGGGGCCTTGTGGGCGCCGCAGAAGGGTGACAGATTGTGCCGCAGCCGCTGATCGGCGTCTGACCCGAACGGCTCACCCACCCCTTGCGCGGCGGGGTGTTCGGGTTGACGGCGGTTGGATAATGCGCCGCATGGACACACGATGGAAACCCAGCGTCACCGTGGCGGCGATCATTGAGCACGATGGCCGCTACCTGTTGGTGGAAGAACACACGCCCGAGGGCTTGCGTTTGAACAACCCGGCAGGCCACCTCGATCCGGGCGAAAGCCCGGCCGAGGGCGTGGCACGCGAGGCGCTGGAAGAAACCGCGTTTTCTTTCGTGCCCACTTCGCTGATCGGCATTTACCTGCAGCGCTTCCAGCGCGAAGCCACCGGCGAAGACATCACCTACCTGCGCTTTGCTTACGGCGGTGAGCTGGGTGCGTTCGATTCCACGCGAGAGCTGGACCACGGCATTGTGCGCACGCTGTGGCTCACGCTGGACGAGGTGCGCGCCAGCGCCGCGCGCCACCGCAGCCCGCTGGTGCTGCGCTGCATCGAAGACCATGCGGCCGGGCAACGCTATCCCGTGGCGCTGGTGTTCACCGACGCGTCGGTGCAAGCCGGGCCGGCCTGAGTTTCTTCGGCGAAGCGCCTCAATCCTGGCCAGACACCCGGCCGCGCAGCGCCTTCGTCTGACCGCGGTTCACCTTGCCTTCGACCCGGCGCAGCTGAGAGCCCCGCGTCGGGCGGGTGGGTTTTCTCGCCTTGGGCAGGGTTGCCACGCTGTCGACCAGCGCCTGCAGCCGCGCCAGTGCATCGGCCTTGTTCTGCTCCAGGCTGCGGCTGGTTTGCGCCTTGATCACCACCACGCCCTCAAGGGTGATGCGCTGGTCGCTCAAGGCCAGCAAGCGCTGCTGGATCGCCTCGGGCAGCGAAGAGCCGTGCACCGCAAAACGCAGGTGCACCGCGTTCGACACCTTGTTCACGTTTTGTCCACCCGCGCCCTGAGCGCGGATCGCGGTGAAATCGACCTCGGCGTCGGTGATGCGGTGCGGGCTGGTTTTCATGCACTGAAGTCTGGCACAGGCGCAACACCCGCGTTCAAAACGTCCAGCGCCCAGCAACACTTTTGGCGCTCAGTAATGTTCTTTGACGCCAGTGACCATGGCTTTGATCAGGCGGGTGCGCTCCAGGCGGCCCACCACAATTGCCGAAGCCGCGTGCAGGCCGGCCGACAGCATCAACGCGTTGCCCAGATAGCGGTGCAGGTCCTGCAGCCTTTCGTCGCCGAAGTAAGCATCGGTTCCTTGCAGCCAGCCGGTCAGCCCCAGCAACAGCACCAGCGCCATGAGCAGCAGCATCATCAGCGCACCCAGTGGGTTGTGCCCCGCGTGGGCGTCGGGTCGCTTGGCCAGCAGCGCCTCGACATGGTGTTTCACGCGGGCTGGCGTGGGGAAAAAATCGGCGAAACGCGCGTGGCCTGGACCGACAAACCCCCAGACGATCCGCGCAGTGACCAGCGCGCAGGCTAGGTAGCCCACCCACCTGTGCTGCCACTCACCCGGCTCCAGAACAAAGTAGTTGAGCAGCACGCAGGCCACCAGCGACCAGTGAAAGAGCCGCACGAAGCGGTCCCACACCGGCTGGTTGAGCCTGCTTGCCTGCGAGCGGCTCATGGCCGCCTTACTTCGTCACGCGCACGCCGGTTTCCGGGTTGAACCAGTGCTCAACGTTTTGGCCGTCTTTCTTGCCATAAACCTCATAGCACTGTCCCTTGTTGACCTTGAAGGTCTTGATGGCGTAGCCCTGTGCTTCAACGCTCTTTTTGAATGCGGCTTCAGGCATCCATTTTTCCTTGGGTACGCTGCACGAAGGCTCGGCCATGGCCAAACCAGCCACCGCGATCAGAGCGGCAGCAACAACAAACGATTTCATGAAACATCCTTTTCAACAGCAACCCAGCATGTGCTGGTGGTCGTATTGAACAGGGGTCAGCTGAAATGCAGCTTAAACGCCGCGCTGCGCCAGCGCCGCCCGTCAGGTGGCTGGCTGCTGCCTGGGCCCTGCGCGCCAGAGCAGCAACAGTGCCAGCAAGGCCGAGGCAACCATGAGGAACAAACTCACCGCGTTGAGCACCGGTGTCGCGCCTTCGCGCATGCGGCCGTACATCAGCACGGTGAGTGGCGACTCGGAGCCGACCAGCATCAGCGTGGTGTTGAAATTCTCGAACGACATCAGAAACGCCATCGCCGCTGCGCCGATCATGCTGGGGCGCAGGTAAGGCAGCGTGATGGTCGACAACACGGCCAACCGGCTCGCGCCCAGGTTGAGCGCGGCCTCTTCGAGCGAGCGGTCAAAGCGGCGCAGGCTGGCCGAGACGGTGAGCGTGGCAATGGTGACGATGTAACTGAACTGGCCCAGGATCACCAGCGGGAGCCCTGGCCGCAGAAAGTCCAGCTCCAGGCCCCAGGTCTCGTCGGCGAAATTGGCGATGCGGCTGGCAAAGGCCAGGATGGAAATGCCCAGGATCACACCCGGAATCACCAGCGGCAGCATTGCCAGCAGCGCCACCGCATTCTTCCCTGGGAACTCGAAGCGCTCCAGCAGGAAGGCGTTGCAGGTACCCACGCCGACCGACAGCAGCGTGACCCACAGCGCCACCCAGGCACTGGTGCCGATGCTGCGCAGCAGCTCAGCATCAAACAGCAGACCCGTTCGTGTATCGGTCTGTGCGGTGAACCAGTCCAGCGTGAAACCCATCCAGGGCGGCGTGGGATAGGGTGCGTCGTTGAAGGCAAACACCGCCACCACCACCAGCGGCACGAACAGGAAAACGAAGAACGCCACAACAAAGGCACCCAGGCCAAAGCGCTGGAGAGCAGGGCGCGGCAGGCTGGGGATCATCAGTGCCTCCTCGGAAGGCACAAGACGACGTGAACGTGGGGGTTCATGTCTTCATCACCGCGCCAAAGCGCTGCCCCGTCAGCTTCAAACCGGCCCACACCAGCGCGCTGGAGAGGAACAGCAGCAGGAAGCCAAAGGCAGCGCCCTGGTTCCAGTTGAAGCGGGTGATGAACTGGGTGTAGATCTGCTCGGTGAACCAGAGCGAGTTCTTGCCACCCAGCAGCGTGGGCGTGAGGTAGTTGCCCAGGCAAAGCATGAAGACCACGATGCAGCCCGCCGCGATGCCCGGCGCCGCGTGCGGAATCACGATGCGGCGCACGATGTTGGCGGTGGAGCCTCCGAGGTCGTAGGCGGCTTCAATCAGGCTGTCGTCCAGACTCTCCAGGCTGTTGACCAGCGGGATGACCATGAACAGCAGCGAGGCATAGACCAGGCCCACCAGAATGGTGGCGTCGTGGTACAGCAGCTCCACCGGCTGGTCGGCCAGGCCCACCAGCTGCAACA
>JBBQLM010000062.1:0-22747 GCA_038327925.1 Burkholderiales bacterium | reverse complement strand
TGCGAGACTTGACCCACCAATGGAACGCCGGATTCCAGGCGGCTGGCAATTACCGCATCGACTTCGCGCATGTCTTCGGCGATGATCGAAAGCGCAGGTGTTGGTGGGAGGGGTGGGTTCTGCAAGTTATCGACCGGTGGTTGGAGAGCGATTATAGAAAGCTGGACGCCCAATCAGATAATCAAAAAATCGGCGTTTCTGGATAGTCTTTGAGCTAAATGCTATAATTTTGGGCTGTGCGGAATTTGGTTCGCACATGAAACGAGAGGTCAATATGTACGCGGTCATAAAAACCGGTGGCAAGCAATATCGGGTTGCTGCTGGCGAAAAAATTAAAGTAGAACAGATTGCTGCGGACGTAGGCCAAGAGATCGTGATCGACCAGGTTCTGGCTGTCGGAAACGGCGCTGAACTGAAGGTCGGCACACCCTTGGTGTCCGGCGCAACTGTAACAGTCACAGTACTGTCTCAGGGCAAGCACGACAAAGTGCGCATCTTCAAAATGCGTCGTCGCAAGCACTATCAGAAACGTCAAGGTCACCGCCAGCTGTTCACTGAACTGCAAATCGGCGCCATCGTAGGATAAGGTCATGGCACAGAAAAAAGGCGGCGGCTCTACGCGAAACGGGCGCGATTCCAAGCCCAAAATGCTCGGTGTGAAAAAGTTTGGCGGCGAATTGGTCAGCGGTGGCGCGATCATCGTGCGTCAACGCGGTACCAAGTTCCACCCCGGCGAGAATGTTGGTATCGGCAAGGATCACACCTTGTTCGCACTGACTGAAGGCCATGTTTCGTTCGCCGTCAAGGGCGCGCTGAACAAGCACACGGTGAGCGTGACTGCAGCCTGATCTGCGGTCGATCTCCCCTAGAAACCCTGCGCCTAAAGCGCGGGGTTTTTCGTTTATAACTACGCTCTAAATCATGAAGTTCGTTGACGAAGCCTATATTGACATCTCTGCTGGAGACGGTGGGGCGGGCTGCGTCTCGTTTCGGCATGAAAAATACAAGGAATTTGGTGGGCCCAATGGCGGTGACGGTGGCCGTGGCGGCCATGTGTTCGCTGTGGCGGACCCCAACCTGAATACTTTGGTGGACTATCGTTTTTCGCGTCGGCACGATGCCAAGCGCGGCGAACACGGCATGGGCTCCGATATGTTTGGCGCTGCGGGTGATGACATCACCCTGAAAATGCCGGTGGGCACCATCATCACCGACGCCGAAACCGGCGAGGTGCTGTACGAGTTGCTGAAACCTGGTGAGGTCATCACCATTGCCAAGGGCGGTGACGGCGGTTTTGGCAATCTGCGTTTCAAGAGCGCCATCAACCGTGCGCCGCGTCAGAAGACACCGGGTTGGCCTGGAGAGAAGAAAAACCTCAAGCTGGAGTTGAAGGTGCTGGCCGATGTCGGCCTGTTGGGCATGCCCAACGCTGGAAAATCCACCTTTATCACGGCGGTTTCCAATGCGCGCCCCCGCATCGCGGACTACCCCTTCACCACCTTGCACCCCAATCTGGGCGTGGTGCGGGTCGGCCCCGAGCAGAGTTTTGTGGTGGCGGATTTGCCCGGCCTGATCGAAGGCGCCTCGGAAGGGGCTGGCTTGGGTCACCTGTTTCTGCGCCACCTGCAGCGCACCCGACTGTTGCTGCATGTGGTGGACGTGGCCCCCTTTGACGAGAACGTGGACACCGTGGCGCAAGCCAAGGCCATCGTCAACGAACTCAAGAAGTACGACCAGGCTCTGTACAAGAAGCCCCGCTGGCTGGTGCTGAACAAGCTCGATATGGTGGCAACCGATGCGCGCGACGCCCTGGTCAAGGATTTTGTGAAGCGGTTGAAGTTCAAGGGCCCGGTGTTTGCCATCTCGGCTCTCACACGCGAAGGTTGCGAGCCCCTGATCAAGGAAATCTACAAGCACGTCAAGGCGCAGCAGGTGGCTGAGCAAACGCCTGAAGTGATAGATCCGCGATTTGTCAACACGCCGGACGAATCTGTTTAGCTATAAAAAATGTAGCACTCTACGTAAAGTAGACGAGGGCTACACTCATATATGGTAAATATTGCTAGTTCCCCGGTGCTGCGCGATGCCCGCCGGGTTGTGGTCAAGGTCGGCTCCAGTCTGGTCACCAACGATGGCCGCGGCCTGGACGAGGTAGCTATTGGCGAATGGTGCCGCCAACTGGCGCATCTGATCCAGGATGGGCGTGAAGTCATCATGGTCTCCAGCGGTGCCATTGCCGAAGGCATGAAGCGCCTGGGCTGGACGACGCGTCCCAAGGCTGTGCATGAGTTGCAGGCCGCAGCGGCGGTCGGGCAAATGGGCCTTGCCCAGATGTACGAGACCAAGCTCAAGCTCAATGGCCTGGGTAGCGCGCAGGTGCTGCTCACCCACGCCGATCTGGCGGACCGCGAGCGCTACCTCAATGCCCGCTCCACGCTGCTGACGTTGCTCAAGCTCGGTGTGGTTCCAGTCATCAATGAAAACGACACCGTGGTCAACGACGAGATCAAGTTTGGCGACAACGACACCTTGGGTGCTCTGGTGGCCAACCTGGTGGAAGCCGATGCCCTGGTCATCCTGACCGATCAGAAGGGCCTGTTCACTGCTGATCCCCGCAAGGACCCAGCGGCTGAGTTTGTCCACGAGGCCCGTGCCGGCGATCCGGCACTGGAAGCCATGGCCGGTGGCGCCGGATCCAGCATCGGGCGCGGCGGCATGATCACCAAGATTCTGGCTGCCAAGCGTGCAGCTGGATCAGGTGCTTCCACTGTCATCGCGTGGGGGCGAGAGCCCGATGCCCTGATTCGCTTGACCCAGGGCGAGGCCATTGGCACCCTGCTGGTGGCGCCCACCCAGAAGAACCAGGCACGCAAGCAATGGATGGCCGATCACCTGCAATTGCGCGGCTCTGTGGTGGTGGACGACGGCGCGGTTGCCAAGTTGCGCGACGAAGGCAAGAGTCTGCTGCCCATCGGTATGGTGGCGGTGGAGGGTGACTTTTCGCGTGGCGACGTGATTGCCGTGCGCGATGGCGGGGGATTGGAAATCGCCCGTGGCCTGGCAAATTACGCCAGCGGCGAAGCGCGGTTGCTGTGCCGCAAGCCCTCGGGCGAGTTCGAAAAGCTGTTGGGCTACGCGGCTGAGCCAGAGATGCTGCACCGGGACAATCTGGTTCTTACCCGCTGAGCGAACGGGCGCCATAGCGCCACGATCAGTCGTAGCTCTTGGGTCCCTGTTTCAACGCCCTGACGATGTCGGCAGCCTTGGCGGCTGAGCGACCGTCACAGCCGCCCTGCTTGGAGATCGCGAAGGCGTGGCGCGAGGGCAGGTTGTCTGTCATAGAGCGCCATTGCGGTTCCTGCACCGGTATCCAGGTTCCCGCAGAACCCATGCGCGCATAGGTCTTGACGTCCCCGGAAGAGCACAAAATTCCTTCAAAGGCCGCATTCACGGAACCGGACGTGTTGCGCATGACCACCACGTAGCGGACCACACCGTCGGCTCCAACCACCACCGTTTCAGGATCAATGCCCACCTTGAGTGTCACATAGGGCGGCATCTCGATGGGGATCAGTTTGTCCTTGGAAAATGCGGGCGGCTGTGGCGCTGCCTCTTCCGTCCATTCCGGTTTTTCGACCGGTGTCTGTGAAAAAGCGGCAGCCGCAGCCAAGGCTATGCCGATTGTCAGAAGCGGCTTAATGGCCATGGTTGCGTCCGTGGTGTGGTGTGTTGGTTGCCGCAGCGGGGTCGGGTTCAAAAGTCGCCCCGGGGGGAAGCTCCATACCACCCTGCGCATGGCCAAGCGACTCGTTGCCCTGCTCGTGGGGCCTGTGGGCATGGCGCAGAAAGCGGTTGCGCGGTTCATGGCGTGGCAGGTAGCGGGCCAGCTCTGTCAGGGCAGTCTCGTAGACACCGCGCTTGAACTCGACGACCGCGTCCAATGGAACCCAATAGTCGTTCCAGCGCCAGGCGTCAAATTCGGGATGGTCGGTGGCACGCAGGTTCAGATCCCAGTCATGCCCCAGTAGTTTGAGCAGGAACCAGATTTGCTTCTGGCCCTTGTAGTGGCCGCGTGCATCGCGGCGAATGTAACGATCCGGCACCTCATAGCGCAACCAGTCTCGGGTACGGGCAACAATGCTGACATGCTCCGGGTGGAGTCCCACTTCCTCGTGCAATTCACGGATCATGGCCTGCTCGGGGGTCTCCCCCCGGTCAATGCCACCCTGCGGAAACTGCCAAGAATGGGTGCGTATGCGCTTGCCCCAAAATACCTGATTTTTCTGGTTGAGCAGGATGATGCCGACATTGGGCCGAAAGCCGTCCCGGTCAAGCATAATCAAACCCCAATTTTTAAACTTCGTTCATTATGCACAGCAACTGCCGTGTAACAAGTAGCGAAGTCCCCAGAAGTTCTGCGAGTCACCCCATGAAAGCATCCCAATTTCTCATTTCCACCCTGAAAGAGGCGCCTGCCGATGCCGAAGTGGCCAGCCACAAGCTGATGACGCGCGCCGGCATGATCAAGAAACTGGGCGCCGGTATCTACACTTATATGCCCATGGGGCTGCGGGTGATTCGCAAGGTGGAAGCCATCGTGCGCGAGGAAATGAACCGCGCTGGCTCGGTGGAACTGACGATGCCGGTGATCCAGCCGGCCGAGCTGTGGCAGGAGACCGGCCGCTTCACGACCAACGGCCCTGAACTGCTGCGCATCAAGGACCGCCACGACCGCGACTACGTGGTGCAACCGACCAGTGAAGAAGTGATCACTGACATTGCCCGCCAGGAAATCAAGAGCTACAAGCAGTTGCCCAAGAACCTGTACCAGATCCAGACCAAGTTCCGCGACGAGCGCCGCCCCCGCTTTGGCCTGATGCGCGGGCGCGAGTTCATCATGAAGGATGCCTACAGCTTTGACCGCGACCAGGATGCCGCCAAGGCCAGCTACCAGGTCATGGCCGGCGCCTACCGCAAGATTTTTGACCGCTTTGGCCTGCGCTACCGCGCCGTGGCCGCCGACAGCGGCGCCATCGGTGGCGACCTGAGCGAGGAATTCCAGGTGATCGCCGCCACCGGCGAGGACGCCATCATTTACTGCCCGACCAGCGACTACGCCGCCAACATCGAAAAGGCCGAGGCGCTGGCGCCCACCGCCCCACGTGGCGCTGCCACCCAGCCGCTGACCAAGACCCCCACGCCGGGCAAGAGCACCTGCGAGGACGTGGCCGCGCTGCTGAACGTGCCGCTGGCGACCACCGTGAAGTCCCTGGTGCTGGCCACCGACACGCTGGATGACAAGGGTGCTGTCACCAAGACCCAGGTCTGGCTGCTGCTGCTGCGTGGCGACCACGACATGAACGAGGTCAAGGTCGGCAAGCTGCCCGGTCTGGCCAACTTCCGCTTTGCGACCCTGGATGAGATTGCGCAGCATTTCGGCTGCAAGCCGGGCTACCTGGGGCCCCTCGGTCTGAAGCATCCGCTGAAGATCGTGGCCGACCGCGACGTGGCCGTCATGGCCGACTGGATTTGCGGCGCCAACGACGAAGATTTCCATATGACCGGCGCCAACTGGGGTCGTGATCTGCCCGAGCCTGATCTGGTGGCTGATCTGCGCAATGTCGTGGCGGGCGACGCCTCGCCGGATGGCAAGGGCGTGCTGGCCATCGAGCGCGGCATCGAGGTCGGCCACGTGTTCTACTTGGGCACCAAGTACAGCAAGGCCATGAACGCCACCTTCCTGGACGTCAACGGCAAGCCCCAATTCATGGAAATGGGCTGCTACGGCATCGGCATCACCCGCCTGCCGGCCGCCGCCATCGAGCAGAATCATGACGACAAGGGCATCATCTGGCCTGACGCGCTGGCACCGTTCACCGTGGTGCTGTGCCCGATTAGCCCGGACCGCTTCCCCGAGGTCAAGGCCGCTGCCGACACGCTGTATGCCGAACTGCTGGCCGCCGGTGTTGACGTGATGCTGGATGACCGCTGCGAGCGCCCTGGCGCCATGTTTGCCGACTGGGAGTTGATCGGCGTGCCGCACCGCGTCACCATCGGCGACCGCACGCTGAAAGAGGGCGTGGTGGAGTACCAGCACCGCCGCGACAGCGCCGCCACCAAGGTGGCCGTGGGGGAGATCGCGGCGCTGGTGCGATCAAAACTGGCGGCATGACCGCTGGGATGCCAACCGGCATTACCCGCAGAAAATGCCTTCTGCCCTCGTTGCTAGGGCTTGGATTGCTATCGATTCAGGAGCATTCCTGGGCGGGTGGGCAAATCGAGGAACCGCTCATCGACTCTGTGCGCACGGCGCTGAGCAGTGCCATCCGCAACGCCGCGCCGCCAATTCCCGAGTTTTCCGATACCGAATCGCGTCTGCGCTATCTGCGCTGGCTGGGCGCCATGAGTGAGCGCCTGAAGAAAAAGAAAACAGCGCTCGAAACCCGCAAGGAGTTCCTGCAAACCGTCTGGTACGAAAGCAAGCGGGCCGGGTTGGACGTTGCGCTGGTGCTGGGTCTGATCCAGGTGGAAAGCAATTTCCGCAAATACGCTGTGTCGGTGGTCGGTGCCAGGGGCTATATGCAGGTGATGCCGTTCTGGACCCGCGCGCTCGGCAACGGTGACGCCGGAACGCTGTTCCACATGCAGACCAACCTGCGCTTTGGCTGCGTGATCCTGCGCCACTACCTGGAGCGTGAGAAGGGCAACCTGTTCATGGCCTTGGGCCGCTACAACGGCTCGCGTGGCAAGCCGCAGTACCCAGACGCTGTGTTCGCGGCCCAGCGCCTGTGGGAATACAAGCCCGCCTGATCAGGCCGCCGGTGTGCCCAGCGCCTGCTGCAGTTCACCGTTTTCGTACATCTCCATCATGATGTCGGAGCCACCAATGAACTCGCCCTTGACGTAGAGCTGGGGAATGGTGGGCCAGTTGCTGTATTCCTTGATGCCGGCGCGGATGGCGTCGTCTTCCAGCACATTGACGGTCTTGATGGCCTTGGGTTCTACGCCGCAGGCCTTGAGGATCTGGATGGCGCGCCCCGAAAAGCCGCACTGCGGAAAGCTGGCGTTGCCCTTCATGAATAGCAGAACCTCGTTGTTCTTGACCAGCTCATCGATCCGTTGTTGTGTGTCGCTCATCGCAAAAAACTCCATTGATTGAGGCCCGATTGGCCCAGTACTTACCCTAGTCCCGCATTATCCCAGACCCTTCTGGCAGTGCGGCCTTGTGCAACCCGCAGGTCAAAACCTGACCCATATCAAGGGAGACTGGTATCTTCGGTGCGAGCATGCGAATATTGGCTCTTTCTGCGCACACACCATGACCGAACCCGATATTGAGCTGCCCCACGACGTCCTGCTCAGCGACGACTTCGCGCACCATGCCCGGGTGGCTGGCGAGTGGCCTGCGCACGATACCGCGCCGGTGCCGCTGGATGGCGGTGCGCCTATGTTTTCGCCCCTGCAGATGGGGGTGGTCCGCAATCTGGCCGAGTTGCAGGATGTGCTGGAGCGGGGGGCTTTTCGCGTGCTGCCGCTGGAGAGCACTGGCCCGTTGGAAAAGGGTGCGGGGCACGCCTGTCTGTCCGAGGCCTTTCGCGGCAGAACCTCGCACCCCACCGACGATGCGGCCGAACTGGCTGCGCGCCTGGTCACGCAGTTGTCGCTGGACGGGCACAGCCAGGCTGAGGTCGGACAGGCCCTTCGCGTGGCCGACGTACTCAGCCATGTGCCGGTCGTGGTGCTGGCGGATTTTGAGCCGCAGATCATGGCCTTGCAGACCCTGCCGCTGGACATGGCCTCACGGCTCAATGTGTTGCCGCTGCTGCGTGAGGGCGATCTGTTGATGGTGGCGTTGGCCGATGCCATGGGTGCCGAGCAGCAGCACCTGATGCGCTTTGTTACCCAGTGCCGGGTGGTGGCCGTACTCGCGTCGGCCGACGACATCCGCAATGCCGTCGGACGCTGCTACGCCTCGCACAGCGATTCCGATGAACTGGAGTCCCTGGCCATCAGCGAAATGGAGACTGGCAGCGAGGAAGAGGAGATGCGGGTCTGGAGCGAGGCCGAACTGCTGGCCCGCCAGGCGCCCATCGTGCGGCTGGTGGCCAACCTGCTGGCCGATGCGGTCAGCCGGCGGGCTTCTGACATCCACATCCGCCCGGGGCAAAAAACCTTTGAGGTGCTGTTTCGCATCAATGGCACGCTGGTGCCGGTGCGCCGCCTGCGCCGGGCCCTGTTGCCGCCGGTGGTGGGGCGCATCAAGATTTTGGCCAGCATGAATAGTTCGGAGCACCGCCTGCCGCAAGATGGGCGCATCCGCATCACCGAGAACAATGCCGGCATCGACCTGCGCATCTCTATCATTCCCTCGCAGTTTGGCGAGAGCGTGGTGATCCGGGTGCTGGCGCGCACGGCCGACATGCGCAACCTGGATGCCATCGGCTTTGATCCAGTCGATCTGGCGCGCCTGCGCGACCTGTTGCGCCGCAGCATGGGCATCGTGCTGGTGACCGGCCCCACTGGGTCGGGCAAGACCACCACGCTGTACGCCGCGCTGCAAGAGGTGGTGCGCCAGAACGTCAACATCATCACGGTGGAAGACCCGATTGAGTACGAGCTGGAAAACGTGATCCAGATCCAGGTCAACCCCCTCATCGATTTCAGCTTTCCCAAGGCGCTGCGCCACATCCTGCGCCACGACCCGGATGTGATCCTGATCGGCGAGATGCGCGACTATGAGACCGCCAAGATCGCGGTGGAGAGTGCACTCACCGGTCATCTGGTCTTCAGCACGTTGCACACCAATGACGCCCCCAGCGCGCTGGTGCGCCTGATCGAAATGGGCGTGGAGCCGTATCTGATCCGCTCGGCAGTGATCGGTGTGCTGGCGCAGCGCCTGGTGCGCACCAACTGCCCGCACTGCCGCGAAGTGGAGCCGTTGGACGCCCTGATGCGCACCAACCTCGATCTGGGGCCGGAGGAGGTGTTCTGGCGCGGCAGGGGTTGTGACCGCTGCCATGGCACGGGATTTTCCGGCCGCCAGGCGATTTACGAACTGCTGGTCATGGATAAACAGCTTGCCGAACGGGTAGATGTGGGAGTGTCCGCCGATGTGTACCGCGACAGCGCGCTGGCCAGCCGCATGTTCAGCCTGCCGGC
Organism: Burkholderiales bacterium; assembly: GCA_038327925.1. Taxonomy (GTDB): domain Bacteria; phylum Pseudomonadota; class Gammaproteobacteria; order Burkholderiales; family Burkholderiaceae_C; genus Allorhodoferax. Next base: position 13,588 of record JBBQLM010000062.1, on the reverse strand, counting down.
CAATGGCATCAAGCTGGCGCGCACCGGGGCGGTGTCACTGGCCGAAATTTACCGCGCCTGCATGTAGTCTGTAACGGCCGGGCCGGGCCTACAGCAGCCCGACCAGTTGGGCTGCGGGTCTGACGACCTTGCCCTTGCCGAACATCAGGTGCTCCAGCAGCACCAGCGCCACACAGGCCAGCACAAAAACCGGCAGCTTGGCCGTGCTCCAGCGGTCCAGTTGCCACTGCTTCTCCAGCGTCAACCACCAGTCGGCCGAGGTCCACAGGCGCAGCGCCTCGATGACGCCGTCCCAGTCCGAGAAAATGATGCGCCCCAGGCCCAGATAGACCGGGATGTTGATCAACACCAGAAGAAGCCATTGGGCGTTCTGCGCATCCATGGTCGGTGCGCCCTGTGCTCAGGCCTTTTTCAGGAAACAGGCTTTCAGCATGAAGCTGCCGCCATCCATCTTGCAGTCCACCTCGTGGTCGCCACCGACCAGGCGAATGCTCTTCACCTTGGTGCCCATCTTCAGCACGGTGGAGGAGCCCTTGACCTTGAGGTCCTTGATCAGCACCACGGCATCGCCATCCTGCAGGACCTGTCCGTTGGAATCCTTGATGACGGCATCGTCTTCGTCGTCGGCAGTCGCCGTTGCGGCCATCGGCCACTCGTGGCCGCAGTCGGCGCAGACAAAGTTGGTGCCGTCGGGGTAGGTGTTTTCCAGTGTGCACTGGGGGCAGGCGGGGGTGGTGTGGGACATGGGTTTGGTGGGGTGATGTGCTACCAAAATGGTAGCTGGTTATGCATATTCTACGAGGGCTGGAGCCAATATCCGCCACTGCAGCGTTCGATGCCGGCTAGATCGCGGCGCGACTGGGTACCGGCAAAGCCGGCCTGGGTGAGCAGGGCGCGCACCGCCGCCGCCTGGTCGTAGCCATGTTCCAGCAGCAGCCAGCCGCCGCTACGCAAATGCAATGGCGCCTGCCGGATGATGGTGCGAATGTCGTCCAGCCCATCGGTCCCACTGGTCAGCGCCGACAGGGGTTCATGGGTGAGCGCGGCCAGGTGGTGGTCGCTGGATGGGATGTAGGGCGGGTTGGAGACGATGGCATCAAACCGGCCCTGCACATCGTCCAGCCAACTGCCCTGTGCCAACGCCACGTCCAGCTTCAGGCGCTGTGCATTGGCGCGGGCCACGGCCAGGGCGTCGGCGCTGAAGTCCACGGCGCTGACCTGCAGGCTGGGCCGGGCGTGTTTCAGCGCCAGCGCGATGGCGCCGCTGCCGGTGCCCAGATCCAGCACCTGGCTGCCCGGCACGGGGGAGAGGACCTCCAGCGCCCAGTCCACCAGGGTTTCGGTATCCGGCCTGGGCACCAGCACGCGGGAATCCACGGCGAGATCCAGACCATAAAACGCCTTGTGCCCGGTAATGTAGGCCAGCGGCTCGCCACTGGCGCGGCGGCGCACGCTGGCCTGCAGCGTGGCGTAGGCAGAGTCGGGCAGCGCGTCGGTGTCGTGCGCCAGCAGCCAGGCGCGCTCGTGCTCGGAACGGCCCAGCGCGTGCAGCACCAGCATGTGCGCATCCAGCCGGTCCAGGCCCTGGGCCTGCGCCCACGTCACCGCCTGGGCGATGGTGGAGGGCGTTTGTGGGGTTCCCATTTGCTATTAAATTTGTAGCTGTTTGTGCAGTATTGACGAGGGCTAGAGGCCTGAAAGGCTCTAAACCATCCCGAGCTCCAGCGCCGCCAGCTGCTCGGCCGCCTCGTACGCCTGCAAGGCCTGCACCACGTCGTCCAGGTCGCCTTCCATGATTTGCAGCAGCTTGTACAGCGTCAGGTTGATGCGGTGGTCGGTGAGACGCCCCTGCGGGAAGTTGTAGGTGCGGATGCGGTCGCTGCGGTCGCCACTGCCGACCAGGCTCTTGCGCTCGGCGGCGTCCTTGGCGGCGCGCTCGCTGCGCTCCTTTTCATGAATGCGGGCGGTCAGCACTTTCAGCGCCTGCGCCTTGTTGCTGTGCTGGCTGCGCCCATCCTGGCACTCAGCGACGATGCCGGTGGGAATGTGGGTGATGCGCACCGCCGAGTCCGTCTTGTTGATGTGCTGGCCGCCGGCGCCACTGGCGCGGTAGGTGTCGATGCGCAGGTCAGACGGGTTGATCTTGATGGCCTCTGCCTCGTCCTGTTCGGCCAGCACGGCAATCGTGCAGGCGCTGGTGTGGATGCGGCCCTGGGTCTCGGTGGCGGGCACGCGCTGCACGCGGTGGCCGCCGGACTCAAACTTGAGCGCACCATAGGTGCCCGTGCCATTGTGGTGGCCTTCCATGCGCACCACCACTTCCTTGTAGCCGCCCAGTTCACTCGGGGATTCACTGACGATCTCGGTCTTCCAGCCGCAGCGGTCGGCGTAGCGGGTGTACATGCGCAGCAGGTCGCCGGCGAACAGTGCCGACTCGTCGCCACCCGTGCCGGCGCGGATTTCCACAAAGGCGGGGCGCGCGTCATCCGGGTCCTTGGGCAGCAGCATGCGCTGCAGCTCGCCCTCCAACTGCGCCAGCTCGACCGTGGCACTCTCGATTTCTTCCTCGGCCATCTCCGCCATGTCAGGGTCGCTTTTCATCTCCTGGGCACCGGCCAGGTCGGCCTCGCGCTGCTGGTAGCGCGCCCAGCGGCTGGCCACTGCGGCCACGTCGGTGTGCTCGCGCGAGAGCTTGAGGAACTGCTCCATGTCCTTCATGATGTCCTCGCGGGACAGCAGGAACTCCAGCTCGGCCTGGCGGTCGGTGTAGCGGGCCAGTTGTTGACGGAAGAAGGCTTTCATGGGGCGCAATCAGGACGGAGGAAATGAATCAATGGCTGGCAGCGCCGATGGAGCGGCCAGTTGGCGGCGCACGGGGCGCAGCTAACGCGCGTTGCGCAGAAAAAAGTGTTCGATGGCGTGGCTGGCGCGTTCGCGGGCCTGGGCGTCGCCTGCATGCAGCTCGGCCATCGCGCCGTGCAGCATCTTCTGGGTCAGCCCTTTTGACAAGGCTTCCATCACGGCCTCCACCGGCTCGCCCTTGGCCAGCAGTTTCCGGGCGCGGGCCAGCTCGGTGGCGCGCCAGGCGTCGGCCTGGGCGTTGAGCTGCTGGATCAGCGGCACAGCGCTGCGCTGGTCGATCCAGTGCATGAAGCTCTGCACGCCGGCGTCCACAATGGCCTCAGCCTGGGCCACGGCGGCCTGGCGGCTGGCCTGGGCGGTTTGCACCACCGTGGCCAGATCGTCCACGGTGTACAGGTACACGTCTTCCAGCGACTTGACTTCGATCTCGATATCGCGCGGCACGGCCAGATCGACCATGAACATGGGGCGGTGGCGGCGTTTCTTGACGGCGCGCTCCACGGCACCCAGGCCGATGATGGGCAGGGTGCTTGCGGTGCAACTGATGACGGCGTCAAACTCGTGCAGGTGGTCGGGCACTTCGGCCAGTCGCATGACCTCGCCGCCAAAGCGGCTGGCCAGCTTTTCACCGCGCTCCAGCGTGCGGTTGGCGATGACCAGGGTCTTGGGGTTCTTGGCGGCAAAGTGCGTGGCGCATAGCTCGATCATTTCGCCAGCGCCGACAAACAGCACCTTGACCTCGCTGAGGTCTTCAAACAGATTGCCCGCCAGGCGCACGGCGGCGGCGGCCATGCTGATGGAGTGGGCGCCGATCTCGGTCGAGGTGCGGACCTCCTTGGCGACAGCGAATGAGCGCTGGAACAGCTGCGACAGCGTGGTGCCCAGGGCGCCGGCCGCATCGGCCGCGCGCACGGCGTCTTTCAACTGGCCCAGGATCTGCGGTTCGCCCAGCACCATGGAGTCCAGCCCGCTGGCGACGCGAAAGGCGTGGCGCGCGGCCAGTCCATCCTGCAGCGCGTAGGTGTGGGAGCGCAGGGCGTCGGGCGAAATGCCGGCCGAGTTGGCCAGCCAGCCCAGCGTGGGCTCCAGTTCGCTCTGCTCGCCGGCGCAATAGATCTCGGTGCGGTTGCAGGTCGAAACGATGGCCGCCTCGGGCATGCGGTTGAGTGACTGGCGCAGGCCGTGCAGGTGGGGTGCGATCTGGTCCATGGCGAACGCAAACCGGCCGCGCACGTCCAGTGGCGCGGTGGTGTGGTTGATGCCTAATGTCCAGACTGCCATGTGATTCTTGGTGTGCACCGGATGGGTGCGAGCGTCCCGGCTGCAATTGATTTAAGTCCAATTATAAAATCGCCGTCACCTGAACCAACCCAAAGGCCCTGCAGGGCCAGTCAAATGGCTCCTCTGGACCAACTCTATCATCTCGCCAATTTCCTGGCGCCGGCCATTGCATTGGGTTGCGTGCTGGCTCTTGTGGGCCCTCTTGTGAATAAGAAAATCCCTGTAGCCCTCGGATTCATTGCGCAGGTAGCTATCAATTCAATAGCTGGCGCGGTGGCATTGGGGCTGGGTCTGTGGTTTTTTGGCCGCGACGGCAAGATGGCCAGCTATGCCGCCCTGGTGATCTTTTCGGCCACCAGCCAGTGGGCGGGTGGGCGCAGCTGGCGCTAATTCGGGCTGAACAGGTCCACCCGGTCGGTGATGATGCCGTCGGTTCCCAGGGCTATCAGGCGCTCGGCGGCCCATTCATCGTTGACGGTGTAGCTCAGGGTTCTGAAACCCGCGCTCTGGGCCTGGGTGACGCTGCTGCGGTCCCACAGGGCGTGGTTGCAGACGATGGCCTTGCAGTCCAGCATTAGGGCCGTTTCCAGCCAGCCGGTCCACAGCGTGTCCAGCAGCAGGCCGCGCGGCAGCTCGGGTTGGGCGTCCATGGCGCCACGCAGGGCCTCGGGCTCAAACGATGTCAACAGGGGCGGCACGGTCTCACCTGCCCACAGGCGCGCGGCCTCACCGGCCACGACCTCGCCGGTGTGTTGGGCTGTACCGGGTGTGGGTTTGATCTCGATGTTGAGAAAGTGACCGTTGCGGATGCAAAAGGCTGCAATGGCGTCCAGCGTGGGCAGGGGTTCGCCGGCAAAGGCGCGGCTGTGCCAGCCTCCGGCATCCAGTTGTGCCAACATTCCCCAGGGGTGGTCGCCGCCGACCGCGCTATTGCCGGCGCCCAGCTTGGCGCGGGCGTTGGTGGTGCGTTGCAGCGTGGCGTCATGCATCAGAAAGGGCACGCCGTCGGCACTCAGCTTCACATCGCATTCAAACATGCGGTAGCCGTAACTGGCGCCGAGCCGGAAGGCAGCCAGCGTGTTTTCGGGCGCCAGCTTGCCGGCGCCCCGGTGCGCCACCCAGCGCGGATAAGGCCAATCACTCATATTCTTTTTCCAGTGGCGGCATCAAAGTGGTGGATGCGGTCTGGCCGTGGCGTCGCATGGATGGTGGCACCCAACGCGGGAACGGCATGGGCCTCCTCGGTGCGGATGATGACCAGCTCGTCAGTCGCGCTGTGCGCCCAGCGGCCATAGACCAGGCGCTCGGCACCCAGCATCTCCACAGCTTCCACCTGCAACGCCCAGCCGGTGGGCGTGATATCCAGGTGTTCTGGGCGGATGCCGGTGATGACGCCGGGCTTGGCATCGGGCGCATCTTTGAGCAGGTTCATCGGCGGCGAGCCGATGAAGCTGGCCACAAAGGTGGTGGCCGGGCGGGTATAGACCTCTTCGGGCGTGCCGAACTGCTCCATCACACCGCCGTTCATGACGATCATGCGCTGGGCCAGCGTCATGGCCTCCACCTGGTCGTGGGTGACGAACAGGCTGGTGATGCCCAGCTCGCGGTGCAGTTTCTGGATTTCGAGCCGGGTCTGGGCACGCAGCTTGGCGTCCAGGTTGGACAGCGGCTCGTCAAACAAAAACACCTGGGGCTGGCGCACGATGGCGCGGCCCATGGCCACGCGCTGGCGCTGGCCGCCGGAGAGCTCGCGCGGCTTGCGCTGCAGAAAGGGGCCAATCTCCAGAATCTTGGCGGCCTTGTCCACGCGCGCCTTGATCTCGTCCAGCGGCACCTTGGCGATCTTCAAGCCATAGGCCATGTTGTCAAACACGCTCATGTGGGGGTAGAGCGCGTAGTTCTGGAACACCATGGCGATGTCGCGGTCGCTGGGTTCCACATCGTTGACGACCTTGCCGTTGATCGCGATCTCGCCGCCGGTGATCTCTTCCAGCCCGGCGACCATGCGCAGTAGCGTGGACTTGCCGCAACCCGAGGGGCCGACGATGACGATGAACTCGCCATGGGCAATTTCGGCACTGACGCCGTGAATGACGGGCACTGCCTTGGGGCCGGTGCCGTAGCGCTTGACGACGTTTTTGAGGGAAATAGATGCCATAGTCTCTTAATCAGTCACTTCTCGGTGTCCACCAGCCCTTTGATAAACCACCGCTGCATGAAGACCACGACGATGGCTGGGGGCAGCATGGCCAGGATGGCGGTGGCCATCACGATGTTCCACTCGTTGCCGGAGTCACCGCCGGCAATCATGCGCTTGATGCCCACCACCACCGGGTACATGTCCTCGCTGGTGGTGGCCAGCAGCGGCCACAGGTACTGGTTCCAGCCGTAGATGAACTGGATCACGAACAGGGCGGCGATGGAGGTTCTGGACAGCGGCAGCAGGATGTCCTTGAAGAAGCGCATGGGCCCGGCACCGTCCATGCGCGCGGCTTCCAGCAATTCATCAGGCACCGTCAGGAAGAACTGGCGAAACAGAAACGTGGCAGTGGCCGACGCAATCAGCGGCACCGTCAGCCCGGCATAGCTGTTGAGCATGCCCAAGTCGGATACCACCTGGTAGGTCGGGCCAATGCGCACCTCCACCGGGAGCATCAGAGTAATGAAGATGGCCCAGAAGAACAGAGAACGAAACGGAAACCGGAAGTACACCAGCGCAAATGCTGACAACAATGAAATGCTGATTTTGCCAAACGTGATGACCAGTGCCGTCACCAAACTGATCCACATCATGCGCGCCACCGGCGCGTTGGACCCGGCCCCGCCGCCCTGACCGGTGAGCGCCGCGGCATAGTTGTCCCACAGGTGCGCGCCAGGCAGCAGCGGCATGGGGGCTTGCAAAATATCCTGCGCCGTGTGGGTCGATGCCACAAACGCCAGGTACAGCGGAAAGGCGACAATCAACAGGCCCAGCACCATCACGACGTGGGCCAGCAGGTCCAGCCAGGGGCGGCGTTCAACCATGAAAAGGTTCCCGCCGGGCCGTCCCAAGGGAGCCTTGCGCCCCCTTGGGGGGTAGCGACCCGTGTAACGGTGGAGCGTGGGGGGCACACATTTAGTACTGCACCTTCTTTTCGATGTAGCGGAACTGGAATACCGTCATCGCGATGACGACCAGCATCAGGATGACGGACTGCGCCGCTGCGCCGCCAATGTCGCCGCCCTTGAAACCGTCCTGGTAGACCTTGTAGACCAGAATCACCGTATCGCGTCCGGGGCCGCCATGCGTGGTGGCGTCGATGATGGCGAAGGTGTCGAAGAAGGCGTAGACCATGTTGATGACCAGCAGGAAGAACGTGGTGGGCGACAGCAGCGGAAACTGGATGGTCCAGAAGCGTCGCCACGGGCGCGCCCCGTCCATCGCAGCCGCCTCGATCAATGATTTGGGGATGGACTGCATGCCCGCCAGGAAAAACAGGAAGTTGTAGGAAATCTGCTTCCACACTGCCGCCGTGACGATCAGGGCCATCGCATGCCCGGAGTTGAGTAAATGGTTCCACTCAAAGCCCAGCGAGTGGCTGAGCATGTAGGACACCACGCCGATGGAGGGCGAGAACATGAAGACCCACAGCACACCCGCCACCGCTGGCGCAACCGCGTAGGGAACGATCAGCAGGGTGCGATACGCCAGCGCGCCGCGGATGATGCGGTCGGCAAAAACCGCCAGGACCAGCGACAGGGCGATACCCAGCACCGCCACCAGGATGGAAAACACTGCCGTGGTCTGGAACGACTCCAGGTAGGCCGAGTCCGACAACAGGGTCTTGAAGTTGTCGAGCCCGACCCAGGTGACACTCAGCCCGAAGGCATCCTGTTCCTGCAGGGACTGCAGCAGCGCCTGCCCGGCCGGCCAGAAGAAAAACACGCCGACGATCGCCAGCTGTGGGGCCAGAAGCAGCCAGGGCAGCCAGGTTGACCGGAAAAATACGCGTTTTTCGACTGCCATGGGTACCGTTCCAAGGCGCTTAGCGGTTGGCCTTTTCGAACTTTTCCAGTTGTTCGTTGCCGCGCTTCATCGCCGTTTCGAGTGCTTCCTTGGGGGTCTTTTTGCCGGCCCAGATGGTTTCGGTTTCCTCGTCGATGATGGTTCGAATCTGCACAAAATTGCCCAGGCGGATGCCGCGCGACTTGTCGGTTGTCTTGCGGATCATCTGGGACACAGCCACGTCGGTTCCGGGCTTCTCTTTGTAGAAGCCCGACTTCTCGGTGAGCTGGTAAGCCGCCATGGTGATGGGGAGGTAGCCGGTGCGCTTGTGGCTGGCCGACTGGATATCGGGGCTGGAGAGGTACTTGAAGAAGTCCGCAACGCCCTTGTACTCAGCAGGCTTCTTGCCAGCCATGACCCACAGGCTGGCTCCGCCGATGATGGTGTTCTGCGGTGCGCCCTCCACATCGGGGTAATAGGGCAGGGGCGCCAAGCCGTAGCCAAACTTGGCACCCTTGCTGACGTCGGCATATGAGCCAGCGGAACCGGTCATCATGGCGCACTCACCGGATACGAAGGATGGCACGGCCACGCTGGCCCGCCCCTTGTAGACAAACAGACCCTGCTTGGACATGTTGGCCAGGTTGTCAAAATGGCGCAGGTGCAGCGGTGAATTGAAGGCCAGGCGTGCACTGGTACCGCCAAAACCATTGTTCTGGGTGGCAAACAGTGTGTTGTGCCAAGTGGAGAAGCTCTCCAGATGCACCCAACTGACCCAACTGGAGGTGTAGGGGCATTTGTGGCCGGACGCCTTCAGCTTGGCAGCCGCCAGCGTGACCTCGGGCCAGGTGCTGGGCGCTTTGTTGGGATCGAGGCCGGCCGCTTTGAAAGCGTCCTTGTTGTAATAAAAGATGGTGGTCGAGCTGTTGAACGGGAACGACATCATCTCGCCACTGGGCGCCGTGTAGTAACCGGCCACCGCAGGCACATAGGCCTTGGGGTCAAAGGGAACACCGGCCTGCTTCATCACCTCGCCCACGGGCTTGATAGCCCCTTTGGCGGCCATCATGGTGGCGGTACCCACCTCGAACACCTGCAGGATGTGCGGTGCATTGCCAGCGCGGAACGCGGCCATGGCCGTCGTCATGGACTCGTCGTAATTGCCCTTGAAGGTGGGAACGATTTTGAAATCCTTCTGGCTGTCGTTGTAGCCCTTGGCCAGGTCGTTGACCCATTCGTTGAGCCCTCCGGTCATGGAATGCCACCACTGGATTTCGGTCTGGGCCTGCGCCTGGATGGAAAACGCGGCGATCAACGCGGCAGCGACAATTTTCAGTTTCATAGGAGCTCCTTTGGGTACGTGCAAACACGCAAGGGTATGAACGTTTCGTGACAGTCTGATTAAACGTGATCGACTTGCAGTCGGCGCTTGGTGGTTTCCATTAGAGCGGCCACCCCAGCCGAGTTTGACACTCCCAGGGGTAGGTGATTGCTGCACTGCGGTAATATCTTCCTCCCGCCCACAGCGGTCTCCCAGGCTGCCAAGACTGCAAACTACTGTCCGATGAACGCTCCCACCTCGCTCCAACACCTCCTGTCAGCGCCCGGCCAGCAGCCGCATGTGCATGAACGCATCCGCGAAATTCCGTACAACTACACCTCCTTCTCCGACCGGGAAATTGTGATCCGTTTGCTGGGGGAGCGCGCCTGGGGTCTGCTCAACCAGTTGCGCGGTGAACGCCGCACCGGCCGCTCGGCCCGCATGTTGTACGAGGTGCTGGGCGACATCTGGGTGGTACAGCGCAACCCCTATCTGCAGGACGACCTGCTGGACAACCCGCGCCGCCGCGGCCTGCTGGTCGATGCGCTCAAACACCGCCTGCACGAAGTGGAAAAGCGCCGCACACCCGACACCGATCCCGAGCGCGACGCCATGGTAGGTGAGCTGCTGGTGGCCGCGCGTGCTGCCGTTGCAGCCTTTGACACCAGCTGGATGGATATGGGCGCCCTGCGCAAGAAGACCCAGCGCGCACTGCTCAAGCTCACCGCCAGGGACAACATCAAGTTTGATGGCCTCTCGCGCGTCTCGCATGTGACCGATGCCACCGACTGGCGCGTGGAATACCCGTTTGTGGTGCTGACGCCGGACTCCGAGGAAGAGATGGCCGGCCTGGTCAAGGGTTGTATTGAACTCGGCCTGACCATCATCCCGCGTGGGGGCGGCACCGGTTACACCGGCGGTGCGATTCCGCTGACTTGGAAATCGGCGGTTATCAACACCGAAAAGCTCGAAGCCATGACCGAGGTGGAGATGAAGGTCCTGCCGGGCATGGACCGCGAAGTGGCCACCGTCTGGACCGAAGCCGGTGTGGTCACGCAGCGCGTGGCCGATGCCGCCGAGCGCGGCGGGTATGTGTTTGCGGTGGACCCAACCTCGGCCGAAGCGTCCTGCATTGGCGGCAATATCGCCATGAACGCGGGCGGCAAAAAAGCCGTGCTGTGGGGCACGGCGCTGGACAATCTGGCGAGCTGGCGCATGGTGACGCCGCAGGCCGAGTGGCTGGAGGTGACGCGCGTCAACCACAACATGGGCAAGATCCATGATGCCGAGATGGCCAGCTTCGATCTGCAGTATTTCAAGGCCGACGGCAAGACCAAACTGCGCAGCGAGCGCCTGGACATTCCCGGCAAGTCTTTCCGCAAGGAGGGATTGGGCAAGGATGTGACCGACAAATTCCTGAGCGGTCTGCCCGGCATCCAGAAGGAAGGCTGCGACGGCCTGATCACCAGCGCGCGCTGGGTGGTGCACAAGATGCCCAAGAACACCCGCACCGTGTGCCTGGAGTTCTTTGGCAATGCCAAGGACGCGGTACCCAGCATCGTCGAAATCATCGACTTCATGTTCGCCGAGCAAAAGCGCACTGGCGTGGTGCTGGCCGGCCTGGAGCACCTGGACGACCGCTACTTGAAGGCGGTGGGCTACACCACCAAGTCCAAGCGCGGCGTGCTGCCCAAGATGGCCCTGTTTGGCGACATTGCCGGCGATGACGCCGACGCCGTGGCCCGCGCCACCTCGGAAGTCGTCCGCATCGCCAATTCGCGCAGCGGCGAAGGCTTCATCGCCATCAGCCCCGAAGCACGCAAGAAATTCTGGCTGGACCGCAAAAAGACGGCGGCCATTTCACGCCATACCAACGCCTTCAAGATCAACGAAGACGTGGTCATCCCGCTGCCGCGCATGGCGGAGTACACCGACGGCATCGAGCGCATCAACATCGAGTTGAGCCTCACCAACAAGCTGGCCCTGTGCGACGCACTCACCGAGTTCTTTGAGACCGGCAACCTGCCCCTCAGCAAGGGCGGTGACGCCAACGACATCCCCGCAGCCGAACTGCTGGAAGACCGGGTGGCCCAGGCGCTGGCGCTGATCACCGAGGTGCGCGCCCAGTGGCAGGGCTGGCTGGTCGGCGTGGAAGGCTTGTTTGCCCAGTTGCAGGACCATTCCTTGCGCGCCAGCTGGAAGACACAGCTGCGTGCGCCGCTACAAGGCATCTTCACCGGGGCCGCGTTCGAGGCCATTCTGAGCGAATGCACGGCGATCCACCAGCGCATCCTCAAGGGCCGGGTCTGGGTGGCACTGCACATGCACGCCGGCGACGGCAATGTGCACACCAACATTCCCGTCAACAGCGATGACTACGAGATGCTGCAGGCCGCCCACGGCGCGGTTAAACGCATCATGGCGCTGGCGCGTTCGCTGGACGGCGTGATCTCGGGCGAACACGGCATCGGGATCACCAAGCTGGAGTTCCTGAGCGATGAGGAGCTGCGACCGTTCACCGAGTACAAGGCCAAAGTGGACCCCGAGGGGCGCTTCAACAAAGGCAAGTTGCTACGAAATCAGGAGCAGGCTGCGCAGTCTCCACGAGGGCTAGAGGCAGATTCGCCGCTGGGCCGCCCCGAGGCGAATCCGCCCCCTCGGGGGGCAGCGACCCGCGAAGCGGCGGAGCGTGGGGGCGTTATGCACGCAGATTTGACCAACGCCTATACCCCCAGCTTCGGTCTGATGGGCCATGAGTCGCTGATCATGCAACAGAGCGACATCGGCGCCATTGCCGATTCGGTCAAGGATTGCCTGCGCTGCGGCAAGTGCAAACCGGTGTGCTCCACCCATGTGCCGCGCGCCAATCTGCTGTACAGCCCACGCGACAAGATCCTGGCCACCAGCCTGTTGATCGAAGCTTTTCTGTACGAAGAGCAAACACGGCGCGGCATCAGCGTCAAGCACTGGGCCGACTTCGAAGACGTGGCCGACCACTGCACTGTGTGCCACAAGTGCGTAAGCCCGTGCCCGGTCGACATCGACTTCGGCAACGTCACGATGGCCATGCGCAGCTTGCTGCGCAAGATGGGCAAGAAGAGCTACAGGCCCGGCACCGCGGTGGCGATGGCCTTCCTCAACACCACCCAGCCGCAGGTCATCAATCTGATGCGGGGCGCGATGGTGGGTGTGGGCTTCAAGGCGCAGCGCCTGGTGAATCAATTGCTCAAGCCGGCAGCGCGTGCCCAGACCCAAAGCCCGCCGGCCACTTTGGGTGCAGCACCCATCATAGAGCAGATCATCCACTTCATCAACTAAAAGATGCCCGGTGGCCTGCACAAGAAGACCGCGCGTGCGTTGCTGGACATCGATGACAAAGACTACGTGCCGATCATCCGCAACCCGGCAGCGACCACGGCCGACACCGAGGCGGTTTTCTACTTCCCGGGCTGCGGCAGCGAGCGCCTGTTCAGCCAGGTGGGCCTGGCCACGCAAGCGATGCTGTGGCACGCCGGCGTGCAGACCGTGCTGCCCCCCGGCTACCTGTGCTGCGGCTACCCCCAGCGCGGCAGCGGCCAGGACGACAAGGCCGACAAGATCATCACCGACAACCGCGTGCTGTTCCACCGCGTGGCCAACACGCTGAACTACCTGGACATCAAGACCGTGGTGGTCAGCTGCGGCACCTGCTACGACCAGCTGCAGGGCTACAAGTTCGAAGACATCTTCCCCGGCTGCCGCATCATCGACATCCACGAGTTCCTGCTCGAAAAAGGCATCAAGCTCAACGCCGACCAGCAAGGTGCCTACCTGTACCACGACCCTTGCCACAGCCCGATGAAGCTGCAAGAGCCGATGAAAACGGTGCAAGCGCTGGTCGGCCCGCAGGTGCTGAAGAACGAACGCTGCTGCGGCGAAAGCGGTACCCTGGGCGTGACCCGGCCCGACATCAGCACGCAGGTGCGCTTTCGCAAAGAAGAAGAGCTGAAGAAGGGCGAAGCCGCGCTGCGCGCAATCATGGCCAAGACGCCCGATCTGAGCCGTGCAGCGCAAGCCAACGTCAAGATCCTCACCAGCTGCCCCAGCTGCCTGCAGGGCCTGAAGCGCTTTGAAGACGACCTCAACAACGGCCTGCTCGA
>JBBQLM010000061.1:0-23868 GCA_038327925.1 Burkholderiales bacterium | reverse complement strand
TGCTGGTCTCTGTGGAGCGCATCTTTGGATTTCCTGAGCGGGGCATGTTTGCTATTTGGCTGGGGCACACCCTGTTGGGCATGGCCTATGCCACAGTGGTGGTGCAGTCGCGCCTCCAAGAGTTAAACCCCAAATTGGAGGAAGCCGCCCAAGACCTGGGTTGCCGGCCTTTGCAGGTGTTTTTTCTGGTGACCCTGCCGTTGATTTCGCAGGCCATTGGGGCGGCCTGGTTGTTGACATTCACCTTGTCACTGGATGATGTGGTGCTGTCGTCGTTCCTGTCTGGGCCGGGCTCCACCACCATGCCGATTGCAATTTTTAGCCGCGCCCGTTTGGGACTCAACCCCAGTGTCAACACCGTGGCGACCTTGACGGTGGCAGTGGTCAGTGTGGGTGTTCTCGTCGCCAGCATCATGATGGCGCGCTCGGAGCGGCGCCGCCAGGCCGATGTATCGGCGACCTACCGCGGTGGCATCGGTAAAAAGCGCAGCAACCGATAAGGGCGACTGGCAAGCGGCTCGGTTGCCAAGCGGCTTACGCAAAAATATTTGCCGTTTTAAGCCTGTTGCGCTGGTTCTGTAAGGGTTTGTTGCTATTAAATATGTAGCGCGGCCAGAATGCCAACCACCGCGCCGGCGCCGCCGACGATGAACATGCCGTATTCCAGCCATTTCTTTTTGGTCAAAATGGCAATGGCGGCCAAGGCGATGGCCACCTGCAAGGCCGTGGTGGCCTGGGCCCAGCGGTGGTGCTGGTGCATTTGTTCATCCGACTTCTGATCCCAGGCGGTGGCCTCAGTCTCCATCTTCTCTGCCACGGCTTTGATCTCGGCTTTTTCCTTCTCGTAGCGCTCGGCTTTGGCCTGGTAGACGGGCTGTTTGTCAGCCGGCGCCAGGTCGCGCGCCAGCTCGGCCAAAGCCTGCTTGGTGCTCTTGGACTGGTAGAAGTTCCACTGGTTAGAGGCTTCGGTTTTGCGGATGGCGGCGTTGTTTTTGTACAGGCCCGCATTGGCCTGCGTGGCGCCGCCCATGTAGCCAAAAATGGCGCCCACCGTGGCAAGGATGGCGGTGAACATGGCAATTTGGTTGATTAAACCGGCGTTGGCATCATCACCATGCGCGCCGTGGCCACCCTGGGTGGCGTGCTCCAGCGCGTGGTCGTGGGGGCCGTGTACATGAAATCCGTGTCCTGACATATCAAATTCTTTCGGGGTGCTGGTTGGTGTAGGTCACACAAGCGTACCGTAGCCCGGTGGCTGCGGTATGACACTCGCGCGCTGTCTCGACCCAGTTTTGGCCCAAGGTGGGGGCAAATGCGTCGCCTTCAAAGGGCGCGTCAATCTCGGTCACCACCGCGCTGCTCGCAAAAGGCAGGGCCTCGCCGTAAATTTGTGCGCCGCCGATCACCCAGGCGTTGGCTGACTGCTCACAAAGTTGTAGCGCCTCATGCAGGCTGGATGCGCGCAAAGCACCATTTTCATACCAATTTGGCTGCCGGGTAATGACCACGTTGGCCCGCCCGGGCAGGGGGCGAAACCGTGGCGGCAGCGAATCCCACGTCTTACGCCCCATGATTACCGGGCAACCTAGGGTGACGCGCTTAAAGTGCGCCAAATCTTCGGGCAGGTGCCAGGGCAGGGCGTTGTTCTTGCCAATGACGCCGTTGCGGGCCTTGGCGAATATCAGGTGCAGTTGCATGCGAAACAGGTTTCAGGTTGGCGTTGGCTTGGTTCGGCGCGCCGGCAGCAGCACAGCGGCTATTGCCGCCATCACGAACGTCATCGCCACGTAGTCTTCCCAAAGGGGCCATTCACCGACGATGAGCGTGGCCGACAGCGTGCCGATCAGCGGGACCGCCATGATACTCATGGCGCTGGTGGCCGGCGGCAGATCGCGCGCCATGCCAAACCAGATGATCTGCGAAAAACCGTAGTTGATGAAGGTGCCATAGACCAGACTGCCCCACATGGCGGGCGAGTAGTGCCAGCTCGGCCAGGGTTCCAGCGCAATCGCCATGACCCACAGACACAGGCTGGACAGGGTCAGCATCCAGACGGTGAGTGTTTCCACCGGCAGCGTGATGTGGGTGCGGCGCATCATCACCGTGCCAATGGCCCACAGCAGCGCGGCCGACTCCATCCACAGAATGCCAGCCGGGCGGCCGCTGAGCGTGCCCAGCTCGTGCGACAGCAGCAGGGCAATTGCCGACGCCACGGCGACCACGGCCACCGCAATACGGGGGGTGAGCTTTTCACCCAGGAACAGCGTGCCGATCAGCACCGTCCAGATCGGCATGGTGAAGCCCAGAATGGCGGCCCGGCCCGATGCCAACTCCAGCACCCCAAAGATCGCCGTGGTGTGCCAGCCCAGCACATTGGGCAGGCCCAGCTTCACCACCGTGCCCCATTCGGCGCCTTGGGGCAGCATGCGCAGGCCGCGGGTACGGTAAAACACAAACAGCCATAGCGCGCCGGTGCTCATGGTCAGAGCGCGGAAGTACAGCGGCGTCATCTCGCGCAGCGAGAACTTCATCATGGGCCAGTTCAGCCCCCACATCAGGGTGATGGCCACCAGGGCCAGCACTTGTTTGCGCGTTATCAAACGGCCACCGGTGCCTTGATGGCGGGGTGGCATTCGTAGCCCAGCACTTCAAAGTCTTCGTATTCGTAATCGAAGATCGAGTCCGGCTTGCGCTTGATGTTGAGCGTCGGGTAGGCGAAAGGTGTGCGGCTGAGCTGCAGTTCTACTTGTTCATGGTGGTTGCTGTAGATATGGCAATCGCCGCCGGTCCAGATGAAGTCGCCCACATCCAGATCACACTGCTGCGCCACCATGTGGGTCAGCAGCGCGTAGCTGGCAATGTTGAACGGCACTCCCAAAAAGATGTCGGCGCTGCGCTGGTACAACTGGCAGCTGAGTTTGCCCCTGCCGCCGGGCTCGGTAGCGGGCGCCACATAGAACTGGAAGAAGGCATGGCAGGGCATCAACGCCATCTTGTCCAGGTCGGCCACGTTCCAGGCGCTGACGATGATGCGGCGCGAGTCCGGATTGCTTTTCAGCGTCTTGATGACCTCGGCAATCTGGTCGATGTGGCCACCGTCCGGTTTGGGCCAGCTGCGCCATTGCACGCCATAGACCGGACCGAGGTCACCATCGGCGCGCGCCCACTCGTCCCAGATGCTCACGCCGCGCTCTTTGAGCCAGTTGTTGCTGCTGGAGCCGGTCAGAAACCACAGCAGCTCCTGGATGATGGAGCGCAGGTGCACTTTCTTGGTGGTGACCAGCGGGAAGCCTTCGTTCAGGTCAAAGCGCATCTGGTAGCCGAACACGCTTGTGGTGCCGGTGCCAGTGCGGTCGCCTTTGTGCACACCCGTGGTGGTGACGTGGCGCATGAAGTCTTCATACTGGCTGCGCACGGGGCGCTCGGGTGTGGATGGGGTCATTGCGAGGGATGCGGCTGGTTGGCCGCAAATTTTAGTGCGTTCCGGCAGCCGGTTTTTCTACGGGGAATGCCGCGATGAATGCTCCAGCCTGGTCGGCACACAGTGGCCTGCTGAAGTGGTAGCCCTGAATCCACTGGCAGCCGATGCCGGTCAGAAATGCGAGCTGGGCCTGCGTTTCGACACCCTCGGCCACCACCTGCATGCCCAGTTTCTGGGCCAGCAGCATGGTCATCTCGCAGATAGCTGCGTCGTTTTCATCGGTCTCGATGTCTTTTACGAAGGAGCGGTCGATTTTGATGATGTCGATGGGGAACAGCTTGAGATAGGCCAGGGACGAATAGCCGGTGCCGAAATCGTCCAGCGCCAGCTTCACACCGATGCCGCTGAGGGCTTTCATCGTGACGATGTTTTTTTCGGGACTCTGCATGGCCATTGACTCGGTGATTTCCAGATGCAGGTGGTGGGGCGAAAGACCGGCTTGCGCCAGGCATTGCCGGACCATGCCCAGCAGGCGATCGTCCTGGAACTGGACTGCGCTCAGGTTCACCGACAGGTGCAGATCGGACAGGCCGCTGTCGTGCCACTGTTTGAGTTGGCGGCAGGCCTGCGTCAACACCCATTCTCCCAGGGGAATGATCAGGCGGTTTTCTTCGGCGATCAGGATGAAGTCGCCCGGAAAGACCATGCCCCGCTCAGGATGCTGCCAGCGCACCAGCGCCTCCACGCCGACGACGCGGTCGTTGCCGGGATCGATCAGGGGCTGGTAGTGGAGCACGAACTGCCCCTGCTCCAGCGCCGTCTCCAGTTCCTTTTCGATGGTCACGCGCCGGGCGACCTGGGTCTGCATTTCCTCGGAGTAGAACTGGTAATTGCCGCGGCCACGCGACTTGGCGTGGTACATGGCAATGTCGGCATTGCGGATCAGGTCGCTGATCTCGGTGGCATCCTCCGGGTAGAGGTTGATGCCGATGCTGGGTGCCGTGCGCAATTCCTTGCCAGCGATGGAATAGGGCGCGGCGAGCTCGACGACGATCTTGCCGGCAATGTCGGCGACATCGGTGTCGGTCTCGATGCCCGACAGAACGACGACAAATTCATCGCCGCCCAGGCGGGCCACGATATCGCTGTCGCGCACGGATTGCTCCAGTCGGCGCGCGACGTGAACCAGCAACTGGTCACCGACGTTGTGTCCCAGTGTGTCGTTGATGGCCTTGAAATGGTCCAGGTCGATCAGCAAGACCGCCATGCGCTTGCCATAGCGGCGGGCGAAGGCAATGCCCTGGTCCATGCGCTCGTGCAGGTTGAATCGGTTGGGTAGGCCGGTCAGCGCGTCATGATGGGCCAGGTGGCGGATCTTGTCTTCGGCGAGCTTGCGTTCCGTGATGTCCTCGAAGCTGCCGATGTAGTTGGTCACATTTCCCGCGGAGTCGCGTACCACGGAGATGGTCAGGCGTTTGGGGTACGATGCGCCCGATTTGCGCCGGTCCCAAATCTCGCCTTGCCACTGGTCGCGCTGCGCCAGCGCGCCCCACATGGACTGGTAGACCTCTGGCGGCGTCGTGCCCGCCGACAGCATGCGGGGGTTCTTGCCGATCACTTCCTCCTGGCTGTAGCCCGTCAAGCGGGTGAATTCCTGATTGACGGCAAGAATCAGGTTGTCCGCATCCGAAATCAGAATGGCTTCGCCGCTGTTGGAGAACACCTTGGACAGCAGGTGCAGCTTGTCATCGGCGTGCTTGCGTGCGGTGATGTCGCGGGCGACGCCAAGGACCCCGATGGGTGCGCCGGTCATGCTGGGCAGGGCGGTTTTGATCGTCTCCAGAAGGACCTGCTGTCCCGTCTCGGCGCTGATCAGCCATTCCTCGTTGAGCGTGGGCTTGCCAGCGGCGAGGGCCTCTTGGTCGGCGTGGCGGAAGAAGTCGGCCCGCTCGGCCGGCAGAAAGTCGTAATCCGTTTTGCCCACAATGTCGGTGGCAGGTGCGCCCAGCATGCGTTCGAAGGCATGGTTGCACGCGAGGAAGACCCCTTCGGTATTTTTGACCCAGGTCGCGTCCGGCAAGGTGTTGATCAAGACCTCCATCTGGTTGCGGCTTTCGCTCAGCCGAAGGTTGGTCAGCGACAGATGCGACAGATAGGACGCCAGTTCCACGATCAGGCCCATGACCTGGCGCACACGGCTGCGACTGAAGCGCGGCATGGCGCGAATGGCCGTCAGATAGTCGGCTTGGCAATAGCCAAAGCGGTCGGCCTGTGCGGCGAAAAAGTCGTCGTCGATGACGTCGTCATCGTAGAAAAACTGTCCGCAGTACAGGTTGCCCAGATGTTCCTTGCCGACGAAGACCGGCGTCACCACATCCCACAAACCGTTTTTGCACTTGTAATCAACAAACTCGCCTTCCTTCAAGTGGCTGGCGAGGAACAGATCGCTTTCGGTGCAGTTGGCGCAGGAACTCGGAACCGCACGGTGGAAATCGGTGCATGCTTTCTGCCAGCCGGCAGCCTGCAGAATATTGCCTTCCAGGTCCAGCAGGGCGGTGCCCATGCCGAGCACCGCGGTAAAGTCGTCGAGCAGCGTGCGCAGGGGTTCCAAGTCGATCAGTGATGCCAGCGGGGTTGCCGATACCGGATTCGCGGGTCGAGCGTACGCCGTGTGCAAGACGATGGGTATGGCATCACGGGTCCTCGATCCCGCTCTTGCACCAGAAAATCCTTCGGTTTGGTTCGACGATTCACGAGCTGTTGCCATGATTTCCCACGTTTTTTTCAGTATACCGATTTCGAGTAAAAAGCCGTTGCCCTGCGTTTTCCGCAGATTTTCGTCAGGCTGCTAGCAGGAATCAGGCCGCCGGGGGGGCCAACGCGTCGATCTTGGCCAGGTGGGCTCGGTACACCGCCACCGCCGCCAGCAGGTTGCGCAGCAGCCAGGCGTTGGCCGCGATCAGGGCCAGGCCGGCCGGATAGACAAACCAGCGCGGCCAGACCACGGCCAGCAGCAGCAGCCCCACGGCCACAAAGTGGGCGTGCATCTGGCCGTTGATGTGCCGCTCATCCAGCACCTTCTTCACATTCGGTGCCATCAGGCGACCGTGGCCGAGGTTCTGCAGGTGCAGCCAGACCAGAAAGGGCACGATCTTGTACAGCATGCCCAGAATCACCGACATGAAACCGCCAAACAGCAGCAGCGCGCCAAACAGCAACGGCCAGCTCTGCCACTGGGCCACCGTGCCAGACACCCGGGTCAGCAACCACAGCGCACAGGCCAGCAGCGCGCTGACCATGGCAACGCGCCACAGGCGTTGCACCGCATCGAGCTTGGGCCGCTTGCTTTTGCGCTGCACCTGCAGCGTCATCCACGCAAAGGACGCGGCCACCAGCACGACGCCAATCGCCAACACCGAGGCACCGCGCACCACGCCAGCCAGTTCGGCAACTGTCCACAGCGCAACCGTGGTGATCGCCACCACGGCAAAGCCACGGCCAAACCAGCCCGGATACTGCGGCGTCTGCTGGAACATGGGCACCGCCACAAAGCCGACCGCACCCAGCATGGCACCGCCCCAGGCGACAAAGCCCCAGCCCAGGTGCACATTGGCCAATTGCTCCAGCGGCAGGCCCAGCGACCAGCCCATGGAGACGGCGTTCAGCAGGCCGATGCTCACCGTCACACACAGTCCCAGCAGCCCCAGGCGCATGCCGCG
Organism: Burkholderiales bacterium; assembly: GCA_038327925.1. GTDB lineage: Bacteria > Pseudomonadota > Gammaproteobacteria > Burkholderiales > Burkholderiaceae_C > Allorhodoferax. The sequence continues at coordinate 16,728 of JBBQLM010000061.1, read as the reverse complement.
GACGATGGGGCTGGTGGTGGGCACGCCTTGCAGTGCCTGCACGGCCGCACCAATGAAGATGGCCACTCCACCGCCCAGGCTTGCCACGGCGCAGCCAAACAGCAGTGGCTTGGCGGTCAGAAAGGCCAGCACCAGCAGAATGCCACCCAGGGTGATGGCGGTGTGCACCAACGTGGCTACCAACAGCGGGCGGCGGATGTTGGCGCCGGTCATGACCGGCAGCAACTGCTGCATGGCGCCCAGCATCACCTGCATCATGAAGCCCACGGTGATCAGGTGGGTGAGGGCCAACGCAGCAGGGGTCCAGCGCGAGGCGAACAGCTCCGGGCCGGCCCACAGCAGCAGGACGCCCGCGCACATGGCGAATAGCGGCGCCGTGATGAAAAAGCGCAGCGGCGCGCTGATGGGAGGCCCCTGCTCGAATGACAGGATGGCTTCCATCAGGGCTGCTTGCGCCAGATCAGGATCTCAAAGGTGTAGTCCGCCGTGAGCTCGGCCTGGTAGGCATAGCCCTGCTTTTGCAGCGCGCGGTACAGCGGGTGCGGCTCACGGTTGATGATCAGCAGCAACTTGTGGCTGGGGTCCATCACGTCCAGCGCGTCCATGGTCACCACAAACGGCTCGGGCGGCTCCATCTCGCGCGCATCGATGACGAGGTTGGCAAGGGCGTGGTCCATGGATTACTCCGTTCTTCCGGGCATCAGGTCTTGCAACTGTGGCACCAGCGCGGCGGCCTGCTCCGCCAGGTGTTGGTCGCACATCGGGTAGAGCACATTCTCTTCCTTCACATTGTGCTGCTGCATCATGATCAACAGCGTATCGGCGTAGCCGGCATAGTCATCGGCATCCTGGGCCAGCAGGGCGGTGGCGCAGGCGTCCATCAGCTGGCGCATCTGCGCGTGTTCGCCACGCATCACCTGTGTGGGCCCCATGCGCATGCCGGATGCTTCTTCAAAGGCGGGGAACAACACGGACTCCTCGGCGGCGAAGTGCTGCAACACCAGGGTCTGGAACTGCGCAAAGGCGGCAACCGCTGCGTTCCAGTCCTGGGCGACCACCAGGCTTTCGGTGCGGGCCAGCACCCCATCGCAGTGGAGGTGGTCGTGAGCCATGAAATCGCGGATGTTGGACATGTGGGGCAGTCGTGGACGGTCAATAGGAAGGCCCATTGTTGCCCCAGGCGTCTTTGCAGACCTTGAACCACCTTAATATTGGGCCCTAGCCCTCGTAGAATATGCGTATGAAGCTATCAAACATATAGCAAATGACAGCGATTTGTAGGGTTATCCATTTGTCCGCCCAAGGTGGTGGACGGGGGAATTATTCCTGCAGCTTAAACTCGTCCACCAGGTGCACCAGCTCTTGCGCTTGGCCTTTGAGGCTGCTGGCAGCGGCGGCCATCTGTTCCACCAGCGCGGCATTTTGCTGGGTCGCCTGATCCATGTGGGTCACCGCTTCGCCAACCTGCGCCACGCCGGCAGACTGCTCGCGGCCGGCGGCACTGATTTCGCCCACGATGTCGGTCACCCGCTTGATGCTGCTCACCACCTCGGTCATGGTCACGCCGGCCCGATCCACCAGTGTGCTGCCTTGCTCCACGCGCTCCACGCTGGCATTGATCAGACTCTTGATCTCCTTGGCCGCCTCCGCGCTGCGGCCCGCCAGGGAACGCACCTCACTGGCCACCACCGCAAACCCGCGGCCCTGCTCGCCGGCACGTGCCGCTTCCACCGCCGCATTCAACGCCAGGATATTGGTCTGAAACGCGATGCCGTCAATGACGCTGATGATGTCGCTGATCTTGCGCGAGGACTGGTTGATGTCCTGCATGGTTTCAACCACCTGTGCCACCACCGTGCCACCCTCCACCGCGATTGCGGATGCGCTCTGCGCCAACTGATTTGCCTGGTGTGCGGAGTCGGCATTCTGGCGGACGGTCGCGCCCAGCTCTTCCATGCTGGCCGAGGTTTGCTCCAGCGCACTGGCCTGCTGTTCGGTTCGGGCACTGAGGTCATGGTTGCCTTGCGCAATCTCCGCGCTGGCGGTGGCCACACCCTCGGCGCCCTTGCGCACGTTGGTGACAATGGATTTCAGGGTGCTCAGCATGTCGTCCAAGGCACTGGCCAGACTGCTCTTGTCGTTGTTTCCATGCGTGAACGTGTGGGAAAGGTCACCGCCCGCAATGCGGTGTGCCAGGGCGGTTGCATCGGACAGCTCCATACCCAGTTGCCCGGTGATGCTCTTGGTCACCGCCAGGGTCAGTGCGACCAGCAAGAGTCCGCCCAGCAGGATGGACGCAACCATCATCACGCGAGCCGAACGGGCGGCACTGTCGAACTCCGCGTCAAGGGCCTTGGCATCGGCTTGCAGTGAACCTGCCAACTTGCCGAATGCTTCAGCGAATTTGTCAATCTGCCCATCGATGGCGTCATCGACTCCCGCGATTTCGCTGCGTTGTGGATCTTTCTTGGACAGCACCAGAAACTGTTCACTGTAGAGCTTGCGAATCTCCTGGATGGCGGCAGCGCCCACCTGCACGGTGGCTTTCTTGTCACTGGTGTCGGCCACGCTGTTGGCAACCGCGATGGCTTCGTCAATTTCCTTGTTGATGTCAGCCCACTTCTTGGCTGACTCGTCAAACTTCTGGTTGATGAAGGTGTCGGCCACCACGCGGTAGGCCTGCGCCCCCAGGTTGGCGTCGTGATTGACTTGGCCCGCAGCATTGCTCTTTTGCACCCCAAGATCCTGCAACTCGGCGAGACGGCTCAGAGACATCCAATTGATGCCTGCCAGAATCAGCATGATCAGTGCCGCGATACCCACAATGGAAAACAACCGGTTGGAAATCTTGAATTTTTTCATGGTGTTGAACAGGGTTAAAAAAATGGCTAGTGAAGGCGCACGGGCCGGGTCATTTGAGAATACCCGATCCAGCGATCACTACGGTAGCGATGCCATGGCGATCAGGGCTGGAGTTGGCGAACTGCAACACAGACTGCCGCGCACTGTCCTGCACTGCGCTATATTGGGTTGCAACTGCAAGAGGGGGCACGGCATGCGCGCGATTGGTAACGTTTTCTGGTTTGTGTTTGGCGGCTTTCTGATGGGCCTGGGCTGGTGGCTGGCGGGGCTTGTTTGCGCCATCACCATCATTGGGTTGCCCTGGGCCAAGGCCTGCTTTGTGATTGGCCAGTTTGCTTTTTTGCCCTTTGGCAAGGAGGCGGTGAACCGTGCGGTGATCAATGGCACTGACGACATTGGCACCGGGGTTCTGGGCACGCTGGGCAATGTCGTCTGGTTCATTGTTGCCGGCTTCTGGCTGGCACTGGGCCACCTTGCGGCAGCACTGTGCTGCTTTGTGACCATCATCGGTATTCCGTTTGGACTGCAGCACCTCAAGCTGGCCGCGCTGACGCTGGCCCCAGTGGGCAAGACCATTGTGTCCAGGGATGCCGCGTTGCGCGGCAATTGACAAAGATTCACATGCCGCCAGATTCCGCACCCGCCGCCCGCCACGAGGACAGACACAGCCATATCGGCATCCGGGTGCAGTGCCGGATCGATGGGCAATGGGAGCGCGTGGAGGCACAGGGGTGGAATGAAGAAGGATTCAGCTTTCACTGCCTGAAGGCGTTGACGGGGCCTGACCTGGAGTTCAAGCGGGGTCTCACGCGTTTTGATGGCACCATCATCTGGCGGTCCGTCAACACGAGTGATCAGGCGCTGATGGAAGCCATGGTCAACGAACTGATTTTCAAGCGTGCCCAGCAGGCGATTGACCGCTCGGACCTCAACCTGCGCTTGCTCAAGTTGATGCGTGTGTCGGGCATGGTGTCCGAGAAACTGCAGGTGCTCGCCTCGCTCGGCTTGTCTCTGACGGACGAGAAGATGGCCGAGCTGATGGACCGGCGCCGGCTGGAGCAGCCGATGAATCACTATGGTGTGCGGGTGCAATCACCCGCATGGCGCGAGATTGTGAAGAGTGCGCTCAGCGTCTCTTCGGTCATCACGTCACTGGAAAAATGGTCGGGTGCGATGGCCCGGAAATAGGCGCGATGCGCTATTAAACGGATAGCACTCTGCCCGGGTTCATGCGGTTGTCCGGGTCCAGCGCCTGCTTGATGGCGCGCATCATGCCCAGCGCCACGGGTGATTTGTGTTGCTCCAGCTTCTCGCGCTTCAAACTGCCCACGCCATGCTCGGCGGAGATGGAGCCACGGAACTGGTCCACCATGTCGTAGACGATGGCGTTCACGCCCTTTTCGTCGTTGCGCAGAAAGGCTTCGGCGTCGGCTTCGGCGGGGGCCTGCACGTTGTAGTGCAGATTGCCGTCGCCCAGATGGCCGTAGTTGACCAGGCGTGCGCCGGGGTAGGCCGTCTGCAACTGTGCGTCGGTCAGGCGCACGAATTCGGGAATGCGGGACACGGCAATCGAGATGTCGTGCTTGATGTTGAGCCCCTCTTGTGCCTGGGCCAGCGGAATGCTCTCGCGGATATGCCACAGCGATCTGGCCTGGGTGATGCTTTCGGCCACCACGGCATCGAGCACACAGCCCTGTTCCATGGCGGCCTCCAGCAGGCGCTCAAAGCGTTCGCGGGCGTGGGCTTCGGACTCCTGGTCGGAGTTCTCCAGCACCACAAAATATGGAGCCCCCACGCTCCCCACTGCGTGTGGTTCGCTGCCCCCCGAGGGGGCCGTGCCTTGCTTGGGGCGGCCCGGCGCTGCGGCGGGCGCATCGGTTGGCGCCTGAAACGGCACCCGCAATTGCGGGAAATGCTTGGTCACCAGGCTGAGCGCGAACTGTCCCATGACCTCAAAACCGGTCAGTCCGGCGCTCAGGTGCTGGTGCGCCAGGCCCAACAGTTCCACGGCAGCTTCCAGCGAGGGCAGGGCGGCAAAGGCGGTGAGCTGGGCGACGGGCAACGGATAGAGCTTCATCGTGGCGGCGGTGATCACGCCCAGCGTACCCTCGGAGCCAATCATCAGGTGGCGCAGGTCGTAGCCGGTGTTGTCCTTGCGCAGGCCACTGAGGCCATCCCAGATTTCGCCTTGGGGCGTGACCACTTCCAGGCCCAGGCACAGTTCGCGCGTGTTGCCATAGCGCACCACCTGGGTGCCGCCGGCATTGGTGCCCAGGTTGCCGCCAATGGTGCAGCTGCCTTCCGAGGCCAGGCTCAAGGGGAACAGGAAGCCGGCCTTCTCACAGGTTTCCTGAATGCTTTGCAGCACGCAGCCGGCGTCCACGGTGATGGTCAGGTTGCCGCCGTCCAGCGCGCGCACCTGGTTCATGCGCGTCAGGCTCAGCACGACTTGTGTGCCGCTGGCATCGGGTGTGGAGCCGACCACCATGCCGGTGTTGCCGCCCTGGGGCACGATGCTGACGCCGGCTGTGGCGCAGGCCTTGACCACGGCAGCCACTTCCGCCGTAGAGGCCGGGCGCACTACAGCCAGGGCGCGACCGCGTTCGCGCTTGCGCCAGTCCAGCTCCCAGGCGCTCAGGTCCATGGCCGGGTCGTCGTGCGTGAGGACGTTGGCAGTGCCGACGATGCTGCGCAGATGTGCCAGCAAATGGTTGTTGCTCACGGTGCGGCCTCCTGGCTGTCGGGGTTTTTGTTCGCGCCGCGTGGGCCCAGGCGCAGGCGTACATGCATCGTGCAGGCCACAAACAGCAGCAGGCACAGCGCGATTTCCAGCATGGCCAGGTAGTTGCCGGGTGCCTTGTCGCTCCAGGCGCGCACCACGCCTTCAATGAAATACAGCCAGACCACCAGGCTGACCCAGCGGTAGGTGTAGAGGCGGTTTTTCATCAGGCCGGCCAGTGGAATGCACAGCGGCAGGGCCTTCAGCGCCAGCCAGGAGCCACCGGGGCGCAGCGGCGCCAGCACCAGTTCCCAGGCCAGGGACAGCAGAATCAGTGCCAGCACACTGCCCACGGCGAGCCAGCGCGTGGAGTTGACGGTAGGAGAGGGAGCGTTCATGGTCGGTGGCATCATAGCGGGCATGCAATACCTTGAACGATTACGGGCCTGGCTCGATGAGGTGGCCCATGTGCCGTGGTTCCATGCGCTGCGCACCCTGCGTGAGCGCTTTCGCGAGGACCGCCTGGGCCTGACCGCCAGCAGCCTGACCTTCACCACCACCATTGCGCTGGTGCCCTTCATCACCGTGGCGCTGGCCGTGTTCACGGCGTTTCCCATGTTCGCCAAGTTCCAGGACGTGCTGCAGAAGTGGCTGATCGAGAGCCTGGTGCCCGACAACATCGCCCGCCAGGTGCTGGGCTACCTGAACCAGTTTGCCGGCAAGGCCAACAAGCTGGGCGCGGTGGGTCTGGCCGTGTTGCTGGGCACCGCGCTGGCGCTGGTATTCACCATTGACCGCACGCTCAACAGCATCTGGCGGGTCCATACGCCGCGCCCCTTTGCCCAGCGCGTGCTGATCTACTGGGCGGCCATCACCTTGGGGCCGCTGCTGCTGGGTGTGAGCCTGAGCATCACCTCCTACGCCGTTTCCGCGTCCAAGGGGGTGGTGGGCGAGATTCCGGGCGGGGTGAGTCTGCTGCTGAACGTGCTGCAATTCCTGCTGGTGGGCGCCGGCATGGCGGCCATGTTCCGCTATGTGCCCAACACCCATGTGCGCTGGGGCCACGCCTGGATTGGCGGCGTGTTTGTGTCGGCCGGCATGGAACTGGCCAAGCGTGGACTGACGCTGTACCTGAGCAAGGTGCCCACCTATTCGGTGGTGTATGGCGCCTTTGCCACCGTGCCCATCCTGCTGGTCTGGATTTATGTGGCCTGGGTCATTGTGCTGCTGGGGGCTGCACTGACGGCCTATCTGCCGAGTCTGTTGGCTGGAGGCACCCTGCGCCGTTTGCCGCATGGCTGGCGTTTCCAGTTGTCGCTGGAGGTGGTGCAGCAACTGGAGCGCGCTCGCGCCGGCGACGCCAAGGGCCTGACCCTGGAGCAACTCTGCCAGACCCTGCATGTGGACCCGCTGCGCCTGGAGCCGCTGATGCGCACGCTGACCTCGTTCGACTGGATCGGGCAGTTGCAGGAAGTCTTGCAACCCGGCGATGAAGCGCGCTACGTGTTGCTGGTGGACCCCGACACGACGCCGCTGGAGCCGCTGCTGAGCGCCTGGCTGGTGGCACGCACGCCCCAGACCGAGAAAATATGGCAAATTGGCCACTGGCCCTCGATAACACTGCGTGAGGTGCTATGAATTGAATAGCAAACTCTGCCTGCCCTCAGACGGGGCGCTCGGCAAGTCACTTGCGTGACTGGGCTGCACCGATTCATGCCTGCCATGCGACGGCATCGCCGCGCCGCCGGTATATGCTGCAAAGCTTGTGCACAATTGCACGATCCCAGAAACCATAGGAAAAGTACGTCATGACCATTCTTGTTGCCTACGCACCCCGTCCCGAAGGCCAGGCCGCTCTGGATAAGGGTATCGAAATTGCCAAGCGTCGCAATGAACGCCTGATGGTTGTCAATGCAACCCCAGGGGATAGCGATGACGCGTCCATGGCCAGCGCCCAGGATGCTGAACGCATCGAAAAACTACTGGCAGATGCCAAGGTGGAAGCCGAGTTCAAACAGTTCGGCCGTGGCAAGAGCACGGTCGAGGAGATCCAAGGCCTGGTCGATACCTTGCCGGCCTCCCTGCTGATCATCGGCATCCGCAAGCGCTCCCCGGTGGGCAAGCTCATCTTGGGCAGCGTTGCCCAGGAGTTGCTGATGTCCGTGTCCTGCCCGGTGCTGGCGGTCAAAGCCAGCAAATAGCGCTCGCCGGGTTGGCGACCTCAGTACGGTGAAATGATCGGGTCGGGCCTGATCCGGGTCGGCGTTTCACCAGGCAGCCACTTGGCGTAAATGGCGGCGTAGCTGCCGTCGCGTTTCATGCCGTCCAGCGCCGCCTGCCAGGCGTGAACCACGTCTTTGGGTGTGCCGAGTGAAAAGGCGATGTAGGTCTGGATGCTGGTGACGGTGTAGAGCAGTTCCACGTCGCTGCGTTTGGCCTCCGCCTTTTCCAGCAGGTCCGGCAGCGTCAGGTTGCCGACAAACATCAGCGGTGCCCGCCCGTTGACGGCCATCTTGACCATGGTTTCCGGCTTGGGCACCAGTTCCAGGTTGGTGAAGCCCAGCTTTTCCAGCATCTGATGCGTATAGAAGTCCCGCACCACCAGAATGCGGCTGACGGCCTTGGCCTCTTCTAGGCTGGTGATGCGCAGGCCGGAGCCACGCTTGCCATACAGGGATGCCACCGCCGTTGCCACCGGGCCGACCCACTGGAACATTTCTTCCCGCGCCGCCGTGCGCGCGGTCCCAAACAGTGCCACATTGGGCACGGTGCTGGCGGTGCGGTAGGCACGGGCCCAGGGTTGAACCTTGATAGGTTCGTGGCTGCCGACCCGGCGCTGGATTTCCTGCACTACGTCCACGCTCAGGCCCTTGGGTTGGCCATTTTCCGAGTAGTTGAGCGGCGGGTTTTCTTCGGTCAGAAGTTCCAGTTCAGTGGCCACACACCAGGGTGAGGCCAGCGCCACCAGGCATGCGAGGAGGGCGCCGCGGGCCCGTTGCGGGAGTGGCGTTCTGGCGGGATGGCGCAGGCTGGAAGTCATCAGACTATTGTGGCACCGTGTTGAGAAAGTCGCGAATGGCAAACAGGGTTTCGTCCGGCGTCTCGGTCATCTGGTGATGGCCCACGGGCAGGCTCACCACTTGCACGGTCTTGCCGCTGGAGCGGGCCTTGGCGATCAGCGGCTGCGCGGCCTTGGCCGCGGTCATCTGATCCTGGGCACCCAGCACAAACAGCACCGGGCAGGCAATCTCGCTGATGGCCTGTTCGCCATTGGCATAGCGGTCGCAGGCCACAAAACCGCGGTGGAACACATTGACCGCCGTATTGCTGGCCAGCACCCGCTTGCCCAGCGCCATGCTGGCGCCAAACACCCAGGTGCCAGGCCCCAGTGCCGAGGGCGGAGCCGCCAGCGTGCTGCGCGAGAACACATTGATCATGTTCAGTGCTTTCATGGGTTCGCTCAGCGAAGACTCGATCAGCACCGGCGAGACCTTCATCGGGAAGGCCGTGCCCACCAGTACCAGGTGCGTGACGCGGTCTTTCAGCCGGGATGCGGCCTCCAGTGCGATCAGCGAGCCCCAGCTGTGGCCCACCAGGGCGGCCTTTTGCACACCAGCCGTGTCCAGCAGGGCGGCGATGAAGTCAGCGGCTTCCTCGACCGTAGAGGGTGCATCGCCGGCGCTGCGGCAGTGGCCGGGCAGGTCGACCGCCAGCACGTTGTAGCCATGGTTGGCCAGATAGCGGCTTTGCAGAATCCAGACGCTGTGGTCATTGAGCACGCCATGGATGAAGACTACGGTGGGCTTGGCAGCATCGAACGGCTTGCCGCCGGTGTAGCAGTAGGTCTTGGCGTTGTTGACGGTGAGTTCCATGGCGATCAGGCTCCCGCTTTCTCTGCGGCCTTGAGCGCGCGTTTCAGGTCGTCAATCAGGTCATCGGCATCTTCAAGGCCAATCGACAGGCGGATCGTGCCCTGGGTGATGCCGGCGCCGGCCAGGGCTTCGTCGGTCATGCGGAAGTGGGTGGTGCTGGCGGGGTGGATCACCAGGCTGCGGCAGTCGCCCACATTGGCCAGGTGGCTGAAAACCTTCAGTGTCTCGATGAATTTCTTGCCCTGCTCGCGGTTGCCCTTGATGTCGAAGCTGAACACCGAGCCGGCGCCACGGGGCAAAAGCTTTTGCGCCAGCGCGTGGCTGGGGTGGCTTTCCAGCATCGGGTGGCCAACGCGGCCTACGAAGGGTTGGCTGGACAGGAACTGCACCACCTTTTCGGTGTTGCGCATGTGGCGTTCCATGCGCAGGCCCAGGGTTTCGACGCCTTGCAAAATCAGCCAGGCGCTGTGCGGGCTCATGCAGGCGCCAAAGTCGCGCAGGCCTTCGCGCCGCGCGCGCAGCAGGAAGGCGCCCACCGTGCTTTCCTCGCTGAAGTTCATGTTGTGAAAGCCTTCGTAGGGCGCGGCCAGTTCCTCGAAGCGGCCACTCTGCGCATAGGCGTTGGCCCAGTCAAAGCTGCCGCCATCCACGACGATGCCGCCAACCACGGTGCCGTGGCCGGACAGGAACTTGGTCGCCGAGTGGTAGACCAGATCGGCGCCCAGCTCCAGCGGCTTCATCAGCCAGGGGGAGGTCAGCGTGGAGTCCACCAGCAGCGGCACGCCAGCCTCGTGGGCAATGCTTGAGATGGTGGGAATGTCCAGCACGTCCAGCCCGGGGTTGCCCACCGTCTCGCCAAACAGCAGCTTGGTGGTGGGGCGGATGGCGGCCTTCCAGCCGTCGATGTCGCCCGGCTTGACGAAGGTGGTTTCAATCCCAAAACGGCGCATCGTGTAGTGCAGCAGGTTCTGCGAGCCGCCATACAGCGCCGTGCTGGCCACGATGTGGCTGCCCGCGCCCATCAGCGTGGCCACGCTCAGGTGTAGCGCGGCCTGGCCGCTGGCGGTCGTGATGGCGCCAATGCCGCCCTCCAGGGCGGAAACGCGCTGTTCCAGCACCGCGTTGGTCGGGTTGCTGATGCGGCTGTAGACGTGACCTGCACGCTCCAGGTTGAACAGCGACTGCGCATGCTCGCTGGATTCGAAAACGAAGGAGGTGGTCAGGTGAATCGGAACGGCCCGTGCCCCGGTGCTGGGGTCGGGTGCGGCGCCTGCGTGCAGGGCCAGGGTGTCAAAACCGGGGTCGGCATAGCCAGACATATCTTTTCCCTTGGCAATTTAGGTGTGAGACTCCAATTGTGGGCTATATTTGCACGAGATTAGCCACCATGTGTCACGAGGAAACACCATGAAAGTCAGCGACATCCTGCGCGTCAAGGGCAACACGCTTTACACCGCCTCCCCGGATGAACCCTTAGCCAGCGCGCTGGACCTGATGAGCGAAAAAGATATTGGTTCGCTGGTGGTCATGGAGCATGGCGATCTGGTGGGCATGTTGACCTTTCGCGAGGTGATCCAGACCGTGGTGAAGAACAGTGGTTCCATCGGCAAGACCCTGGTGCGCTCCGCCATGGACGACCACCCCCTGACCTGCACCCTGGAAACTGACATGGACGAGGTGCGCCGCATGATGCTGGACCGCCACGCCCGCTACATGCCGGTGATGGACCGCAAGATGCTGCAAGGCGTGATCAGCTTCTACGACGTGGCCCGCGCCGTGGTGGACAGCCAGAATTTCGAGAACAAGATGCTCAAGGCGTATATCCGCGATTGGCCTGAGGGCGAGGGTGAGACACCCGCTCCCTGACAGATGCGGCAAAAAGGGGCGGCTAGGTCCCCGCGCTCTGGGATAATCAAAGTCTATGAGCGGCAATACCTTCGGAACCCTATTCGCAGTCACCAACTTTGGTGAATCCCACGGCCCGGCCATTGGCTGCGTGATTGACGGCTGCCCGCCGGGCATGGAACTTAGCGAGGCTGACATCCAGGCAGACCTGGATCGTCGGCGTCCTGGCACCAGCCGCTACGTGACGCAGCGCAGTGAGGCGGATACGGTTGAAATCCTTTCCGGCGTGTACCAGGGCAAAACCACCGGTACGCCGATTTGCCTCTTGATAAAAAACACCGACCAGCGCAGCAAGGACTACAGCAATATTCTGGAGACTTTCCGTCCTGGCCATGCCGACTACAGCTATCTGCATAAGTATGGACTGCGCGACCCACGCGGTGGCGGGCGCTCATCAGCGCGCCTGACAGCGCCCACTGTCGCCGCTGGCGCAGTCGCTAAAAAGTGGCTTAAAGAAAAATACGGCACTACCTTCAAAGGCTGCATGACGCAGATTGGCGACGAAGTGATTGGCTTTGAGTCGTGGGACTATGTTGCACAAAATCCGTTTTTCGCGCCGGTAGCCGACGTATCAAAACTTGAAAGCTACATGGACGCGCTGCGCAAAGCCGGTGATTCCTGCGGCGCACGCATTCGCGTCACGGCCAGTAAAGTGCCAGTCGGCCTGGGCGAGCCGCTGTACGACAAACTGGATGCCGACATCGCCTACGCCATGATGGGCATCAACGCCGTAAAGGGGGTTGAAATTGGCGCAGGCTTTGCCAGCGTGATGCAGCGCGGCACCACGCATGGCGATGGCTTGTCGCCAAATGGTTTTGAGTCGAACAACGCTGGTGGCGTTTTGGGCGGCATCAGCACCGGGCAAGACCTGGAAGTGTCGATTGCGATTAAACCGACTAGCTCCATCATCACGCCACGCCAGTCGATTGACACAGCAGGCAACCCTGCCGAGGTCGTCACCAAAGGCCGCCACGACCCTTGCGTGGGCATACGCGCCACCCCGATTGCCGAGGCGTTGCTGGCCCTGGTGGTGATGGAGCACGCTTTGAGGCAGCGTGCGCAAAATGCGGATGTGGTGGTGGCTACGCCTAACATCATGCAAGGCCGAACCGGTTGTTTCGGTGACTGATGCCCTGCAAAGCCTGCTTGCCGTGGAAGCCGTCAGGCAATCGATTGCGACAGGCAAGACCATGATTGTGGGCGACCTGGCGTAAGGTGTGCCGCCTGCAGCGATGCAGCCACATCCGGCTGAGGTGGCCGGATTGCAATTTACTTGACATGTAAAGTATTCAAGACTTAAGATTATTTTTGTCTTCGTTGGCTTTGCCAACGCCAACCGCACACAGGAGCACAGATGACAAAGTTTGCAGGCCAATTTAAACGAACTGGATCGGTGCTTGCCGCCGTCACCATCGGGTCAGCATTGCTGGCGGGATGCATAAACACCCCCACCAGCCCCTCTTCAGTCGTTGCAGATGCCGTCTTTACCAATGGCAAAGTCGTGACCGTCGACGCACGCTCCTCCATCGCGCAGGCTTTTGCCGTCAAGGACGGCAAGTTCATTTACGTAGGCACCACAAGCCAGGCGATGGCCTACGCAGGCCCTGCTACGCGGGTTGTGGACCTTAAGGGCCGCACGACCATTCCAGGTCTGGCGGATTCACACCTGCATACCGCTGGCGGAGGGGCGGGCATAGACCTTTCCAAGACGCGATCGCTGGCCGACGTCTTTGCAAAACTCGCCGACGCCGCCAGGGTTGCCAGGCCGGGCGACGTCCTGGTGTCCAACAGTGACTGGCATGAGGCCCAGTTCAGTGAGCAGCGGCTTCCGAGCGCAGCCGAACTTGAAACCGCAGCGCCCAACATTCCCGTTGTGCTGGTGCGCGGCGGCCATAGTTACTTTTTGAACAACACAGCGCTTGCCAAATACGGCATCACTACAGCCACGCCGGTACCTGCAGGTGGTGCCATTCCCGTCGGGCCGGATGGCAAGCTGACCGGTGAAATCACCGATACCGCCAAGCCACTGGTCAAGCTTCCGCCCTCTCTGCCCCTGACGCTAGCCGACCTGGAGAATCAGCAGAAGATACTTAACTCATACGGCCTCACCAGCATTCGTGTCCCGGGAATTTCGGTCGCCGACTACCGGAAATTTCAGCAATTGCGCGATACCGGCAGGGCTACGGTCCGCTACAGCATCCTGATCAGGCCGCGCAACCTGGCCGACTTCAAAAGCAGTGTGTTTGATGCCGGCATCAAGCAAGACGAGGGCGACGACTGGGTCAGGATGTGGGGCATCAAGATTGCAGTCGATGGGGGCTTTGAAGGCGGCCTGATGACAAAGGCTTATGAAGGTGCTCTGGGTGACGGTGGCAAGTATTTCGGCTTGCGTACTGTCGACCAGGCGACTTTCAATGACTATGTCACTGGCCTCAACAGGCTGGGCTGGCGCGCTGCCGTGCATGCGGTAGGCGACGCGGCAGTCGACGAAGTACTTGAGGGTCTTGAGCGCGCAAATGCGGAGAAAGACATCACCAGGGGTGGGTGGACCATAGAGCACGCGTTTATTACCCGCCCCGACCAGTACCCGCGCATAAGGAGGCTCAACCTCAACCTGTCCGTACAGGATCATCTCTATCTTGCCGCGCCGGTATTGAAGGGCTATTGGGGCATGGCGCGCGCGTCACAGGTCACACCGGTGAAGACCTATCTGGACGAGGGTTTCATGCTGGCGGGCGGTACCGATTCTCCTGTGATCCCGCTTAGTCCGTTTTGGGTGATGTACCACTTCATCACTCGCGACACGATATCGGACGGCGTCTACGGAGCCAACCAGGCCGTCACCTCGCGCGACGCGGTCCTGAGAATGATGACAATTAACAACGCAAGGCTCACGGGTGAGGAAGCCGTCAAGGGGTCCATCGAAGCCGGCAAATTCGCTGACTTCGCCGTGCTGTCTGCCGACTACCTTTCAGTGCCCGCCAAGCAGATCGAGTCGCTGAAAGCGGTAGCAACGTATATCGGCGGTAAGCTGGTTTACCAGGACGTGTCCTTTTGAAATGAGCCAGTGAACCGGTGAGTCTGCCAGCTGCGGCGTGCGGTCGCCTGACGGGGTGCCTGTGATGCCAAAATGGGGGTAGCAACCATTCACGGAAAGAACTCCTCATGAAAACAGTGCTCGTACTCAATGGCCCTAACCTCAACCTGCTCGGAACGCGTGAGCCATCGGTTTACGGCGCACAGACGCTGGCTGATGTTGAAGCGTTATGCGCCAAGGCCTGTGCTACCCATGGTTTGAAACTCGACTTTCGCCAAAGCAACCACGAAGGCGTGATGATTGATGCGATTCAGGAAGCAGGTCGGGCTCAAGCCGCCGCAACGCTGGCAGGTGTCATCCTCAATGCCGGTGCCTACACCCACACCAGCGTGGCGCTGCATGATGCGATCAAGGGCTCAGGCGTGACGTTGATCGAGCTGCACATCAGCAACGTACATGCCCGTGAAGCCTTTCGCCACCACTCGTACATTTCGCCCGTAGCGAAGGCGGTGATGGCCGGCTTTGGTGTCAAGGGCTACGCCTATGCGATTGCCGCGCTGGCTGACATGGCTGCATCTTCCTGATTCGGCAGACGGGCAAATAGGCAAAGAAGCAGATTGCGCGGTGAGATATGGCAACGCAGCGGCTTTTTGTTGTTGACGAACGAGAAGTGGAATACACCGCCATACGCGCGCAGGGTGCTGGCGGGCAAAACGTCAATAAGGTCTCAAGCGCCATCCATTTACGCTTTGACATCAATGCCTCGTCATTGCCAGACGACATCAAAGCAAGGTTGCTAGCGCTGAACGATAGCCGTATCACAGACGCAGGCCTGTTCGTTTTAAAAGCCCAGCAGCACCGTACGCAAGAGATGAACCGCAGCGACGCTATGGCGCGCCTTCAAGAGGTGGTGGACAGTGTTGCATTACCGCCCAAAATCCGCAGGCTGACCAAGCCGACCTTCGGCTCAAGACAAAGGCGGCTTCAAGGCAAAAGCCAGCGCTCGGAGATCAAAAACCTGCGCGGCAAAGTGGACGAATAGGCACTAGTCGCATCCGGTCTGGTGTTTTCATCACACCGACATATTTGCTGGCGATAGTGCAGTTCATCTGCAACTCAAAGGACTTTGTGATGGACCGTCGCCTGTTTTTAAACTCCAGCTCCGTTGTCGGTGCTGCCTCTTTGGCCCCTGCTCTGGCGCTGGCGCAAAGCGCACCCGCTGTCATCACGCGTGAGGCGATGCGGCCGCAAATGGCACACGGCATTCAAAGTGGTGACCCCACATCCAGCAGCGCCGTCATCTGGACCCGCAGCGACCGCCCCGCGCGCTTGTGGCTCGAGTGGGCAACCACTGCCAGCTTTGCCAACGCCACGCGCGTACGTGGCCCGCACATGCTTGAAGACACCGATTTCACAGGGCGCATTGATTTAAGTCAACTTCCCGCAGGCCAGGAGATTTTTTACCGCGTCGTGCTGCAAGACCTGCATAACGAGCGTGTGCTTTCTGAAGCTGTGCCCGGCCATTTGCGTTTGTCTGCACCTTCAAACGTCAAGGCCACGCGCGACGTACGATTTGCGTGGAGTGGCGACACGGCAGGCCAGGGTTGGGGCATTAACGAAGCCTGGGGCGGCATGAAGATTTATGAGCAGATCCGCAAGATCAACCCCGACTTCTTTTTGCACAGTGGTGACACTATTTACGCCGACGGTCCGATACAGGCACAGGTCAAATTACCCGATGGCACGATGTGGAACAACGTCGTGACTGAAGAAGTCAGTAAGGTCGCCGAAACCCTTAACGAGTACCGTGGCCGTTACCGCTACAACCTGATGGACGCCAACATTCGCCGTATGGCCGCCGATGTGCCACAGATCTGGCAGTGGGATGACCATGAAGTCTCGAACAACTATTCCGACTCAAAGGACGTGAGCGGTGACAAACGCTACACCGAAAAAAATGTGCCGCTGCTGGTGGCCCGCGCGACCAAATCGTTTCTTGAATATGCACCCATACGCCGCACTGCAGATGTCGAGAACGAGCGCATTTACCGCCACCTGCCGCAAGGCCCTCTGCTCGACATGTTTGTGGTCGACATGCGCAGCTATCGTGGACCCAACAGCGCCAACATGCAGACGGCTGAAACTGAAGAAAGCGCTTTCATGGGCCGCCCCCAAATTGCCTGGCTGCTCGATGGACTGAAAAAATCAAAATCGGTGTGGAAGGTGATTGCCGCCGATATGCCCATCGGCCTGCACGTCGGTGATGGCAAAGACGCAGCAGGGCGCGATAAGTGGGAGGCGGTATCAAACGGCGACGATGGCGCGCCGCTGGG
>JBBQLM010000060.1:0-24356 GCA_038327925.1 Burkholderiales bacterium | reverse complement strand
TTGAAACCCTCGAGGAGTTGGTCAATAAATATGGTTTTCCAGTCATCGTCTCGACACATCCCAGAACGCGTAAGCGGCTGGAAGAAATTGGGTACCAAGGGCTGGACAAGCGGATCATATTTGGCAAGCCCTTGGGATTTTTCGACTATATGAAGTTGCAGACCGAGGCCTATTGTGTTCTCTCGGACAGCGGAACCATCACCGAAGAAACGTCGCTCCTGAACCTGTGCTCAATCACGCTTAGAAATGCGCATGAACGACCTGAAGGCATGGACGTGGGAACACTGATCATGAGTGGACTCCGGAAAGATCGTGTGCTGGATGCCATTAAAATCGTGAAGTCACAGTACAGCAAAGACCGGCGCCCGGTGTTGCCGGTGTTCGACTATGAAAACCCGCATGTTTCGACCCAGATCGTGAGGGTTGTCACGAGCTACATTGACTACATCAACCGAGTGGTCTGGTCCAAAAAATAACAGACTCTCTAGTGACTGGAACCGTGGTCTCCGGCGCGGGGTTCTCATGAAGCGTTTCTTCGATTTATGCATGGCGCTGCTGGCCAGCTTGGTTTTACTGGCGCCTATTGCGCATGCGCTACCCCATCTTTGTGATGATTGCCATGCTGGTTGCCGTGGTTATATTGAACATCTTTGTCATTCCCGTGTTTGCCAAGGTGTTTGCCGGCTTTAACGCGCAGTTGCCCCTCATCACGCGCGGTCTGCTGGGGTTTTCCGCCTGGATGATCAAGTGGTGGCCGCTACTGATCGCTGGGGGCATTGGGGCCGGAATCGCTGTGCGCGCCTACCTGCGTACCACCGAGGGGCGCTACCGCTGGGATGCCCGCAAGCTCAAGCTGCCCATCATTGGCGAAATCATTCTCAAGGCCACGCTGGCCCGGTTTGCCCGCAGCTTTGCGCTGTCCAGTCAGAGCGGCGTGCCCCTGGTGCAGGCGCTGACGGTGGTGGCGCAGACGGTGGACAACGCCTTCATTGGTGCCCGCATCGAGCAGATGCGTGATGGCATCGAGCGCGGCGAGAGTATTTCCCGTTGCGCGGCCGCCACCGGCGTGTTCACGCCTGTCGTGCTGCAAATGATCAATGTGGGCGAGGAAACCGGCGAACTGGACAACCTGCTGTTTGAAATTGCCGGCATGTACGAGCGAGAGACCGACTACAACATCAAGGGACTGTCCGCCGCCATCGAGCCCATCCTGCTGGCCGTGATTGGCGTGCTGGTGCTGCTGCTGGCGCTGGGCGTGTTTCTGCCGCTGTGGAACATGGGCCAGGCGGCCATGGGCCGGGGCGGCGGCTAAGCCGGGTCGCGGGCGTGGAGCGCGAGCGGTTCAACCTGCTGACGGCCCTGCTGAAGAGCCGCCGCGTGGTCGAGTGGAGCATCGTGGCCGCCGTGCTGATCGGCCTGGTCTGGGCGTTGGAATATCAGGTGCGCGTCGTGCGGGGGCAGGGTGAGCGGGTGGCAGTGCGGTCCACGCTGGGTGCCCTGCGTGCAGCGCTGGTGATTGAGCACTTGATGGGGCAGGTGCGGCCCAAGGGCAAAAGCGTTCCATCGGCGTCGGTGTCCCATAACCCGTTTACGTTACTGCAGGGCGTGCCGCCGAGCTATGCCGGGCAAGTGACCCAACGGGACATCTTTTCCGTGCCGCCCGGCAGTTGGGTCTATGACCCGGAGTGTGCCTGTGTCGGCTACCGGCTTCTGTATCCCGAAGGACTGGAGCCACGGCAGGTGGCAGATGCCATCTGGTTGCGGGTGGGTGCTGCCGCCGGTGAGCCGCGCTTGGTGCCAATGGCCGAATACCGGTGGTTAGGGCAGCGGCTGAATTGACTTAAGACAAATAAAAGCAAGAAGTGGCCGTGTTTTGTGAACCAATTCGCACACTTAGCGCTCAAACTTCAAGCACAACGCAATGTGTTAAGACTAAAATTTAGACGTAACCGTCGGTCCGAGCGGTCGTTGGCCTCGTTCCCATGTGGCGGGAAGTGCTTCTTCATTACTAAAAGGTGACTACTATGAAACAAAACCAAGGCGGTTTTACGCTGATTGAACTGGTGATGGTGATCGTGATCTTGGGCGTGCTGGCTGCAACTGCACTTCCGAAGTTTGTCGATTTGAAGTCCGACGCCAATAAGGCCGCTGCTTCTGGTTTTACCGGTGCCTTGGCCTCGGCTAATGCGATCAATTACGGGGCTTGCTCGATCAAATCGAATGCTAGTGGAAATACAAAATGCAAAGTGGTACAAAAATGCTCTGATTTAGGAGCTGCTTTGAACCCTGCGGTATCGCTCGCCGTATTTGCAGCTAACGCGGCCCAAGGCACAGTTAATTTGGCGGCTGATACTGCTGTTGCGGTAGGAGTTGATGCCACTTGTACAGTCAAGTATGGTGATGGCTCGGCTGCTGGTGTCACGACTGATGTAAACGGCACAACACTTACTTATCCAGTGACCGGCACTGACTGAAGGGCTGGGTTAGGGTAATCCGAATGACGCTTCCAAAAGCCGCTTTTGAGCGGCTTTTTGTATTGACCGAAATATCGCGCAATGGGTCAATAAAGCGTAGCAATTAGCGGTAAACACATGCCACTGTCGTATCTAACTATCAGCATCCATCCCTATGGCGGCAACGGCAGTCAGCGGGGTTTTACGCTCGTCGAGCTGATCATGGTGATTGTGATTCTGGGCGTCTTGGCGGTATTTGCTGCTCCACGCATATTTGACAAGAACGACGCCTATGCCAGGGGCTTCCACGATGAAACGCTGGGGTATCTGCGCTATGCCCAAAAGACCGCCATTGCACAACGTCGCACGGTATGCGTAACCTTTGGCGGGAGCAACTCCATTACCCTCACGATTGCGGCCAATGCGGCCACCTTTGACTGCTCTGTCGCCGGTACCTTGAGTGGCCCCAAAGGCGCGGCCCCAGTTGTGCTGACGGCAGAAGCGGGTATTGCGTACACAGCGGCACCGACCAGTTTTAACTTCAATGGATTGGGTCAACCCATTACCAGTTTAGGTGCTGCCCAGACCACGCAAACCATACAGGTGGCAGGTGTTGACCGCGCGATCACGGTAGAAACCTCCACGGGGTATGTTCATGAATAGCCTATTGCAGCGCGGTTTCACCCTGATTGAAGTCATCATCTTCATTGTGGTGGTGGGAGCGGGACTAGCTGGAATCCTCTCTGTATCTACCAACATTGTTAGATCTAGTGCCGACCCGATGCTTCGTAAACAGGCAGTGACACTGGCTGATTCGATTTTGGAGGAGGTCCTGCTTCAAGCGTACTGCGATCCGGGAGGCCCGTCCGGAAGCACGCGTCAGGATATGAATGACGTTAGTGACTTTGACGGAAAAACCAACTCACTCTTTTCGATTGGGGCTATGGCGATTCCTGCGCCACTACTTGCGAAGTACACCATTGGTATTTCAGTTGCGAGCGATACAACTACGTTGGAAAATAGTCCGAACATACCGGCCAAGCGGGTCACCGTGACGATAACAGGTGGAAATGAAACCATTAACATGACTGGCTATCGAACGCGCTATGGAGATGATGTGACGTGTGCACCGTGAAGACTGCATCCCTGTTTGTTCAGGCTTTCGATGGTCAATCCATTGATGTGCGGTGTGCCCGCGTCCCAAAGTACGCTAGATATCAATGCGGTTTTACGCTTGTTGAGCTGATTATGGTGATTGTCGTCATGGGGGTTATAGGCGGAGCCGTCGCGGTGTTCATGAAAGGTCCGATTGACGCCTACTTCGATACAACCCGGCGGGCAGGAATTTCAGATATGGCTGACACAGCTGTGCGCCGCATGGCACGTGATATTCGGAAGGCTTTGCCGAACAGTATCCGCGTGTCAAGCGATGGGCAGTGCATTGAGTTCATTCCGACACGCACGGGCGGACGATACCGGTTGGCAGGCCCGGGAAATTTCATTGCGCCCAATACACCAATAACGAATTTCAACATGTTGGCTGATCACAATGCAAGCAATTCAGCGATACCGGTGGATCAGCGAATTCAGATTGGAGATTTAATTGCGATTTACAACATGGCCGGGCAAACTGAATTGGATGTTCGGCTGAGCGCTGTTACTGCGGAAGTAGTTGCACCTGCACCCGTTCGGACAGGAACTGCTCCAAACTATGAAACTGTGATTTCAATTGCCAGCACGACTTTTCCGTATGTCCAGGTGAATGCTGAGAACCCTAGATTTCAAGTCATTCCGGGTGACGAAAAAATTGTTTCCTACATCTGCAGTGGTGGGAGTTTGTACAGGAATACCAATTATGCGTATGCCACGTCATGCCCAGTGCCAGCTTTAACGGTGCCAGTCATCGCGAATGCGGCGACCTGCAATTTTGTGCAGACACTAGGTGTGAATGGTAACGCGCTGGTCCAGTTGGCATTGACATTTTCAAGTGCTAGTGAAGCAGCCAGTATTTATCATGAAGTACATGTGAGTGTTTCACCATGACTTTCGGAGGAAACTCTTCCAAAGGGTTTGCTGCGGTTGCAGCCATATTTTTGGTTCTGATCTTGGCTGCTTTCGGGGCCTTCATGGTGAGTGTCTCGAATACGCAGCACCTCAATTCGGCCCAGGACATGCAAGGATCAAGGGCCTATTGGGCTGCTAGGGCCGGATTGGAATGGGGCATTGCGAGCGTAGCTGCGAGTGCGGCCACTCCTCCCGTCTGTACAACTTCACCAACACTTTTGGGCGCAACATTTGATGGTGGCTTTGCCGTTACAGTGACATGCAGTCGTGCTGACTATGTGGAGTCATCCGTGACACGTTACTTGTTTACCGTCACGTCGGTGGCGTCAACGGGCAGTGCGGGGTCCGTGGGCTTCATTGAGCGCAGTATGTCTGCAACGATGGAGCGTTGATTCTATGGAAGCGAACCAACATTTGGAGTGCGCCATGCCGGCAGTATCCTCAGTCAGTCGTTTGCCACGCCGTTGGCTGTTGCAGTTGCGGGACTGGTGTGCCCTCGTCTTCCTGGCGATGGCTGTTATGGCCCACGCGACGACGGTGACCATGAGCAGTTCGGGCAACTGGACGGCCCCTGCGGGTGTCACCTCGGTTACCGTCGAGGCCTGGGGCGGCGGCGGCGCCGGCGGTGGTGCGACCGCCAACCCTGCAAAGGGCGGCGGCGGCGCAGGCGGGCAATATGCGCGCAAGCTGCTGACCGTTGTGCCGGGTCAGACCTATGCGGTAGTGGTAGGCCTGGGTGGAGCCGGTGGCACTGGTGACGGACCTGCCGGCGGCGACTCTACTTTTGCAGTCAACGCAGTCGTCGCCAAGGGGGGGGCCGGCGGTACCGGTGCGGCGAATGGCGTGGCGGGTACGGGTTCATCCAGCGGCGGAGTGGGTGATGTGGTATTCGCCGGTGGAAGTGGTTCTTCAGGCAGCACGACCGGAACCGGCGGTTCCGGCGGTGGTGGCGCCGGCAGCGCAGGCGCTGGTGGCGACGCCAGTGGACTGACCGCGGGCCTGGGCACGGCAAGTGGCGGAGGCGATGGTGGAGATGGGCGCACATCCAGGAACGATGGAAGGAATGGCTCTGTGGCCGGCGGCGGCGGCGGCGGTGGCTACGCCACTAATAACACCGACCGCGCAGGGGGCGATGGCGGCAAGGGCGAGGTGCAAATTACTTACGCACAAACGCCTTCGGTTACCACCAACCCTGCCACGACCATCCTCTCGGGAGGGGCCACACTCAACGGATCGGTCACCAGCAATGGCGGTGCGACAACCGTTACCTTCGAGTATGGACTCACGAATGCCTATGGCAGCACCGTGACGGCGGTCGAAAGCCCTGCGGCATCCAATGCTGCGGGCTTGCCGGTGAGCGCGTCCATCAGCGGTCTTGCGACGAACACGACCTACCATTTTCGGATCAAGGGGGTCAACGGCGCTGGCACTGCCTATGGTGCGGACCGAACTTTTACAACGCTGGGCCCGCCGTCGGTGTTGTCCATTACCCGTGCCAGCTTTAACCCCGCCAAAAATGGCCAGTCTGTTTCCTGGACGGTCACTTTCTCAACGAGCGTTACTGGGGTCGACTCCACTGATTTTGTGCTGGTGATGACCGGCGGCGCCGCCGGCGCGGCCATCACCGGTGTGACCGGAAGCGGAACCACGTGGATCGTCACTGCCAATACGGGTACAAGCTCCACCGGCAACGTGGGCTTGAATTTGGTGGATAACGACTCCATTGTCTCGGGGGGCGTTCCCCTCGGTGGCGCCGGAGCGGGCAACGGCAACTTCACCGGGCAAACCTACACCCTGGTGGCGTCGCAATGCACAGGCGCCGCTGACATTGTGTTTTGTGACGACTTTGAACGCTCCAGCGCAGGAGGTATCGGCAATGGCTGGACCATTACACCGGCAAACGCGTCCAATTGCGCGGGCGCCTCTGGCAACACCGGCTGTGCGGGCATCGACAGCGACATACCACCGTTTAACACCTACACCAACCCGCGTGCCAATCCGACCCGCGCCATGTTCACCCGTTGGGCCAGAGTCTCGGTGGATAGTCCGGTCATCAGTCTTGCTGGGAAGACGGGCGCCCAACTGAGTTTCTGGATGCGCCGGGGCCGTGATACGTTCAGCGAGTGTCCGGAAGCGTCAGGGGAAAACTATCTGGTGCAGTACTTCGCCAGCGACAGTACCTGGAAGATTCTGGCCCAGTACCCGTCCAGCCCCACAGCAGCATTGTGCGATGGTCAGATTTTCACGCCAACCATTGAGTTGCCACCGGACGCATTGCATGCGGCATTCAAACTGCGTTTTTATCAGCCCTCGGGGAGCGGCGACTCTGGATCAGGAGGCGCGCCGGGTGTCGTTGGCTATGACTACTGGCACATGGACGAAGTGGTTGTCCGCGAAACCACCGCACCGAGCTTTGTGGGTGCGTTCTGTGACAACTTTGAGGCCGGCCTGGGGCGCTGGAGCATATCGGCGGAAAATTTCAGTTCGGGCAACATTGGTGATGCCAGTATCGGAACGTTGGCGTACCAGTCAGCGACCCACGGACTCAACATGCGCTGGGGCTATGTGACGGCCTCGACCTTCAAGACCAATTTGACGGGGGTGACCGGCAATATCACCTATTGGGTGAGAAGCGGAACCACGAGTGCCCTGGATCCCGTAACCAATGAAAACCTGGTTGTGGAATACCTCAATAGCAGCAATGCTTGGACCACCTTGGCAACCTATCTGGGTTCTGCCGCCGCAGGGGCGACCTACACGCCGACTATCGCTATACCCGCGGACGCCAAGCATGCGAATTTCCGATTGCGTTTCCGGCAGGTTTCTGGCAGCGGTTACGACAAGGGTTACTGGCATGTGGATGATGTCTGCGTGGGGGACCTGTTGCCTACCGCTGATCTGGCCTTGACCAAGACCGGTGATGCAACCCTGGTGCCTGGGACCAATACCACTTACACACTGCGGGCGACCAATAACGGTCCGGCCGCGTTGTCGGGGTCCATGCAGATTGTGGACACGCTGCCGACCGGTTTGAGTTACGTCTCAGCGACCGGGACCGGATGGGGCTGTTCTGCCAATGCACAAATAGTCACCTGCAACTGGACCGGAACGCTTGCCAATGGCGCTGCGGCGCCGGATGTGCAGATTCTGGCTGCAGTGGGGGCTGGCGTGACGGGCAACATCACCAATACGGCGGTGTTGACGGGAACCACGAATGATCCAACGCCCGGAAACAATACCGACAGTTTCATGAGCGGCAATTTCACGCCGTCCTTTGTTTATACAGATGGGCCGTGCACGGATGGAGTTGCCATCGGGCAACCCGCGCAGCCCTGCCAATTGACGAATTGGTCGTCCCAGACTGCCGGACTGGCCAAAGCGGGGATTTACATCACGTCCGTTGATGCGTCTGGTGTTCCAAACAAGCTCAGTAGCAGTAGCGCCACCGTGGTGGGCGTGCAGTTTGGGCTGACCTGCCACAACCCAACGGTCAATGCCGGGGTGCAAGCGACGTTCTCGGCAGTCGCTACGGCTCTTCCGCTGTGTACCGGTGGTGGCGCGGAGCCAACCAGTTGGTCCGCGACCACCAACCTGACTTTTCCCATTGGGGCGCCCAGTGTCGCCACTGCTTACACCTTCAATTACGCGGATGTGGGCGCGGTGGAACTCTATATGCGCAACAGCAGTGCTACGAACCAAAAGGCAACCAGCGAGCCGTTTGTCGTCAAACCCGCCGGCTTTGTGCTGTCTTCTATTCGGTGCACGACGGCCGATGCGGCCAATTGCGGCGCAGGCGCCTTGGCGATGCCAACGGCAGGCACCAATCCTGGCGCGGTAAATGCTGTCGGGGCGACGTTTATCCGCGCAGGTCATCCATTTAGCATGACAGTGACCGCCCTGACAGCCAGCGGCAAAGCCAAGGCGGATGCGGGGACCGCCGTAAATTGCACCACGGTGCCGGCCGACTGCACGCCCAACTTTGGCATGGAGACCGTGCCGGAAGATGTTGGAGTCGGTGTGGCCAATGTGGTTGCCGGAATGGTCACGGCGCCGGACATCTCTGGCAGCTTCGGTGCTTTTTCCGGGGGAATCGCGACGGGAACGGCATTCATTTGGGATGAGGTCGGCATCATCACGCTGACGCCCAGTATCAAGGATTCCGACTACCTGGGCGCGGGCGATGTCACAGGAACGACCACTGGCAACATCGGCCGTTTCTACCCGCATCACTTCGAAACCACTGTGACACAGGGGTGCAGCAATACCTTCACCTATTCCGGGCAACCGTTGTCGTTGCGCATCGTGGCATACAAGGCTGGAGGAACGGGTGCTTCAGGCATCACCGCCAACTATGGAAGTGGCGCAGGGTTTTCCAAGGTCACTACGCTTTCCGGTGTAGGTGGCGCTGGAGCGATAACCGGCGGCGATGCGTCGGCCAATCAGTTCAGCGCCTCCAAATTCACCAACGGTGCGACGCCACTGCTGACCGATGCATTGGTTCTGAAGCCGACGTTTACCTTTACCGGTGTGCCGTCGATCCCCGCCAATGTGACGATGCGGGTCGTTGACGAGGATGGCGTCTCATCTGCGGGCAGCCTGGAAGCGGTGACGGATGTGCGCAGTGGCCGGGTCGCCATACAGAATGCCTACGGCTCCGAACTGTTGGACCTGCCAGTCAGCTTGCGTGCGGAATATTGGGCGAGCGCTGCCAGTGGTTGGGTCCTTAACAGTGCTGATACATGCACAGCTACCAATTTAACTTTTTCCGCAGTGCTCGGGGACACCTGCGTCTGGGACGATCCTGCAAGTCCTGCCAGTGGCAACGCTTGCGCTACGGCGCCCACCATTGCCAATCACAAGTACCTCGAATCGGGTGTGACCGGAACGGACAGTAGCGGCACGGCCGGGTTTGCGGGTAATTTCAATGTGTGGCTGAAGGCGCCGGGTACCGGCAACGCCGGTTCATTTGACATTACACCGACCGTTCCGACCTGGCTGCAGTTCAACTGGAGCGGAACGGTCGGCAATCCCAAGGCGCGCGTCACCTTCGGCGTCTTCAAGAGCCCACTGATCTACCGCCGCGAGAACTATTGATGCGAATCGCCTGTTTTTTTGTTGGACAATGATCAAAAGGCTGTAAATCTTTGGCGTGCGTGCGCCATCAGCTATTAAAATGAGAGCAGACTATCTCTTTCCCATTCCGTTCATGATCCATCCCCAGACACCCGGCGGCTGCAAGCTCCTGCGGGAGCGCGCTTAAGCATGCGCTGGCCGTGGAAAAGCAAAGCCTCGTCTGACCAGTTCATCGCATCCTGGTCGGCAGACACGTTTGCGTATTTGCGCGCTCGCGTCAACGCCGATGGTCTGTACGTGGTCCAGCAGATGGGGGTGGAGCGCAAGGGCGCGGACAGCATGGAGGATTTTGTGCGCCGTCTGCAGGGGCTGGGACTCAAGGGCCTGGTTGCGCGCATCATGCTGCGCCCCGAGCAATACCAGCTTCTGCAGATTGATACACCGCTGGTTTCTCCCGAGGAATTGCGCTCTGCCGCGCGCTACCAGATTCGGGACATGGTCAATGTCCACATTGATGACATCACGCTGGACGTGATGCAGGTTGGCGATGGCCAGCAAAAAGGGCCTCAGCACATGTTTGTGGTGGCCGCCATCAACCAGGTGGTGCGCGAAGTCCTGGCGCTGGGGGATGCACTGCACTGGACGGTCCCCGTGATCGACATCCAGGAGACCGCTCAACGCAATTTGCAGAGCGCATTGGCCAAACAGGATGGCCGACTGGACCGTGCCGACGCTGCGCTGCTCATTTCCGATGAGCACCACGCGATGCTGACCATCAGTGCCAATGAAGAGCTGTTCTTTACGCGCCGTCTGGATATTCCGCCGGGGTTCATGTCCATGGCGTGGGGGAGTGGGGAGGCGGATGCCCAGGCGCCCGCCGACGCCTTTACCCCCGTGGAAGAATATGTTCCTGACTATGCCGCCGGTGCTGCTGGCGGGTCTTCCAACCACAGTGAAAATGAGAGTGTGCAGCGGTTTGTGGTCGAAGTGCAGCGCTCGCTGGATTTGTGGGACCGCACCTGGTCCAGCATGCCGCTGAGTGGTCTGCGGGTGTTCGCCGGCGAGCGCTCGGAAGAACTGGCCTCCTGGCTGGGGCGTGAAATGGGGCAACCGGTTTCGGCCATGGATTTGCAGCCCCAGTTTCCCGGGTTGCAGGATGTGCCGGTGGCTGACCAGCTGTACTGTCTGCCGTTGCTGGGTGTGCTGTTGCGCACCGAAACCCGCAAGCTCTGAGAGCGACTCACTGCGCCGACCACCATGCCCCAGCAAATCAATCTTTGTACGCCGATCCTGCTAACGCAAAAGCGTTACTTTTCTGCGCACACGATGGCCATTGCACTCGGCGTATTTCTGCTGATGGGAGGCGTTCTGTGCGGGGTGTGGGTGTGGAACCTGGACCAGGGCGCCAAGGCATTTCGCCAGACCACCGTTTCTCAAACCCAGGAGGTGGAGAGCCTGAAAGCGGCCATTGAGCGCAGCAAGGCCAGTGCCGTCCCGGTGGACCCGGCACTGCTGGCCCAGTTGCAGGTGCGACGCAACACCCTCGTCCAGCGCGAGAAGTTGCGCGAGGCATTGAAGGAGGGCTTGTTCCGCCCGGGTTGGGGGCATTCGGACCGTCTGACCTGGGTGGCACGCAGCATTCCGGCCGCGGTGTGGATTACCGACATCAAGATGGATGGCACGCGCTTTGATGTGACGGGTTTTACGCTGGAGCCCTCCGCACTGAATGACTGGGTGGACCAATTGGCGGTCAGCCCGCTGATGCAGGGCCTGAAACTGTCCACGGTGAAGGTGGCAAACGCGACGGCTGCGCGTGCCGTTGCGGCTGCGGCTGCGGCTGCGGCTGCGGCAGCCTCCGCCAATGCCGTGCCGCCACGACCCGTCTGGTCGTTCAATCTGCTGAGTGTGGAGCCTGTGGCGATTGCCGTCGCAGGCGCTGCCAGTGCGCCGGGGAGCAAGCCATGAAGCAGCGCTGGCAACAGCTGGTCACCCGTATTGATGCATTGAACCTGCGCGAGCGGGTGTTCCTGTTCCTAGCTGTCATCGTCTGCGCGTTGGCGCTGGCCGATACGCTGTGGCTGTCGCCCGCCCAGATGGCTTATACGCAGGCGAAGCAGCGCGTGACGGCCCAAGGCGTGGAGCTTACGCGCTTGCGCGCCGAATTGCAGGGAATAGCCCAGCCAGTGGATGCCAGCAAGGTGGTGCGCGACGAAATCGCCGAAATCAACCTGCGCCTGGATGCCGTCAACGAGGACATCAAGGCCGTCGCCCCGCTGGCAGAAGGCGGGCCTGCCATTGAGCAGGCGTTGGTGCAATTCCTGCGCCGCCAGGAAGGGCTCACCTTGCTGAGCACTGGCACGGTCAAGCAGGACATGCCGTCCGCTGTTCCATCAACCGGCGCCAGCGCACCGGCGCTGTCCCGGCGCGGACTGGAGTTGACCGTGTCCGGTTCCTATGCCGAATTGGTGCGTTACGTCCGGACCCTTGAGAACGCCTTGCCCACGCTACGCTGGGGCACACTGCAGCTCAAGGCCACCAAGCAACCGCCTGAATTGACGCTGCAGGTCTATGTCGTGGGAGCCAGTCCATGATGCAGGTGAATGTCCGGTCCCTCTACACGCAAGGTCTTGCGTTGGCACTGCTGCTGTGCGCTCTGTCGGTATCCGCGCAGGATGGCCGTGACCCCACTGTGGCACCGGGTGAGTCGGCGGCAGTCGGTGATTCGCCGATGGGGGTGGAGGGCATGACCGTGCTGGTGCGCGACGACAAGCCGTACCTCGTTGTCGGCACGCGCCTGTACGCCGTGGGTGACAAGGTGGGCATGATGCGGGTTGATCGCATTACCGAAGTCGAGGTGTGGCTGCATGATGGTCGCGCCCTGATCAAGGTACCGCGCTTTGCCGGTATTGAGCGCACGGTGGTTCAAGCCAAACCAACCTGCGCCTCCAGGGCTGGTGCGCCCAATTCCCCCGTCCTTGCACCCAATTCGCCTCCCGCCGCCACGCCGTGCGAAGATACCCAACCGTGAATGCACGCAGATGACTACCAAAGCAGCCACCATGATCGAAACGATTCCAACATTCCCTCTGGGTGAGACGGCGTCCGCGCGACAGTGGGCGGTGACCGGTGTCTGCTTCGTCCTGGCTGCCAGTTTGCTGGCGGGCTGTTCCGCGGACCGGCCCTTGCGCACGCCCGACGTGTCCGAGACCGTGCGCGCCGAACTGGCCGCACCGGTGGTCAAGCCTACGGTGGCCGTGCCCGCTCAGGTCAGCGATGCGCTGGCCGAACCGGCGCCCAAGGCCATGCCAGTCGCTGCCGAGCCGCGGCTGGATTTGCTGGTCAACAATGCCCAGGCGCGCGAGGTCTTTCTGGCCATCGTGGCCGACACCCGCTATAGCATGCTGATGCATCCAGACGTGTCCGGCACATTGTCGGTGACCCTGCGCGGTGTGACCGTGACCGAGGCGCTGGAGGCCATTCGCGATGTTTATGGCTACGATTTCAAGATCGAGGGACGCCGCATCACCGTGTACGCCCCCACGCTGCAGACCCGGGTGTTCACCATAAACTACCCCCACGCCCTGCGGGTAGGTACCAGCGAGTTGCGTGTGTCGTCCGGCTCCGCCGGCATGAACAGCAACAGCGGGGGCAGCGGCAATGCAGCCGGTGCGAACAATGCAGCCAACGGCGCCTCCGGAAGCGGTGGCACCGGTCAGCAAATCGAGAACAGCCGGATTTCTACCAGTTCCCGGACCGATTTCTGGGCCGAACTGTCGGATGCGGTCAAGGGCATGCTCGGTGGCGGCGCGGGGCGCAACGTCATCGTCAGCCCGCAGGCCGGCATCATGGCGGTGCGCGCCATGCCCGATGAGCTGCGCCAGGTGGCCCAGTTCCTAAAGGCCGCACAGGTTGCCGTGGAGCGTCAGGTCATGCTGGAGGCCAAGATTGTGGAAGTCGAACTGCGCGACGGCTTTCAGAGCGGCATTGACTGGTCCGCCCTGCGCAATGCCGGTCGCCACACCGGTGTGATTGGCACGGTGGGCGGTGGCACCGCCAACAATGTGTTGATCAACGGCGTCACTACCAATGTGCCGGGCTTTCCTGCGGGCGCCAGTTCGCTGGCTGATGCCCAGTCGCTGCCGGTCGGTACCGGCGGCCTGTTTGGGCTAGCCCTGGCAACCGATGGCTTCCAGGCGGTGCTGGGCTTTCTGGAGACGCGCGGCGACATCCAGATATTGAGCAGCCCGCGCATTGCCACACTGAACAACCAGAAGGCTTTGCTCAAGGTCGGCACCGACGACTTCTATGTGACCAATGTGTCCGGCGGGACGGCGGCCACTTCCACGTCCAGCACCACGCCATCCACGGCACCCACGCTGCCCACGGTCACGCTGACCCAGTTCTTCTCCGGCATCGCGCTGGACGTCACGCCGCAAATTGACGACGGCAACAACATCACGCTGCATGTTCGGCCTTCGGTGACCAATGTCACCGAGAAAACCAAGCAGATCGACCTGGGCACCATCGGCAACTACAAGCTGCCGCTGGCCTCCAGTTCGGTCAACGAGTCCGATACCATGGTGCGCATCCAGGACGGCAACATCGTCGCCATTGGTGGCCTGATGCAGTTGGAGTCCAACCGCCGCTCGTCCGGCCTGCCCGGCACCACGGATGTGCCCTTCTGGTCGTCCATTCTGGGCAACAAGGTCAATTCGGGCCGCAAGAAGGAACTGGTGGTGCTGATCAAGCCCACCATCATCCGCAACGCCGATGACTGGGAGGCCCAGACCCGCCGCACCCGCGAAGCCCTGGATGACATGAGCGCCAGCCGCGCCCGTGTGATCCGCATGGACGGCAGTGTCTACAACGTCGAACCGGCAGGACCGGCACGCTGATGTACCTGGGGCATTTTTCGCTGCGGGAGGCCCCCTTTTCGATCACGCCCGACTCGGCGTTTTTCTACCCGCACGAGGGCGCGCAGGCTGCGCTCAACACCCTGCTGGTGGCGCTGCGCAGTGGCGAGGGATTTCTGAAAATCGTCGGCGAGGTGGGCTGCGGCAAGACCGTGCTGTGCCGCCAGTTGCTCAAGACCCTGCAGGGTGAGGCGGTCACTGCCTACATCCCCAACCCCGACATGGGCCCGGATGACCTGCTGATGGCGCTGTGCCTGGAGCTCAATGTCAAGCCCGTGCCACCGATCAGCCGCCACAGCGTGCTCAACGCCCTGCGCGATTGCTTGTTGCAGCACGGCCTGGAAGGCCGCAATGTGGTGGTCTGCATCGACGAGGCCCAGGCCATTCCACTGCGCACGGTCGAGAGCCTGCGCCTGCTGTCCAACCTGGAAACCGAAAAGCGCAAGCTGCTGCAACTGGTCCTGCTGGGCCAGCCCGAGCTGGATGTGAAGCTGGCGCGCCCCGAAATCCGGCAACTGATGCAGCGCATCACCTTCAGCGAATACCTGGGCCCCATGCCGGCTGACCGAGTGCCGGTGTACCTGACTCACCGGTTGACCACGGCGGCGGTGGACGTCCACACCGATGTGCAGGTGTTTGAGCCCGACGCCGCCAAGGCCATTGCCCGCATCAGCGGCGGCGTGCCACGACTGATCAATGTGCTGGCCCACAAATGCCTGATGCTGGCCTATGGGGAAAACGTGCACCGCGTGACCGGCGCGCACGTGCGTCTGGCCGCCAAGGACACACCCGGCGTGGTGCCACGCCTGCCCTGGTGGCGGCGCATCTGGCGCAGGCCAGCGCCACCGCCGGCACTGCTGTCCGACAGCGTCCTGGGAACGCCGGTCAGGAGCAAGCTGTGAGTGTCATCAACAAGATGCTGCGCGATCTGGACCACCGTCAGGCAGCGCAGGTCCCGGTTGGCGGGCAGTCCGCTGCGGGCACCGCCAGCGTGCCGTACGCCCCGTTCGGCGCGGCACCTTCGGCGGGTGCGCATTCGCGCCGCTGGCTCTGGATTGGCGCGTTGCTGGCGGTTGTGGCCCTTGCCGCCGGCATGGCGTTCTGGGTACAAAACGGCGGGGTGTTGCCAAACACCGCCGTGATAACGCCGGCACCGGCCGCCGTGCCTGTGGTAGTTGCTTCCGCACCCGTGGCTGCGCCGGCCATTGCAGCCGCGTCCCCAGCGGTTTCAGCGCCCGTCGCCGAACCCGCGGTACCCGACGCGGTGGCCACCACCACGGATCCGGGAGCCATGGTCCTGCGCATGGAAACCAGCCTGTCGGCCCGCCGTGCACTCGATGCCCTGCTGTCGTCCACACCGGCCCCGGCACCCACACCTGCTCCTGCTCCAGTTGCCGTGCAGGCCCCGGCGACTGCAGTGCCGCCACCTGAGCGCACCAAGGCCCGCACCGTTGCCAGCGCCCCGGTTGCCGCGCCAGCGCCTGTGCTGCAACGCCAGCAGCAGGGCGGCGATGACGCGGTGGCGCAGGCCCAAAGTCTCTGGAACACCGGCTCGCGCGATGCCGCCTTGGAGCTGATGCAGCAGTCCATTGCCGTGGCCGAGCGGTCCGCCAAGGTGGCCGGCAACAGCGGCACCAATCCGGTGTTGCTGCCCTTGGTGCGGGAAATGGCGCGCATGCAGCTGGCCGAGGCCCGTTATGGCGCCGTTTGGGAAATGCTGACCCGCCTTGAACCCCAACTGGGCAACCAGCCGGACCTGTGGGCCATTCGCGCCAATGCCGCCCAGCGCCTGGGGCGCCACCCGGACAGCGTGCACGCCTACATGATGGCCCTGCAATCGCGCCCGGACGAGCAGCGCTGGCTGCTGGGCACGGCCGTGTCCCTGGCCGCGCTGGGCCAGACCGTCAGTGCCGCGGAAATGGCCGAGAAGGCCCGCGCCGTGGGGCCGGTCAGCAAGGACATCCTGGCCTATCTGCGCCAGGCGGGTGTGCCGCTGAAGGAATAATGCGGTCAAATGTCCGCGCTGCCTGGCAGCACGGTGCGCATGACGCAGAGGAGGCCTGCATGAAGATTCTGGTCGTTGACGACGAAGTCACCATTCGCACCCACCTGGTGTTGCTCCTGCGCAAGGAAGGCTTCGAGGTGCTGGAGGCCAGCAACGGCAAGACGGCGCTGGCAATGGCGCGCGAGCAGGCGCCCGGGCTGATCATTTCCGACGTGACGATGCCCGTGCTCGATGGCTATGGCCTGTTGCAGCAACTGCGCGCTGACCCGGTGACGGCGCACCTGCCCCTGATCTTTCTGTCGGCACATTCCGACCGCGCCGATCAGCGTCGTGGCATGAACCTGGGCGCCGACGACTACCTGGGCAAGCCCTTCTCGCGCAACGAATTGCTGGAGGCGGTGTCCGCCCGCATCCGGCGCAGCCAGGCGTTCGACCGGTCGGACACGCTGCCACAGCCCGTGCGCCTGTCCGCCGGTCCCACTGCGCCCTCCAGCACGGAACTCGACGTCAAGGGCTATCGCATCGTGCGCAAAATCGGCAGTGGTGGCATGTCGGATGTGTTCCTGGCCGTTCGCGAGGCGGACCAGCGCGAGCTGGCGCTCAAGGTGCTGGATACCGGCCTGAACGACGATGTCAGCCTGCTGCACCGCTTCATCCAGGAGTACGCCCTGCTGGCGCAGATCGACCACCCGAACGTGGCCAAAATCTTTGACCAGGGCTTTGCCGACGAGCATGCCTTTCTGAGCATGGAATACTTTCCGGGTGGTGACATCAAGCGCCGCATTGCCGCCGGCATGACGCAGGACCAGGCGCTCGGCGTTGCGGTGCAGCTGGCGCTGGCGTTGCAGCAGATCCACCAGCAGGGCATCGTCCACCGTGACGTCAAGCCCGACAACGTGATGCTGCGCCAGGACGGCAGCATCGCCCTGATTGATTTCGGCATCGCCAAGCACGCCGACCACGGGGCGGGGCAAACGCTGCACGGTGAAATCGTCGGCTCGCCGTATTACCTGAGTCCCGAGCAGGCGGCGGGGCGGTCCGTCACTGCGGCCAGCGATATCTACTGCCTGGGGGTGATCCTGTACGAAATGCTGGTGGGCCAGCGGCCCTATCAGGCGGACCGGGTCGAAGTCCTGCTGGCCCAGCATCTGTTCTCGCCCCCGCCCCGGTTGCCGGCGCAGCACGCCGCCGTGCAGGACCTGCTGGACCGCCTGATGCACAAGGACCCCGGTCTGCGCATGGATAGCGCCCAGGCGGTGGTGGACTACATCGCCGCGCGCTGGCCCCGGGCCGCTGGCACGCGCTTGTAGTTCAGGCGTGCGCCAGATGGTTTTTGGTCATTTAGGCCTCTAGCCCTCGTCGAATAAGCGCAGAACGCTATCAAATCAGGAGTGAATTTGCCTGGGCCGGGCCAGTCGCTGGGCAAAAGCCAGCGCGGCAACACCGAGCACACTGATGCCCGCCAGCATCCACAGGCCCAGCGTGTAACCCGACTGGGGGTTCCACAACAGGCCCAGACCCAGTGGCGCGGCCGAGCGGGCCAGCGCCAGCGGCACACCCAGAGCGCCGTTGAGCGAGGCCACATGCTCGCGGTTCACGTATTCGGCAATGGCCGTGCCCTTGACGATGGTCAGCATGCCATTGCCCATGCCCCACAGGGCCACAAACACAATCACCACCAGATGGTGTGCATCGCCCGTCCAGGGCGCCACCAACAGGGCGGCCAGGCCCAGCGGAATCAGGCAGGGAATCAGGCGGTTGGCCAGGTGCAGGTCAAAGTGGCGCTCAAAGAAATACAGCAGCAGGCGCCCCAGCACCTGGATGGCGCCGATGCTGGCCGGAATCGCAATCACCCAGCGCGCATCCAGCCCGTGCTCACGTAGCAGGCTCACCATGTGGGCGGGCAGGGCCACGGTGACGGACATCATCAGCACCACAAACGTCCCGATCAGCAGGAAGGGCGCGCTGCGCAGGTGGTGCGCCAAGCCGGGCGCCGCCGGGGCGTGCGCGGGGGGGCGCGTGGAAGGGGCCTGCGGGGCATTGCGCAGCAGGCGGGCGTGCAGCGGTGCGCAGACCAGCAGGTGCAGCAGCGCCAGTGCCATCAGGGCGTGGCGCCAGCCAAACCCGTCAATCAACCAGGCGGTCAGTGGAATGAACACCGTGCTGGCCAGCCCGCCCAGAAAGGTCATGGTGATGATGGCGCGTCGGAAGT
This sequence comes from Burkholderiales bacterium, assembly GCA_038327925.1. GTDB lineage: Bacteria > Pseudomonadota > Gammaproteobacteria > Burkholderiales > Burkholderiaceae_C > Allorhodoferax. The sequence goes on along the minus strand of JBBQLM010000060.1, from coordinate 5,636 downwards.
CGTGCGGGAAGCGCCGCGTCACCACGGCAAACACTGGCGAATACAGCACCCCCGCCATGGCAATCCCCAGGCCCACCCACACGGCATACAGCCCGGCCACGCTGCTCACCCAGCCATGGGCCAGCAGGCACAGGCCCGCCAATAGTGAACCGGTGGTCATCACCGCGCGCTCGTGCCCGCGGTCGATCCAGCGGCCAACCGGAAAGGCCATCAACCCCTCGGCCAGCAGCGCCAGGCTGAAGGCCAGGGACGATTCGGCACGGCTCAGCCCCAGGTCCCGCTCCACCGGACCCATGATCAGGGTGAAGGTGTAGAACACGCTGCCCCAGCTGATGAGCTGGGCCAATGACAGCCAGCCCACCAGGCGCGGGTCGTAGGTGGCAGCGGGTGGGGCTGGGGAGAGTGTCAGGGCGGGGTGCCTTTCAGCATTACTCGGGAACCTGGTCCGAGGGGTACTTCCAGAGGTCGCGCAGCAGGTAGTTCATGGGAATGCTGAGCGCGGTGTTGCGTGGCGGGATCGGTTTGGTGAACCAGCGGTCATAAATGGCATAGGCCTCGCGCGAGTTGATCAGGCGCTTCATCTCCTCGTCCACCACCGCCTTGAGTTCGGGGTCGGTCTTGGACATTACGATGGACAGCGGCTCCAGCGTCAGGTACTTGCCCACCACCTTGAGTTTCTTGGGATCAGGGCGGCTGGCAATCACGCCGAACAGCAGCACGTCGTCCATGGCGAAGGCATCGGCCTGCTCCTTCTCGATCATGCTGGCAGCCTGGCTGTGGTCGTTGACTTGCATGATGTTGATGCGCAGCAGGCGCTCCTTGTTGGCGCGCGTCACCGCGGCCAGAGAGGGTGTGCCGTAGGACGACAGCAGGGTCAGACCCTCCAGCCCGCGCAGGTCGGTGATGGGGCTGTCCGCACGCACCATGAAGCGGGTGCCGGTCATGTAGTGCGGAATCGTGAAGGCCACTTTCTCGCGGCGCTCGGCGTTGTTGCTGGTGGAGCCGCATTCCAGGTCGGCCTTGTCCTGCTCAATGGCCTTCACCTGGTTGAACTCGGTGACCGGCAGGTAGGCCACGGTGAGGGCCTTGAGTGCCAGGTGCTTGCGGATGGCTTCGGTCACCTTCAGGCACAGGTCCACGGTGTAGCCAATCGGGCGCTTGTCCGCGTCCAGGTAGGCAAAGGGGATGGCCGACTCGCGGTGTGCCAGCGTGATCTTGCCGATTTGCTTGATGCGCTCCAGCACCGGGCCGGCGCTGGCGGACCAGGATGCGCCGCCTAACAGCAGGGCGCTCAGCAGGGTGGCATTCAGGGTGCGGGAGGAGGAGAGGCGGCGAAGCAGCATGGTTGGACGCTCGGGGTGTGTGACAGGGCAGATTCGTGTCCTGCAAGAAAAGGCGTGGCGCATTGTGTGCGACAGGCCCGGCCAGCGCAGCATCATATCGGAGCCCGCGCAGCAGCCCGTGCCGATTTAGGTCGCCATGGTGCGGCGGTACTGCATGGCCTCGGCCAGATGGCCCACTTGGGTACGTTCTGCACCGGCCAGATCGGCGATGGTGCGCGCCACCTTCAGCGTGCGGTGGGTGCCCCGTGCCGACCAGCCCAGGCGCATGGCGGCCACCTTCAGGAATTGCAGGGCATCCGGGTCGAGCTGGACGTGCTGGTCAATGGCCTGGCCTTGCAGGGCCATGTTGGTGCTGCCCTGGCGCGCCAGGGCGCGTTCGCAGGCCTCGGTGCAGCGCTGGCGGATGCTGGCCGTGGATTCGCCGGCGGGTGCTTCCAGCAGGTCGGCGCTGGGCAGGCTGGGCACCTCCACATGCAGGTCGATGCGGTCCATCAGCGGGCCGCTGAGCTTGGACTGGTAGCGCAGAATCTGGTCTGGCGTGCAGCGGCAGTGGTGCGCACTGGAGCCCAGGTAGCCGCAGGGGCAGGGGTTCATGGCCCCGATCAACTGGAAGCGCGCCGGAAATTCCGAACGCTGCGCCGCCCGTGCAATGGTGATGTGGCCGGTCTCCAGGGGCTCGCGCAGCGCCTCGAGCGCCGAGCGGGGAAACTCGGGCATCTCATCCAGGAACAGTACGCCATGGTGTGCCAGCGAGATTTCTCCAGGTCTGGGCGGTGAGCCGCCTCCCACCAATGCCACCGCACTGGCCGAGTGGTGTGGGCTGCAGGTCGGGCGCTGGCCCCAGTTCTCCATGGCAAAGCGGCCCCGCAGGCTGCCAATGGCCGCGCTTTGCAGCGCCTCGTCGCAAGACATGGGTGGCAGCAATCCGGCAAAGCGTTGCGCCAGCATGGACTTGCCCGAGCCCGGTGGCCCCACCAGCAACAGGCTGTGGCCACCGGCAGCGGCAATCTCCAGGGCCCGCTTGGCACCGGCCTGGCCCTTGACGTCGGCCATGTCGGGTGCAGCAGCGCGTGGCGCGGCGGGTGGGGTCGCCTGCACCCGGCTCCAGCCCTCATCGGCCGGCGCCGCATTCGCATCCGCCTGCTCCGTTGTGGTGCCGGGCGGCACGAACTGGCGCACCACGTCCAGCAGGTGAACGGCCCGGTAGACCTGGGAACCGGGCACCAGCGCGGCCTCTTCGGCATTGCCGGGCGGCAGCACCAGGCGCGGGGGCGCGGGTTCGGTGTGCAATGCCAGCGCCATGGCCAGTGCGCCACGCACCGGTTGCAGGGCACCGGTTAGCGACAGTTCGCCGGCAAATTCGTAGCCGGCCAACCGGCTCCCGTCGATCTGGCCGCTGGCCGCCAGAATGCCCAGGGCGATGGGCAGGTCCAGCCGCCCGGAATCCTTGGGCAGGTCGGCCGGCGCCAGGTTCACGGTGATCCGCTGGTTGTGGGGAAACTGCAGCCCGGCGTTCTGGATGGCGCAGCGCACCCGCTCGCGCGCCTCCTTGACCTCCACATCGGCCAACCCCACCAAGGTAAAGCTGGGCAACCCATTGGCCAGGTGCACCTCCACGGTGACCCGTGCGGCGTCCAGCCCCCGCAAAGCGCGACTCTGCACCAAAGATAAGCCCATTGCCCGTACTCCCAAATTAGTGCGCACGGTCCTGACCCTGCGCTGAAGCGATGCACTGGCTTAGTGCATAACTGGTGTTATATACAGTTATCGTAGAGCAAATAGAAGAGAGCTGCAAGGGGCATCGGGTTTGGGAGCGCAAGAAATCTTATGTGGCATGCATCGTGCTTATCCAGTGCATCCCTTTTAACCCACTGGAGCTTTCAATGAATTTCAAAACCAAATCCATCCTCGTTCTCGCTAGCACCCTGGTTGGCACCGCTGCCATGGCACAGGCTGCTGCCGAGCCGGCATCGTCCCTGAGCTTCAACGTGGGCGTGGTCAGTGACTACCGTTTCCGCAGCGTTGCCCAGACGTCCTTCAAGCCCGCCCTGCAAGCCGGTGCGGACTTCGCGCACAAGAGCGGTGCCTATGTGGGCATCTGGGGATCCAACGTCAGCTGGATCAAGGACTACGTGGGCGCCACCGACGGCACCACCGAAATCGACCTGTACGGCGGCTACAAGGGCGAAATCGCCTCCGGCTTCACCTATGACGTCGGCGTGATCCGCTACCAGTACCCCGGCAACACTGCCGACAAGGTTCTGGTCGATGCCAGCACCACCGAAGTCTATGGCGCCCTGACTTACGGCATCGTCACTGCCAAGTACAGCCAGGCCACCACCAACTTCATCGCCAACATCGACTCCAAGGGCGCCAACTACTTCGAACTGGCCGCCGCCTTTGACCTGGGCAATGGTTTCACGCTGACACCGCACGTGGGCCGCCAGAGCATCCCCAACCAGGCTGGCAACGCCGGTGACTACACCGACTGGTCCCTGACGCTGACCAAGGACTTCGGCAACGGCCTGACCGGCTCCGTGGCCGCCATGACCACCGATGCCAAGGACTCCTTCTACAAGGTTGGTACCTTTGACAACCTGGGCAAAAACGCTGTCACGGTTGGCCTGAAGTACACGTTCTGATTCTGTCCACCACCGAAGGAAACACTATGAAACTCGTAACGGCGATCATCAAACCGTTCAAGCTCGACGAGGTGCGTGAGGCCTTGTCCGGCATGGGCGTGCAGGGCATCACAGTCACCGAAGTCAAGGGCTTCGGTCGCCAGAAAGGCCATACCGAGTTGTACCGCGGCGCGGAGTACGTGGTCGACTTTCTGCCCAAGGTCAAGATCGAAGCGGCCATCGACGACACGCTGGTGGATCGCGTGATTGAAGCCATCGAAGGCGCAGCCCGCACCGGCAAGATCGGTGACGGCAAGATCTTTGTCTACGACCTCGAACAGGTCGTTCGCATCCGTACCGGCGAGACCGGTAAAGAAGCCCTGTGATTGGAAGCACACCATGAAAAAACTACTCATATCCCTCGCGTTGGGTTGGGGTCTGCTGACGGCGGGTTCCGCCGTACTGGCCCAGACCGCAGCTCCTGCAGCCGCCCCGGTGGCTGCCGCGGCTGAAGCCAAGCCTGCCGAAGCAGCACCCGCACCGGCAGCTGCCGTTGCCGCCGCTCCGGCTGCTGCCGCATCGGAAGCCGCTCCTGCCGCAGCACCCGCACCGGTTATCAACAAGGGCGACACTGCCTGGATGATGGTCTCCACCCTGCTGGTCATCCTGATGACCGTGCCGGGCCTGGCCCTGTTCTACGGCGGCCTGGTGCGCAGCAAGAACATGCTCAGCGTGCTGATGCAGGTGATGGTGACCTTCTCGATGATCGTCGTGTTGTGGGTCATCTATGGCTACAGCCTGGCCTTCACCGAGGGCAATGCCTTCATCGGTGGCACCGATCGCCTGTTCATGAAGGGTATCTGGGACAACGTCGCCGGCACCTTTGCCAACGCCGCCACCTTCAGCAAGGGCGTGGTGATTCCGGAGCTGGTGTTCGCAGCCTTCCAGGCCACCTTTGCCGGCATCCCCGGGGCCCTGATCGTCGGCGCCTTTGCCGAGCGTATGAAGTTCACCGCCGTGCTGGCCTTCATGGCCCTGTGGTTCACCTTCGCCTACCTGCCGATCGCCCACATGGTCTGGTTCTGGATGGGCCCGGACGCCTACGCCAGCAAGGAAGTCGCTGACGCAATGACCGCCAAGGCCGGTTTCCTGTGGCAGATGGGCGCGCTCGACTTCGCCGGCGGCACCGTGGTGCACATCAACGCCGCTGTCGCCGGTCTGGTCGGTGCCTTCATGATCGGCAAGCGCGTCGGTTACGGCCGCGAGTCCTTCACGCCGCACTCGTTGACCCTGACCATGGTTGGTGCAGCGCTGTTGTGGGTGGGCTGGTTCGGCTTCAACGCCGGCTCGGCACTGGAAGCCAACGGCTTTGCCGCCCTGGCCTTCATCAACACCTTTGTGGCCACGGCCGCTGCGGTGCTGGCCTGGTGCGTCGGTGAAGCGCTGACCAAGGGCAAGGCTTCGATGCTGGGTGCAGCGTCGGGCGCGGTGGCCGGTCTGGTGGCCATCACGCCGGCTGCCGGCAACGTCGGTGTCGGCGGTGCGCTGGTCATCGGCATCGTCGCCAGCTTCGCCTGCCTGTGGGGGGTGAACGGCCTGAAGAAGATGCTGGGCATGGACGACTCGCTGGACGTGTTCGGTATCCACGGCGTGGGCGGCATCGTCGGCGCCC
>JBBQLM010000059.1:0-26093 GCA_038327925.1 Burkholderiales bacterium | reverse complement strand
TGGTGGTCGATCAAAGGTGCGATACTGGCCTTGAGGCGGTTGAAATGCTTATCCGCCCACCCGTTGTCAGCGCACGCCCACCAGAAACGCAGCGGGCGGCAGAATGGGAATGCTGCGCCAGGGGTGCATCTGTGTGAGATGCGGATCGCTGGCGACGATCAGCTCGGCGTTCACCGTGAGGGCAAGCGCCAGAAGCTTGTCATCTTTGGGATCGATACATTCTGTGATGTGTTGGGTGACCTCGACCATGCGCACGTGCCGCATGAGCCCCTCCACAAAAATCCGCCGTTGGTCCGCACTGGCGTAACGGTCAAACTTGGGGCGCAGCAACACATGTTGCAACTCATCAAGAGTTGCCGATGACGCGCAAACTTCGTAGTGGCGCAAAGCCCGCTCCACAGCCAAAGCGGGCACCGACTGGGGTCGGATGGCAGCACTGATCAACACGCCAGTGTAGATGACAATGGGCCTATCGAAGTTCATGCACGAGCTGCGTCACATCTTCATCGGTCAATGCGCTGGCCGCCTGTGGGTCAGAGGCTTGTTGTTTCGCCAGGCTCGCGCGGTACTGCGCGTACCAGCCGCTGGCGGCCTCGCGGCGGGCACTTAAGTCGTTGAGTGCTTGCATATCCTGGTCACAAATGACATAGGCCACGGGCCGACCACGCCGGGTGACCTGTATTGGCTCGCGCTGCGAGCGGTCAATCAATTCACCAAATCGGCTTTGTGCCTCTACCGACGTCAGTGTAAGCATGATGAACTCCGTAAATTAGGCATAACAACTGAAATGGGCATATTGGCCGTAATGGGTATTTTACGCAAAAGCCTAACTCGCTGTGGCGGTGGCCACGCTGCACATCGTGAGGGAAGTTGCCTCGCATTCAGCCCGTGCTGCACAATGCCCGCCATGGTACGCCCCAATCAACGACTGCATCCGCACCCCAGCCCCACCCCAAACCAGGCCGCATCGCCCATCGCACGCAGTGGCCTACAGGCGGGCATCGTCACCCGCTTTTTGCAACACGACATGGCCTTTGGCGAGCTGGCCCTGGTCTCACCCACGGGCACCGAGCCGCACCACGCGCTGGACTGGCAAAGCGAGCGCGCTGTGCGCCTGCTGCGCAACGTGCAGCGCCTGACCGCACCCAACCCCGGCTTCATGACTGGCCCCGGCACCAACAGCTACCTGGTGGGTGACAGCCACACCGGCTTCATCGCCATCGACCCCGGGCCCGCCGACGCGGACCACCTGCAGCGCCTGTGGCGCGCGGCGCTGCACGCCGACGGCCGTGGCGGCAACATCCAGATGATCGTCTGCACCCATTCGCACCCGGACCATTCACCCGGCGCGGCGCCGCTGAAGGCGATGTGCGACAGCCGCCCGCCCATCCTGGGCCTGCCGTCGGCACCGACGGCGCGTGCGGCGAGCGAATTCACCCCAGACAGATTGCTACAAAATAATGAGCGCCTCACGCTGACTCCACGAGGGCCAGACGCCAGTTTGGCTTCAAGCCATACGCTGCAAGTGGTCCACACACCCGGTCATGCGGCGAATCACGTCTGCCTGCTGCTGCTGGAGGACGGCCTGCTGTTCTCGGGCGACCACATCCTGAATGGCAGCACCACCGTCATCGACCCGCCGGACGGCAACATGGCCGATTACCTGGATTCACTGGACACGTTGCTGGCGCTGGTTCAGCAGCACGGCGTGCAGTTCATCCTGCCGGCGCACGGCCACGTGCTGGGTGGCTCGCAGGCTGCGGCCAGTGGCGCCATCAGCCACCTGAAGGCCCACCGCCTCAAGCGCGAGGCCAAGATTGCCGGCGTGGTGGCCGCCCACCCCGATGGCAACGTCGACGACTGGCTGCCGCTCGCCTACGACGATGTGGAGCCGCGCGTCTGGCCGGTGGCCAAGCGCTCGCTGCTGGCGCATCTGGAGCGGCTGGATTCCCTCAAGACAAGGCCTGCACCATGACCGAAACCAAAAAACCAGGCATGCTGCGCCTGCCACCCAAACCACCGAAACCTCAGCCCGCGACGCCGACGGCTGCGCGGCCGACGGTTGCCGCCGCCCCGGCAGCCGCCCAGCGCCCCGGCGCCAAGCCACGCAAACGCCCGGTAACAGCCTTGCGAACCAAGCCTGTGGCCCAGGCGCTGGCCCCACAAGCCCAGCCGGACGGCGGCGACCGCCTAGCCAAGCGCGTGGCGCAGATGGTGCCGTGCTCGCGCAGCGAGGCCGAGCAGTACATCGAGGGCGGCTGGGTCCGTGTCGATGGCCAGGTGATCGAGGAACCGCAGTTCCGCGTTGCGCAGCAGTCCATCACGATTGACCCGAACGCCAGCCTGATCGACCTGACCAGCATCACGCTGCTCTTGCACAAGCCGGCCGACTGGGTGGACGGCACCGAGGAATCCCTGGCCAAGCTGAACCGCGATGCGCGACGCGCTGGTTTTGACGACGCCCGCAGCCTGCTGACCGTTGCCAACCATGTCGCCAAGGACTCAACAGGCATTCGCGTGCTGCAGCGCCATTTCAAGCACCTGGAAGCCCTGGTGCCGCTGGAGACCGCAGCCAGCGGGCTGATCGTGTTCACGCAGGATTGGCGCATCCAGCGCAAGCTCGACGAGGATGCCGGCTCCATGGAGCACGAGGTGATTGTGGATGTGCAGGGTGAGGTCACCGATGCGCACCTGCACCTGCTGAACCGCACGCTGGATTCGGAGCGCGATCTGCCACAGGCCAAGGTCAGCATCAACAGCACCACGCCCGAGGGCAGCAAGCTGCGCTTTGCGATCAAGGGCGCGCACCGCGGACTGATTGCCTATCTGTGCGAGCGGGCCAAACTGGACATCATCGATATGCGCCGCATCCGGCTGGGCCGCGTCGCCCTGCGCGACCTGCCGGTGGGCCAGTGGCGCTATCTGGGCGCCAACGAACGCTTCTAGGACCGCAAGGCGATCCCGGTTGCGGGGGTCCTGGCGCTGCCTTCCAGCTTGAAGGCGGCCACCACATGCACCAGGTCCTGTGCCTGGACCTTGAGGCTGCTGGCGGCAGCGGCCATTTCCTCGACCAGCGCCGCGTTTTGCTGCGTGCCCTGGTCCATCTGCGTCACCGCCTCGCCCACCTGGGCAACTCCCAGGGCCTGCTCGTTGCTGGCGGCGTTGATGGCACCCATGATGTCGGTCACGCGCTGGATGCTGGTCACCACCTCGGTCATGGTGGCACCGGCCTGATCGGCCAGCGTCGTGCCGTGCTCCACCCGCTCCACGCTGGCGTTGATGAGGTTCTTGATCTCCTTGGCGGCGTCGGCACTGCGCCCGGCCAACGAGCGGACCTCGGTCGCTACCACGGCAAAGCCGCGGCCCTGCTCGCCGGCGCGCGCCGCCTCCACCGCGGCGTTCAGCGCCAGGATGTTGGTCTGGAAGGCAATGCCGTCAATCACACTGATGATGTCGGAAATCTTGCGGCTGGACTCGTTGATGCCGCGCATCGTCTGCACCACCTCGCCGACGACTTTGCCGCCCTGCACGGCAACGGTGGATGCACTCTGGGCCAGCTCGTTGGCGTGGCGTGCGCTGTCGGCGTTTTGCCGCACGGTGGCGCCTAGCTGCTCCATGGAGGCCGCCGTTTCCTCCAGCGCGCTGGCCTGCTGTTCGGTGCGGGCCGAGAGGTCGTTGTTGCCCTGGGCAATTTCGGCACTGGCAGTGGCCACGCTTTCCGAGCCCTGGCGCACCGAACTCACCACCCGTGACAGCCCGCTTTGCATGCGCACCATGGCCTGCAGCAGGCGCGCGATTTCATCCTTGCCATCGGCCTCGATGGTCATGCTCAGGTCGCCATGCGACACCGCATCCACAATGCGAACGGAGTCGTCAATGCCCTCACGGATGCTGCGGGAAATCACAAAGGCGATGCCCCCCAGAATGGCGGCCGCCAGCAGCAGGGTGGCTCCCGCCTGCAGGGTGTAGGCAAAGGATTCAGCGCGTATATCGTCCATGTACAGGCCGGACCCGATGACCCAGCCCCAGGGCGCAAATCCCTGTACGTAGGCAATTTTTTCCACATCCTGCGCGCTGCCGGGCTTGGGCCACGGGTACGACACCAGCCCGGCCTTGTCGCTTTGCACCTTCCTGGCGAACTGGTCCAGCAGGGGCACACCATTGACGGCGGAGACGGGAGTGCCGTTCAACTCCGGCTTGAGGGGATGCATGATGAACTTGGCTGGCGAGCCCATGTCGCTGACGAAGAAGTACTCCTCCTTGCTGTAACGCAACTGGGCCAATGCCTGCTTCGCCAGGTTTTGCGCTTCTTCCCTTGGCATCTTGCCCGACGTTTCCAACTGGTGCGCCCAGGCCACGACACTGGCTGCCGTTTCCACCGTGCTGCGGACCACCGCCTCTCGCCCCTCCCAGTGGCGCGCTCGCACGTCCGACATCAGGTAGGCCGACACGGTGAGCAGGCCCACAACACTCGCGGCGGTCAGCATGGCCAGCTTGGCCAGCAGGGAAAATCGATTCAAAAAATGCGTCATCGGAGTCTCCGTCGGTCGCGGTCTTTAGTGCTCCACGGGTGAGCGACCGTCTCAAGTTGGGGCGCCTCAGCGCCCGCGGGGGCATCTGCGGCCCCACATGCATGCAGGCTGCGCGGTTGCGCCAGTCAGCTGGTGATGTAGTGTTCGAGATGGCTGATCGTCATCTCGTGGTCGGCAATGATGTCGTTCATGATGTCGCGGATCGAGATCATGCCCACCACCGTCTCACCATCAACCACCGGAAGGTGGCGAATCTTCTTCTGGCTCATCAGCGCCAGGCAGTCGCGGGTGCGGACCTGGGGCGAGACCGAGACCACGTGGCTCGTCATGATGTCGCGGACCTTGGTGTCCTTGGAGGATTTGCCGGCCAGGGCGATCTTGCGCGTGTAGTCCCGCTCGGAAAACACGCCGACGAGCTTGCCGTTGTCCAGCACCATCAGGGCGCCAACATTGTGGTCCGCCAAGGTCTGCAGGGCGTTAAAAACGCTGTCGTCTGGCTTCAGACTCCAGTTGCCGGGCGAACGTCGCTTCAACAATTCCGAAATAGGTCGCATGGTGCATCCTCATGTCACAGGGAACATGGTGCAACCATACATCAAAACATCAAAAAAAAGTGTGAAGCCCACCTATAAGCCGGATTCTGTGCACGAAAGTTTCCCTTCGCGTGACCACCATTACTCTGGGCCGCTGGTCACCCAGCGGCTCGATGCTACCTACCCGCCAACTCCGGGGGCCCCGTCAACGTTGGCCTACTTGGTATTGCTGCGCGTAGAGATTGCCCGTTTCACCCGAACTGAATCGGCTCGTCTCTGTTGCTCTAATCCTCACCTTAGGGTCTCGCACTTGCGTGTTCAACTTGTCAGTGGACAGCCGTTAGCTGCTACGCTGCCCTATGCAGTCCGGACGTTCCTCCAGTGCTCTGTTTCCAGAATTGCACCAGCGGTGGCCTGGTGGGCTTCACCAGGCGATTATCGCTGTTGCGGATATGGATATACCCAAAGCGATAGAACAACTCGTCCACAATTGCGCTGCACTTACCCCTTTTCGACCAACTACCGGAGCCCCGAATGAAAGCCGACACCATTCTGCAAACCATTGGCAACACCCCGCATGTGCGCATCAACCGCCTGTTCGGTGACACGCACAAGGTCTGGATCAAGTCCGAGCGCAGCAACCCCGGCGGCTCCATCAAGGACCGCATTGCACTGGCCATGATCGAAGATGCGGAAAAGAGTGGCGCACTCAAGCCGGGAGCCACCATCATCGAACCCACCTCGGGCAACACCGGCGTCGGTCTGGCCATGGTGGCCGCTGTCAAGGGCTACAAGCTGATTCTGGTCATGCCCGACAGCATGTCCATCGAGCGCCGCCGCCTGATGCTGGCCTATGGCGCCAGTTTTGACCTGACCCCGCGCGAAAAGGGGATGAAAGGCTCCATCGCCCGCGCCCGGGAGTTGGCCGCCACCATTCCCGGCTCCTGGGTTCCGCAGCAGTTTGAAAACCCGGCCAACATCGACGCGCACGTGCGCACCACGGCCCAGGAAATTCTGGCCGACTTCCCCGATGGCATTGATGCCCTGATCACCGGCGTGGGCACCGGCGGCCACATCAGCGGCGTGGCCCAGGTGCTCAAGGCCAAGTTCCCCAATCTCAAGGTGTTTGCGGTGGAACCCACACAGTCGCCCGTGATCTCCGGCGGCGCACCCTCGCCCCACCCCATCCAGGGCATTGGTGCCGGTTTCATTCCCGTCAATCTGAAGACCGACCTTCTGGACGGCGTGATCCAGGTCGAGGCCGAAGCCGCCCGCGAATACGCCCGGCGCAGCGCCGCCCAGGAAGGCATTCTGGTGGGCATCTCCAGCGGTGCCACGCTGGCCGCCATTGCGCAGAAGCTGCCCGACCTGCCGGCCGGTGCCACCGTGCTGGGCTTCAACTATGACACCGGCGAGCGCTACCTGTCGATTGAGGGCTTCCTGCCGGCCTGAGCCTGATTACTCCCAGTTGGAGTACTTGGTGCACACCTTGTCGAGCTTCTTGCCTTTGTCACTATCGGCAAACTTGGAGAGGTTGCCCTTGAAGTCGTCGGGTGTCTCATTCCACAGGCAGGAGCAATAGGCCTCCGCCTTGTTCTGACCACGGATGGGGCTCTTCTCGTCGCCCCCCTCGTAGAGCTTGTTCACGCGCACCAGGCACTGCTTGTACTGGGGATCGTCCGCGGGCACCTTGTTGTATTCCTGCGCGAACGCAGAAGCGGCAAAGGCGAGAAGACACAACGAAGCGGTGACAGTTAATAGGCGTTTCATGTTTTCTCCTTGAATGAGGGGTGCCACGGCACAGCGGGTGCCGCGTGCCGTTTCAGTATAAAACCGCAAAAGCCGATCAATTTTCTGGCGGGCTGCCTGCACCACCCTGGTGGTGGCGTTTGAGGTAGACGGAGGAAGTTGCCGTGGCGGTCAGGTCGCCCTGCTCGCTGTACAACTCGGCCCGCGCATAGCCGACGCTGCGACCCAGCTTGATGATGGTCCCCACGGCGGTGTGGCGGCCGGCTCGCGTGGGCCGCAAAAAGCTCACGTTGATGTCGATGGACGATACGGTCACCCGCAGTTGTTCGGCCGCCATGATTGCGTGGGCCATGGCGGCATCAAGCATGGCCGTGACAAAGCCGCCCTGAACAATATCCACCGAATGGCAGCAGTGCAGGCCGGGCTCGAACTGCATCGTGAGCTGGTTCCTGCCGGGAATGAACTCCACCACCCGCCCGCTCAGCGTATCCAGACAGGCCGGCCGGTTTTGGTTGCACAGCGCAATGATGTCGTCGTTGGTCATGGAAGTGTCTCTTCGGTGGTTGCCCGGGTGAGTCTATCGACCGGTCCCGCTGTGGACCTGTCCCGCAAGGCACACGGGCGCAAACAAGTCCTTTCAACCTAAAATTGCTCCCCTGCTTGATAACCACGAGCCCATGCCCATGATCCGCATCACCGAACTCAAACTACCCCTTTCCGCCGTCCCCGTAGAAGTCCGCCGCGCGGCCGAAGCACCCACCGAGACCGACGCCGATCGCGCCCCGACCCCGCACCCGATTGACGCACTCAAGGCCCTGGCCGCACAGGCGCTGGGCATCGCGCCTGCCGACATCGCCACGCTGGATGTGTTCAAGCGCAGCTTCGACGCACGCAAGGCCGAGCTGCTGGTGGTCTACATCGTGGATCTGGCCCTGGCCGACCCCGCCAGCGAGGCCGCGCTGCTGCAACGGTTTGACAAGCACCCGCACATCAGCGCCACGCCCGACATGGCCTACCACCCGGTGGGCCAGGCACCCGCCGATCTGGGTGAGCGTCCGGTCGTGGTGGGTTTTGGCCCCTGCGGCATGTTTGCCGCGCTGGTGCTGGCGCAAATGGGTTTCCGCCCCATCGTGCTGGAGCGCGGCACCACGGTGCGCCAGCGGACCAAGGACACCTGGGGCCTGTGGCGCAAGAACACGCTGAATCCCGAGAGCAATGTGCAATTTGGCGAGGGCGGCGCCGGCACGTTTTCGGACGGCAAGCTCTACAGCCAGATCAAGGACCCGCGCTTCCTGGGCCGCAAGGTGGTGCAGGAGTTCGTGGCTGCCGGCGCTCCGCCCGAGATTTTGTACGAGGCGCACCCGCACATCGGCACCTTCAAGCTGGTCAAGGTGGTGGAGAGCATCCGCGAGCAAATCATCAAACTGGGTGGTGAGGTGCGCTTTGAGCAGCGGGTGGTTGACGTGCTATTGAAAAGTGAGCATGGAACTCAATATCTGCGAGGGCTGGTGGTCAAAAATACCCAAAACGATTCTGTCAGCGAGTTACCCGCCCGCCATGTGGTGATGGCCCTGGGCCACAGCGCGCGTGACACCTTTGCCATGCTGTACCAGCGTGGCGTGGCCATGCAGGCCAAACCGTTCTCGGTGGGCTTTCGCATCGAGCATCCGCAAAGCGTCATCGACAAGGCGCGCTGGGGCCGCCACGCCGGCAATCCGCTGCTGGGCGCGGCCGACTACAAGCTGGTGCACCACGCCCAGAACGGTCGTGCCGTGTACAGCTTCTGCATGTGTCCCGGCGGCACGGTGGTGGCGGCCACGTCCGAGCCGGGCCGCGTCGTGACCAACGGCATGAGCCAGTATTCGCGCAACGAGCGCAACGCCAATGCCGGCATCGTGGTCGGCATTGACCCGCAGGATTTTCCGCGCGACGAGGCCAGCTTCGTCGATGCCTTTGGTGCCGAAGACGGCAAGCGCTATGCCAAGGAAGCGGTCGCACTGGCTGCGGCACACCCGGCCGGTAGCGCGCAAGCCACCCACCCACTGGCCGGCATCGCACTGCAACGCACGCTGGAATCCGGCGCCTATGCGCTGGGCGGCTCAACCTATGAGGCGCCGGGCCAGTTAGTGGGAGACTTCATCGCCGCGCGGCCATCCACCGCGTTTGGCACGGTGCAGCCGTCGTACAAGCCGGGCGTTAAGCTGGGCGATCTGGGCCTTAGCCTGCCGGACTACGCGATTGCTGCCGTGCGTGAGGCCCTACCGGTGTTCGGGCGCAAGATCAAGGGATTTGACATGGCAGACGCCGTGCTGACCGGGGTTGAGACACGCACCTCTTCACCGCTGAAGATTCCACGCGGCGACGACCTGCAAAGCACCAACGTGGTGGGCCTGTACCCGGCCGGAGAAGGCGCCAGCTATGCCGGCGGCATCCTGTCGGCGGGGGTGGACGGCATCAAGGTAGCCGAGGCCGTGGCGCGCAGCATGCTGGGCTGAGCCAATCCCGTCACGACAGACCGCGCCGGTGTACTATCGCCAGCCATGAAGGTCGATCCAGCTGTCGTCAAGATTTTTGCCGAAAACGTGCGCGCGGACATCATCCAGCGCCCGGCCGGCCTGAACCTGGACCCGGCCATCGTGCAGAAGATCGCCGCCAAGGTGAAGGTATTCCAGGGCATGACCCACGACTGCCTGATGAGCACGCTGGCCATGGCCGAGCACATGCCGCACAAGGCCGGCGCAGTGGTGTTCAACGAGGGCGACATTGGCAGCTCGTTCCACGTGCTGATTGCCGGAGAGGTGGTGGTAGAGAAAAAACGGGGTGACCGCACCGTGACCCTGGCCAAGCTCACCGCGGGTGAATGCTTTGGCGAGATGGCCCTGGTGGGCAACCACCTGCGCACGGCCTCGGTGCGCGCCGCGCGCGACAGCGTGACCATGCGCTTTGACCGCGAACGGGTGGATGCCTACCCGGACAGCGCTCACATCATCTACCGCAATATTGCCCGCATCCTGTCGGCACGGCTGGATGTGTCCAGCGAGATGCTGGCCGATCTGGTTCTGCGCACCGGCGAAACCGGCGCGCCCTCTTCGCCTTAGCTGGCTTGATTCTGCAGCGCGGCAATGCGCTCTTCGATCGGCGGGTGGGTCGAGAACAGTTGACCAATGCCACCGGCAATGCCAAACGCCGCCACACTCTTGGGCAGTTCGCCAGGCGCCATGCCGCCCAGACGGGCCAAGGCGTTGATCATGGGCTGCTTGCGTCCCAGCAACTGGGCAGAGCCGGCATCAGCGCGGAATTCACGGTGACGCGAGAACCAGGCCACGACGATGGCGGCGGCAAAGCCCAGCACGATGTCCAGCACGATGGTGGTGATCATGTAGCCAATGCCGGGGCCGGAGCGGTCATCACCCTTGCGCAGGAAGCTGTCCACCGCGTAGCCGATGACACGGCTCAGGAACACGACAAAGGTGTTCATCACGCCCTGGATCAGCGTCATGGTGACCATGTCGCCATTGGCCACGTGGGCAATCTCGTGGCCAATCACGGCCTCAATCTCGTCCTGGGTCATGCCACGCAGCAGACCGGTGGAGACTGCCACCAGGGCCGAGTTCTTGAAGGCGCCGGTGGCAAAGGCATTGGGGTCACCCTCGAAGATACCGACTTCGGGCATGCCGATGCCGGCCTTTTCGGACAGCTTGCGCACGGTTTCCACAATCCAGGCCTCATCGGCGTTTTGCGGCTGTTCAATGATGCGCACGCCCGATGTCCACTTGGCCATGGGCTTGCTGATCAACAGGGAAATGATGGCACCGCCAAAGCCCATGATCAGCGCAAATCCCAACAAGGCGCTCAGGTTCAGGCCACTGCTGGTGAGGTAGCGATTGACCCCCAGCAGACTGGCAACAATGCCCAGTACCGCGACGACCAGCACGTTGGTCAAGACAAACAGAATGATGCGTTTCATGGTTTCCTTAAATTTCAGCCTTGTCCAGAAAGGCCAACAGCGTGAATGGTAAGGTCGATTGGTTCCATTTCAAGCCGTGGCGCCATCAAAAGACCCAAGTTCGCTGGGGACTTGGTGCTCAGGCAGGCGTGGCGACCGCCTCTGCGCAGCGCGGTGGACGGAACACGCTGGCGTCGGCATAAAAGGCCGGATCGTCATTGCCCGGCCACCAGTGCGGCACACCCAGCACCGGTAGGTGGGCAAAGGGTTTTGCGGCAAGTTTCTCGGCACTCAGATCCTCTGCCATCCAGGCGTCGATAGCCGCCAGCGAATCGCCCCCGGAGCGCACCCGGTACACATGGGCCGTGATCGGCTTTCGGGGGTGGACCAGTTTTTCCAGCAAGGCATGGCCAAACAGCACCAGGTGCGATTGCGCCCACAACGGGCGCAAGGGGCCAAACAGGCGACTCCATTCCTTGGCGGCCAGTGCCTCCCACAGCGCATCGGGGCATTGCAGGAAGGCGGCATTCTCGTCAAAGAGCGTCAGGCCGTCGCGCGCCGGCCCACGCACCGGCTGGATACCGGTCTGCGCGATCTGCGCCACGTGCAGTTGGTTGAGCCGGCGTTTGGTCAAAGGGAACAACAGCCAGGCCATTCCATTGAAAAAGTCATGCAAGCCCTCGCGGGTAGGGCAGCAGTTGCTATCGAAAATATAGCTTTCATAGGCCATGCCCGGTGGCAGGCCTGCCTGCGGTACGAAGCGCACCGGGGTGGCCTGGGGCAAGAGCGCGTCATTCAGCGCCTCAAAGCTGGCGCGGCCCGCCGCCGCCTGATCGGCAATGCCCTGCCCCAGCGCGGCATAGGGCGCCAGCCACGGCGCCTTCCAGTTGATTTGCCCTAGACCAGTCGCCACGGCAGGGACTCGCCGCCACCCAGCGGCTTCAACTGCGCCTCGCCAAAGGCGAAGCTGTCCGGCACGGTCCAGGTTTCCCGGCGCAGCGTGATCGTGCCCTGGTTGCGCGGCAGGCCGTAGAAGTCCGCACCGTAAAAACTGGCAAAGCCTTCCAGCTTGTCCAGCGCGCCGGCGGCATCGAAAGCCTGCGCGTACAGCTCCATGGCATTGAACGCGGTGTAGCAGCCGGCGCAACCGGTGGCGTGCTCCTTGAGGTGCGTGGCGTGCGGCGCGCTGTCGGTGCCCAGGAAAAACTTGTTGGAGCCACTGGTCGCGGCCTGCACCAGCGCCTGGCGGTGCGTCTCGCGCTTCAACACCGGCAGGCAGTAGTAATGCGGGCGGATGCCCCCGGTGAAGATGGCGTTGCGATTGAAGAGCAGGTGGTGGGCGGTGATGGTGGCACCGGTGAACCGGTCTGCGGCCTGCACGTATTGCGCGGCCTCTTTCGTCGTGATGTGCTCGAACACGATCTTCAGCTCGGGAAAATCCTTGCGCAATGGAATCAACTGGGTGTCGATGAACACCGCCTCGCGGTCGAACAGGTCGATATCGGGCGATGTCACCTCGCCGTGCACCAGCAGCAAGAGGCCGGCCTTTTGCATGGCCTCCAGGGTCTGGTAGGTCTTGCGCAGGTCGGTGACACCGGCGTCGCTGTTGGTGGTGGCGCCGGCCGGATACAGCTTGGCTGCAACCACGCCGGCATCCTTGGCGCGGGCAATTTCGTCGGCGGGCAGATTGTCGGTCAGGTACAGCGTCATCAGCGGCTCAAAGGCCATGCCTGCAGGAACAGCGGCCTGGATGCGCGCCTTGTAGGCAAGCGCCTGCGCGGCCGTGGTGACCGGGGGCCTGAGGTTGGGCATGATGATGGCGCGGCCAAACTGGGCAGCGGTGTGCGGCACGACGGTATTGAGGGCATCGCCATCGCGCACGTGCAGGTGCCAGTCGTCGGGGCGGGTCAGGGTGAGTTCGTTGATCATGAAAAGTGCGGTTTATTTGTTGTTAGGGGCGGCCTGCGCAACCAGGTAATCCCACAGCGCCTGGGCGCTGCTCTTGGGGCTGCTGCTACCACGGCCGCTAGCGACGCCAGCGCGTGTCAGATCCTTGAGGCTCGGTTTTTCACGGTAGACGCGCACATCCATGGTGATTTCCAGCCCCTTGGTACCGGGGGGCAAAGCGCTGACCAGGCGTTTGGCGCGCAGTTCCTTCTTGACCGCGCTGTGCGGCAAAAAGGCAATGCCGTGGCCTTCCAGCGCCATGGCTTTCAGGCCTTCGGCCATATCGGTTTCGTACACCCGGTCAAAGTGGATGGCGGTGTTGGACTGCTTGAGGATCAACTCCACCATCTGCCCGAGGTAGGCGCCAGGTGCATAGCCCAGATAGGGCAGTGGCTGGCCCACACGGCCGGGCAACTGGAACAGGGGCGCGCCGTTGCTGTCCGGCTTGACATAGGGCGACACAACCTCCTCACCCAGGCTGACCATCTCGTAGCGGTCGGCATCCAGTTGGAAGGGTTGGGACGGGTGGTAGTAGGCAATCAGCAGGTCGCAACTGCCCTCAACCATGCGCATCACGGCGTCGTGCACGTTGAGTGCAATCAGGCGGCTCTTGATCGGCCCAAAGGTCTCACGTAGCGACGACACCCAAGCGGGGAAAAACGTGAAGGCCAGCGTGTGCGGCACGGCGAACTCGATCACATCCTGCGCTGCGGATGTGTGGCCGCGCAACATGGCACGCGTGCTTTGCAGGGCCTGCAACACCTCCATGGATTGGCCATAGAGCGTCTCACCGGCCGGTGTCAGGCGCGTGGGGTAGCTGCTGCGGTCCACCAGATCGGTGCCAGCCCAGGCCTCCAGCGACTGGATGCGCCGCGAGAACGCGGGCTGGGTGACGTGGCGCAACTGCGCAGACCGGCTGAAGCTGCGGGTTTCAGCCAGGGAGACGAAATCTTCAAGCCATTTGGTTTCCATGGGCAAGATTATGCGCGGAATGCATGGGGCGATTTCGTCGGAGAGCCGGGGGCAAACCCTTGGCTGGAGACAGGTCAAGACGCGATGCTGTCCTTCGCCCATCCTAATTCGTTGCCGCTAAGCGGTCGTTCAGATAAGAGAAACCGCGGAACTTCCAGCGCGTTAACAATCCCCAGGCTGGGCCAGTTTCCTCGATTGAAGTCGCCAATTCAACACCGAAGTGGCCCCCCTGTGTGTCCAAGCTCTCGCTGAGATATGGCTAGGGGCTACGAGCCTTGCCCATCCTGCTGGCCAGCTACTGCAGTCTCTTCTTTTGGGGCGTCCGGCAGAGAGATATTCGTGATCACTTGGCGGCGTTCCCGATTGTCTTTTGCCGACTGTGCACGCTCAATGTGCCGCCTGACATCGATTCTGTCCGAGGAAATAAAACGACGGAGTTTGTCCAAAACCTCGCCTCGATTGAACTTGGCGTCGGAACTCTCGGAGTCAATCAACGCGATAAGAGGGGCGACATCCTTGGCTGTTACTACATTGCTCGGTCCATTCACTACCTGAGTTCCTTTCTCAGAGTAGATGGCAACAACGGGTATGAAAAGCTCCAGCGCAATATTTAGCTCCTCCGAGAGGACCTTGCAGGCCTTCTTTGCCTGATGAAGTGCATTACGCATGTGTCCCGAGCTATTGACCTGCCAATACTCTGCATCCGCCCAAGCGTTAACCGTTCCGGCTTTGTATTTGGTTTCGACAACGAACAGACGGTTGTTTCCCACATAGATGTGGTCCAGTTCACGGGAATACTCTTCACGCGTTGACTTGTGGAAAACCAACAGGGCGCTGTGCAGTAGCCATTTGGGGTCAAACGCACCTTGCAGAAGATGCTTGACCTGGCGTTCGGCTTCTTGTCCAGCTTTTTCCTGGGATTCTTTCTCTTCTTCTTCTGGTGTCTTTTGCTTCCCAGCGGCGAGAGCCCCGAGCAGTCCAAGTCCAAAAAAGATCCCCGCAATGACACCAATCACCTTAATGATAGGCCAGAAATTTGGCGAGCCCACCGAGTACAGGAACCAGAGGAACAAGCCAAAAAAGATCGCCGGAATCCACATAAGTACGCCTAAGGATAGATGCTTAATTACACACAACGATTTGCATTGGCTGCAGGTTTACATGGCCTGTTCCGGTGTCTCGTAACGCTTGATTGCTCCTTCGCAATCCTGCGGGTTGTGCTGCGCGACATTTTCCAGGAACTGCGTGATTGGCCTTTCGATGTGGTACGCCAAGCGCCCTCCAAAGTAAGTATATGCATGCATCTCCCATTTGCCTGTGGACCACCACCGCGTAAGTTGTGGTTATCGCCTGCCCGCCCATACCGACGTCCCCCCCCGGATTTGAATAGCACACGACTTTGGAGTCTAACCACTGGTTACCGTTGATTGGATATGTAGGAAGCTGCCACACGCGAATGGCCGGTAACGCCCCATCCCAGACTTCCACAGCTCCAAATCTGCCCGCACACCCACAACGCACCGGCAGAAATTGGGGCAAGGGCCCCCGCCGACTTCTGGGCATTTGACAGCATGAGGCGGGGCGCTATGAATTTAATAGCTCCCTACGCAATACACACGAGGGCTACAGCCACAAAACGCTCAAACCTCACTCGGCGGACTGCTGCAGCGCCCACATCTGCGCATAGCGCCCGTTGGCCGCCAGCAGCGCCGCATGGTTGCCGCGCTCCACGATGCGCCCGGCTTCCATGACCAGAATCTCGTGCGCATCCACCACGGTGGAGAGCCGGTGGGCAATGACCAGTGTGGTCTTGTTGCGGGCCACGCTTTGCAGCTCGGCCTGGATGGCGCGCTCGTTGGCTGAATCCAGCGCCGAGGTGGCTTCGTCAAAGATCAGGATGGGAGGATTCTTCAACAGCGTGCGGGCAATGGCCACGCGCTGTTTCTCGCCACCCGACAGCTTGAGCCCGCGCTCACCGACCATCGTGGCATAACCCTTGGGCGTGGACGCGATGAAGGTGTGGATGTGGGCCGACGCGGCGGCCACTTCCACCTCGGCGCGCGTGGCGCCGGGCTTGCCATAGGCAATGTTGTATTCCACGGTGTCATTGAACAGCACGGTGTCCTGCGGCACGATGCCAATGGCCTGGCGCACGCTGGACTGGGTCACCTGCTTGATGTCCTGCCCGGCAATCATGATGCGACCGCCCTCCTGCGGGTTGCTGACATCGTAAAAGCGGAACAGCAGCCGCGCCAGTGTGGACTTGCCGGAACCGGACGGCCCCACCACCGCCACGGTCTTGCCAGCGGGAATTTCGAAACTGATGTTGTGCAGAATGGTGCGGCCACGTTCGGCCTTCCCCGGTGCGCCCAGTTCATACGAAAAACTCACGTTCTCAAATGCCACCGGGGTGTCGCCTGTGAGGTGCAGCGGCTTGGCGCCGGGCACATCGGCAATCTCGCGCTCGCGCTCCATCAGGGTGAACATCTTTTCCAGGTCGGTCAGGCTCTGCTTGATCTCGCGGTAGATCACGCCCAGGAAATTCAGCGGAATGTAGAGCTGGATCATGAAGGCGTTGACCATGACCAGATCGCCCAGGGTCATGCGGCCATCCACGACACCTTGCGTGGCACGCCACAGCATGGCGACCAGACCGACGGCGATGATGAGTTGCTGGCCAGTGTTCAGCATGGACAACGTAGTCTGGCTCTTCAGGCGCGCGCGGCGCAGGCGCTCCAGGCTCTCGTCGTAGCGGCGGGCCTCGAAGCCTTCGTTGTTGAAATATTTGACCGTTTCGTAGTTCAGCAGCGAATCAACCGCCTTGGAGTGGGCCGCCGAGTCGAACTCATTGGCCTCGCGGCGAAACTTGGTGCGCCATTCGGTGATGAGCACGGTGAAGATGATGTACAGCGCAAGCGCACCCAGCGTGATCCAGGCAAACCACACGTCAAATTTGACCGCCAGAATGGTCAGCACCATGGCGACCTCCAGCAGCGTCGGCACGATGCTGAACAGCGAGAACGAGATCAACGACTCGATACCGCGCACGCCGCGTTCAATGTCGCGCGTCATGCCCCCAGTCTGGCGCTCCAAATGAAAGCGCAGGCTCAGGGCATGCAGGTGCTCAAAGGTTTCGAGTGCAATGCTGCGCGCCGCACCCTGGGTGGCCTTCGAGAACACCAGTTCACGCAGCTCGGTCAGCAGTGTGGTGGACAAGCGCAGGGCACCGTAGGCAAACAGCAGGGCCACCGGCACGACCAACACCGCCGCCGGGTCGCCTGGCTGGTAGCTCATGCTGTCCACCAGTTGTTTGAGCAGCAGCGGCACGCCCACGTTGGTCAGCTTGGCCCCCACCATGAAGACCAGCGCTGCTATGACCCGCCATTTGTAGGTCCACAGGTACGGAAACAGACGCCGTAGCGTGTCCCAGTCAGACTTGGGTGGGGCCGCCGGGGCCGTGGCGTCTGCAACGGGTGCAGGAGAGGCGCGAAGTTCGTGAGAGCGCATAGGGGATACTTTTCTGATCAGTTGAGGACAGAGCTTCGCTACGCTGCGGTCTGTCCCGCAAGGTTTCAAGATAGGATTGTGCCCATGTCTACCAATTCAACCCCCACCAGTGTCCAATTGCCCGTTGACGAGGAACTGGTCCTCAAGGTCATCCCCATGCCGGCGGACTGCAATGCCAACGGCGATATCTTTGGCGGCTGGGTGATGGCACAGGTTGACCTGGCCGGCTCCGTGCTACCCGCCCGCTACACACAGGGCCGCATGGCCACCGTGGCGGTCAATGAATTTATCTTCAAGCAGCCGGTCCGCGTGGGCGACATCCTGAGCTTCTTTTCCAAGGTCAGCCGCATCGGACGCACGTCCATCACGGTCAAGGTCGAGGTCTACGCCGAGCGCTTTCGCACCCAGGGCCAGTACATCAAGGTGACCGAAGCCACGCTGACCTATGTCGCCATCGATGACGCGGGGCAACCGCGGGAGATTCCAAAGAACTGAATAGGCTCCGCGGCTTACTGCTGGAAAGCAAAATTTGGCAGGTATTGAGCAGCCTTTTCCTGGAATTGCTTCTCTGCATGTTAAAGAAAATCTAGATGCAGCCATTGGTCAGACCGTGAGCCAAGTTAGTCCGCATCGGTACTGCCAGCCCGTGTAAAGGAAGCATCATGTCTATTTCGAGCGTACAGAACACATCCAACTCAGGCAACTCGGCGACGACGAATGCCAAAAATACTGCCACGAACAGCTCCAGCACGTCCTTTGCCGACACCTTGAACCAGGTTAGCAACGGGACACGGTATTCGGATGCCGAAGTTAAGGCCTTCTTTGCCGGAAAACCCACTGCACAGCAGATTGCAGACAAGGCGGCAACGCTAGGTCTGACCGAAGACCAGATTGCGCAGGCAATGACCGTTGGCGGTTTCGGCGGGGGCAGCGAGACAGCGCTAAAAACCCAGATTGAGAGCTTTGTGGCCAACGCTGGCAATGATTACGCTTGGGACGCCAGCGGCGTGTTGAAAGCAGCCAAGTCCGATGTTCAAGGTGTGTCAACCGACAAGGCCATGCCAGCGGCAGCAGATATCAAGGCGTTTTATGCCACCTGTCCCACCGATGCCCAGGTGACCGCCAAGGTAAAGTCTTTGGGACTGAACGCTGCGCAAATGGTGCAATTTCAGGCCACGGGCATCGGCATGAATATGAGCCAAATCAGTGCCCCCGTATTGGAGACCATGTACGTGGATGCAGCCAACCGCCTCGGCACCGACATCGGCGGTGGAAAAAACGGCGGCTGGACGTCTTACTTCTCCCCCACGCTGGGGCGCGCTGTCAACAAGAGTGAAATGCAAAACTTTTTTGCTACCAACCCGAGCCAGAGCCAAATATTCCAGAAGGCGTCCGAGCTGGGTCTGGGCGTTGGCGCGGTGAACAACATGATGATCGGCTTAGGTGTTACCAAAGCAGACAACATGAACAGCGCTTATGCAGGCATGGATATCGCGCTATATCGCGGGACGGACGGCTACAGTCTCGACCAGCAGGGCCATATCGTCGCTGGTGGGGGGCATGTGTGGGTCGGCTCTGACGATTCAGGGATGTGGCGACCGCGCACCCCGGCCGATGGCACCACTCTCAGCGCCACCGCTTAATCCAAGAACTCACGACTAAAACTTCCCGTGCCGCCCTGCGCCCGCGGCAAAGTGGGCGGCACCTTCCAGCCCCTGCGCTATGCATGCCTTGCCACGCTGCCACTCCTGGTGCAATGCGTAAGGCATATCCAGATCCCATTGGGCATAGGCGCTGGCGCGGTCGGCCAGCAGGGTTTGCTGGGGGAAATCCGCCAGTTGCGCGGCCAGCGTGATGGCTGCGTCCAGCGCCTTGCCGCTTGGCACCACGCGATTGCACAGCCCCATCTGCAAGGCTTCCATGGCTTCAACCTTGCGTCCGGTCAGGATCAGGTCCATCGCATGCCCCATACCGATGAGGCGCGGCAAACGTACCGTGCCACCATCGATCAGCGGCACGCCAAAGCGGCGGCAGAACACACCCATGTAGGCATCGGCCTCCATCACCCGCATGTCGCACCACAAGGCCAACTCCATGCCGCCCGCCACAGCCGCGCCGCTGATGGCGGCAATCACGGGCTTGGACAACATCAGGCGTGACGGCCCCATGGGGCCCGCCGGCCCGCTCCCATCGGCAGCGTAATCGCCGGGAGAAAACTCCAGCGTAGCGAACGGGTCTGCCCCCTTGTGCAACTGCTGGGCCATGCGCGCACCAGCCTGCAAATCCCATCCGGCACAGAAGTGCCCATGCGCGCCATGGAACACCGCCACACGGGATTCGGGATCGGCCTCAAATGCGACAAAGGCGTCATACAGCTGGCGTGCAGTCTCTGCATCGACGGCATTGCGCACATCCGCGCGCTGCAGGGTCACCACGGTCACCGGGCCGTGTCTGCGGGTTTGTACGGGGTCTTGCATGCAATGAATTAGACAGTCCCATGGGGGACAGGTGCATCAGTGACAACCCTATCGGTGAATTGGAGTCCAGCGGCTATAACCGGGAAGCAAAAACAACAACAGGAGACAACGTGCTGTTTCTTCAACTGGTGATCAGCGGGATTGCACAGGGGTGCATCTACGGTCTGATTGCGCTGGGCTTCGTGCTGATCTACAAGGCCACCGAGACCGTCAGCTTCGCCCAGGGCGAGCTGATGATGCTGGGCGCCTTTGGCGGACTGGTGGGCATGACCATGCTGGGCTTTCCCTATTGGCTGGCCATCATCAGCGCCATTGCTTCCATGGCCGTCTTTGGCGTGGTGCTGGAGCGCGCCGTGATCCGCCCCATCCTGGGACAGCCGGCGTTTTCGGTCGTGATGCTGACGATCGGGATCGGCTACGTGGCGCGTGGCCTGATCACCATGGTGCCCGGCATTGGTACGGACACACAAGCCTTGCCCGTGCCCTACAAGGACGAAATCTGGAAGGTGGGCGGTGTCGTACTCAACGTGGAACACATGGCGGTCATCGGCGCCACCGCCGTGCTGTGCGGCTTGCTGTTTGCACTGTTTCGCTACAGCAAGCTGGGCATTGCGATGCAGGCTGCATCGCAAAACCAGCTGGCGGCCTACTACATGGGCATTCCGGTGCAGCGGCTCAATGGCATCGCCTGGGGTCTGGCCGCTGCGGTGGCTGCCATTGCGGGTCTGCTGCTGGCGCCCATCACCTTTGTCCACGCCAACATGGGCTTCATTGGCCTAAAAGCCTTTCCCGCAGCAGTGGTTGGCGGCTTTGGCAGCCTGCCAGGAGCCATCGTGGGTGGGCTGGTGATTGGCATTGTGGAATCGCTCTCGGGCTTCTATTTGCCGGATGGGTTCAAGGACACAGCCGCCTATGTGGTGGTGCTGGTCATGCTGATGGTCAAGCCCAACGGATTGTTTGGCGAAAAACTGCGTAAGAAGGTCTGACATGCGTTTCATCTTCAAGACCGACTACGCGCAGGACATCAAGCTGGCCAAGCATGGCGGGCATGTGTTCTGGTACAGCGCGCTGATGCTGCTCTTGCTGGCCGCTCCCTGGCTGTTTGCCGAGTACTGGCTGGCCCAGCTCACGCTGGTGCTGATCTATTCCATTGCGGGCCTGGGCCTGATGCTGCTGGCCGGCTACACCGGCCTGTTCTCCATGGGGCACGCGGCCTTCCTGGGGGTTGGGGCCTACACCCATGCGGTGATGACCAACGCGGGCGTGCCCTTTCCCATCGCGCTGGCCTGTGCAGCCGGGCTGTCTGCCGCTGTGGGCTTGGTGGTGGGCTTGCCAGCCTTGCGGGTGAAGGGCATCTACCTCGGCATTGCCACCCTGTCCTTTGGCTTCATTGTCGAAGAGGTGCTGGCGCGCTGGGAATCGGTTACCGGCGGCAACGCAGGCATCCACATCAAGAAGCCCAACATCTTCGGTTGGGTGCTGGACACCGGCGACCAGTTCTACTTCCTGTGCCTGGTCATCACCGTGGCTTCCACGCTGGGCATCCTGAACCTGCTGCGCTCGCCCACGGGGCGCGCATTTGTGGCCATTCGCGACTCCGAAATTTCGGCGCAGAGCATGGGCATCCATCTGGCTTACTACAAGACACTGTCGTTCGCGATATCGGCCGCGCTGGCCGGGGTTGCTGGCGCGCTGTACGCCCACAACCTCCAGTTCATCTCCCCCGACCAGTTCAACATCCTGCAGTCGATTGACCTGCTGCTGATGATCGTGATCGGTGGTGTCGGCTCGGTGCACGGCGCCTTTCTGGGGGCCATCTTCCTGATCTCCATGCCGCAGGCGATTTCCATGATCAAGGACTACCTGCCCGCCGCCGTGGGCCAGGCCCCCGGCTTGCAGGGCCTGGTCTACGGGCTGGTTCTGATTGCCTTTGTGCTGTTCGAGCCCATGGGCCTGTACGGACGCTGGCTGAAGATCCGCACCTACCTGCAGATGTTTCCGTTCTACCGCAAGGGCATGTTCAAGCGGCAGAAGTCCTTCCAGAAATCGGACCGCCTGAAATGACCAACGAGACCCTTCTATCGGCCAAGAATCTGAGTGTGCGCTTTGGAGGCGTGCTGGCGGTCAACAACGTGAGTTTCGACGTCCAGCAGGGCGAGGTCTTCACGCTGATCGGCCCGAATGGCGCGGGCAAGACCACCGTGTTCAACCTGATCAGCCGCATCTACACACCCACCATGGGTGAGATCAGTTATCTGGGCCCCAAGGGCATGCTCAGGCTGACTGATCAACCGCCGCAGAACGTGGCATCCCTTGGCATTGCGCGCACCTTCCAGAACATCGAACTGTTCGAACACGCATCCGTCTTGCACAACCTGCTGATCGGGCGCCACACGCACCGCGAGACCAGCCTGTGGCAAGACCTGTTCTTCACGAGCAAGGCGCGCGAAACCGAGCTGAAAGCCCGCGAGAAGGCTGAAGAGGTCATTGAGTTTCTGAACCTGCAGCACTACCGCGACTCCTTTGTCGCAGGCTTGCCCTACGGCGTGCGCAAGGTGGTGGAAATGGCCCGCGCCCTGTGCACCGAACCCAAGCTGCTGCTGCTCGACGAACCGTCCAGCGGACTGAACGTGGAGGAAACCGATGACATGGCGTTCTGGATCCAGGACATCAAGCACGAACTGGGCATCACCGTGCTGATGGTGGAGCACGACATGAGCCTGGTGTCCAAGGTCTCCGACCGGGTGTTGGCCATGAACCAGGGCGAGATGCTGGCCATGGGCACACCGCGCGAGGTGCAGACCGACCCCGGCGTGATTGAAGCCTACCTGGGTTCCATCGACGATGTGTCGTCGCTGCGCCGCAAGGCCAGCGGTCAGCCGGACCAAGAGTCCGTCAGCGTGGAGGGCGGACAGGCATGAGCACGACCCCCCCTCCCATCAGCGACCAGCCCGTACTCAAGCTCCTCAATGTTGAGAGCGCCTACGGCCCCATCAAGGCCATTCGGGGCGTCAGCCTGCAGGTCCGGCGCAGCGAGATCGCCACCGTGCTGGGCTCCAACGGCGCAGGCAAGACCACGATTTTGAAAACCATCTCGGGCATCATCGATCCGCGCAAGGGCTCCATCGAATTCAAGGGCGAAGACATCACCGCGCAAGACCCCGCCCGGATCGTGCAACAGGGCCTCTCCCACGTACCCGAGGGGCGTGAGGTCTTCCCCCTGCTCTCCGTACGCGACAACCTGCTGATGGGGGCCTACACCCGTTCTGATCGCGATGGCGTGGCGCATGACCTGGAGGCGGTGTACCGTTACTTCCCCATCCTGGAGGAACGCTCCCACCAGGACGCCGGGCTGCTGTCGGGCGGCCAGCAGCAGATGCTGGCCATCTCACGCGCGCTCATGGCCAATCCGGATCTGATCCTGCTCGATGAGCCCAGCCTGGGCCTGTCGCCCAAGCTCACCAAGGAGATCTTTGAAATTGTCGTTCGCATCAACCGCGAGCGCGGCACCACCATCCTGCTGGTGGAGCAGAACGCCAACATGGCACTGAACGCATCGGACTATGGCTACGTGCTGGAGAACGGCCGCATCGTCATGGAAGACACCTGCGCGCGGCTGCGAGAGAAGGACGACATCAAGGAGTTCTATCTCGGCATGAAGCAGGCTGGCGCGCGCGGCGAACGTCGGTGGAAGAAAAAGAAGACATGGCGATGAATGGACTTTGGGACATCGACAAGCTGCAGCCGCGGCTCGACGTCGTCGTGCCCGGCGAGACGATGACGGCCGTGTTCTGGAATGCCGCAGCGCGACGCGATCAACAGGTCTTCATGCGCCAGAAGCAGCTCGGTCTCTGGCAGGAATGGACCTGGGCGAAGACGGCGGCGGCGGTGCGCGAGATCGGCGATGGCTTGCTGTCGCTCGGCTTCGCGCCCGGCGACACGGCCTCGATCCTCGCCAACACCGTCATCGAATGGGTGCTTGCCGACCTGGCCGTGTTGTCGGCCGGCGGCGTCTCCAACGGCATCTACCCGACCGACGCCGCGGCGCAGGTCGAGTACCTCTGCGCCGACTCGCGAACCCGCGTCGCCTTCGTCGAGGACGACGAGCAGCTCGACAAGGTGCTCTCGGTGCGCGAGCGATTGCCGCGTCTCGAGAAGATCGTCGTCTTCGACACCGAAGGATTGCGCGACTTCCACGACGCGCAGGTCCTTTCGCTCGCCGAGCTGCGCGAGTTCGGTCGTGCCTATGCGAAGGCGCATCCGCGCGAGCTCGACGAGCGCATCGCCGGTTGCCGGCCCGAGGCCCTGGCCATCCTCGTCTACACCTCGGGCACGACCGGCAA
This sequence comes from Burkholderiales bacterium, assembly GCA_038327925.1. Classification (GTDB taxonomy): domain Bacteria; phylum Pseudomonadota; class Gammaproteobacteria; order Burkholderiales; family Burkholderiaceae_C; genus Allorhodoferax. The sequence continues at coordinate 2,087 of JBBQLM010000059.1, read as the reverse complement.
GCCCAAGGGCGCGATGCATTCGCACGCCGGCATCGTCTTCACGATCCGCGGCTACAACGCCATCGTTGCGCAGGACGAGCACGACGAGCGCATGTGTTTTCTGCCGCTTTGCCACATCGCCGAGCGGCTGGGCGGCGAGTACTTCGCGGTCTACACCGGCTCAGTGCTCAACTTCGTCGAGAACCCGGAGACGGTGCCGGAGAACGTGCGCGAGATCGCGCCCACCGTCTTCACGGCCGTGCCGCGTGTCTGGGAAAAGTTCTATTCGAGCGTCGCCATTTCGATCCGTGAGTCGAGCCGCCTGCAGCAGGCCGCCTACGCGTGGGGACTGTCGGTCGGCCAGCGCATCGCCGATCGCGTGCTCGCCGGGCAGCCAGTCAGCGCCGCGCTGAAGCTGCAGTTCCTTGTCGCCCGCAAGATCGCGCTCGACAACGTGAGGAAGCTCATCGGCATCGACCGCGCACGCTTCTGCGTCACCGGCGCGGCGCCGATCTCGCCCGATCTGGTGCGCTGGTACCTGGCGCTCGGCGTGCCGATGATCGAGGTCTGGGGCATGACCGAGAGCTGCGGCGCCGCGACCTATACGCCGGCGGCGCGCATCAAGCCGGGAATGATCGGCCCGGCCTGCCCGTACAACGAGGTGCGGCTCGATCCGGCCACGTCCGAGCTGCTGATCCGCGGCCGCAACGTCTTCATGGGCTACCTCAACCAGCCCGAGAAGACGGCCGAGACGATCGACGCCGAAGGCTGGCTGCATACGGGAGACGTCGGCACGCAGGATGGCGACGGGTATTTCCGGATCACCGATCGCATGAAGGACATCATCATCACGGCCGGCGGCAAGAATGTGACCCCAAGCGAACTGGAGAACGACCTGAAGTTCTCGCCCTACATCACCGATGCGGTGGTGATCGGCGACAAGCGCCCTTACCTGACCGCGATCATCATGATCGACCAGGAAAACGTCGAGAAGTATGCCCAGGACCAGGACGTGCCGTTCAGCAACTATGCGTCATTGACCCGCTCGGCGGAGGTGCAGGCGCTGATTCAGGGCGAGATTGACCGCGTCAACAAAAAATTTGCCCGGGTCGAGCAGATCAAGAAATTCTTTCTGCTGGAGAACCAGCTCACTGCAGAAGACGAAGAGTTGACCCCCACCATGAAGCTCAAGCGTAAGTTGGTGGAACAGAAATATTCGACGCAGATCGAAGCCATGTATCACTAAATCTTTCCTTAGTCGCTTCGCTTGCGGGTTTGCGACAACTTGACATTTGTCGCATGCAGTCAAGAATGTCCGGTATCCAATCTGCATTGATTCCATTTTTTACATGAACGGAGACAACCCATGAAATTCAAAGCGACCGCGGCCCTGGCCGCATTGGCCTTGGCCAGCACACTTGCCACAGCCCAGCAGGGCGTCAGCGCGAGCGAGATCACGCTCGGCTCGATCCAGGACTTGTCTGGCCCGCTGGCCGGCTTTGGCAAGCAAGCGCGCCTGGGCATGCTGCTGGCGGTGGATGAGATCAACGAGCAGGGTGGCGTCAATGGCCGTAAGCTCAAGCTGCTGGTGGAAGACTCCGGCTATGACCCCAAAAAGGCCGTGCTGGCGGCGCAAAAGCTGGTGAACCAGGACAAGATTTTCATGATGGTCGGCCACATCGGCACGGCGCAGAACATGGCCGCCATGCCGGTGCAGTTCGAAAAAAACGTCATCAACTTTTTCCCGATCACCGCAGCGCGCGAAATGTACGAGCCCTTTCACAAGCTCAAATATTCGTATTCCGCCACCTACTACGACCAAATGCGCCGCGCCGTGCCGCAAATGGTCAAGGACAAGGGTGTCAAAAAAGTCTGCACCATTTACCAGGATGACGACTTTGGCCTGGAAGTAATGCGTGGCGGCGAGGCCGGCCTGAAAACCATCAATATGGAATACGCCGAGAAAACCACGTTCAAACGCGGTGCGACCGACTTTTCTTCCCAGGTGGCGAAGATGAAGGCCGCTGGCTGTGACATGGTGGTGCTGGGCACCATCATTCGCGAGACTATTGGCGCCATCGGCGAATCCCGCAAGACCGGTTTCAACC
>JBBQLM010000058.1:0-26176 GCA_038327925.1 Burkholderiales bacterium | reverse complement strand
AACGTTGCGCCTGACGCAGCTGCGCTTCGACAACGGCGTGTCATCGGAACTGGACCTGCGCCTGGCGCAGTCGCTGGCCGAGACCGCGCGCGCGTCCCTGGCGCAGCAGCTGCGGCAGCGGGCGCTCGATCTCAATGCGCTGGCGCTGCTGGTTGGCCAGCCACTGCCGAACGACTTCACGACCGGCACGAGCATGGCCGCAGTGACGTTGCCCGACGTGCCGACGGGCGTGCCGTCCGACGTGCTCACGGCGCGCCCCGACGTGCGGCAGGCCGAGCAGCAGCTGGTGGCGGCCAACGCGAACATCGGCGCCGCGCGGGCCGCTTTCTTCCCGCGCATCGCGCTGACGGCAAGCGCGGGCCGCGCCAGCTCCCAGCTCTCGGGGCTGTTCGACGGCGGCGGCAGCTGGGCCTACACCGTGGCGCCGTCGCTGCTGCTGCCGATCTTCGACGCCGGCCGCAATCAGGCCGGGCTGCGCGGCGCCAACGTGGCGCGCGACATCGCGCTGGCGCAGTACGAGCGCGCCATCCAGTCGGCCTTCCGCGAGGTGTCGGATGCGCTGGCCGGCCGCGCCACGCTGGGCGACCAGCTGCGGGCGCAGTCGCGCGTGGCCGAGGCCGAAGCCGTGCGCGCGCGGCTGTCGCAGATGCGGTTCGACGCCGGCGTGTCGAGCACGCTCGACCTGCTCGATGCGCAGCGGTCGCTCTTCACTGCCCGGCAGGCCGAGATCCAGGTGCGGCTGGCGCGGCTGCAGAACCAGGTGCTTCTTTACCGTGCGCTGGGCGGCGGATGGACCGAACCGCCGCGGGCTTCGTTACAGTAGCCCCATGAGCGATTCCCCCCGCAAGCTGCGCGTGCTGGTCGTCGACGACAACGTCGACGCCGCCGATTCCATGGCGGCACTGCTGGACATGCTGGGCCACACGGCGAAGACCGTGTACACCGGCGAGACGGTGGCGCAGGAAACGCAGGACTGGCAGCCCGACTGCATCCTGCTGGACATCGGGCTGCCCATCAAGGACGGCTACGAGGTCGCGCGCGAGCTGCGTGCGCAGAGCACCCCGGCGGTGCTGGTGGCGCTGACGGGCTGGGGCAGCGAGGAGGACCGCCGCCGCACTGCCGAGGCCGGGTTCCAGCGGCACCTGACCAAGCCGGTGGAGTTCGAAGCGCTCGAGGCGCTGCTGAAGGAACTGGCGGCCTGACGAATCACCGCCGGCCTGTCAGCGCCGGCGCTGCATCGGTGGAGCTGCGCCCCCTTCCCGCGGCGGCAGGTGGCGGAACATGATGCGGCCCTTGCTCAGGTCGTAGGGCGACAGCTCCAGCGTGACGTGGTCACCGGCAATGATGCGGATGTGGTTCTTGCGCATCTTGCCGCCGCTGTACGCCACCAGCTCGTGGCCGTTCTCCAGCACCACGCGGTAGCGCGAATCGGGCAGCACCTCTTCGACGCGCCCGCGCATTTCGATCAACTCTTCCTTGGCCATGTCGATCCCCTTCCGGCGCCATGGGAGGGGCGGCCCGAAAACGGCTGAAATTGTAGGCCTAGGCGGGCGGGTAGCCGGCCTCGTCCAGCGCCGCGGCGAAGGACTGACGGTCCTTGGCCGAGTCGATCCGCACCTGCTTGCTGCCGAGGTCCACCTCGACCTTGGCCTGCGGGTCGACTTCCTTGCATGCCTGGGTGACGGCGCTGACGCAATGGCCACAGCTCATCGCGGGAAGACTCAGTTCGATCATGGGATGCCACCTTTCCAGTTAGAGCTTGCAATCGTGAAGCTTGCCACCGTGGCAAGGTCAATGCCGTCCCGCCCGGCATCATGGGCTTGACCTTGCCATGATGGCAAGGTTGATCATCCTTCCATGACCACTGCAACCGACACCCTTCCCGCCAGCCTCGCCATCGAGGGGATGACCTGCGCCTCCTGCGTCTCCCGCGTGGAGAAGGCGCTGAAGAAGGTCCCCGAGGTCGCGTCGGCCGAGGTGAACCTCGCCACCGAGAAGGCCGAGGTGCGCTTCACCGGCTTGGCGGAGGACGTGCTGCCGCGGCTGCTCGCGGCGGTCAAGAAGGCCGGCTATGCCGCCAGCGTGCCGGAAGAGTCCCCGGTTGAAGGTGATGGCGCAACCTCCTCGAACCTGCCTGACTGGTGGCCGGTTGCCGTGTCGGCTGCGCTCTCGCTGCCGCTCGTGCTGCCGATGCTCGGCATGCTGGTCGGCGCGGAATGGGCGCTCCCCGGCTGGTGGCAGCTCGCACTGGCCACACCGGTGCAGTTCTGGCTGGGGGCGCGCTTCTACCGGTCAGCGTGGAAGGCGGTCAAGGCGCGCGCGGGCAACATGGACCTGCTCGTTGCCCTGGGGACGTCCGCCGGCTACGGCCTGTCGCTCTACCTGCTCATCGCCGGCCTCGGCCACGAGGGGCACGGGGAAGCGCCGCATCTCTACTTCGAGGCTTCCGCCGTCGTCATCACGCTCGTGCTGCTGGGCAAGTGGCTGGAGAACCGGGCCAAGCGGCAGACCACCGAGGCGATCCGTGCACTGAACGCGCTGCGGCCCGAGACCGCACGCGTTCGGCGCGACGGCGTGGACGTGGAGATTCCCGCCGCCGGGGTGAAGGTCGGCGACGTCGTGGTCGTGCGCCCCGGTGAGCGCATCCCCGTCGATGGGCAGGTGCTCGAAGGCTCCACGCACGTGGACGAGTCCTTGATCACCGGCGAGAGCCTCCCGGTCGCCAGGGCGGCGGGGGGCAAGGTCGTCGGCGGTTCGGTCAATGGCGAGGGCCTGTTCACCGCACGCACCACCGCGGTGGGCGCCGAGTCGACGCTGTCGCGCATCGCGCGGATGGTCGAATCGGCGCAGGCCAAGAAGGCGCCGATCCAGCGCCTGGTCGACAAGGTGAGCGAGGTGTTCGTGCCGGTCGTCCTTGCGATCGCGCTGCTGACGCTGCTCGGCTGGGGCCTGTCGACGGGTGACTGGGAGCGCGCCATCCTCAATGCCGTCGCAGTGCTGGTCATCGCCTGTCCCTGCGCGCTGGGCCTGGCGGCACCGACGGCGATCATGGCCGGCACCGGGGTCGCTGCGAGGCGCGGCATCCTGATCAAGGACGCCGAAGCGCTCGAAGTCGCGCACAGCGTGAAGGTCGTCGCCTTCGACAAGACCGGCACGCTGACCGAAGGCAAGCCGCGCCTGGTGGCGCATGAAGCGGCCAACGGTGACCACGCAGCGCTGTTGCGGCTGGCCGCGGCGGTGCAATCGGGGAGCGAGCATCCGCTCGCGCGCGCCGTGATGGACGCGGCACGCGAGGGTGCCGTGGAGATCGCGCCGGCGCAGGACGCCAGCGCGGTGGCGGGTCGGGGCATGTCGGCCCGCGTGGAGGGCAAGGCGCTCAGCCTCGGCAGCACGCGCTGGATGCAGGAGCTCGGCGTCGACCTGGCGCCGCTGGCCAGCCGCGCGCGCGAGCTCGAGGACCAGGGACGCACCGTCTCCTGGCTGGCGCAGGGCGCCGCCCCGGCGCACCTGCTGGGCCTGCTCGCCTTCGGCGACAACGCCAAGTTGACCGCCCGCGAGGCGGTCGACAGCTTGCGCGCCATGGGCGTTCGCACGGTGATGGTCACCGGCGACAACCAGGGCGCGGCACGCGGCGTGGCGCAGTCCCTGGGCATCGACGACGTCCGCGCCGAGGTGCTGCCGGCGGACAAGGCGCGCGTCGTTTCGCAGCTGAAGGCCGATGGCGCAGCCGTCGCGATGGTGGGCGACGGCATCAACGATGCGCCCGCTCTCGCCGCCGCCGACGTCGGCTTCTCGATGTCCACCGGCACCGAGGTGGCGATGCACGCGGCAGGCGTCACGCTGATGCGCGGGGATCCGCGCCTGGTGGCCGACGCGATCGAGATTTCGCGCCGGACCTACGCCAAGATCCGCCAGGGCCTGTTCTGGGCCTTCATCTACAACGTGGTCGGCATCCCGCTCGCGGCGTTCGGGATGCTCAACCCGATGCTCGCCGGAGCCGCCATGGCGTTCTCCTCGGTGAGCGTGGTGGCCAATGCACTGACGCTGCGCCGCTGGAAGGGACGGGCCACATGACGACCATCGCCGCAGGAATGAACATCGGGGAAGCTGCCGCGCGCGCCGGCGTCACACCGAAGATGGTGCGCCACTACGAGTCGCTGGGCCTGCTGCCCAAGGTGCACCGCACCGAGTCCGGCTACCGCGTCTACACCGACGCCGAGATCCACACGCTGCGCTTCATCAAGCGGTCGCGCGACCTCGGCTTTTCGATGGCCGAGATCGACGAGCTGGTGAAGCTGTGGCAGGACCGCCGGCGACCGAGTGCCAGCGTCAAGAAGGTCGCGACGGCGCACCTGGAGGAACTGGATCGCAAGATCAAGGAGATGGAGGCGATGCGCACGACCTTGAAGCACCTGATCCACTGCTGCCACGGTGACGACCGGCCGGAGTGTCCGATCCTGGACGACCTGGAACGGTCCGCGCGGGCCTGAGGGTTACATTCATAGGAATGTTGCGCATTCTTCCGCGGGCGGCGGCATCGGCCGCACTCATCGCGCCGTCGCTGGCCCTGGCCCATGGCATCTCGGAAGCCGACCGGCAGGCCATGCTCGCCGGTGGCTACCTGCAGTACGCCGTGCTCGGTGCCAAGCACATGGTCACGGGCTACGACCACCTGCTGTTCCTCTTCGGCGTCGTGTTCTTCCTGACCAGGTTCAGCGACGTCGCCAGGTTCGTCACCGCGTTCACGCTGGGGCACTGCATCACGCTGATCGCGGCCACCTTCCTGGGCATCAGCTGGAACTACTGGCTGGTCGACGCGGTGATCGCGCTCACCGTGATCTACAAGGGCTTCGACAACAACGGCGGCTTCCAGCGGCACTTCGACATGCAGTCGCCGAACCTGCTCGTCGCCGTGTTCGCCTTCGGCCTCATCCACGGCTTCGGCCTCTCCACCCGCCTGCAGCAACTCCCGCTCGGTGACGACAAGCTGGGCATGCTGGGGAGGATCCTGAGCTTCAACGTCGGCGTCGAGGTCGGGCAGATCGCGGCGCTGTCCGCGATGCTCGTCGTCCTGGCCGCCTGGCGCAGGCGCCCGAGCTTCCCCAGGCTCGCGGTGGCGGCCAACACGGCACTCATGTTCGCCGGCGGCCTGCTGCTGCTGATGCAACTGCACGGCTACTCCCACGACACGGACCCCGGCGGGTTCCGCTTTCCCGAGGAGGAGCACAAGCACCTTCACGAGGACATGGACCTCGCCAGACCCGACCCGGGGCGCGACAACATCCAATAGGAGCCACCATGACACCCATCGCCATCGCGATCGCCTCCGCTGCCCTGCTGTCTTTCGGCACTCCCGCGTTCGCCGACAAGGGAGGCTCGTGCCACTTCCATGGTTCGACGCCGGCCAGGCAGGAGGCGGTCCTCGCCTGCGCAGCGCAGCGCAAGGACGCCCTCGCCTCGAGCGGCAAGCTCGACGCGAGCTGGAAGGCCGTGAAGCACGAGAAGGTCGAGCAGGTCGATGGCAGGAAGGGCAAGGAATGGAAGGTCACCTTCAGGAACCCCGCCGCCACCGAAAAGGACAAGCAGACGCTCTACGTGTTCCTGAGCCTTCCTGGCAACGTGCTGGCCGCGAACTTCACCGGGAAGTAGACGACCGGGCCCGGCGGAACCCCCGGCCGCGCCGGGCAGTCGCCGGGTTCAAGCCATGGAGGCCATCTTGCGGCACTCGTCGGCGCACCGCATGCAGGCCTGGGCGCACTGCTGGCAGTGGTCCATCTTGTGCCTGGCGCACTCCTCGCCGCATCGTTGGCAGACCTCGGCGCAAGCCGAGCAGATGGCCTTGGAGCTCTCGCTTGCCCGGCTCATCGCCGCCGCCGCGAGCGCGCAGATCTCGGCGCAGTCGATGTCCAGGGCGATGCAGCGCGCCATCATCTTGACGTCCTGCTCCTGCAGGCAGGATGCGGCGCAGTGATTGCACGCCTCGGCGCAGGCGAAGCAGGCTTCGATGCAACTCTGGAATTTCTGGTGTGGCATCCGGCAACCCTAGGCCGCCGCGCGTCCCGCGGATGTAGGACCGTCTTGACGGACGGGCGTCGGAAGTAGATTTCGCCGCGCTCCCGCCCTACTGGGCCGCGGCCTGTATCTCGGTGACGATGAACTTGCCGCCTTCGTTCGCCGCGTGGAAGCGCACCTTGTCGCCCTGCCTGACCTTGTCGAGCATCGCCTTGTCCGCGACGCCGAAGACCATGGTCATCGGCGGCATGTCCAGGGTCTTGATCTCGCCGTGCTTCAGCGTGATCTTGCTGCCTGCCTTGTCCACCCGGCGCACTTCGCCTTCGGCCATGTCCGCGGCCGCGGCCGCAGTCGACGGGTGATGGGCTGCGTGGTCGGCAGGAGCTGCCTGCTGCGCGAGCGCGGGCATGCCAAGAGCGGAGGCCAGCAGCGTTGCCACGGCAATTCGGTGGGCGTTGTGTTTCATTTCCTGTTCCCTTCGTAACGTTGGTAGACCTTGCTCGATCCGTCCCTGGCCAGCAGCAGCACGTCGAACGTGTCCTTGCGGCCGCCGTAGGCCGGATCGTCCATGCCGGGCGAGCCGACCGGCATGCCCGGCACCGCCAGCCCGACGGCCGCCGGCTTCTCGGCCAGCAGCCTCTTGATCTCGCGGGCCGGCACGTGGCCCTCGACCGCATAGCCACCCACCAGGGCCGTGTGGCACGAGCCATGGCGGTCGGCAACGCCCAGCCGCTTGCGGGCCGCGGTGTTGCCGGTGTCGTTGACCTTCACCTTGAAGCCGTTGGCTTCCAGGTGCGCCACCCAGTCCTTGCAGCAGCCGCAGTCGGGATCCTTCCAGACCTCCACGGCGGGCATGCGGGCCGAAGTGGCGGCGAGCACCCAGCCCGGCGCCAGCGCGGCCGCAGCGGAGGCGGCCAGCAGGCTCCTGCGTGACATCGATTGCTTCATTTGCGTTGCTCCTTGCTTGGGATGACCTTGATCTTGCCGGTCATGCCGGCCTGGTAGTGGCCCGGGACCAGGCAGGCGAAGTCGAACTCGCCGGCCCGGTTGAACGTCCAGACGAGCTCGCCACGCTTGCCGGGGGCGACGTGCGCCATGTACGGTTCATCGTGCTCCATGGTGGGAAACTTCTGCATCAGCGCCGCGTGCTCGTCGAGCGTCTTCCGGTCGCCGATGACCATCTCATGCAGCACCTTGCCGTCGTTGGCCACCAGGAAGCGGATCGTCTCGCCCTGCCGCACCTCGATGGCCGACGGCGTGAACCGCATGTCGTCGGTCATGGCGATGCGGATCGTGCGCGTGACATCCTTGCGCTCGCCGGCGATGCCCCACGCCTGCTGCTCCTTGCGCAGCGGCGCCGCCTGTTTCGTCCCGCCGTGGCTCTCGTGTGCGAGCGTTGGCAAGGCCACGGTGGCCGCGGCGAGCGCCAGGCCGGCGAGGATGGTCTTCGTGGTCTTCATGGGAACTCCTGTGTCAATGGCCGGCATGGGAGCCCTGCCCAGCCGATGGTCTGCGCACGCGCACTTCCACGTCCTTGCTGGTTGCAGCCGCGGCCGGGGTCGACGGCGGCTGCGCCGCCACCGGGCGCGCGGGTTCCGGCAGCTTGCCGGTGAACTCGTAGGCAACGCTGCCCGAGGGGTGCTTGAACCAGCCGGGGTCCCGGTAGTCACCCGGCTTCTGCTCGCGACGCACCTTCACGGTGGTGAACATGCCGCCCATCTCGAGGCTGCCGAAGGGACCCTGGCCGGTCATCATCGGCGCGGTGTTGTCCGGCAGCGGCATCTCCATCTCGGCCATGTCGGCCATGCCGCGTTCGCCCATCACCATGTAGTCCGGAATCAGGTTGGTGATCTCCTTGACCACCTGGCGGTGGTCCACGCCGATCATGGTGGGCACGTCGTGGCCCATTGCGTTCATGGTGTGGTGGCTCTTGTGGCAGTGGAAGGCCCAGTCGCCTTCCTCGTCGGCCACAAATTCAATCTGGCGCATCTGGCCTACCGCCACGTCCGTCGTTACCTCGGGCCAGCGCGCAGTGTGGGGAACCGGGCCGCCGTCGGTGCCGGTTACCGTGAATTCATGGCCGTGGATGTGGATGGGGTGGTTGGTCATCGTCAAATTGCCCATGCGGATACGCACCTTGTCGTTTTTGCGGACCACCAGCGGGTCTATGCCGGGGAAGACGCGGCTGTTCCAGCTCCACAGGTTGAAGTCCAGCATGGTCATGGTCTTGGGTGTGTAGGCGCCGGGGTCGATGTCGTAGGCATTGAGCAGGAAAACAAAGTCGCGGTCCACCGTGCTGATCTGGGGGTGCGAGGCTTTGGGGTGGGTGATCCAGAAACCCATCATGCCCATGGCCATTTGTGTCATCTCGTCCGCATGCGGGTGGTACATGAAGGTGCCGGGCCGCCGCGCCACAAACTCGTAGACAAAGGTCTTGCCCGGCTGAATCGCCTTTTGCGTCAGGCCGCTGACGCCGTCCATGCCGTTGGGTATACGCTGGCCGTGCCAGTGCACGCTGGTGTGTTCGGGTAGTTTGTTGGTGACGAAGATGCGGACCCGGTCGCCTTCCACCACCTCGATGGTCGGGCCCGGCGATTGGCCGTTGTAGCCCCACAGGTGGGCCTTGAAGCCGGGTGCCATTTCGCGCACCACGGGCTCGGCCACCAGGTGAAACTCCTTGACACCCTGGTTCATGCGCCAGGGCAAGGTCCAGCCGTTGAGCGTGACCACCGGGTTGTAGGGACGGCCGCTGGCCGGCATCAGCGGCGGCATGGTGTCGGGCTTGTTCTGCAGCACTGGCTCGGGAAGTGCGGCCATCGCCACCTTGCTGACCGAAGCGGCCAGCACTGCGCCGGTGATGGCACCGGCGCCGCTCAAGAAATTGCGTCTGTTGTTCATGTTTATTCCGATTTGCATGTAAGGGTGTGGGCGGCTCAGTGGCCGCCACCCGAGGCGCTTGGTGCGGCATTGCGAGCAAGGGACGGCACACCGCCGGCCAGCGGTTTACCCAGCAAAGCGGCCGAAAGGCCGGCATCGGCCAGCCAGAACTGCTGCTGCGCGTTGATGGCAGCCATCACGCTGGTGATGTGTTCACGCGTGTCGGCCAGCAGTTCGAACACACCAATCAACATGGCGTTGTAGCGCAGCACGTTTTCATCGGCCATGGTCTTGCGCAGCGGCACAATTTCGTCGCGGTAGTGCCGGGCCAAGTCGTAGCTGGTACGGTAGGCGGAATAACTGGTCCGCAGTTGGGGTGCTGCAGAGCGCACCACAGACTCGTAGTGGTTGGCAGCGGCAAGGGTTTGGGCATTCATGGCCGCGCGCTGCGTACCACCCCAGTCAAACAGGGGCAGGCGAATGGCCACCTCATAACCCTTGCGCTCGAAAGATTGGCCACTATGGGTGTCGGTGACGGTGTCGCGCCGTATGCCCAGCTCCACATCGGCCAGTGTGTTCAACAGGTTCAGGCCCTGGGCCTTTGCGGCTCCATCGAGCTGCAAACGGGCCTGTTGCACATCCAGACGCTGCTGCATGGCCGTGGCGCTGAGTTCGGTCGCGGTGCGGGCCTGTTCGGGCAGGTCGGCCAGGCGTTCGGGTAGCAACAGACGGGCAGTTTGTGCCTCGTCAAGACCCAATTGGCGAACCAGTTCCTCCCGCGCGGCGGTTGCGCCATGGCGGGCCAGTGCCAGCTGGGCCACCGCGTCGGCGTAAAAGGCGTGCTGGCGGGCGCGCTGCAGCTTGTTGAAGTTGCCCGTCTGCAGCATGCGTTTGGCCAGTTCGGCACTGGCTTGGGCGGCCTGGTTGACCTGCTGGGCGTATTGCGCAGTTTGCTCCGCAGCCACCGCGCGCACCCAGGCCTGGCGCACCTGGGCGACCTTGTCGACCACATTGGCGCTGAGCTGAACGTTGGCCTGGGCTCCTCTGTTGCGGGCAACGTTCTGCCGCTGGGGCAGGGTCAGCAGATCCAGCAGCCCGAAGGACAGTAGTCGGCCAAGCTCCACTTCGTCCAGCGACTGGTTGCGCTCAAAGGTCAGCACGGGGTTGGCAATGCGGCCTGATTGGTTGATGTTGGCCATGTCGGCCCAACTCTGTGCCAGCAGGGTTTGCAGGTCAGGGCTATTGGCCAGTGCCAGCTCGACGGCGTCGACCATGGACAGGGGCTTGTCCAGCAGTTGCGCACTGCGCTGCAAAGCGGCTTGGTGTTGCGCGCTGGTCTGGCGCAGTTCCAGCGTGTTGGGCACAAAAGACTGTGTGGCTTGGCGGGTGTCGCTCAGGGAATGCTCAAAGTCCACCGTGGCACAACCGGTGAGCAGTAGTGCTGCGGCACTCACTGCCAAAAGTCGGAATTTTTGGGTCATAGGGGTGGGCCTTAATGTTTGCCGTGGCCAGCGTGTGGATCGACGGGTGCCGCAGGCGCACGCGGGGCTGCGGCGGGAGGTGCGGCCGGGGTTTGGCCGCCTTTGGCCTCTGGTTCGGCCACTTCTTTGGCATAGGCGCGCCAACCACCAATTTTTTCTACCGCGGTGTTGCTCTCTTTCCAAGGCCCAACTTTTTCTTCGGTGAAAGATTGGTAACCCTCAAACGCGGACGGGTAGGGCAAGGTGGCAGGAGCGGCTTGGGCGGTTGCAGGTACAGAAGGCGCAGGTGGTGTGTTCACCTGGGCTAAAGCGGGCAGCGCAACGAGCGCAAACACAGCGAACGGCCGGGAGACTGGCGAAATTTGGGGCATGGAAAATCCTCGCACGGTAAACAGGATGGATGCCACAAAGCCGCGGGTGGGCCTATGGCGGACGTACCAAAGCATCCGCTGCCCGCGGTTCATAAAAACGGCGGGCCGGGATGGATTTATGCGCGAGGCGGTTTGTCGGGAACGGGGTTGGGCAGAGTGTGGATCAGCACGAAGGGCTCGGCTAACTCCGCCCGTGGGGCGGGCGCCATGGCCAACACCTGATCCAGTCCAACAAGTGCCACACCGCTGCAACAGGCGGCGCAGATGCTGCACTTCTGGCCGGTATCCGGTGACACGCCTTGTGCCCGGTCTGCGGCTCGCGCATGGCCTTGGGCGGCATCACTGGTGTGGCTGTGCAGGGTTGCGTGGTCATGGGGTTCGCTGGCTTTTGCAGCGTGTTGATGCTGTGCACCCATGCCACACAACAGCATGGACGCCGCAGCAAACCCCTGCATGGGCACTGCAGCTATCAACAACCAGGCGAACAATATGCGCAACATGGGCATGGTGGCGGGATTCTACTAGTCATGCGCCGTGGTCACACCGCGCATCCAGGCCATCAGGTCGATATGGCTGCCTGGACCGCTCGATGTCTTTTTGGGCGGACCGTCCACCCGTTCGTTGTCCTTGCGCTTGGTCTTGATCACCTTGGCGTTGTGCAGAGGAGCTGTCGGGCTGTCCACCGCCAGATTTTCCAGTATGGCGCAGTTGGCGTGGTCGTCGCCCCTGCAGGCCTTGACCATGCGTTCCAGGGCGTTTTTCATCTCGGTGATTTCACGCATTTTTTCTTCCAGTTCGTTCAGGTGGCGCTGGGCCACGGCTTTGACCTCGCGGCTGGAGCGGGCGTTATCGCCCCACATGCCGATCAACTCGGCTATCTGCTCCATGGAGAAGCCGAGCCGGCGTGACTGTCGGATAAAGCGCAGCACCGACACATCGCGCAGCCCGTACAAACGGTAGCCAGAGTCGCTGCGCTCGGCCGGTGGCAACAGGCCAATCTGTTCGTAGTTGCGAATCATCTTGGCCGAGACGCCCGCGGCCTTGGCGGCTTCTCCAATGTTCATCAGGGGGTTCATGGTCTGCTCCTCACATGCTATTTAGGACCGATGCCTGCACTATCAAGCTTTCCACGGTGGGAAGTTCAAGTGCCCCTGATTGCCCAGGGGTCTTGCTGTGGCTGCCGATCAGGCGGGTGGGTAGCCCGCTTCTGTTAGAGCTTCTGCCAACGCAGATTTCTCTTCCGTGGTCTGTACGCTGACCTTGCGTTGTGCCAGGTCGACACTGACTTTGCAGTCCGGGTCGGCCAGGGCCAGTGTGGAACTCACCATGGAGGCGCAGTGGCCGCAGGTCATGTCGGGGATTTCAAATTCGATCATGGATGACTACTGAAAAGTTAAGAGAACTTCAGTCTCGGGCTTGCCACGGGGGAAAGGTCAAGCACCCGGGCGGTGAAGGTTGGGCTTGACCTTGCCATCGTGTAAAGGCCAACAGTTCGCTCCACCCCCACCGGGTACCCATCCACTCAAGGAGATCGAATATGGAAACAACCAACAGTCTTGCCAACCCTTCGCTGAGCCTGACCATTGAGGGTATGACCTGCGCGTCCTGCGTGGGGCGCGTCGAAAAGGCGCTCAAAAAAGTCGTCGGGGTTGTAGAGGCCGAAGTGAACCTGGCCACAGAAACAGCGCGTGTCCTGGTCACCGACACTGGCATGGCAGACACGCTGATCGCTGCGGTTGACAAGGCTGGCTACCTGGCCAGGGTCATGCAAACCCAGGGCGATGGCGGCGCGGTCGAGCGTCCGCGCAGCAAGGGCGAGCCCTGGTGGCCCGTAGCCCTGGCAGCAGCACTGTCGCTGCCCTTGGTGCTGCCCATGCTGGCCATGGTGTTTGGCCTGGATTGGGCGCTCGGCCCATGGCTGCAACTGCTGTTCGCTGCACCCGTGCAGTTCTGGCTCGGTGCGCGCTTTTACCGTGCGGGTTGGAAGGCGTTGCGTGCTGGTGCCGGCAATATGGACCTGTTGGTCGCATTGGGAACATCCGCAGGTTTCGGCCTGAGCGTCTATTTGATGTTCCAACACGCAGACCACGGCATGCCGCACCTGTATTTTGAGGCGTCGGCGGTCATCATTACGTTGGTACTGCTGGGCAAATGGCTGGAGGCCCGGGCCAAACAGCAAACCACTGCCGCCATACAGGCGCTCAATGCCTTGCGCCCGGAGTTGGCCCTGGTCCGCCGGGGTGGAGCCGATGTCGAGCTACCCGTCTCGCGCGTGGCCGTGGGCGATGTGGTGGTCATTCGCCCCGGCACGCGGGTTCCGGTTGATGGCATCGTATTGGAGGGCGCCAGCCAGGTGGACGAATCCCTGATTACCGGTGAAAGCCTGCCGGTCAGCAAACTCGTGGGTGACCGCGTCACCGGTGGTGCGGTCAACGCGGAGGGCCTGCTGCTGGTGCAAACCAGCGCGGTGGGCGCCGAGTCCACCCTGTCGCGCATTGTGCGCATGGTCGAATCCGCCCAGGCAAAGAAGGCCCCCATCCAGCGCATGGTGGACCAGGTGAGTGCCGTGTTTGTGCCGGTGGTGCTGTTGCTGGCGCTGCTCACCCTGCTGGGCTGGGGCATCTACAACGGCAACTGGGAACAGGCCATTCTGAATGCGGTGGCCGTGCTGGTGATTGCCTGCCCCTGTGCGTTGGGCCTGGCAACACCCACCGCCATCATGGCCGGCACCGGTGTGGCCGCACGCCATGGCATTTTGATCAAGGACGCCGAGGCGCTGGAAATCGCCCACACCATCAATGTGGTGGCTTTTGACAAGACTGGCACCCTGACCGAAGGCAAACCCACGCTGGTGGCCGCCGTTGCTGCCCAGGGTCAGAGTCAAGATTTGCTGCCCTTTGCCGCGGCGTTGCAGCAGGGCAGCGAACACCCGCTGGCCAAGGCCGTGCTGGACGAGGTGCGCGCAACAAGCATCAGCGTGCCGCCCGCCAGAGATGTATCGGCAGTCGCCGGGCGCGGCATGTCCGCCACTGTGCGCGGGCGCCACATCCGTTTGGGAAGCACGCGTTATATGCAAGAGCTTGGCGTTAACACTGCAGAACTGGACCCAGAGGCCGCCGCTTTGCAGGCGCAAGGGCGCACAGTGTCCTGGCTGGCCGATGTGACCGACGGGCCGCGCCTGATCGGCATGCTGGCCTTTGGGGATGCGGTCAAGGCCAGCGCCTTGCAGGCGGTGCGCAATTTGCAGGCCCTGGGCGTTCGTGCTGTACTGGTCACGGGCGACAACAAGGGCAGCGCTGCGCTGGTAGGCAATGCGTTGGGCATGGACGGCATTGAGGCCGAGGTGCTGCCGGCTGATAAGGCCGCTATCGTTGGCAAACTCAAAGACAAGGGCGCCACCGTTGCCATGGTCGGCGACGGCATCAACGACGCACCGGCCCTGGCCGCGGCAGATGTGGGTATTGCCATGTCCACCGGTACCGACGTGGCCATGCATGCCGCCGGTATCACGCTGATGCGCGGCGACCCGGCGTTGGTGGCCGACGCCATAGACATCTCGCGGCGCACCTATCGCAAGATCCGCCAGAACCTGTTTTGGGCCTTTGCCTACAACATACTGGGCATTCCGCTGGCAGCCTTTGGTCTGCTCAACCCGGTCGTGGCAGGTGCGGCCATGGCGCTCAGCAGCGTCAGTGTGGTCACCAATGCTTTGATGCTGCGCCACTGGGCACCCGCTGCCCCTGCGCAGGACAAACGGCGGTTGGCCTGAGAAAGCGGGGGGGGCTGCAGGGCGGGTAAAATCAGCACGCTTAACCCTGTGCCCATTCAGCGCACAGGGAAGAGTTGATTTTCACTTCCCAGCCCGCCCTCACAGCCCACCTTTCTGGCCACCCCAAGTGACACTGCACATCACCCAATTCGAGGGCAGCAATGCCCTGAGCAGCTTCCGCGTTCAACAACTCCTGCCCGCCCTGCAGGGTGTCCACGACAAAATTGCGTCCATTTCGGCGCGCTTTGTGCACATGGTGGCCAGCGACAGCGCCCCTGATGCGGCGCTCAGCGTCCAACTGGCGGCACTTCTGACCTACGGCGATCCCTACACCGGCCCCACCGGCGGCCCGCTGATCGTGGTGTCGCCCCGGCTTGGCACGGTGTCGCCCTGGGCCTCCAAGGCGACCGACATTGCCCACAACTGCGGCTTGGCCGTGCACCGCATCGAGCGTCTGGTGGAATACCGCCTGACGTTGAAGAACGGCCTGCTGAGCAAAACGGCGCTGACTGCGGAGCAGTTGGAACAGGTCGCCGCCCTGTTGCACGACCGGATGACCGAGAGTGCCATGCTGGAGCGTGCCCAGGCCCTGAGCCTGTTCAGCGCCCTGCAGGCTGCGCCCATGGACCATGTGGATGTCTTGAAAGGCGGCAAGGCCGCGCTGGAAAGCGCCAACCGCGATTGGGGCCTGGCCTTGGCGGCCGACGAGATCGACTACCTGGTCAACGCCTTCACGACGCTGGGCCGCAACCCCACCGACGTGGAGCTGATGATGTTCGCCCAGGCCAACAGCGAGCATTGCCGCCACAAGATCTTCAACGCCCAGTTCACCATTGACGGCGTGGCGCAGGACAAGAGCATGTTCGGCATGATCCGCCACACGCACCAGACCAACCCCCAGCACATGCTGGTGGCGTATTCGGACAACGCTTCCGTCATGGAAGGCGTGGTGGTGGAACGGTTTGTAGCCAAATCGGCCTCCAACCCTCGTGGAATAAGCGCAGCAAGCTATGAAAAGCATAGCAATACAAACCACATCCTGATGAAGGTGGAAACCCACAACCACCCCACGGCCATCTCTCCGTTCCCCGGTGCCTCCACTGGCGCGGGCGGCGAGATCCGGGACGAGGGCGCCACCGGCCGTGGCTCCAAGCCCAAGGCGGGTCTGACCGGCTTTACCGTGTCCAAGCTCTGGGGCGGGGACTTTGGCAAGCCCGAGCACATTGCCAGCCCGTTGCAGATCATGGTTGAAGGCCCGCTGGGCGGCGCCGCGTTTAACAACGAATTTGGCCGGCCCAACTTGCTGGGTTACTTCCGCGAGTACGAGCAAAGCGTGGCCAGCGACGTGGACACCGTGCAGCGCGGCTACCACAAGCCCATCATGATTGCCGGTGGCCTGGGCGTGATCGACTCCACGCAGACCCACAAGATTGAATTCCCTGCCGGCAGCCTGTTGATTCAGCTGGGCGGACCCGGCATGCGCATCGGCATGGGCGGCAGCGCGGCCAGCTCCATGGCCACCGGTGCCAATGCGGCACACCTGGACTTTGATTCCGTGCAGCGCGGTAACCCCGAAATCGAGCGCCGGGCGCAAGAGGTCATCAACCAGTGCTGGATTCAAGGTGACAGCAACCCGATTTTGGCCATCCACGACGTAGGCGCCGGTGGCCTGTCCAATGCCTTCCCCGAGCTGACCAACGACGCCGGCCGTGGCGCGCGCTTCGACCTGCGGGCCGTCAAGCTCGAAGAGTCCGGCATGGCGCCCAAGGAAATCTGGTGCAACGAGAGCCAGGAACGCTATGTCTTGGCCATTGGCCCCGAATCGCTGGAGCAGTTCCAAGCCCTGTGCGAGCGCGAGCGTTGCCCGTTTGCCGTGATTGGTGTGGCCACCGAAGAACGCCAGTTGCAACTGGTGGACGAGGGCGCGGAATCTCCGGTTGATATGCCCATGAACGTCTTGTTGGGCAAGCCCCCAAAGATGCACCGCGATGTGAAGACCGTCGCACGCCAGTTCAAACCATTGGACCTGACCGGTGTGGACCTGCAAAAGGCCGTCATCGATGTGCTGGCCCATCCTACGGTCGCCTCCAAGCGTTTCCTGATCACGATTGGCGACCGCACCGTGGGTGGCCTGACACACCGTGACCAGATGGTTGGCCCCTGGCAGGTGCCGGTGGCGGACTGTGCCGTGACCCTGGCCGACTTCAAGGGCTTTGCCGGTGAGGCCATGTCCATGGGCGAGCGCACGCCGCTGGCCGCACTCGACGCCCCGGCATCGGGCCGCATGGCGGTGGCCGAGGCCATCACCAACCTGTTGGCAGCTCCGATCGAGCTGAGCCGCGTCAAGCTGTCGGCCAACTGGATGGCCGCCTGTGGCGAGCCGGGTGAGGACGCGGCGCTGTACGCCACTGTCAAGGCCGTGGGTCTGGAGCTGTGCCCGGCGCTGGGCGTGTCGATTCCCGTCGGCAAGGATTCCTTGTCGATGCGCACGCAGTGGAAAGATGATCAGGGCGACAAGAAGGTCACATCCCCCGTGTCCCTGATCGTCAGCGCCTTTGCCACGCTGCAGGATGTGCGCGGCACGCTGACGCCCCAACTGAACGCGACGGAAGACACCACGCTGGTGCTGATCGACCTGGGCCACGGCAAGAACCGCATGGCCACCAGCATCCTGGCGCAAACGCTGGACCAGGTGGGCGATGCTGTGCCCGATCTGGAAGACCCGCAGGACCTGGTCAACCTGGTCGAGGCGGTGAACTACCTGCGCGGCAAGGGCATGATCCTGGCCTACCACGACCGCAGCGACGGCGGTCTGCTGGCCGCAGTGGCCGAGATGGCCTTTGCCGGCCGCGTCGGCGTGGCGCTGAATGTGGACATGCTGGTCACCGAGGGTGATGGCATTTCGGACAGCCGCATGGACACGGGTGACGCCAAGAACTGGGCCGGCCAGGTTGGCGCCCGCCGCGAGGAGCTGACACTCAAGGCCCTGTTCAGCGAGGAGCTGGGCGTGGTGCTGCAGGTGCGCACCCTGGAGCGGGGCGATGTGATGCAGGTGCTGCGTGCGCACGGCCTGTCGCAGCACAGCCACTTCATCGGCAAGACCCGCCCCGAGTCCTCCAAGATCGACGCCGGCAAGGGCGAGTTGCAGGTGTGGCGCGATGCCAAATCCATCTTCAAGGCCTCTTTGGCCGACCTGCACCAGGTCTGGGACAGCGTCAGCTGGAAGATCTGCCAGCAGCGCGACAACCCGGCCTGCGCCGATGCCGAGCACGTGGCAGCAGGTTCCCTCAATGATCCCGGTCTGCATGTCCATGTGCCAAATCAGGCGCTAGCCCTCGTGGAATATGCACAGGCAGCTACTAAAAAAGGAGCACCTGCCGTGCTGACGGCCCGCCCCAAGGTGGCGGTGCTGCGCGAGCAGGGCGTCAACTCCCACGTGGAAATGGCCTACGCCTTCACCGAGGCCGGCTTTGAGGCCTTTGACGTGCACATGACCGACCTGCAGACCGGCCGCGCCAAGTTGGCCGACTTCAAGGGTGTGGTGGCCTGTGGTGGTTTCAGCTACGGCGACACGCTGGGCGCCGGCATTGGCTGGGCGCGTTCCATCACGTTCAACCCCGCGTTGGCCGAGCAGTTCAAGGCCTTCTTCGCCCGCCAGGACACCTTCGGTCTGGGCGTGTGCAATGGCTGCCAGATGTTTGCCGAGCTGGCCGACATCATCCCCGGCGCGCAGGACTGGCCGCGCTTCACCACCAACCAGAGCGAGCGCTTTGAGGCGCGCCTGTCCATGGTGGAAGTGCTGGAGTCACCGTCCCTGTTCTTCAAGGACCTGGCCGGTATGCGTCTGCCCATCGCCGTCGCGCATGGCGAGGGCTTCGCCAACTTCAAGTACCGCGGCAATGCGGACAAGGCCATTGCGGCGATGCGCTTCACCGACAACGCCGGTGAAGCCACCGAGGCCTATCCGTTCAATCCGAACGGCAGCCCGGGTGGCCTCACCGGCGTGACCACGGCGGATGGCCGCTTCACGGCCATGATGCCGCACCCCGAACGCGTGTTCCGCAACATCCAGATGAGCTGGAACGGCCTGATTGCTGATGCCCACAGCCCGTGGATGCAGCTCTGGCACAACGCAAGACGCTGGGTGGGGTAGGGGCTTTGCCTGGCCCGGATAATGGCCGCATGACACATACAAGCCCTATCTCCCTGCTGCTGGGTGCCGCCCTGGCTTGCGCCGGGGCGTCCGCTGCATTCGCCCAGGCAACACCCAAGGCGTCGGCCAGGGCGACAGTTGCTGCACCCGCTGCACCTGCGACCGCCTGCCCGGCCA
Source organism: Burkholderiales bacterium (assembly GCA_038327925.1). GTDB lineage: Bacteria > Pseudomonadota > Gammaproteobacteria > Burkholderiales > Burkholderiaceae_C > Allorhodoferax. The sequence continues at coordinate 7,336 of JBBQLM010000058.1, read as the reverse complement.
TCCTGCAGCATGAGTTTCCCCGTTTGCAGGACGACGCGCCGCAAAACCTCTGCCAGTACGCCGGCAAGGTGCTGCTGGTGGTGAACACTGCCAGTTACTGTGGCTTTACCAGCCAGTACGAGGGGTTGGAGGCGCTCTACGCCAAGTACCAGAGCAAGGGTTTGGTGGTGCTGGGCTTTCCGTCGAATGAGTTTGGCAAGCAGGAACCGGGCAACTCCAAGGAAATTGCCGATTTCTGCTTCAACACCTATGGCGTGAAGTTCCCCATGTTCGCCAAGTCGGATGTCAAAGGCGAGAAGCGCAACGCCCTGTACGCCGAGTTCTTCAAGGCCACCCGCACCGAGCCCAAGTGGAATTTCAACAAATACCTGGTGGACCGCAGTGGCAAGGTGGTGACCCACTACTCCAGCAATGTCGAGCCTGACAACAGCCAACTTGTCTCCGCCATCGAGAAGGCGCTGAACCAGAAGCTCTAGGTTCAGGCCACCGGACGCAGGGCCTACGGCGTCGCGTCCACCCCAATCAGTTCCGCCAGCGCCTGGGTCGTCAGGGCGCCTTCGCGGCCCAGCGTTTCGCCGGTGCGGGCGTTCTTGACCACCAGAAAAGGAACCGACTCGGCACCCAGGCTGTTCAGCAGCTTGGTATTGGCCTTGATCGACTGCTCCACCTCCGATGGCACGCTGGCCGAGGCCGCTATGCCACCGCGCCCGCCCAGCAGGGATGCCTCATGTTCCGTCATCAGCGCCAGCGGGTCGGCCGAGCCGAGCAGCGCCGCGCCCTGGGTCAGGCTGGATGCATTGATCCAGGCCACCGGAATCCACTGGAACTTGACCTTTTTGTGCAGCGGAATGGATGCTTGCCAGAGGTGGCCGCAGTGTGGGCACTGGGGGTCAAAAAACACGTAGACCGTGTGGGCGCTCATCATGGCACCCACGGTAAAACCCTTGGCCTGGGTCGACACGGTTTGGACGGAGACCTCCTGGCGGGCAGGCTTGGCCGGTTCCGCAGCATCCTGTTTGGAGCAGCCGCCCAACAGGGCAGCGGTGATGGCGATGGCAGCGAAAGCGGATCGATTCAGTGTCATGGAATAGGGAGTGTTTAGCGTGGGTGTGATGGCGGCAATCAGTTGCCGGCGGGTTTTGGGGTGGCAGGCATGGTGTTGATGGCCTGTTCCTCCAGTATCGAGGCGGGGACGGTATCCAGAAAATCCGGTTCGGGTGGCTTGGGGGCTCCGGAAAACAGGGCCCAAGCGGACTCTGTATCGGCTTCCACGGCATCCGGAATGGGGATGGGGTCTCCCGGCATGTAGCGCTCCTGCTCGGACGCAGGTTTGGCAGCCGGCTCTTTTGATTTGGTATTCACGGCAACTCCCTTGTAAAAATGGCTTTTTTACACTGTAGCGGAATCACCATTCCCCTGCAATTTGCTGCAGCAAAGTGCTTCAGGGGCCGATGTTGCATTCGCGGCGCAGCAGCGCAAGTGCATCCTGCTGGGCGTAGCCGTGGTCGCTGAGCAGGGTGGATTCGGCCTCTTCCACAAAGGCGTCCCACAGATGCACATAGTCGGCCTGGTGCTGCTGGGGAGCGTGGTGGAGAATGAATTGCCGGGCCAGGCTGGCATCCAGCCCCGACTTGCGGATCTTGCGCAGCAGGGTGACCGCCGTTTTCTCAGTCAATACCGTCTTGGCGGGACTGGCGGCGGACAGGCACAGGAACAGGGTCAACAAGGAGCTGTCGTCATCATGCCCGGCGGTGGCCTTGTTCCAGGTGGCAGACGCGCTGCGGTCAAAGTGGTCCACCTCGCTCAAGGCATCTTCCACCCAAAAGTAGCGACCCAGAAAGGCGGGTGTGCGGTCAAACAGCTTGCGCACCGGCAGGGCTGTGTCCAGTATTTTGGGCAAATCGGCCAGCACGGATTGGCGCACGGCTTCCACCACCGGCTTGAACTGTTGGGGCAGGTCCTTGGGCATGGGCAGTGTGAAGGAACTGTGGGCGGGGTCCAGTGGAGCGTATTTTTTGCGCAGTGCGACCACCATCTTCTCGAATGCCACCCAGTTGGGCATTTCGGTACGCCGGGTCGCATGGGCCAACAGGGATGTGCGCACCACGGCCTCAGCATCCTTGCCAGCTTCTTCCAGATCGCTGGCATCCAGGCCCAATGTGTCCGCCAGCCACACGGCCGCGTCCACCAGCAGGGCCACCTGCTGGCGCTGGGCCAGTTCGGCCTGGTACTCGGGCAGGGTGCGCAGCGTCCATTTGGCCAGCAGCGGTATCTGTTCATCCGTGAACCCGCCGCCCTCGTGCATGCCAAAGTGGCTGTTCTGCGGCATGGCGATCAGGGCCTTGAGCATGTCCGAGCCACCCTTGGACCTTGACAGGAAGGAGTGGTCGCGCAGGGATTCCGCGGCCTCGCGCAGGTCGCCGCCGGTGGTGTGCTCCAGATACAGGCTCACCAGATTGACCATGCGGTCCCGGGCCTTCTCCAGCTCCGGGCGCAGGAATTCGGAGCCGAAGTAGCGGGCGATCTGCACCATGCCCTTGGGGGCATCGTTGCCGATGACGTCGAGCCTGGCTTGGTTCAGAATGCCGTGCTGCACGCCGTAGGCCAGCGCCTTCTCGAAGAAGGGGCGGGCATCAAACAGCGAAACGGAGTGGGGCTTTGAGGCGGGTTTCATCGGTTAGATGGCGGATTCCTCGTCATCGTCCCGTGCGGCGGGTGTGGCCTTGCCGCGGTCTGTGTCGCCGGTTTCAACTTTGCCGTCGTCTTCCTCAACTTCTTCTTCCTCTTCGTCCAGACCCAGGTCATGGGCGCGTGCCTTGGCGCGCAGGACCATCACGGTTTCCAGGAACAGGTCCGGACACTCGTAGCGCAACAGCCAGGCCATTTGCATCCAGTCCTGGTCGGCCACCTCATCGAGCTCCAGCTTGGGTGGCACGTAGGCGCAGGCCAGCAGCGCGGATTCGGACAGCATTTCGCCATCGTCTTCGACCGAGTCAAAGGTTCCGGTCCGGGCAAAGGCCTCAATGCGGCTCCATTTTTCGGTGAAATAGTCGGCCATGGCCTCGCTGCCGCCTTCCAGATCGCCAATGGCGGTCAGAAACTCGATGGGGTTGGCGTCGTCACGGAAGATGACGGAGTTCATCATGCCGCGCAGGTGGGTGCGGGTCAGGTCCTTGTATTGCTTCTCGATGACTACGGCGCGGGCAAACATCTCGGGCGTCACCAGCAGGTTGATGACGGACTCGCGGGAGTTGTCGTATTCGCGGATGACGGCCAGGATGTCCTTGGGCGGCAACTGCTCCAGCACCACCATCAGGGCGCCGTCGCCCTCGGTATCGGCCAGTTCCACCAGGGCGGATTCGGCTCCGACAATGTCACCTGCGGCAATCAGGCTTTGGGTTTTCTGGATCAGGGCAAGGCTGTTCATGGTGTCATTCCTTGCGGTCAAAGCCTTGCTCGACCATCCAGTCGGCACCGGCCTCTTCGCGGGCACGGGCTGCAACCTCGTCTTCGTCATGGTCTTCCGTGTGGTTGTCGTCGTGGCGCTCGTTGCGCACTTCGTCCAGGTCTTCTTCCTCGTCTTCTTCGCTGGCCAGTTGTGCACGCTCGGTAGCCGTCAGTGGCTTGTGGTGCATGTATTCGAGGGCTGCGGCAATGGTCATGAACCAGGAACCCTTGGCTTCATTCAAGATGGTTTTCACCATGTCGCGCGCCCAGGCGGCAATCTCGATGTCGGCGCTGATGCTGTCCCATTCTGGCAAGTCGTCAGCGTCCTGCGTAAGCACATGGTCCATCACGGCCGGGCGGGTGAAACGAAAGGCCTGGTGCAGCACCACAGCCACCATCTCGGGGCTGAGTTCCATCATCTGCAGCAAGAAGTCCAGCTCCTTGCGTTTTTCGGTCAGTCGCTTGCGCAGCACATCCTTGCCTTCGGAGTCGGAGGTCAGGTCGTCGAGTTCTGCCTGGTAGGCCGAGCGCAGTTCAAGAAAGAAGGTGGAAATGCTCATGGGGTTTGTCCGTTTTTATGGTGTGGGCGCACGGCGCAGCGGTTCAAAGTAGGCCTGCCAGATGTCTCGGGCGGTGTCGATCGGGCTGTCGAGCAGATTGCGGCGGCGGTTGTCGTCATAGGCCTGGCGTTTCTGGTCGTCCGACAGCACGTCATACGCCTCCTGCACGGCCCTAAACCGTGCCGGTGCCTGTGGATCGGTGTTGCGGTCGGGGTGGTGCAGGGACGCCTGCTGGCGAAACGCCTTCTTGATATCGGCCAAGGTGGCCCCACTGCTGAGGCCCAGGGCTGCGTAATGGTCTTTCATGGATCAATAGCCGGGAGCAATCGTGAACTGCTTCGCCGAGCAAGCACGCGTATTGACTTCAGTTGGGGGTGTTTGGGGTAACAGCAAGTGGTCTACCAGTGGGGCAATTTCAAGCAGCACAGGCAGAAACCATGAATGCACCAAAATGGGACATGGGCTGCGTGGCGGTGAAGGGCATGAAACGGCTCCAATGGAAGTGCAAGCCGCATTTTACCGGATGGAGCCGAAAGCATGTTTAACGGCCAGATATCGCACAGATGTGAACGTTGCGGTGGATTTTGGGAGCGCATCTGCACAGTTGAAAGGTGGCATCAATGTTGCTTTATTTGGTTGCGACTGAGGGTCGCGTCTTCTCGCGGGGTTGTAAACGGCGGCCTTGCTTTATCCCCCAGCCTTCATTGGTTCTGGGGGATTTTTTTGCCTGCTTGCGGTCCATATTCAACGAAAATTCCGGTCAATTCAAACCACGGAGTGTTCAAAACATGGAAACGGAAAAGCCAGCACAAGACGATATTGACGAAGCAACCCTGGAGACGGTTGAGGCGCGCGCATTCGTGCTGTTCAACCAGGTGATGGAAGAAGCCTACAAGACTGAGCGGTTCAAGGCCGTGATCCAGCTGTCGCATGCCATGCTTCTAGAGGCCGACCGGCTGGCACGTGAGTGCGAAGCCAACCAGAAGCCCGAACGCATGACGCGGGCGCTGGTGGCAGAGCACCTCTCACTCAACTGGGCTCCCAAAGTGTTGAACGGGCTGTCTGAAGTGGCGAAGGCCGGGGGAATTGCAGCTTTTCGCCAGACTCGACACTGAAGCGCGCATGGCAAGCGGTCTGGCGGGCCGATATCCAGTCCTCAAGATACTCGGATGCTGGCCGATAACCCAATTGGGTACATAGGTTTTTTTTGCGTCAATGATGGGTTTCTGGAGCCGCAGGTGAGGCGGGAATCCTTGGGGGGCGCAGCGAGGAATGGTCATCATGAACAACTTATCTTCTGTGGGTGGCTCAGCCGGGCCACAACCGGCCGTGCGGCCCGTCAGTTCCGATACATCCGTGACGGTGGATCGGACCAGGTTACCCCAAGCGGCTGAGCAAGCCTCGGTAGCGCCCGTGTCCAAGGTTGCACCAGCGGCTGCTGATCTGGAAAAGCTCGTTGTCGAAATGCAGACCAAGGTTTCTGGCTACTCCCCGGAGTTGCAGTTTTCCGTGGATCAGGACAGTGGCAAGACTATCGTGCGGATGACCGACAAGACCACGAAGGATGTGCTCTGGCAGTTTCCGTCCGAAGACGCCTTGCAGATGGCAAAAGAACTGGATCGGTATCAGCAGGGGCTGGTGCTGCACAGCAAGGTTTGATTGGCGAGGCAGCAGCAGCGGGCTCTTCTCTGTGGGAGCGCGCAGGCCGCTGCAACCGCGTTTCCGGTGGTCAGCGGCTTGCGAGTATGGCGGTGTTTGGCTTACAAGCGTCAGGCATAGTCAGTGAGTCTGTTACATGGGCAGATACTGCCCCAGACATACCCGGATTGATTTGGCCATCCGTAGCGAATTGCCTTATTGCATCCACCATGCCGGTCACGGACAAATTCATGGTCGGGACGGTCAGGGACTGTGAGCATGATTGCGTGTCCAGTGGATTGGCTGTATCTGGCGTATTCCGCATTGTCTGAAATCTCGCCATAGCATCTACCATGGTGTTAACTTGCCACGGTGCGGTCAAGGTGGGATCGGGTTCGGCAGTTCCCCCGGCGACCAATTCTTCCGTCGCAAACCAGACGTCAGCCATGCCGTGGCCTTCGCCGTCGGACGTGGTGTAGCTCGAGGTCAAACCTATCAAATTCCCGTTGTCCCAGTTCGTGGAAGACTGCGCGTTCAAGTCCAACTGAGTGATGTTCAGGCTGCTCAACGTGTGCAGTTCAGAAGTCTGGCTGATGCCATCCGAATCTGTGTCCACCCAAACCAACAGGTCCGCAAAATCAGCATCCGCGGAGCTGATGGAGCCATCACCATTGGTGTCCATTTCGGCCAGCGCCATGTAGCCGTTTTCGGCTTTCTGGCCATTGGCCATGGTTGTGCCTTCTCCAAACAGCTCTCTGCCTCCGTTGATCGAGCCATCGTGGTTCCTGTCCATGACCAACAAACCGTCACCCCCAGTAACCCAGCCAGTGTTAACAGCCCTGTCTATACCAAAGATGTCGAATTGAACGCCTTGCTCGATGCTCGCGGTGGAAACCCCGTTGCCGTTGAGGTCCAGGATGAGCGGGGTTCCGTAGGTTAAATGCGGCCGTTGGTCCGTAGTGAGTGCTGCGTATTGATCCGTGGTGAGTGCGGTTACCTGGTTGGACGTCAATGTCGCTACCTGGTCAGTTGTCAGCGCCACAATCTGGTCGGTAGATAGACCCAACTGAACCTGTGTGGTCGTCAGTACTGCAAGATCTCGTGTTTCCAGTGCAGCTGTTCCGTTCGTGGTCAGTGCCGCTACTTGCTGCGTTTGGAGGGACTCCACTTGGTCTGTCCGGAGTGCGACCACCTGGTTGGTTGTCAGCGCCGCTATCTGGTCGGTGGTCAGGGTTACAACCTGACTAGTCTTCAGTGCTGCTATTTGATCGGTCCCTAGCGCACCAATCTGATGGGTCGTCAAGCCCTGGCTGATCTGGTTGGTACTCAGAACTGTTACCCCTGCCGTTGTAAAGGCTGCCACTTGGTCCGTAGTCAAAGCTACGATCTGGCTGGTCGTAAGCACAGTTACTTGTTCGGTCGTCAACGCTGCGACATCACCTGTCTCCATTGCCGCAACCTGGTCGGTTGTAAGCGTTGTCACTTGACTTGTACTAAGGGCCGCGACCTGATCGGTTCTTAGTGCTGCGATTTGATCAGTTGTTAGTCCTTTGCTGATCTGGTCGGTAGTCAGCGCGACCACACTGGCGCTCGTCAGGGCAGCAATGTCACGGGTCTCCAGTGCAGCCACCTGATCTGTCGTCAAGGCTGCAATCTGAGCTGTCTTCAGTGCTACCACTTGATCGGTGCGT
>JBBQLM010000057.1:0-26324 GCA_038327925.1 Burkholderiales bacterium | reverse complement strand
CTGCATCGCCTCGCGCACCTTGACCTGCTGCGCGGGCGTCAGGCTGTCAAAGAAATCGGCCATGGCGGCAATCACCTCGGGGCTCTTGCTGTTCAGGGCGGCGGTCTTTTCTGTCACCAGCGTCTGGGCCCGCGTACGGTCAAACTTGTCGCCGGCCACCAGGGCCTGGATTTCGGCACGCGGGTCAGACGTTTTTCCGACCAGGGCACTGCGCTGCTCCTGCAGCTTGTCTGCCAGCACGCCCAGGCGCTGCTTCTGTTCTGCATTGAGATCGAGCTTGCTGGCGACGCGATCCACCATATTGACGCGGAACTCGGCACGCTCCGACTCGTTCATGCCCATGCCGTGGTCATATCGATGGTGGCCGCAGGCGGACAGGCCGCCCACCAGAATGCTTGCGCCGAACAGGCCATACAGGGTGCGTTTGATCCAGGGTTTCATAGGTGTCCTTTGAGAGGGTGTGTTGAACAAGCCTGTATGGTGCGCCGCACGGGTCGCAACATCCTGTCGGGGTGGTATCGATTTGTTTCAATATTTTTCAGTCCGGAAACCGCCGCTGCGGCACACTGCGGCGATGCCACTCAATCGCCGTCAAACCCTTGCCTTACCCCTTGGTCTGCTGGCCCCTGTCTGGGGGCTCGCGCAGACCACCGCACCCACGGTAGCCGACGAGGTGTGGACCGACCCCGCACGCCAGCGCAACATCCCGGTGCGCATTCGCTGGCCCGCTGCGCACCTGCCCGTGCCAGCCGGTGGACGACCTGTTGTGCTGTTTTCACACGGTCTGGGTGGCAGCCGCGAAGGTGGTTCAGTGTGGGGCGAGACCTGGTCCGCGGCCGGCTTTGTCGTGCTGCATCTGCAGCACGCCGGCAGCGACGGGAATGCCGTGCGGCAGGCCGCCAGCCGTCTTGCCGATCGCGGTGCACTCCAGGGTCTGGGCAATGCCGAGCAGTTGCTGGCGCGGCTGCAGGACGTGGGTTTTGTGCTGGACGAAATCGAACGCCGTCACCGCAGTGGCGCCAGCCCGTCCTGGGCCAGCATACGCCCGCACGCCGTGGGCATGAGCGGCCACTCTTTTGGCGCCCACACCACGCTGGGCATGGCGGGTCAGGCCTACCCGGGCACAGCGGCGCGCACCGAGGCGCGCCTGGCGGCGTTTGCCGCGTTCTCGCCCGCACTGCCCATGGCGGGCGACCCGCAGCAGGCCTTTGCCGCCGTGACCCGACCCACGCTGTGTCTGACGGGTACGCTGGACGGCGATGTGGTGGGCAACAACGGCGCCACGCCCGAGCGACGCCGAGCCGTGTTCGACGCCCTGCCCGCGGGTCACAAGGCCCTGCTGGTGCTGCAGGACGCGGACCACATGACCTTTGGTGGCCAGAGCCGGCGCCCGCTGACGGACCTGCGGCGCAGCCCGGCCACGCGCAAGGCCCAACCCGCGCACCACGCCGCCATGGCGGCCGTTACCACCGACTGGTGGCGCGCGCACCTGCTGCAGGACAAGACCGCGTGGGCACGCCTGAGCCATCCCGCCGGACTTGGGCAAATGGACCAATGGCTGACGGGTTGAATCCGTCCGTTGTAGGATTTCGGCAGCAGCCCCCCTCGGGCCATCACTGCGAGGCCGCAACATGAACTGGTTTGAACATTTTGAAGCACGTACATTCACGGTCAACGGCACAGACATCTTTGCCCGCGTGGGCGGTGACCCGGACCGTCCGGCCATGGTCCTGCTACACGGGTTCCCACAAACCCACGTGATGTGGCACCGCGTGGCCCAGCAATTGCGCAGCGACTATTTCCTGGTCATGCCGGATTTGCGCGGCTACGGGGAGTCATCCCACGCAAGCGGCCTTGCGGACCACAGCAACTACAGCAAACGCGCCATGGCGGCCGACGTGGCGGCCGTTGCCGATGCGCTGGGGTTGGATCGCTTCTTCCTGTGTGGCCATGACCGGGGCGGCCGCGTCGCCCACCGGCTAGCCCTGGACCATGCACCCAGGGTGCGCAAGCTGTGCGTGATTGACATTGCCCCCACACTGGACATGTATGCCCGCACCGACATGGCGTTCGCCCGCGCCTACTACCACTGGTTTCACCTGATCCAGCCAGCTCCGTTGCCGGAGGACATGATTGGTGGCAACGCCAAGGCCTATCTGCACCACAAGCTGGCCGGCTGGGGTAGCGGTGGCCTGGCGCACATTGAGCCGCAGGCTCTGGTGGAATACGAGCGTTGTTTCTGCTCTCCGCCATCCATCCACACGGCCTGCGAAGACTACCGCGCCAGCGCCGGCATTGATCTGGAGCATGACCGTGAGAGCCGTGCGCGCGGCGAAAAGATCGCCTGCGACACGCTGGTGCTATGGGGAGAACGCGGTGTTGTGCACCGGTTCTTCAACCCCCTGGATCTGTGGCAGGCCCAGTGCGCCGCCCGCGTGACGGGCCACGCTCTGCCTGCCGGTCACTTCATCCCCGAAGAGTGCCCCGACCTGACGGCCCGGGCACTGCATCAATTCATGTGATAGCCGGGGAAACCGCTCCCCGGAGATCAGCGACCGGACTTGATATCGGCAACCAGCGCCTCGACCACCGCCAGGCCCTTGGCGGTGCCTTCCGTCAGGAAGCGACCGGCCACGCCCAGTGCCGGAACGCCTTCCACCCGGTAGGCATTGGTCAGCTGGGTGGCGCGCGTGGCCTTGGTGGCGGCGGTGAAGGAGTTGTATTGCTCCATGAACTTGGCGCTGTCAACGCCTTGTGCCGCCACCCAGTCGGCAGCCACTGCCGCCGTATTGAAATTCCGGTTTTCCGAATGAACCGCCGTAAAAACACCGACGTGCAACTTGTCCACCAGGTTCATCGCCTCCAGCGCGAAGTACATGCGCTGCAGAACCTGAGCGTTCGGCAGAAAATGCACCGGAACCCGGCGAATGACAACGTCCTTGGGGGCCTTCTTGGTCCACGCACTGAAGGTGGGCTCAAATACATTGCAATGGGGACACATGTAGGAGAAGAACTCCACCACCTCAATCTTGCCGGCAGGGGCCTCCACCTGGGCCCGCTGATCCAGAACCTGGTAATCCTTACCGGCAATGGGCTTGCCAGCTTGGGCATGGGCCAAAGGCGACAGCCATGCGGATGAGGCCAATGCGGCACCGGCAGCAGCGCGAGAGAATTCACGACGTTTCATATTCATGCAAAACAACTCCAAAAGTGTGTTTGTGATTGCCAGGATTGGGAAAAGTTCCGGGCGCCGCGTTAACGTTGCACGCGCACCAGAGATGTCTCCAGACCTGCCTTGTCCAGTTTTTCGCGGCTGCGCTCGGCCTCTTCCTTGCTGTCAAACGGTCCAGTGCGAACCCGGTAGACGACGCGCCCGGACTGCTCCCGCTCGGTGATCTTGGTCTCGATCCCACTCAGGGACAGTTTGGCACGCTGGCTCTCGGCATCCTCTGCCGTACGGAAGGCGCCCAGTTGCACAAAGAAAGTAAAGGGCTCACTGGCGGCTCCGCCGGTCTTCGCCTTGGCTAGGTCTCCCAGGGGATCAGCCGACACGGCAGGTTTCACTTCGCCCTTGGCGTCCCCCTTGGTGCTGGTCTTGGCGGTGTCTGCAGCCTTGGCCGGCGTCGATGCGGCAACAGAAGCGGCAGGAGCCGGAGCAGCAGCAGCAGCAGCAGACTTTGCCGGGTTCTTGCCGTACAGCGGGGCGTTGGGGTCCCAGTCCTTGTTTTTCTTGGCCTCGGCTTCGTTCTGATCGGCAGACCGGCTCTGGCCCTTGTTCATGAACGGAACCGGCACCTTGGTGACATATACCGCCACCGCCAATGCGGCAGCCAAGCCAACCACGACCCCGATGATGAACCCCAAAATGGTTCCGCCACGCTGCTGCTTCATGCACTACCTTCTACTAGTCAGTTGGGGACAGAGCTAAAGGTCTGTCCCGCAAAATTATTCGTTTGGTTCAGAGCACATCGCTTCGCGAGTGGTCTGAACCCAGGATTCACATTTTCTGCGGGGCGCTCACGCCCAGCATTGCCAGCCCATTGTGCAACACCTGGGCCGTTGCGGCGACCAGGGCCAGGCGGGCCAGTTTGACCGCCTGGTCATCCACCAGAATGCGCTCGGCATCGTAGTAGCTGTGGTAGCAGGCCGCCAGTTCGCGCAGGTAGAAGGTGACATCGTGGGGCGCAAAGTCCTCGGCTGCGGCGGTCAGCATCTCGGGGTACTTGGCCAGCAGCAGCATCAGGGCCAGCGCCTGCGGACTCTGCAGGGGCGACAGGTCCGTCTGGTGCAGGCTGGCCACATCACCGCCCCAGCCGGCCAGCACCGAACAGATGCGGGCATGGGCATATTGCACGTAGTAGACCGGGTTGTCGTTGTTCTTGGCCACGGCCAGATCGACGTCGAAGGTGTACTCGGTGTCGGGCTTGCGGCTCAGCAGAAAGAAACGCACCGCATCCTTGCTGGTCCACTCGATCAGGTCGCGCAGCGTCACATAGCTGCCCGCGCGCTTGCTGATCTTGACCTCCTCGCCACCACGCACCACACGCACCATGGTGTGCAGCACGTAATCAGGATAGCCCTGGGGGATGCCCACATCGGCGGCCTGCAGGCCGGCGCGCACACGGGCAATGGTGCCGTGGTGATCGGTGCCCTGGATGTTGACCACCTTGGTGTAGCCGCGTTCCCACTTGGCAATGTGGTAGGCCACATCCGGCACAAAGTAGGTGTAGGTGCCATCCTGTTTGCGCATGACGCGGTCCTTGTCGTCGCCGTAGTCGGTGGACTTGAGCCACAGCGCGCCATCCTTCTCATAGGTCTTGCCATTGGCAATCAGCTTGGCCACGGTCTGCTCGACGCGGCCGCTGGTGTACAGGCTGGACTCCAGGTAATACTCGTCAAACTTCAGGTTGAAGGCCTGCAGGTCCTTGTCCTGCTCGCGGCGCAGGTAGGCCACGGCGAAGTTGCGAATGGACTCCAGATCTTCCACATCGCCACTGGCGGTGAAGCTGCGGTCATCGGCGGCAACCGTCTTGCGTGCCAGAAAGTCATCGGCGATGTCCTGGATGTAGTCGCCGTTGTAGAACGCCTTGCTCAGCGGGTTCTCCGGGGCAACGGGCCAGCAGTCATCGCCGGGCTTGAAACCCTTGGCGCGCAATTGGGTGCTGTTGGCCAGCGTCTGGATCTGCACGCCGGCATCGTTGTAATAGAACTCGCGGTGCACGCGCCAACCCTGCGACGCAAACAGGTTGCAGATGGCGTCGCCCAGCGCGGCCTGGCGACCATGACCCACGTGCAGCGGGCCGGTGGGGTTGGCCGACACAAATTCGACCAGCATGCCCTGGCCATTGGAGGGCTGGTAGCCAAACTGAGCCCCCTGGCCCAGCACCTCGCGCACCACCTGCTGCTTGGCAGCAGGCTTCAGGCGAATATTGATAAAGCCCGGACCGGCGATTTCCACCGCGTCCACCCAGGTGGCAAAGGCGCTCTGCGCCAGCATTTCGGTGCGCAGGTTCTCGGCCAGCTGGCGCGGGTTCAGTTTGAGGGGCTTGGCCAGTTGCATGGCGGCCGTGGTGGCAAAGTCCCCATGGGCGGCGACCTTGGGCGACTCGAAAGCCGCCTTGGCACCCGAGCCAGGAGAAAGAGTGTCCAGGCAAGCGGCCAGCGCTTGCAGGAGTTCGTTTTTTACAGTCAGCATGCCCGGATTTTACGGGGGCGGGGCCGGGCGTCATCGGCGTTGTCATTTCCTGCGTTGTATGTTTGAATCCCCTTCTGCAACGGCGGCGCGAGTTGCCACACTTATTGAAAAGGACAACCGATGAAAAAACTGTTCACCTTGCTGGCCCTGGGCCTCTCTCTGTCGTTGGGTGCCGCACATGCCGCCGATGGCAAAACGGCCCAACAATCCAAGATGGGAGCCTGCAACAAGGACGCGGGCGACAAAAAAGGCGATGAGCGGAAGGCCTTCATGAAGGAATGCCTGAGCGCCAAGCCCGCAGAATCTGCCGCAAGTCCCGCGTGCGAAAAGTCTGCCGCTGACAAGAAGCTCGCCGGCGCCGCCAAGAAGAGCCACATCAAGAGGTGCATGGCCGATGAAAAGGCCCCCGCTGCCCCGGCGTCGGCCGCTTCCAAGTAAGACCGTGCCCTGATTCCGGATGGGCGCAATGCCCATCTGGTACGCCTGTGCCTGGTGCTGCTAATAGAAACTCAAGACCAATCCGGCAAACACGGCAAAACCCACCCAGTGGTTCAAGCGAAAGGCTTTGAAGCAGCCCTCGCGCGAGCGGTGGCGAATCAGCGCGAAATGCCACACCACCTGCACCGCAGCGGCGGCAACACCCAGCCACCACCAAAGGGATGACAACAGCGGCGCAACCACCGCACTCCACACCGCCAGAAACAGGACATAGAACGCCGTGACGGCGGGAACGTCCCATCGGCCCAGCGTGATGGCCGAGGTCTTCATTCCAATCTTCAGGTCATCGTCGCGATCCACCATGGCGTATTCGGTGTCGTAGGCCAGCACCCAGAACAGGTTGCCCAGCATCAGCCACCAGGCCTGCGTTGGGATGTCCGCGCGCACCGCGGCATAGGCCATGGGAATGCCAAAACTGAAGGCCACACCCAGAACGGCTTGCGGCATGGAGACAAAGCGCTTGGCGTAGGGATAGACCAGGGTCACGCCAAAGGCCGCAAACGACCAGCCCACCGTCAGCGTATTCGTCGTCAACACCAGCAGGAAAGATGCCAGCGCCAGCACGGCACCCACCGCCAGGGCCTCGCGCGACGAGAGCGCACCACTGGTCACAGGCCGCTGGGCGGTCCGCTTCACATGGCGATCAAAGTCCCGATCCGCTACATCATTGACACAGCAACCCGCGCTGCGCATCAGAATGGTGCCCAAGGTAAAAACCAGCAGCAGATGCCATCCCGGAAACCCACCGGCCGCCAGCCACAGTGCGCCCAGCGTGGGCCACAGCAGCAGCAGCCAGCCAGCAGGCCGGTCCCAGCGTATGAGTTGCAGGTAGAGCCTGAATTTTTCCCGCGTGACCATCGCGCTCACAACCCCACCGCACGCAGGTCCAATTGGCCACCCTGCACCGGCGGGCACCAGAGGTAGGCACCCGTTACGGGTTTGGACATCTGGAACAACGCATCCACCACGCCATCCTCCAGCCCAGCCATGCGCCGCAACTGGGCCTCGAAGGCGTCGAAGCTGCAGCCAAATGCGACAAACATCAGCCCACTGCGCATGCCCTCAGCCCATGCCATGGAGCGGCGCAGCACAAAGGCCTCCGGCGTGAAGCTCTCCTGGGCTGTGCGCTTGACGTGGGCCGAAGGCGGGGCGTCCTCCAGTTCCTCGTTGTCGCTGCGCCGACGTCCCACCATGTCGTCTTGTTGCTGTGTGGTCATGCGATCAAAGGCATCCAGGTCATGCTCCCATTGCTGCAACGCGACAAAGCTGCCTCCGGCCAGCCCGGCGCCGCCGTCCGACACCAATGCAGCCGCCTCGGCTTCGGCATCGCAGGGGTTTTCAGTACCGTCCTCGTAGCCGGTCAGGTCGCGGCCATGGCCGTTGGAGCCCTCGCCATGGCAAAAGGCATCCACAACCCGGTCCAGCGCAAAGGCAGGCGCGAGCGCCCGCACCAGGCGCCGGCTGGCCAGCAGGAGGTCACCCGCATCGTCGCCCCGCAGCCAGCACCACAATGCGGCGGGCGTAGACGGCAGCGCCACCCAGGCATGGTCCAGCACGGGAAATGCGCGCAGTCCCGGCACATTGGAATCCAGTGCGCGCACGGTGTCTGGCCCAAGCCCGACGACTACTTTGGAGCCATCTACTACCGGGACCAAACGTTGGAGCGCTGCGCCCAACGCATCCGGAGCAACTGCGGTCAGGGAGAAAAACAGATAGCGGCCCACACGGGGCGCGGGAGCCAGGATGCCGGGTTGGGCAACGTTCACCATCGACTTCAATTCCATATTAACAATCAGGAGAGGCGCACCACGCCCGGCAGTTCGCATGCGTAGACCGCATTGCGCAAGGCGGCAATCGCCTCATAACGGGTAAAGCTGCGCCGCCACACCAGCACAACCCGGCGCGACGGGGGAGCCCCATCGGGGCCGTCCTGCACCGGCAGGTATTTGACCAGGGTATCGGCTTGGCGGCGGGTTTTGGCCACGAGCGCACCAGCTGGCACACTCAGGCGCGGAACCAGGGTGATGCCCATGCCGGCCGCCACCATGTGCTTGATGGTTTCCAGCGACGAGCCCTCAAAGCTCTTGCGGATGCCCTCGGTGTCACTGGAAAACCGGGCGAATTCGGGGCACACCTCCAGCACGTGGTCGCGAAAGCAGTGACCATTGCCCAGCAGCAACATGGTTTCCTTCTTCAGGGCCTCGGTGGTCACGCTGCTCTCGTTGGCCAGCGCGTGGTGCATGGGCACGGCGGCAAGAAAGGGCTCGTCGTACAGCGGCGCGGACGCCAGGCCCGTATCGGGAAACGGCTCGGCCAGAATGGCGCAATCAATCTCGCCGGTGCGCAGCATTTCCATCAGTTTGACGGTGAAATTCTCCTGCAGCACCAATGGCATCTGCGGCGTGCGCTTGATGACCTGGCGCACCAGGTCCGGCAGCAAATAGGGGGCAATGGTGTAGATCACGCCCAGTTTCAGCGGGCCGGCCAGCGGGTCTTTGCCGCGCTTGGCGATGTCCTTGATGTTCGCCGCCTGCTCCAGCACGCTTTGCGCCTGGCGCACGATTTCCTCGCCCAGGGGCGTCACCGTGACCTCGTTGGCACTGCGCTCGAACAGCTTGACCTCCAACTCTTCTTCGAGCTTCTTGACAGCCACCGACAGCGTGGGCTGCGATACGTAGCAGGCCTCGGCGGCCTTGCCAAAGTGCCGCTCACGCGCCACGGCCACAATGTATTTCAGCTCTGTCAATGTCATAAATCAGCTCCCGGTGGGAATGCAGTGTCCTAGCGCCGCTGGCCGGTGTTGCCGCCCAGGCTCTGGATCAGCAATTCCAACCGCTCTTTCCACGCTCGGCGGATGTCCGACGCAGCGCTAGCCATCAGCCGGAATGCCACCGGCGGATCGCCTTCGGACAAGTACTCGTCGCGCACCGCAATTTCCAATTCGGTCCCCATGCCTTTCACCGTGGCACCCTTCAGGCTACCATGAAAGGTCCGGTTCGCGGCGTGCAGGATGACACGTCCGCTTTGGTCCAGGTCGATCAACCAGACGATGCGCCCCATGTCATCGAATTGCATTTCTGTGGATGTGCCCTTGAAGCCGGCTGCCTGGCGCCACTTGTCCAGTTGGGCAGCCGCCCGCGCCTTGCGCTCCTCTTCGGTCTGGGGGACCGACGTATCTTCGACCGGCACCGCCGCCAGCGTAGCCGCTTTTGCTTCTGCCGCTGCGGCAGCTTCCTCGCGCTGACGCTGTGCCGCCAGTTCGGCCACCAACTTGTGCTCTACCTTGGCAATCCAGGCGCGCAAACCGTTGGCGAACTGCTGAAAATCCAGCGCGATCATGTCCGGCACATTGTCCAGGCGCAGTTCGGAGTGTTCGGTGGCTGTCTTACCCTGGGCCTGGCGCAAGGGCTCGTCCGAAGCCCGAAACACGATGCGGCTCAGCCCAGTGGACACCGCCTCACCGTCGTGCCCTTCCTTGACCGAAACGCGCGCCACTTCGATGCGCAGTCCGGGCGCCGCCATGGTGGCCGACAGGGCTCCGGTCTGGATTTGTTCCTCGCCATCCGGCAATGCCTGGCGCGTGTACCGGCCGTCCTTGGCCAGCACCAGAATCTCCTTGGCAGCGTGGCGCACCTCGACGGCAAAGCCCTGGGCCACAAAGCGCAGGCCGCCGGGGATGTTGATCACCTTGGTGCGCAACAGATACGCCTGGTATTCCATGAACAGGTACACGGCCGCGCCGACCACGGCGGTACCACCCAAGGTCCACCACAGCAGCGGGAAAAAACCGGACATGTCCATTGTGCTCAGGCCTTCAAAAACTCGGATTTTCCACCCAACCACCGGGCCACATGGCGCGCTGCCAGTGCGGGGTGATGGTCCAGCAGCATGGGCGCCTCGCGCCGGGCCCATTCCAACAACACAGTGTCGCGGTTCAGATCGGCAAAACGCAGCATGGCTTCACCCGATTGACGTGAGCCGAGAAACTCCCCGGGACCACGAATTTCCAGGTCGCGTCGGGCGATCTCGAAGCCGTCATTGGTCTCGGCCATGGCCTTGAGGCGGGCACGCGCCGTCTCACCCAGTCGTGGTGCGTCACCCGTGGAATACAGCAGCACGCAGGCAGATGCCGCGGCCCCCCGCCCCACCCGCCCGCGCAACTGGTGCAACTGGGAGAGGCCAAAGCGCTCGGCATGCTCAATCACCATCAGCGAGGCATTCGGCACATCCACACCGACCTCAATCACCGTGGTGCTGACCAGCACGGCCATGTGGCCGTCCTTGAACGCCGCCATCACCGCCTTCTTCTCGTCAGCCGGCATGCGCGAATGCAGCAACCCCACCTGTACGACCTCACCACTGGCCAGCGTGGCGCCCTGCAAGGCCGCGCTCAGCGCTGCGTGGGTTTCGGTGGCATTGGTCAGGTCCAGTGCTTCGCTTTCCTCGATCAGCGGGCAGACCCAATAAACCTGGCGCCCCTGGGCAATCTGGCCACGGATGCGCTCCACCACCTCATCGCGTCGGGTGTCATGGACGACCTTGGTGATGACCGGCGTGCGCCCGGGTGGCAGCTCGTCGATGGTGGACACATCCAGGTCCGCGTAATAGCTCATGGCCAGCGTGCGCGGGATGGGAGTGGCCGTCATCATCAGCATATGCGGCTCCAGGCCGTCATGCTGGAGCTTGTTGCGCAGGGCCAGGCGCTGGGCCACACCGAAGCGGTGCTGCTCATCGATGACGGCCAGCGCCAGGTTCTTGAAATGCACCTTTTCCTGGATGACGGCGTGCGTGCCAACCACCAGTTGTGCCTCGCCGCTTTCGACCAGGCCTAAGGCATCGCGGCGCTCTTTGGCCTTCTGGTTGCCGGTCAGCCAGGCGGTGGTCACGCCCAACGGCTCCAGCCAACTCAGCAATTTGGCGAAGTGCTGTTCAGCCAGGATTTCGGTTGGCGCCATCAGCGCACATTGCCAGCCGGCGTCGATGCAAATGGTGGCAGCCAGCGCGGCCACCACGGTCTTGCCGGAGCCCACATCGCCCTGCAACAACCGGTGCATGGGCACCGCACGCGCCAGATCGCGGGCGACCTCCGCGCAGACCCGCTGCTGGGCGGCGGTGAGCGCAAACGGCAGCTTGGCCAACAGCTCGGTGTACAGCGGCAACATCACCGGCCCCTGCGGCTCGGCGGACGAATCCGCCCCCTCGGGTGCCACCATGGCGAGCACCGGCGCCCGCAGTGCGGAGCGCTCGCGGCGCGACTGCAACTGCGACAACTGCTGCGCCAGCAGTTCTTCGGCCTTGAGCCGCTGCCAGGCCGGATGGCTGTGGTCCTGCAGGGTCTCCAGCGACACATCGGGGGTGGGGTGGTGCAAAAATGATAGCGCCTGACGCAGTGTCCACAAGGCCTGGGTGTTGATTTGGCTTAAATCGCCTGGCGGAAAGGTGTCCGACAGCTCGGCGCGGGCCAACCCCGCCAGGACCTCCTTGCGCAGCACCGGCTGCGACAGCCCGGCCACCGTGGGGTAGATCGGTGTCAGCGCCGTGGGCAGCTCACCACTGGCCGTGCGAAACGCCGGGTGCAGCATGGTCCAGCCCAGAAATCCGCCCTTGACCTCGCCGCGCGCACGGATGCGGTTGCCCACCGCCAGCGCCTTTTGTTGTGAGGGGTAGAAGCTGAAGAAACGCAGCGTGCAGGTGTCGGATCCATCGTCCACGGTCACCACCAGTTGCCGGCGCGGGCGATAACTCACCTCGCAGGCGGTAACGAGGGCCTCGATCTGGATGCTGTCGCCCTCACGGGCATCGCGCAGCTTGGTGATGCGGGTTTCGTCCTCGTAGCGCAGCGGCAGGTGCAGGGCCAGGTCGATGTCGCGCTTGAGGCCCAGCTTCTCCAGGGCCTTTTGCGTAGCGCTTTTGGGCGTGGCGGCGGCCTTGGCTGAGGTGGACGGGGCGGTGCTGTGCGGCATGGGACAATTCTGCCCCATGTCCGCAAACGCATCGCACCCCGCCGTGGTCAACACCGTGACCACCCACCACACCCTCAGCGACTTTGATTTCGAACTCCCCGAAAACCTGATTGCCCAGCACCCGGCGCCCGAGCGCAGCGCGTCCCGCCTGCTGGACGGCACGGTCACGCCACCGGTGGACCGCATCTTCCGCGAACTGCCCACGCTGCTGCGCGCCGGCGACCTGCTGGTGTTCAACGACACCAAGGTCGTCAACGCCCGCCTGTTTGGCGAAAAGGCCACCGGCGGCAAGGTCGAACTGTTGGTGGAACGCGTGCTGGCCGGCAACCAGGTGGCGGCCCACATGCGGGTCAGCAAAAAGCCCGAGGTCGGCGCCACACTCAAATTGGTCTGCGCCGCCGGCCACGACGATGGATTGAGCGCCACCATGCTGGGCCGCTGGCCGGATGCCGACGGGCCACTGTTCCGCTTTGTGCTCAGCAACGACGCCGGGGACGACCCGTACACGCTGATGGAACGCCACGGCCATGTGCCGCTGCCGCCCTACATCACCCACACCGACTCGGCCGAGGACGCCAAACGCTACCAGACCGTGTTCGCCAAAAACCCCGGCGCCGTGGCTGCGCCCACCGCTGCGTTGCATTTTGACCAGACGCTGCTGGACCAAATCGACGTCATGGGCGTGCAGCGCGCGCATGTGACGCTGCACGTGGGCGCCGGCACCTTCCAGCCGGTCAAGACCGAAAACCTGTCCGAGCACCAGATGCACAGCGAGTGGTACGAGGTGCCCGAGGCCACGCAGCAGGCGATTGCCGATTGCCAGGCGCGTGGCGGGCGCATCGTCGCCGTGGGCACCACCACCGTGCGCACGCTGGAGAGCTGGGCCCACAGCGGTGTGGCGCGCGGCGACACCCGCATCTTCATCACGCCGGGTTTCGAGTTCCAACTGATCGACCTGCTGGTGACCAACTTCCATTTGCCTAAGTCCAGCCTGATGATGCTGGTCAGCGCCTTTGCGGGATACGACCACATCATGGACCTGTACCGCACCGCGATTGAACGGCAGTACCGCTTTTTCAGCTATGGGGACGCCATGCTGCTGACCCGCCAGACCATTTCTTAAGAAACCGGCAAGAAGTCCCGAGTACCATAGTCCCATGGACCCCTTTCAAAAACGGACCGCCCTGCGCATAGCGTTGGTCAGCGTGGTGCTGGCGTCCCTGGCCAGCCCGATCGCCTGGTGGGTCGCCCGCGAGGCTGCAGAGGAAAGTGTGGTGGCTCTGGCCAATGAAGAATCCGGCCGGCTGCTGCACCGCTTCAATTCCGTTGACCTCAGCGGCCCGGACGCCGAGCCGCACGCCCGGGAAGCGGCCTACGCCATTGCCGGCGGCCTGTTCGACATTGCCGAGATTTACGACGCCCAGGGCCGCAAGCTGGCCGAATCCATGACCACCGAGGGTCAGGCGGTAGAGCCCCAGCTCCCGAAACATGGCGCACCGGCCTACACCGTGGCGTCCTACGAGAGCATCAAACCGTCACCACATTTGTGGCTGCTGCGGGTTTTTATCCCCTTGCGCACTTCGGCCACCGACATCCAGTCGCCCATCACTGGCTACTTTGAGGGGGTACGGGTTGTGCCACAGTGGCAGCAGGACCAGATCTTCAACGACTCCCTGACCATGGCGCTGATGGTGGGCCTGGCCTCGCTGGTCTGTGGTGCGGTGCTGTACCCGGTGGTGGTGCACCTGTCGGCCGACAACGCCCGCAAGGCACGCGAGGTGCTGGAGTCCCACATCGCCATGATGGAAGCCCTGGGCCGCGCCATCGCCAAGCGCGATTCCGACACCGGCGCCCACAACTACCGCGTGGCCTGGATTGCCGCGCGCATCGGCGAGGAACTGGGCCTGAAGGGCAGCGCCATGCAGGAACTGATCGTCGGCAGCTTCCTGCACGACGTCGGCAAGATCGGTATTCCCGACGCAATCCTGCTCAAGCCCGGCCGCCTGGACGATGCCGAAATGGCCACTATGCGCACCCACGTGGCGCAGGGTGAGAGCATTGTGGATGGCATCGGCTGGCTGGCCGGCGCCAACGCGGTGGTGGCAGCCCACCACGAAAAGTGGAACGGATCGGGCTACCCGCGCAGCCTGGCGGCTGACAGCATTCCGCTGGCGGCGCGCATCTTCGCCGTGGCCGATGTGTTTGATGCACTCTGTTCCAAACGCCCCTACAAGGAACCCATGGGCTTTGACGCAGCCATGGCCATACTGCACAAGGATACCGGCAGCCACTTCGACCCTGGCGTGATGGCCGCCTTCAGCGCCATCGCCCGCAGAACCTTTGACCGACTGGCCCAGGCCAGCGAGGACGATGCCCGCACGTTGATGGAAGAGCGGGTGCGGGTGCACTTCGGGATGTAGCGCAGTCACTGTGCCCGCTACACGCGCGACGTCCGTCCCCCGGTTGTGGAAATTGGACGATCCATGTCCACTGAGTCGTCGCAATGCGCCTCCACATCGCTGGGCAGCAATTGAATGGTGGCGCGCAGTCCGGGAACGGCATGCATCAGCGCCTGTTCGACTTCACTGCGAACCCCGGCGGCACAGCCCAAGGTCCAGGTGGCCGGCATGTGCATGTGCAGCTCCACGAAGCGGCGCTGCCCCGAGCGCCGCGTCATCACATGGTCGAAGCGGATGGTTTGGCGATCAAACCCGTCGAGCGCCTTCTCAATTTCCTTGAGTACCTCCGGTTCAACCGCTTCATCCATCAGTCCCTGCGAGGATCGCCATATCAGGTGCCCGCCCTCCCAAAGGATGTTGAGAGCGACGCCGATTGCCGCAACTGCATCCAGCCAGAGCCAGCCAGTCAAAGCCACCCCGACCAATCCAAGCAACACACCAGCGGACGTCCAGACATCGGTTACCAAATGCCTGGCATCGGCTTCCAGCGCGATGGACCGATGCACCCTGGCAGCGCTGAACATGACCCAAGCCAGCAGCCCATTCAGCGCGGAACTGAGCACCGACAGGGCAAATCCCCAACCCAACTCCTGCAAGGGTTGCGGATCAAACATTCGGGAGGCTGCCGCCCAAATGATGCCTACAGCCACGCCAACGATCAGGACACCTTCAAAACCGGAAGAAAAATACTCGGCCTTGTGGTGCCCATACGGGTGGTCCTCGTCCGCAGGGCGTTGCGCAATCGTCACCATCATCAGCGCAAAGATGGCACTGGCCAGGTTCACAAATGACTCCATCGCGTCTGACAGCAGACCGACTGAACCCGTGACGTACCAAGCCAGGGTTTTGAGCGCGATGGTGACAGCGGCAACGCCGATGGACGCCCACAGCAGCCGCTTGGGCGTCAGCAATCGAGTGGGTAAAAGTGACAACATACACAGCACCAATAAACGGGAATCGGAGAGGCCTTTTTTTGGCAGAAGTCTCCTCGGATTGAGCTGGATTTTCAGGGACTTTCCCTATTTTTCGACGCGCCACACCTCTTTTTCAGTTGCGCAACGGCATCGATCGAAACACCGTCTATCGTTGATTGCCGCCTTGGAGGCTTCCTGTGCCTGCAGCTAATCAAATATCTCGCTCAGCCAGGATTTCTTGCGCCTGTGGTCGTAGCCATGCCCTCCGTGGCCCGACGCGTGGTGCTCGTCCCTGCGGGGATACCCGCTGGACACGCTCGCAGCGGTAGACCGCTCAATCAACTTGTCGAGCTCACCCCGGTCAAGCCAAACGCCCCTGCACTGGGGACAGTAGTCAATTTCAACGCCTTGACGCTCTGTCATTTGCAGTTGCGAATCAGGACATACGGGGCATTTCATGTGAATTCCATAGAGTGGGATTGAATCGCGGACATGGACACCAGTTCGCCCCATGCTGGACAAGTTGCGATGCTAGGCCGCCCGTCTTAAGGGTTTCTTATTCGGCTTGCGGGAGCGCCCCCCGTAAAATGCCCCACCTTCCGGAACACGCCATGCTGCAATTCGAACTCCTGACAACCGACCCCACCAGCCACGCCCGCCGCGGCACGCTCACGCTGAACCACGGCGAGGTGCAGACCCCCATCTTCATGCCCGTGGGCACCTATGGCACGGTCAAGGGCGTGATGCCGCGCAGCCTGGACGACATGGGCGCGCAGATCATCCTGGGCAACACGTTTCATTTGTGGATGCGCCCCGGCCTGGACGTGATGGCCAGCTTTGGCGGCCTGCACGCGTTTGAGAAGTGGAACAAGCCCATCCTCACCGACTCGGGGGGCTTTCAGGTCTGGAGCCTGGGCGAGATGCGCAAGATCAGCGAGGAAGGCGTCAAGTTCGCGTCTCCCGTCAACGGCGACAAACTGTTCCTCACACCCGAGATCAGCATGCAGATCCAGACGGTGCTGAACAGCGACATCGTCATGCAGTTCGACGAGTGCACGCCCTACGACACCAAAGGCCACATCACCACCGAGAGCGAAGCCCGCACGTCCATGGAACTCAGCCTGCGCTGGGCCAAGCGCTGCCAGTCCGAATTCGCCAAACTGGAAAACCCCAACGCGCTGTTCGGCATTGTGCAGGGCGGCATGTTCGAGAACTTGCGCCAGGAGTCACTCGACCAGCTGGTGGAGATGGATTTTCCTGGTTATGCCGTGGGCGGCGTCAGTGTGGGCGAGCCCAAGGACGAGATGAACCGCATCATGGCGCACACGCCGCACCGCCTGCCGGCCCACAAGCCGCGCTACCTGATGGGCGTGGGCACGCCCGAGGACCTGGTGCAGGGCGTGGCCGAGGGTGTGGACATGTTCGACTGCGTGATGCCCACGCGCAACGCGCGCAACGGCACGCTGTTCACCCGTTTTGGGGACCTGAAGATCCGCAATGCCCGCCACAAGACCGACCACCAACCCCTGGACAGCAGTTGCACCTGCTATGCCTGTGCCGGCACCTCCGGTGTGTCGTGGGACCAGGGTGGGCGCGAGGGTTTCTCTCGGGCCTATCTGCACCACCTGGATCGCTGCGGCGAGATGCTGGGCCCGATGCTGGCCACCGTGCACAACCTGCACTACTACCTGAACCTGATGCGCGAGGTGCGCGAGGCACTGGATGCCGGCAGCTTTTCCGCATTCCGGACGCAGTTCAAGGCGGACCGCTCGCGTGGCATCTGACGGAATCATTTTGAATCAAATCAGGCTCTAGCCCTCGTAGATACTTCGTAGTTAGCTACTAAATCAATAGCAACCAGCTAACCGATCCAGCTCGGATTGGCGCGCCAGTTGCGCACCCAGCCAGGCAAGTCAGTCGCCGGCATAGGCCGGGCGATGCCATAGCCCTGGGCCATTTCGCAGCCCAGTTCCTGCAGCAGCCTGCCGTGGGCCGATGTCTCCACGCCTTCGGCAATCACCTCGCGGTGGAAGGCAGCGGCCAGGCCAATCACGCCCTTGACGATGGCCAGGTCGTCGGCATCAACCAGCATGTCGCGCACAAAGCTCTGATCGATCTTGATGACCTCGGCCGGCAAATGGCGCAGGTGGGTGAGTGACGAATAGCCGGTGCCAAAGTCATCCAGCGCAAAGCGCACACCCAGGTGCTGGCAGGCCAGGATGGCCTGGAACACCTGGGCCAAGTCTTCCAGCGCACTGGTTTCCAGAATTTCCAGCTCCAGCAGGTGCGGCGCCACGCCAGGGCACAGCGCCAGCAGTTCGGTGAGCCGCTGGGCAAAGCCGTCCTGCTGCAACTGGCGCGCGCCAATGTTCACGCTGACCGCCATCTCCAACCCCTGGGCCTGCCACTGCACCATCTGGTTCAGGGCCGCGCCAATGACCCATTCGCCCAGGGTCACGCTGATGGCGTGGTTCTCAATGGTGGGCAGAAAGGCTGCCGGCGCCAGCAGGCCGCGCTCGGGGTGCTGCCAGCGGATCAGGGCCTCGGCGCCGATCACGGCACCGGTGCGCATATTCACCTTGGGCTGGTAGTGCAGCACAAACTCCTGGCGCTCCAGCGCCAGGCGGATGTGCTCCAGGCTCTCGCGCTGGGTCTTCACGGCCGTGTCCTGCGCCACGTCGAACAGGTGGTAGCGGTTCTTGCCCGCCTGCTTGGCCACGTACATGGCCTGGTCGGCATGGCGCAGCAGCAGGTCCACCTCGGAGCCGTCCTGCGGGTAGATGGTGACGCCGATGCTGGCCGAGACCTGCAACTGGATGTGGGCCAACTCGACCGGATCGGCGGCAGCCTCCAGCAGGCGCTGCAGCACGGGTTCGGCATCGGCCACCGCGTCCAGATCCACCAGCACCGCCACAAACTCGTCGCCGCCGATGCGCGACAGCGTGTCACCGTTGCGCAGCGCGCCCTTCATGCGGTGCGCCAGCGCCACCAGCAGCTCGTCGCCCAGGGCGTGGCCGTGGGTGTCGTTGACGGCCTTGAAGCCGTCCAGATCCAGGTAGACCACCGCCACCGACAGGCCACGGCGCTGGCTCTGGGTGAGAGCCTGCTGCAAGCGGTCCGCCAGCAACACGCGGTTGGGCAGGCTGGTCAGAGAGTCAAAGTGGGCAATGTGCTCCAGCTGGCGCTGGTGCTCCTTCAGCGGCGTGATGTCGGTGAACAGGGCAACAAAATTGGCGGTGGAACCAGAGGCATCACGCACCACGCTGATGGTCAGCATCTCGGCGAAGACTTCACCGTTCTTGCGGCGGTTCCAGACCTCACCGCTCCAGTAGCCATGCTCTTCCAGCGCACGCCTGCGGGCGGCATAGAAGTCCCGTGTGTGGTGTCCCGAGTTCAACAGGTCGCGCGGGTTGTGGCCCAGGGCCTCCTCGCGCGTGTAGCCGGTGATTTCGGTGAAGGTCTGGTTGACTTCAACCATCACGCCATCGGCGTCGGTGATGATGATGCCCTCGCGGGCGTGGCTGAACACGCTGGCTGCCAGTTGCAGGCTGCCATCGGCCTGCAGCTTCTCGATGACCAGTGCGGCCAGGCGGGCTTCGTCTTCGATCAGATCGATGTCCGCTGGCGTGGGCTGGCTGGGCGTGCGGTGGTAGATGGCAAACGTGCCCAGCATGGTCCCCTGCGCCGACACAATGGGTTGCGACCAGCACGAGCGCAGGTCGGCCTGGGCCGCCAGCTCCCGGTACGGCACCCACCAGGGGTGGCTGGCAATGTCCTCCACCACCACCCGTTCGCCGGTAAAGGCTGCCGTGCCACAGGAGCCCACGCCCATGCCGATGGCCACCCCGTCCAGCGCCTGGGTGTAAAAAGCGGGCAGGCTGGCAGCCGCACCATGACGCAGGTGCCTGCCTTCCGCGTCCAGCAGCAGGATGCTGCACAGCATTCCGGGCTCCATGCTTTCCACATCGCGCACCATGGCGTCCAGCACATCCGCCAGCGGCTTCTTTTCTGCCAGCAACTTCAGCATCCGGTTGTGGTGCTGCTGGCGCTGGTCCGACCGCTTGCGGGCGGTGATGTCCACCATGACACCCACCAGTCCCTGCTTCTCACCATGCAGGCCCACCATGCGCCGTCCCGACAAATGCCCCCAGAACTCGGTACCGTCGGCACGCCGGTAACGGCGCTCCACATCCGTCAGGGGAATGTCACCCGCCAACAGCTTGATCATCAGGCCCCGGCCAATCTCCCGTTCGTGTGGGGCGACAAGGTCCACATATTCCCTGCCCACCAGTTGGGCAGTGGTCCAGTGGAACATTTCAGCAGTGCGTCGGTTCACGTGGGTCAGGCGCCCCTCCATGTTGACCAGGAAAATGGCCACGCTGGAGGTATCCAAAATCTGCTGCAGCAACAGCTCGCGCGCAGCCAGATCCGTCACCGCTTTTTCCGCTGCGCGCTCGGCCAGTTCGCGCTGGGCCACATCATCCTCCAGCGACTGGGCGATGGCATTGAAATGCTGGCCCAGCTCGGCCAGCTCATTGCCGCTGCGCAGGGTAATGCGTGCGGAGTAGCGTCCCTGCAGCAGATTCTTGGCGTGGTGGCCCAGCCGTTGCAGCGGCACCAACACGGCGCGCCGGTTGTAGCGGGTAAAACCAAACAGCCCCAGCAGCGTCACCCCCACCAGCGCTAGCAGTAGGAGCACCTGGCCACGCTGGGTGCTGCGCAGCGCATCGATGCGCTCGTCGTTGCGGGATTCGATGGCGTCGGAGAACTTCTGTATCGGCGCCATGATGCGGGCCTTGGCGTCCACATAGCGCTCGCTGTACAGCAGGTTGTTGGCCAGTCGCGGGTCAGGTGCGCGGCGCACGGTATAGGCACCACTGGCATCGGCAAACAAGCCCTTCATGGCGGCGAAGGCCTGGCGCTCCAGGGCCACCAGTGCGTCGGACTCGGCCTGCGACGCATGCAGCAACGCAAACTCCTGGTCCTGCACACCCTCGCGTTGCATCAATATCTGCAGGGAAACAGGATCTTCCAGCGGCACCGCAGGTGCCTTGCCCACGCCGGACAGGTGCCAGTAGGTGGGCGCGTAGTGCTGCGGCCGCGGGCGCTTGCCATTGCGGATGTCCAGGATTTCGAAGTAATGCTGCTCGAACAGCGGATTCCCGGTGGCCACATAGCTGCGCGCCATGCGGGTCAGATCCTCGGAGCTTTGCAGCAGTTCCTGGGCCAGCTCATGCGCGCGCCAGCGGTGCCGCTCGCTGGCAGTGATGCGTTCCTGGGTGTTCAGCAACCCGACGATGACCGCCCCCATGGCCAGCAGCATGAGCACACTCAGCCCCACCATCAGCCGGCTCAGCTGGCGGATTCTCATGCCGCTCGCTCCACAACCCCACAGGCCCACCTCACGCAGCACTCCCCCCCGGTGCGGCGATGAACACGGTCAACACACCGGTGTAGCCATACAGGCGTCCGTGGGCAATTTCACCGGCGGCGAAAAACCCCACCAGGGGCACGTCGCCCAGCGCACGGCGCACCAACTGCAACTCGGCACTGGGGCCGCCGAAGTGCGGGCCACCGCGCCCGGTGCAGCTCACATAGACCGCGCCGGCGATGCGCCGTGCCGGGTGGGGCGCGGCTTCCAGCGTGGAGGCCTGCAGGGCATGCGCGGTTTCCAGCGCTTGTTCCTGGGGCTCCAGTTCTTCGCGGATCTCGGCGCAGATGCGGGTCAGGTCGGCGCGCGCCGCCTGCACGTTGCGCTGGCAAAACACCAGCTGCGCACCAGCCTCGACGCGGTCGGCCACGGCAATGCCATGGCGGCCGGGGTCCAGTCCGATGATGTGGCGCACCACCACGTCTTCACCAAAATTGCCGGTCTGCCGCACCGCCGCGCCATGCCCGTCGCGGGCCGGGGCCAGGCCGACCAGGGTGGCACGCACCACGTCCAGCGCCTCCTGCGGCTGCTCCAGCGAAATGGCCAGGTCGGCCAGCATCACATCCAGCGCCGGTTGGCCGCCCAGCGTGACCACCACGTTGTGCTCGGCCGCCGTCACCGTGTGCACGCTGGAAACCGGCGTGCAGCCCTGCGTGACGCGCGAGACCATGGCCACGTCCGCACCAAAGGCCACACCACTCAGACCCCCGCTGAACACGCCGCTGGCGGCGCCATGGCCGCTGATGTTGCCATTGCCGGCCACCGCAAATTGCACGGCCTGCGAGCGGCTGCTGGAGAGCCCGCCAAACAGGTAGTGGCCATCGGTGCGCTGGGCCATTTCCTCAATCAGTTCGCCCAGGTCGGCTGTATCGGGGTCGGCGTGCACCAGCGCGGAATGGGCTTCAAAGCCCATGCCCAGTGGGGCCACGCCGGAGAACACGCGGTACTGGTCGCCGGGCAGTTCCAGCAACATGACGGCCATGGCGGGCTCGTCCCAGTACTCCACGTTGTTGGAGACGATGCCCACCCCAACCGTGCCGGACCAGTCGGTCACCAGGGGCAGCTCGGCCCCCAGGTGCTCCAGAATCTCCCGGGCAGCGTCGGCGTAGTGGTCGGTGATGTAGAGCAGCGCCAGCGTGGGGGCACTGGCATAGCCATGCAGCGCCATTTGCGCACGCAGTTGCGCCAGCACCAGGGCCGCCGCCATCTGCCACTGCGGATGCGTTGCGTGGGCGTAGGGAAAGAGTTTCATACCCGCACCTGCTGCGGTGTGAATCGACCCGACACCCTTATCGGCTGCTGCGCGGGGCGGTCTTGCGGGCTGCCGGCTTGGTGGCGCGCTTGACCGCACCTCCGGCGGCCTTTTTGCCCGCCGCCTTGGCCGACTTGATGGCCTCCTTGGCCATGCCGCTGGCCATGTTCTTGGTCATATCCACGGCCGTCTTGGTGGTGGCTTCCTTGAAGGCGCCGGCGGCAATCTGCTGGAACTGTTGGGTCAGCGAACCCCACAGCTGCAGCGGGTCCACCAGGGCCCCCACACCGGCGGCGGCCTTGCCGACCTTGGCGCCGGTGCTGCCGGAGCCCGTGGCCACGTCGGAGATGGTCTTGGCGGTGGAGGCGGCGCGCTCGGTGACGCGCTGCACCCCGGTCTGCACCGATTCGGCGGCCTTGAGCTTCAAGGCATTGGCCACGTCACCGATGTTGAAGTTCATGCCCTTGAGCGTGGCCAGCGTCATCTTCTGCACCTCGAGCGCCTGTATCGTCGCCCCGAGCGCACGCGAGTTCTGCTCCAGCCAGAAATGCACTGCACGCAACTCCTCGATGCGTTTCTCGAGCTCCTCGACGTTCAACGACGGGGAAACCCAGTTCGCCAGATTCGGAATCTGGGGTATGGACTGGGACGCACCCTTGGCCAGATTTTGCAGAAAATCGAAACCCGGCACGAATTTGCCGAACCCATTGCCGCTTGTGTCGCCCATGTTGTCTCCTAGGAACGCGGCCACGATCGGCCTGCCGACAGCTTAACGCAATGGCGCGGCGCTGGCGATGGGCGAACATCCGCAGTATGGCCGGCAACCCACCACCGGGCCGAAACGGCGCACACCTCCAAACGGCGGTTCAATGCTTGTGCGCCATCGCACCGGTGGCCACCGGCAGCTTGAGCTCGACCCGGCTCTCGACACCCTTGGCATCCTTGAACAGCAGCGTCAACGGCACGGTGCTGTCCTTGGGCAACGCAGCCTTGAGGTCCATCAGCATCACGTGATAACCGCCAGGTTTGAGTTCGACCGCCTTGCCGGCCGGCAACACAAGCCCGCCCTCGACGGCGCGCATCTTCATGACCCCGTTATCGAGTTTCATCTCGTGCACCTCGGCGACACCCGCGAGCGGGCTGGCGATGCCGACCAGCCGGGTGTCTTCGCGCGCGGTCAGGGTCATGAAGGCGCCGGTCGCGCTCTGGCCCGGGACCGAGGTGCGAACCCACGCATTCTTGACGTCGACCGTCTGCGCGAAGGCGGACGTGGCGGAACCGGCAAACAGGGCGGTGATGGCGAGGAATCGATGCAGTTTCATGGTGTTGGATCGTATGCGTGGCAAATGAGAAAAACAGCGGATCGGCGCAGCCGGTCCTCTCCGTTCGAGCGTTGCAGGTTCGAGGCCTGTTGCCTATGCACCCCGCACGGACGGCAGGAGATGCAGCAGTGGATTTTTCAGGCATACGATTATCGATGGTTCGCGCAGCGGCTGGTTTTTCGGCCAGGGTCCAAGCCCAGCCCGCGCGATCATCGTCGATTGACCGGCATCAAGGCGGACACGGAGCGCGCACGGCATGATGCAAGCAGCGTCCAGTGCAGACCACATCCATTCAGCGAGGTAAGCGATGAACAAGACCCAACTCCATGTTTTTCAGCAGCAACTGCAGCAACAGCGCCAGGAGTTGCACGAACAGTTGATCCGCCTGCGTGGCGGGGAGGCGAACCGCAGCGAAGCATCGGCGGAACACTTCGGGCATATCGAGGACTCGCGGGCCCAGGCGGCAACCGAACGCGAACTGGAATTCGCCATGGACGAACACGAGTCGGCGGCGATCCGAGCGATCGACCTGGCGCTCAAGCGTATCGAGGCCGGCGTATACGGCGACTGCATGGATTGCGGCGCCAAGATTGCGCTTGCGCGGCTGAAAGCGTCGCCGCAGTCGCTGCGCTGTATCGCCTGCCAGGAAAAGCTCGAGCTCGCCGATCCGGCTGCCTGAATCGCATCCGACCGGGCAGGATGTCCGTGCTGGCAATGGCGTCGCGGCGTCATGACACATAGCGGGTACCATCGCGGCACCCGCCGCCATGTCGTATACCTTCGCGTCCGCCACCGTCCTGCTGCTGCTGATCACCGACCCGTTCGGCAGCATTCCGATCTTCGCCAATGCCTTGCGCAACGTGGCGCCCGAGCGGCGCTCCTGGGTCATCCTGCGCGAGGTGCTGATCGCCTTCGTGTTGCTGCTGACCTTCATGTTCATCGGCGACGCCTTCCTGCGGGTGATGAATCTCAGCGGCCTGTCGTTGCAGATCGCCGGCGGCGTGATCCTGTTCCTGATCGCACTGCGCATGGTGTTTCCGAACCCGCAGGAACCCGATGCCGCCATCTCCGGCGAACCGCTGATCGTTCCGCTGGCGGTGCCTGCGCTGGCCGGCCCGTCGGCGCTGGCCACCGTCATGTTGCTGGTGTCGGAGGCGCCCGAGCGCCGGCTGGAGTGGATCGCCGCGCTGAGCGTCACGATGGTGGCGTGCGCCATCGTGCTGATGCTGGCCGAGCGCATCCAGAAGGTGCTCGGCGAGCGTTTCGTGGTCGCGGTCGAGCGACTGATGGGGCTGATCCTGGTGGCGGTGGCGGTGGAGATGCTGCTGCGCGGATTCAAGCAGTTCGTCATCCAGCTCCCGTAGCTGCGCACCAAGACCGATGCCTCGCGCGGCCTGCGCCAGGCAGTTCGGATTGCCGGCCGCAGCCGCCACCGAATCAGAGCGGCGCAGCGATGGTCTGGTCGATCGCGCCGAACACGCTGTGGCCGTCGCGCCCCTTCATCTCGATGCGGATCGTGTCGCCGTAACGCATGAACTCGGTCGATGGCTTGCCATCGCGGATGGTTTCGATCGCGCGTTTCTCGGCGATGCAGCTATAACCTTTCGGCCAGTCCATGTGGCCATTGTTCTCGACGCCCTGGTTGCTGACCGTGCCGCTGCCGACGATGGAGCCGGCGCGTACATTGCGCGTCTTGCACAGATGCGCAATCAGTTGCCCGAAGTGGAAGGTCATGTCGGGGCCCGCGTCGCACATGCCGACCTTGCGGCCGTTCCAGGTCGATTGCAGCACCAGGTTGAGCCGGCCCTTGTCCCAGGCGCCGCCCAGTTCGTCCGGCGTCACCGCCACCGGGCTGAATGCGGTGGCCGGCTTGCTCTGCAGGAAACCGAAACCCTTGGCCAGTTCGCCGGGCACCAGGTTGCGCAGGCTGACATCGTTGGCCAGCATGAGCAGCCGGATGCCGTCGAGCGCACGTTCGGGCGAGGCCCCCATCGGGACATCGTCGGTGATGACCGCGATCTCGGCCTCGAAGTCGATGCCGAAATCCTCCGACGGACAGACCACGTCGTCGCACGGGCCGATGAAATCATCGCTGCCGCCCTGGTACATCAACGGATCCTGGTAGAACGACTCCGGCACCTTGGCGGCGCGCGCGGCGCGCACCAGTTCCACATGGTTGAGATAGGCCGAACCGTCGGCCCACTGGTAGGCGCGGGGCAACGGGGCCATGCACTGGCGGGCATCGAAGGCGAACACATGCCGGCCCTTGCCCTGGTTCAACGTGTCGTACAGGTCCTGCAACTGAGGCGACATGAAGTTCCAGTCGTCCAGCACCTGCTGCAGTCGGTCGGCGATGCCGGTCGCATAATGCGCGCAGCCCAGGTCGCGCGACACCACCACCAGTTGTCCGTCGCGCGAGCCGTCCTTGTATGTAGCCAGTTTCATGGGGTTTCGCGAAGGGACCGGTGTTCGCCGGCGTATCCGGTGGCGCACCGGGGGCTATTTGCCATGGATAAACTCATTGAACCTCCACACGGCAGTCGATTGCTCGATTTCCGCTGGCATCGCAGATGGACACTGACAATTTTGGCCCCGACGAGACTCACCCACTTTGCTGATTATGCATAAGGCGCACGCCGGCATCCCATCGGTCGAGGCCGGCTTTGCGCGGACGTTACCTTGTGAGCGCCCCCAACCCTGGCTTGGCGATGCCCCCCGAAACCCCCAACCCTGGCTTCGCCAGGCCCCCCGAGGGGGTGCGAGGAAACTTGGGGCGGCCCGGCGTTTCCT
>JBBQLM010000056.1:0-26560 GCA_038327925.1 Burkholderiales bacterium | reverse complement strand
CGCGAGGCCAAGGTGGCGCAGATGTATTCATCTATCCAGACGGGCAATAACGTGGGCATGAAGACACTGGACCAGGATTTGACCGAACTGGTCAAACGCAATGTCATCAGCGCTGCAGAAGCACGCGGAAAAGCAAAAATTCCAGAGAACTTCCCCGGCTAGATATGGCACACCCCCCGGCTTCACGCACTGTGTGTCGCTACGCTTTCCCCCTTGCAGGGGACAACGCCAGTGGTCCGGCGAAGCCGGTGCTACGGCATTCCTGGTATTTAGTTTCACTCTCTCCGGCAATGCCGCAGCTTTAAGAAAGAGGTGTTCCATGGAACGCGATCAAGCTACGAAATTTATCAACGACCTGCTGAAACTGATGGTCGGTCGCAATGGCAGCGACTTGTTCATTACCGGTGATTTCCCGCCGGCAATCAAGGTGGATGGCAAGGTGACCAAGGTGTCGCCGCAAGCATTGACCGCGGTGCACACGCTGTCGCTGGCACGTTCAATCATGAACGACAAACAGGTTGCGGATTTCGAGCGCACCAAAGAAAGTAATTTTGCAATTTCTCCGCCTGGCGTTGGCCGGTTCCGCGTCAACGCTTTCATTCAACAGGGCAAGGTTGGAATGGTGTTGCGGGTGATCCCAACCATACTGCCCACGATAGATGGTCTGGGAGTGCCACAGGTTCTAAAGGAAGTCGCGCTGTCCAAACGCGGTTTGTGCATCCTGGTAGGTGCCACGGGCTCAGGCAAATCGACCACACTGGCAGCCATGGTGGACTGGCGCAACGAAAATTCGTACGGTCACATCATTACGATCGAAGATCCGGTGGAATTTGTGCACATGCACAAGAACTGCGTCGTTACGCAACGCGAACTGGGTTTGGACACCGACAGCTGGGAAGCTGCACTGAAGAATACGCTTCGTCAGGCTCCAGACGTGATACTGATGGGCGAAATTCGCGACCGTGAAACCATGGAACATGCCGTAGCTTTTGCCGAGACGGGTCACTTGTGTCTGGCGACCCTGCACGCCAACAGCGCCAATCAGGCGCTGGACCGCATCATCAATTTCTTCCCCGAAGAGAGGCGCTCCCAGTTGTTGATGGATTTGTCGCTGAACCTCAAGGCGCTGGTATCGCAACGATTGATCCCCAAGCAAGACGGCAAGGGCCGTGTAGCAGCGATTGAGATCATGCTGAATTCCCCATTGATTTCTGACCTGATTTTCAAGGGTGATGTGTCCGAAATCAAGGAGATCATGAAGAAAAGCCGCCAGGCCGGCATGCAGACCTTTGATCAGGCGCTGTTCGACATGTACGAGAAGAACATGATCACCTTCGAAGATGCCCTGCGCAATGCCGACTCCCTGAACGACCTGCGCCTGCAGATCAAGCTCAACAGCCAGCGCGCCAAGTCCACTGACCTGGCCGCCGGTACCGAAAACTTTGCCATTATGTAAATGTGGCCCCCACGCTCCGCCGCTACGCGGGTCGCTGCCCCCCAAGGGGGCTAATTTGCCTTGGGGCGGCCCGGCGGCAAATTGCCTTTCCATCTATTTGAGTCCCCTACACCATGCCCACCACCAATCCCAAAACCTACGAATCCTGCCCCCGCACCTCCGTCGCCTTTCTGGGCCTGGGTGTCATGGGCTTTCCCATGGCTGGTCATTTGGCCCTGGCCGGCCATCAGGTCACCGTCTACAACCGGACTGCTACGAAATCAATAGCATGGTGTGAAGAATTCGCGAGGGCTAGCGCCGAAAACGGCACCAATGCACATGCCGAAACGCCGCGTCTGGCGGTGCACAACGCCGATATCGTTTTCTGCTGCGTGGGCAATGACGACGACCTGCGCAGCGTCACCATCGGTCCCGATGGTGCGTTTGCCGGCATGAAGCCGGGGGCCATTTTTGTGGACCACACCACGGCATCCGCCAGCGTGGCCCGCGAACTGGACGCGATGGCCCGCCACCAGGGCCTGCAGTTTGTGGATGCGCCGGTTTCCGGCGGCCAGGCCGGCGCGCAGAACGGCATGCTTACCGTGATGTGCGGTGGCAATGCGGCGGCCTTTGAGACGGCCAAACCGGTGGCCATGGCCTTTTCACGCGCCTTTACCTTGCTGGGCGACAGTGGCGCCGGGCAGCTTGCCAAGATGGTGAACCAGATCTGCATCGCCGGGCTGGTCCAGGGTCTGGCGGAAGCCATCGCCTTTGGCCAGCAGGCCGGCTTGGACATGAACCAGGTGCTGGACGTGATTGGCAAGGGCGCTGCGCAGAGCTGGCAGCTCGACAACCGGGGCAAGACCATGGTGGCCGACAAGTTCAACTTCGGCTTCGCAGTGGACTGGATGCGCAAGGACCTGGGCCTGGTGCTCGACGAGGCCAAGCGCAACGGGGCACGCCTGCCCGTAACCGCCCTGGTTGACCAGTTCTATGCCGACGTGCAGCGCATGGGCGGCAACCGCTGGGACACTTCCAGCCTGATCAAGCGCCTGAAATAAGAAACCCGGCCCGCACAAGGCGGCCGGGTTTGTCAGGCATGGCCCTACGAGCCTTACTGCTGCTTGGGCGTCCCGGTCTGTTGCGGGGGCGGGGCCGTCATGCGGGCCAGTTCGTCTTCGCTGATGGTTTCCAGAATGCGCACCACCTTTTGCACGCCCGGTGTGCTGCTGATGACGTCGGTGGCCAGCTTGGCCTCGCGCGCCGTGACCCGTCCCATCACATAGGTGGTGCCACGCTCGGTCACAATCTTGAAGGCATTGGCCGACAGCTCCTTGGCATCCACCAGCGATGCCTTGACGCGCCCGGTGACCAGGGAGTCCGATGAGCGCTGCGTCAGCGTGGAATTGCCCATGACGGCCAGTTCGTTGACGATGTGGCGGACATTGTCCACGCCCGTCACAATTTGCTCTACCAGTTGTTTGTCCTGCGCCGATCCGACTTCACCCGTCAGCAAGACCTGGCGGTTGTAGCTGGCCACGTTGACATGACCTCGCTCACCCAGGGCTTCACGGATGCGGCTGGTCGCACGCAATTCGATGCCTTCGTCCTCGACCACGGTTCCGGTTGTGCGGCGGTCCGTCGCCACCATGGTGCCCATCACCGCTCCGCCAACCGCCAATGGAAAGCAGCCCGTCAGCGTCGTCAGCGTGCTGGCTGCCAGCACCAGCGCGAGGCCGGTGCGTCGGATTGAAATACTCATTTGGAAGGTTCCTGTTCGCCCAGTAGCTGGGCATCTACGGCATCGCAAATGCAATGCAAAGCCAAAATATGCACTTCCTGGATGCGGGCCGTGCGTTCGTGTGGCACGCAAATGTGCACGTCGGTGTCACGCAAAACCTGCGCCATCTTGCCGCCACCGCGTCCGGTCAGGCCCACGACGACCATCTCGCGCTCATGGGCCGCCTCGATAGCCGCCAGCACGTTGCCCGAGTTGCCACTGGTGGAGATCGCCAGCAGCACGTCCCCGGGGGAACCCAGCGCCCGCACCTGGCGGGAGAAGATGGCGTTGAAGTCGTAGTCGTTGGCGATTGCCGTGATGATGGAGCTGTCGGTGGTCAAGGCAATAGCGCCCAACTCCGGACGTTCGCGCTCAAAACGGCCGACAAACTCTGCCGCGAAATGCTGGGCATCCGCCGCAGAGCCGCCATTGCCACAGGCTAGAACCTTGCCGCCGCTGGTCACGCACGCCAGCATGGCCTGAACCGCCGCAGCAATGGGTTTGCTTAGGGACTGCGCGGACTGGTACTTCAGGTCGGCGCTGTCGATGAAATGTTGTTGAATTCGTTGTTCCAGCATGGACGCCGATGATACCGTGCACACGATACCCACAGTGGCCGGCGGGAACGGCGGTGAGCAAACCTTACATTGGGTTACGACTGGACACTATTGCGCATCAAACGCCGCCTGCAGCCACTGCACGCCATCGGGCTCCAGCACCACGACATCGAAGCGGCACGGCGGCAGCTCCCGCAGGCGCATCAGGTAGTGGCGCGCGGCAAACACAATGCGCCGCTGTTTGACCGCGCCAACACTGGCGGCAGCGCCTCCGTGGCGCGTTGATGCACGCTTTCGCACCTCGACAAACACCGTGGTTCCATCCACAGCCAGCATGATCAGGTCGATTTCACCGCCACCCCGCCCAGGAGTCCGATAATTGCGGGTTACCAGCCGCAGGCCCTGTCGTTGCAGGTAGCGCAGCGCCTCGTCCTCCGCGGCATCCCCCACGTGCTTGGTCGTTGGCCGTGCGAGCGCAGGCCGTGCTGGTTTTGATGGAAGGAAACCCATGTGAGCGCTCTATTTACCTCTGCCCTGGCCGCCTCCGCCGAGGCAGCTTCAGGCCAGCATTATCCGCAGGGAACGCTGTACGTGGTGGCGACCCCGATTGGCAATCTGGCCGACATCAGCCTGCGCGCGCTGTACGTGCTGGGTCTGGTCGATGCAATAGCCTGTGAAGACACCCGCCATACCCAGTCACTGTTGCGCGCCTACGGTATCGACAAAAGCGCCAGCCAACTCATCGCGGTGCACCAGCACAATGAGGCACAGGCAGCCCACACGGTTATAGACCACTTGCGCCAGGGCCGCCGGGTTGCCTATGTCAGTGATGCCGGAACACCGGGCATCAGCGACCCCGGTGCGCGGCTCGTCGCGGCCCTGAGACAGGAAAGGCTGCGCTGCATCCCCTTACCCGGCCCGAGCAGCGTGACCACGGTGCTATCGGTGGCCGGGTTGGCAAACGACGAACCCAGCGGCTTCGTTTTCGCCGGATTTCTGCCCAGCAAGAGTGGCGAGCGTGACCGTGCCGTTCTGGCACTGGGTGCCGAGGCGCGTGCCGTCGTGCTGCTGGAAGCACCCCACCGAATCGAAGCCCTGGCGCAGGCGCTTACGTCACTGGGGAACCGACAGGTGACCGTGGGTCGTGAATTGACCAAGCAGTTTGAAGAACTTGCCACCGTTGCCGCCTGCGATCTGCCCGCCTGGCTGGCCGCAGACGCCAACCGTCTGCGTGGCGAATTTGCACTCGTGCTACACCCCACTCCACCCAGCGAGGCGCCGGCACAGGACACCCGGGTCCTGAAGTTGCTCCTGGAACAGCTTCCGCTCAAGACTGCGGTGAAACTTGCCGCAGACATCACAGGAGAATCGCGCAACACCCTGTACCAGGCTGCGCTGACCCTGAAAGGCGATAAAGACCAAGATGCTTCGCAGTGAAGTGCAGAGCGTACCCGCGAAAGAAAAGACCATGACCCCATGCCCGCTGCGCGCGCTCAGCGCCTTGATCCTGACGCTGCTGTTGACAAACCCCGCCCTGGCGGGTGGTACTGATCCCGCCAGTACAGTGTTCATTGAGGAGATGACCTCCCCCGAATTGCGTCAGCGCATTGCCAATGGCACCACCACTATTCTGATTCCTATTGGCGCAACGGAACAAAACGGGCCGCATATGGTTCTGGGCAAGCACAATGTGCGCGTTCGGGTATTGGCGGCCCAGATCGCCGACAAACTCGGTAACACGGTAGTGGCTCCGGTCATTGCCTATGTGCCGGAGGGCAGCATCCAGCCACCGGCTGCGCACATGCGTTTTACGGGGACCATTTCCATTGCCGAGCCCGCCTTTGAGGGCCTGCTGGAAGGGGCCGCCCGCAGCTTCAGGCAACACGGTTTTCAGGATGTGGTGTTTTTGGGCGACCACGGCGGTTATCAGAAAAGCCTGGCCCGCGTGGCCAACCGCCTGAACCTGGAGTGGGCCAGGGACAGCCAGGTCCGCGTCCATGCCCTGCCCCAGTACTACGCCGCTGCGCAAACGCCCTTCAATGCGCAGTTGAAGGCCAAGGGATTCACTACCGCCGAGATTGGCACCCATGCGGGTCTGGCTGATACGGCCTTGGCGCTGGCGGTCGATCCTGCACTGGTACGCCACGAGCGGCTGGCGCAGAGTCCTAAAGCCGCAGAAGCGAATGGGATCAGTGGTGACCCACGTCGGGCCACGTCAGAAGCGGGACAATGGGGCATACACGCTATCGTGGATGCGTCGACTGCCGCCATTCGCGAAGCCATTCGACCACGCGCGGCACGCTAATTTTTATCTTTGAGAAATGAACAATGATTGATCGCATGACCCGCCTGAAAGCCGGCGCAGGACTGACCGCCATCTGCAGCATCCTATGGATGCTTCCAAGTGAAGGTGTACAGTCCGCCACGCCCACCAACGCGCCCGCCCCCGGCGTTGTCACGGTTCCTGGCATGCCCGGTGTTTCCAATCCCAAGAACCTGTATGCAGACACCGCGTCAAGCCAGATGAGCCCCGAAGTGAAGGGTGATCTGGAGCGCATCTACGTTCCCAATCTGCGCGGCCACAGCGTGTCCGTCATTGACCCCGTGTCCATGAAGGTCGTGGATCAGTTCAAAGTGGGACGCAGTCCGCAGCACGTGGTTCCATCATGGGACTTGCGCACGCTCTGGGTTGCCAACAACGCAGAGCGCACCCATGAGGGCAGCCTCACGCCAGTTGACCCACGCACCGGTAAACCGGGAACTGCAATTGAGGTGGATGACCCCTACAACATGTACTTCAGCCCAGACGGTAAATCGGCCATTGTGGTTGCCGAGGCACGGCGCAGGCTCGACTTTCGTGACCCCAAGACCATGGCGATGCAGTATTCGATTGATGTACCCCAATGCGGTGGCATTAACCATGCGGATTTTTCGATTGACGGACGATACGCCATGTTTACCTGTGAGTTTGGCGGCAGTGTGGCCAAGATCGACCTGGTGGAACGCAAGGTCCTTGGATACCTGAAGCTCGCCATGCCGCGCACACGGTTCAAGGACACGCCGGTCAAGCCCAATTCCAAGAACGAGCCACCCGAGAGCGAAATCTGCACAGCGACCAAGGGCATGCCCCAGGACATTCGGATCTCGCCAGATGGCAAACGGTTCTACATTGCCGACATGGAAGCCGACGGAATCCACATTGTGGATGGCGAATCCTTCAAGGAAGTCGGATTCATTGCAACCGGGGTTGCGGCACACGGCTTGTACCCCAGCCGCGATGGCAAGAAGCTCTACGTTGCCAACCGGGGATCGCACCGCATCCATGGCCCCCGAAAAGGGCCGGGCAGCGTGACCGTCATTGATTTTGAAACAGAGAAGGTCGTGGCCCAATGGCCCGTTCCCGGAGGCGGTAGCCCGGACATGGGCAATGTCAGCGCAGATGGCAAATGGCTTTGGCTGTCAGGTCGCTTTGATGACGCCGTCTACCGGATCGACACAGCGTCCGGCGAGATGGCCATCATCAAGGTCGGAATGGAACCCCATGGTCTCACCGTCTGGCCGCAACCCGGTCGCTACTCGCTGGGCCACACGGGCAACTTGCGCTGACGCGCCACGGCTACCCCTGGTAGCCGTGCACGCAGTGGCGCAAGGCCGCCTTGATCGCTTCGGTGTCATTTGCGTCGACACCGTGGCGCAAGGCCTGTAACTGGGCTTCGAGCTCCCCCCAATCCAGAAAGTGTTCATGCGCCTTCATGATGCGCGCATGGGCAGTTGGCGTGGGGTTGTCACCGATCAACAGTTCCTCGTACAACTTTTCGCCGGGGCGCAGGCCGGTAATGACAATCTCGATGTCGCCATCGGGGTTGGCGTCATCCCGCACCGTCATTCCCGACAACTCCACCATGCGGCGGGCCAGATCCACAATCCGGACTGGCTCACCCATGTCCAGCACGAACACTTCTCCGCCGGTCGCCATGGCGCCGGCCTGCAGCACCAGTTGGGCCGCCTCCGGAATGGTCATGAAATAGCGAGTCACGTCGGCATGGGTAACGGTCAATGGGCCGCCTTCCATCAACTGGTGTCGAAATAGTGGCACCACACTGCCGCTGGAACCCAGCACGTTGCCAAATCGAACCATGCTGTAACAGGTCGTCGGTGGCGCAGTTGAAGCCAAAGCCTGCAACACCAGTTCGGCCATGCGCTTGCTGGCCCCCATGACGTTGGTTGGTCGCACCGCTTTGTCGGTGGAAACCAGCACAAAATTCTGTGCACCACTAGCCTGCGCGGCACGCGCCATGTTCACAGTTCCAAAGACATTGTTGTCAATCCCGACTGCAGGGTTGGACTCCACGATCGGAACGTGTTTGTAGGCGGCTGCGTGGTACACAGTATGCGGCTGGTAGGCCCGGCAAACCTCCCGGAGGCGAGCCAGATGCGCGACACTGGCCAACACAGGCACGAGCTCCACTGAAAGCGCCATTGCCGCACATACGCCCTGCAGCTCCTGGTCTATGCTGTACAGGTTGTATTCGCTGTGGTCCAGTAACAGCAGTTGTCGCGGTCGCTCTGCCAGGATCTGGCGGCACAGCTCACTCCCGATGCTGCCCCCTGCTCCAGTGACCAGGACAACCTTCCCCGCCAGATTGCGCGCAAGCAGATCCCTGTTCGGGGGGACTGGGTCGCGTCCCAGCAGGTCCTCGATATCGAGTTCCTTGAAATCCTGGACCGTCACCCGCCCACTGGCAAGATCCGCCCAATCTGGCAGGGTCCGGATATGGACCGGCAATGAACGCAGGCTCTCGATAATGCTCTTGCGACGCGCGCGGGAAGCGGTGGGTAGCGCCAGCAAAATGTCACTCACGCCCTGTTGCGTCACCAGTTCCGTCAGACTCGATGGCGCAAATATCGGAACGCCATTGACACTGCGACCTATCTTGGCGGGGTCATCGTCCACAAATCCGACCAGAACGAAACGGGAGGAGATCCCCATTGCGGACGCGGTTTGCACGCCAGCTGTTCCAGCACCAAAAATCAGGAACCGGCTGGGAGCCGGCCCACCGGTGAGATCCAAACCAGCCAGCCAAAACCGCGCGAATGCGCGGCTGCCACCGACCAGCAAAAAGAAGATCAATGGTTGCAGGATACCCAGGCTGCGAGGCACCCAAATCCACTGCTGCATCCATAGCAACAATGCCAACAGGAGGGTCGCGTAGATAGCCGTTGCCTTGGCTGTTGCCAGCAGGGCGGCCGACCCGGTGTATCGAAAGATTGCCCGGTACAACCCAAATCGGATAAAGATGGGCACAAACAAAACGGCGGTCAGACCATACACCCACCATTGCCCGGCAACCGGCGAGTGCAGAGTATCTAGGCGCAATGAGAAGGCCAGCCAGGTCGCCAGTACTGCGAGGCACCCATCCACCGCCACCACCACCAGACGTTTTGCTGAACGCGACCACCCAAGAACTCTGCTCTGCATTGGACTCCGTTGCCTCGAATCAACCCTAAATGGCGAACTCTTCCTTGGTCTTACCCTGCGCCACCAAAGCCGCCAGCCAGCGCGGTGTCAAACCGCGCCCGCTCCAGGACTCACCGTTGGGGCCCCGGTATTTTGCGGCAACGATGGAGCCCAACCGCTTTCCTTTGGCTGTAACAGCCTTGACCGAGGACTGCGTCTTGCCTTTGCCCTTGCCTTTGCCGCGACGACCACTGGTGGCCGCCAATTGCAAATCTTTGGTCGTAATGCCAAAGGCCTGCATTTTCGCCAAGATGTCTTGCACGGTCGCATCAAACTCCCGATCCTTGATCTCGGAAGCCTGTTTTTGCAGTTTTTCAATTTGACTTTGAATATCCACCAAACTAGCCATACATTACTCCTCGTGTCACATCAATGGGTTACGCCGGCTCGCATGATAACCTTTAATGCCGTCAAAAATAGTATCTTCAAATCAAATACCAAGGATCGTCGCACGAGATACTCTTTGTCCAATTCCACTTTTCTGGGAATAGGTAATTCATCGCGGCCATTGACCTGCGCCCACCCGGTCA
This sequence comes from Burkholderiales bacterium, assembly GCA_038327925.1. GTDB lineage: Bacteria > Pseudomonadota > Gammaproteobacteria > Burkholderiales > Burkholderiaceae_C > Allorhodoferax. The sequence goes on along the minus strand of JBBQLM010000056.1, from coordinate 16,740 downwards.
AACCCGGAACCAACTCATGCACGCCACATTCAGTGCGTAGCTCTATCAAGTCATGTTGGTTATAAAGAGCTGGGCGAGGCCCCACAAAACTCATATCGCCTCTGAAAATGCTCCAGAGCTGAGGCAGTTCGTCTAAACTGCTTTTCCGCAAAAAACTGCCAATAGGTGTCAGGTAATTTCCGGGGTCGGCCAATAAATGGGTGGCCACCGCCGGTGTTCCCACCCGCATGCTGCGAAATTTCGGCATTCTGAAAACAATATTATTTCGCCCGACCCGGTCTGACCAATAAAAGACAGGCCCAGGCGAGGTCACTCGCACCATTATCGCGACGATGCCAATTGGAATAAGAAGAATCAAGAGAACCAATGCAGCGAGCAAAAGATCAAAAATACGTTTCATTTTCAAATAGGGACTATTTTCTTTTGACCAGCCGATACCAGTCGGCAGTCGCCTGCAGGCCCTGGCGCAGGGTAAATGGAGGGTACCAATCCAGTTCACGACAAACCTTGCTGCTATCCACACGCAACGAACTGAGCAGCCGCTCGAACTCGGCCGTCGATCCGGTCATGTTTCCCAACATTTGCAGCAGGAAGGGGGGAACCGGAAGCAAGCGAGACGGAACCCCCAGAGCACGCGCCAACCCTCGCAGCAAAGCGTGTGTCGACACCGGAGTCCCATCGCTGACCAGGTAGGTGTGCCCGTTTGCCGCGGGGTGACAGGCACAAACAATCAGGAAGTCCACGAGGTTGCCCACGTACAACAAGTCTCGAAAATTCTTGGTTGCACCGAGTGGCAGAGGGATGCCACGATGTACAGCAGCCAACAGCCGCAAGAAATTGCCTCCTACACCTGGGCCATATATCAGAGGCGGGCGCACCGTAACAATCTCCAGTTCCCCTGTCAGCTGGATCAGGCTAAGCGCCTGCTCCGCCTCCCATTTGGATACCGAATAGGGATTGTGCGGATCTGGTTTGTCCTGATCTGTAAATTCCAGATTCCCACGGGTACTGGGGCCGTTGACACCAATGGAACTAACGTTGATCAACCGATGGACCCCAGCCGCGACGGCGCTGTTCGCCAGTCGGATGGTCCCCATGGTGTTCACCCGCCTGAACTCTGCCAAGGGGTCCTTGGACTTGTCGTGCATGATATGGACGCGCGCGGCGAGATGAATGACCACATCACACCCGGCAAGCGCTGTCGCCCACTCGGTTTCACCATCCACATTTCCAACGGCCACGTTTTCCACTCCGGGCGGCAGAGTGCAGTGCGTGCGGGTGATGCCGCGCACCGTCATGCCGCGCATGGCGGCCTCCGCACACAATGCACGACCCACAAACCCGTTGGCTCCCGTCACAGCCAGAATTTTTGGCGTTGTCATTTCCATCCCAATACCGTCAAGGCCACACAGGACATGGCAAACAAAACCTGATCTCGGGGCTTGCGTCTGCATCGGGGCGCTTCAAATGCCAGCATCAGCATCCCCAGCCGACCACCATGGGACCAGCGCCGCACAAACGGATCATCACCATGCCCAACCAGTCTGGCAATCATGCGTGCCTGGTTCACTCCCCATCCGTTGAGAACTTGCCGAACGCGCCAAACAAAGGCCGCGAAACCGGCATTGACGCCCACCTGATTCTCCGCATGCTGTCGGTACATCAAACTCGCGTACTCGTCGATGACCCATTTGTAGCCATGAGCCCGCGCGTAGGCATAGGTAAACCAATCGTGCAAGCCCAGTTCCACTGCGGCACTCTGGTTTTTCTGGAGCACACCCTGCATATCGATCGCCAATTGGCGACTGAATACAAATGTACATCCAGGTCCTGCGGATTCAAATAGATAATCCCAACGCCGTTGTGGATACGACTTCCTGATATACATAGATTTGCCGGAATCCCAAAATGCCACCACGTCACTGGAATATCCATCTGCACCCTGCTCAATCAGGGTATCTGTTGCGCGTTTGAGTTTTCCTGGTAGCCAAATATCATCTTGATCTGCAAAGGCAACAAAATCGAACGCAGAGAAATCAATGTCGCAAAGCAATCGAAAGAAATTGCGCGCGGCACCACCAAATTTTTCCCCACAAGGAAGCAATACAACCCTGGAATTCTTGGCTTGCAGACGAGAAAACCATTCCTCCGTCCCATCTGTTGAGCAATCCACGCTGACAAATAGGGTCACCTCGGAGTCCACCTGACTAAAAATGGAATCAACCTGCTGTTGCAGGTAGCGCATCCCGTTATATGCAGCCAGACAGACCGCTACCGAAGGGTTATAGGGAGTAGGGGAACGCATGCAACTCAGGTGCGGTTTAAAAAACGAACGATGACTAGCCGCCGTGCAAACTTTGCCAAAGAATAACACTGCAAAATCATGAGCAGCAGAAGAGAAATCTTCCCCTGACTGTGAAAATAGCGGTAATTGGCGAGTTCTGCCTTCTCCATGCTCCACATATCGGCGCTCAGGCCAGACGCGCCATACACAGGTTTATAAACAGCAGCAAGCTCAACATGTAGCTTGACTGTCAGCAATTGCGCACCAATGATTTCGAGCCATAGCCGGTGGTCTTCCATGTGGCGCATTCCCTCGGAAAACCGCAATGGGATCGTTCTTCTAAGCATGACGGAAGGCGTCACAAAAGCGTGCCGCATCAACAGACCAGCCCAGGTGACTGGCTGTACGGACCACGACCCAAGTTCCCACTGCGGTGGTTGCTGGACACCGTAGGGCAACTGCCTGCACAGATGTCCACTGAGCGCCACTTCCGGATGATCGTGCATATACGCATACTGAATCTCAATCTTCCGCGGGTGCCATGCATCATCTGCATCCAGAAACGCAATATAGGGTTGCGTTGCTAAATCCCAGCCCGCATTGCGGGCGGAAGCTGCCCCTCGATTGGAGGGTAACGCAATGACCTTCACCCAGTCTCCATACCGTGTCGCGAGTGCATGAAGCACCTCGTGCGTACCATCGCCACTGGCGTCCTCGACCAACACCAATTCAGCCGGACGCTGCGTTTGCTCTGCAACCGACACAATGGCACGCTCAATGGTGGCCGCACAGCGATAGCACGGCACAACGACAGTAACCGGTGCTATTTTCATGCGGAGCGGTACGCTCTCCATACCGCCAGAAAGCGATCAAAGCGTCCAATTAGGACTCGCTTTGCCAACATCCTGATCAACATCAACGAAACGGATAGCTGAGGAGCCGGCGCGTGGCGCCTGAGGAAACGGACACAGGAACGGGTCGCATATTCATCGAGCAAAGGGTTTCCCAAGCCCAGGCTTGCGGATTGTTTGTGCCAAATCCGGGACTCGTCTGCCACCGCCAACTGCCACCCAGCCTTTCGCAGCCGAAATCCGAGGTCTGTATCCTCCCAATACATGAAGAAGCGCTCTTCATCAAACAAACCGACGTCTTCCAAGGCCGCACGGCGCAGCAACAGGGATGCGCCCGAGACAAAGTCGATCTTCCCGGGAGAAGCGCAGTGCAGGGATCGCCCCAGCCAGAGATTGACGCGTCCTCCTCCCCAAAACTGAACACGTGTTTTGTCGTCGGCCTCATAGGCCACTGAGCCAACGCCCCCCAGTGCAGGGTTCTTGTCAGCCACACGAACCAATACGGTCAGCGCGCCACGATCAACCGTCGCGTCACCATTGATCAGCCAAATATACTCTGCACCACGGGAAAGGGCCAGGCGGATACCCCTGTTGCATCCCCCACCAAAGCCCAAATTTGCTCCGGTCTCCAGAATCTCCACGGACGGAAATGCTTCTCTGATGTGAACCACCGAACCGTCGGTTGAACCATTGTCAACGACCAAAATCGTGACGTCGCTGTAATCCAACTGCTGCAAGGAAGCAATGCACGCAAGAGTATCTCTCCACCCATTCCAGTTCAAAACGATGACGCAAACCCGCTTCATTGGAGCCCTCTTGCAGATGGCTTGAAACGCAACGCCGGCTTCTCAACCCAATGCCACGACAGATAGGCAAGCCCTATGGTTAGCAACAGCGAAATCCCCAGCTCCGTACCGAACGCCCATTGCACCGTCTTGCACCAATGCACCACCAATTGCTGAACAGGAAAAGCAAAGATATACACCCCATAGGAGAGATCCCCCAATCGATCCGTCAGCTTGGCACCAATCTCAACTTTCCGTGCAATGTGCACCACCCCGGTCGCAAACGCCAGCATCGCCACGCGCTCCGGGCCACGATCCCCAAGAATGGCAAATCCGAGGAGGGCCGCGATCACGAACAGAAACTCATAGGACTGGGGAAAACCCTGCAAGCAGCGCCCGTAGTAGACACCCCACCAGAACATGGCGACCATCTCAAGGTAGGGCGCGTAACGGACGCCAGTCACCTGGACCCCATATTGTGCGGCCAGCACCGCGGCCAACACACAAAGCGCCAGGAGAACCCCTTTCGAACCCCGCAAAATGACTGTGCCAACACCGACTATCGCCACAGAGACGTAGCAGAAAAACTCCACCGGTAGTGTCCATAGTGACCCGTTGACCACGAAAGGCATTGCATTGCCAGGGAAAAGCCCCGGTAACGTATAGGCTGTTACCAAGAGAGCGTTCTCCAGATACTTCCAGGTTATGGCGGATTCAAAATAGTCTCTGACAGGCAAGGTGGAAGACCATGGCCCGAGGACAAATACCGACAGCAGACACACGGCCCAAAGTCCGGGAAAAATTCGGAGGGACCGCCGAAAAAAGAAGCGGAGCACATTGGGGTCTCGCTCCCAACTGGTCCAAACCAGAAATCCACTCAAAAAGAAGAAGATCGTGACACCGGCACCGCCAAAAGTATTCCACCCCATAAATGAAGGCTCAGTCAGTCCCAGCAACGCATACTGATGGCTGTACAGTACCATTGTCGCGGCCAACAAGCGCAATAAATCAAGCGAATTCTTGTTCATAGCAAGAACCACTGCGCGTCACGACTGTGCACGGTGGCACACCAGTTGAACAATATCCTGCTGCGCCCTTTTTGGCCGGCCTAACTGCCTCATCAGCGCCCGAGCCGCCCGGATGTCCGCTGACACTACCAAATTGCCCTTTCGACGCATGCGCTCGGACTCAAGGGCGGTCTCCAAATCGTAGGACGGAACTTGCGTGCATCGAAAGCCTTGTGCACGCAACCACGCCATCAGCCAGTTGGCATCGGGAATTGCCAAATGCCTTGGCGCCTCCAAACCCCGCCAGTACTTTCCATAGTGACGCAGCAGATGACTCGATGCATTCGGCACGCTGAGCAGCAGAACACCTTGTGGCGTCAATGATGCAAGCAACAAATGCAACAGTTCCAGGGGTTGGTGGACGTGCTCCAGCACATGCGAGCAAACCACGCAATCAGCTTGACCCTGATACCGGCCCAACAACTCGTAGCCGCCATGTTCCACGCTAAGCCCCTGGGCCTTCGCAGCCTGAACCGCCGAGGCATCCATCTCGATTCCCAGTGTCCGCCAACCCAGCCGCGCGGCAAGACTCAGCTTGTCACCGTTGCCACACCCCACATCAATCAGCATTCCTTTGGGGCGTTGGGCCCACTGCCGCAATCCAAAGGGCTCTGCTATAAAAGGCTTAAGCCACGCCACGGTCCAGCCCAGCCAGAAAGGAAGACCTAGCCGGGGTGCGATAGATACCTTCCATGTTTGTGACCACAACTCGTTGCGTACCCGCTGCTTGAGCGCAGACAGCAACCGATGTCTAGCTTCCGGTTCGGCATGGGTGTAATAGTGGCTGTAGGCATCACCAATGGATGCGGCGGTTGGGCGAGGATGAAGATAGAGTGCGTGGCATTGGGCACAGTCCCAGTACTGCCAGAGGCCCGGCGCACAGCCAAATGCCCAATCTTCGACGTCACCAAATGCCAATGCGCGCTCAGCCGTACCGCAAAACGGACAACTCGCAACGGCTTCCAGTGCATCCTCTGGCCAATTTTCAGACGCCATATAGCCTCCGCACGGCGAGCTGCAACAGCCCCCAATCCAGTGCCACGCGGGCCAACCAGGCAACAGCAGCACCAATGAGCCCCCATTGCGATGTCAGGGCCCATAGCACCACGAGATAGAGCATCAGTTCAGCCAAATGGAACAACGCTGTCAGTCGTGGGTTTCCCTTTGCCTGCAACAAGATAAAAGAAACAGAGGCCAGTGAATTGACCCATACGCCCACGCAGAGAACCAAAACCACTGGCATGGCATCGTGTGCAAACGGGGTGGAAATCCAGAGTGACAACACGGGATAGGCGAGCGCCGCCGCCAACACACAGATTCCGAGCATCCACACCCCGACACGACGGTAGGTCTGGTGGTAGGTTTCGGCTACCGTCAACTCATCCATGGCAGCCAGCCGCGGCAACAATGCTCCGGTCAGGGCCATTGGGATCAGTAGCAAGCGCAACAAGGCCTCTTGCGGGATGGCGTACAGAGGTAAAAGGTCTGCTCCGACTGCTGCGCTGACGAAGAATCGGTCGCCGTACACCATCAACGGCCCCACAATCCCCGTCACGGTTACCCAAAAACCATAGTTCCACAGTCCCTTGAAGTGCTGCACGCCAAGAGCCGCCCCCCCTGAAAACAGGAACTTCCGCAACTGAAATGCCATCAGGGCCAGTACCAGAGTTCGCCCCAACACCAGATACAGGGTTATCAAAGCCAGACTTGGCCCATGTGCATATACAGACAGGGCCGGTAGAACAAACATCCATACACCCAGGGCGATGCGCCCCAGGTTGGATGCTGCAAATCTGTCCAACCCTTCCAGGGCACCACGCAAGCCGCTGGTCACGGTAGTGGGGAGTACGCCGATGGCGGCAATCAGAAAAGCCTGTCGAACATCTTCCTGCAGAGAGGGGCCAATCTTGAGCCACTGCGTCGCCAATCCGGGTGCGAGAACGCCGATCACGATCACGCCAAACAGGCCCGCTGCGCAAGTCAGCAGCAGCCCAGCCCGCAGGACTGAGCCAGTCTGCACCTCTTGTCCTGCTTCTGCAAGTCGACTTAGTTGAAATGTCAACGCCCTGCCCACGCCAAAGTCAAAGAGACTGAAATAGCCGATCAAACCCCAAATCAAAGTCAACACACCAAAGGCCTCGTTTCCGAGTTTTTCCAATGTGTAGGGAATCAACGCCACACCGGCCAACAACGGAACACCACTGCCTGCCAAATTCCACATGGCATTGCGTTTTAGCGACATCAACGGAAATCCGTATCACCAGACATCAGCCACCACCGGTCTTTAAACACGTCAACACGAGACTCATCGGTCCAACAACTGGCAGGAATGCGGATATTGAGCGACTCTTCTTTCGCATCACCACAGCTCAGAAAGTGCTGAGCGTGATTCTTGGTTATCCAGCAGTACAAGTGTGAAAGCCCCCATAGGCCGGCAACACGGCGCGCCTGATCAATCAGCAATGGAAGATTTCCCATTGGCGCAATTACATCCAGCAACTCACAAGAGTCCTCCAGACGACGTAACACAACGACCCCTAACGGCGTACCGGTCAGGCGCGCGCTAACCTGCATCACCTCATAGTGGTTGTGTGGATGGCTGAAATACCGGCTTTCAAGGTATTCCCAATCGCGCACACCGACCACACTGCTAGCCAAGTCGCGCGCCATCGTTTTCCAGAGCGACTGCACCTTCGCCCGATCAGTCGGATCATGGCGTACCAATGCCCGGGCCCGGGTTCGCCAACGGTACCCGGGGGCCGATGGCTCCCAGCGCACGGACACCATGTGTCCAACCTCAGAATACAGCCCCATCCTTTCAGCGACCAGCATGGCACGCGAGTTGGGAAAACCAAACCCCGAGCCCGAAGGCGCGTAAATCTCTGCGACAGTTGCCGCAGTCAATAGAAATGGGCCTTGCTTGGTCATGACCCCTCTCTCTCTAGGGTGCACCATTACATCGCAAGCTTGGAACGCCCATGCAGGTGTTCCACTTAGCAAAATATCACGGTACATCCCACCGTAATGAGCGATAACCTCGCCATGGCGAACTGCGACCACGGAATTGCCGCGCCCATTTGCATACTTCCATGCCCACAATTCGCGGCTCAATGGATGACCAAAAACCTCCTGAAACAGAGCTGCAACCTCTTCAAAGTCCTGGGAACGCACATGGCGAAGTTGCCATCGTGGCTCGCCACACCGGCGCAGCACGCGGACAAATTCACCGTCGAATGCAGTAGCCTCGCTCGCATTGAAGGTTTCCTCAACAAATCCGCAGCGCGAACCAATCGCAACAACGTAATCTAGCCAGTGCGGCATGCGTGGCGAATCCTTCGTGTGACTAACCCCTGTGATCAGTAGCGTTGCATCGTGCGTCAACCAAGGCCCCAACTGATTGAACAATGCCAGAGAATGGATATGCTCCCCCCCTTGAACGAATGCAATATTGAAGCTTGACGCTTCAACCCCTGGCAGATCTACTTGGACCCTGCAAATTCCCTCTCGAGTGGAAGTGGGCCACTGAATGAACTCCCCCGACTGACACACCGCGCAGGTGTGGACGTCATAGCCCAAGTCCGAGAACTTGGCCTCAAGGTCACTAGGCCCGTCTGTCAAAAGTAAGAGACGCGCTGGTGCCGGCGGCAATAGCCGCGCTAAATCTGCTTTAGGTATGTGCACAGTCATCCCACAAATAGTGCGATTTTAATGGGTCACCCACATGCGACAGAACGGGTAGCCTCGTCCCAAACAACCTCAGATCATGCCTGGGTAGGCCAAGCATATCCACCACACCGGGAGTAGTCCAAGCACCAATCAAAAAAAGACACTCTGCGTGGGAATCCACACCGCATTCTCTGGTCAAATCACTTGGGGCACCCATAACTATTTAGGGGAGAATGATTTTGGGCCGGTTTGCTGACTACGCATTGCAAAGACTTGGCGGCCTCATACAGAGTGAGCTGACACTCGACGAGACAAGCTTCTTGGTTTCTCCGCACATGCATCTGTCGTTGTTGACGCGACGTCGCGCAACGATGATCGTGAACCGTGTACGCCTGTTTGCACTGCTCTTTGCCGTGCTCACTCCACTTTGGAGCGTAATCGATCTCGTGGTTTTCCCCTTTCCGCTGTGGTTCACTCTAGCGGGAATGCGGATCATGGCAAGCGCCGCATTCATCAGTCTACTGATGAACTACAAGAGCAACGGCAACCTGCTCAATGCTTACCATGCAATGGCACTGCTCTTTGCCATACCCACCATTTTTTACATTACTTCTTATACGGTTCTGAAACAATATGAGTTGACGGGATTTTCGGCGGCCATCGGTGCTGGCTACGGGTTTTTACCCTTCGTGCTATTAGCCGGACTCGCAATTTTCCCTTTGACACTATTAGAGGGGTTGGTCATAGCCAGCCCGATCCTGCTCACACAAGGTATTGCAGGGTCGCTCAATTTGGCAACTCTGGACTGGCCATCTTTTGTTGGCGCATTCTGGCTACTGGTGTTGATCACCGGAATCGCAACGCTGGCCAGCATGAGCCAACTCTCTTTCATGATTGCCCTGGTGCGCCAGGCCATTCGAGACCCACTCACGGGCGTATTCTCTCGCCTGAGCGGAGAGGAGCTATTGGAACTTCAGTTTCAGAATGCCAACCGCAGCAATACGCCACTATCGATTGCATTTATTGATCTGGACCACTTCAAGGGCATCAATGACCAGTTCGGCCATGAAGCTGGAGATAGGGCTCTGCTCGATATGAGCAGGATCGTTGGTAACAGTCTCCGGGGCGGTGATGTTTTGGTGCGCTGGGGCGGCGAGGAGTTTCTGCTAATCATGCCGAATGCTGATATGAAACAGGCTAGTACTGCGTTGTTGCGCATGCGCAGTATCGGCCTGGGTCTGCGACCAGATGGCGCTCCACTGACCGCAAGCATTGGTGTTGCTGAGCGGTGTGCGGATCAAATCAGCGATTGGAAGGCACTGGTAGGCTTGGCAGACCAGCGGATGTACCTTGCAAAGGAAAGCGGACGCAATCGGGTGGTGGACGGAAGCAATGAGAAGGGGTCAAGTCCTGTAGCAGACTGACTTCTGGGTGAATATAGCCCAATGACGCCCTATCTTTGAATGACAGTTTCTATCTGATGGAGCAGTTTGCCTTCCGTCAGGAAGCCTGTCAGAAATTTTGTGTGCGAGGCATAACTTGTCACCAAGGAACATGCATGCCGAGCAAGACACGAAAGAGCAGAGCCACACAGGCTCTGCCCACCATACCCAAAGAACGTCGCTCTAATGCACCGATTGGCCCGCAATCGTCTTGTCCGCATTTCGCCGGCCAAAATTCTTGAACGCCAGACTCTTCGCTTTCTTCTCTTGCAAAGCGGACAGTTCTTGCCTGAAGCGCACCACCAGATCATCGTTTTCGCCGTATCGCGCTTGCATCTTCTTGCATAGTCTTTCCATGTTCTGAAGGTGTTTCTTCATGGGATTTCTCCAAGGAGCTGTTGATGGCACTAGATATACGTACTGGTAGAAACCCGAATCCTACACCCGCGATCGCGACGAATACCAGCCAGGTTCAAATGGCAACAACGTAACTCATAAGTTGTTGCCCACGATCAAATAGGGCGTGAAACCTTCGTGGTTTCACCGGCATGTCACAAGGCGGCTATAAGGTCCAAGCTTCATTGAAAGGACCGCCGTGTCTTTGAAATTTGACCGTGTTCGGTGGTGGGTAGCCTGCCTGGCAAAGAGATGGTTTTCCGCATTAACGGAACGCCACGGCATGCATGCGCCAGAGCCTATTGGAATGTTTGCCGGATCGTTGTTAGCCAGAGTGGATTGGGGCCAGGACTGGAGAGCACGCAATGTCCACGACGAGGGTTTCATAAAGTCATTGGAACCTTTCACTGACACCGGCCCCTATCAGCCAGTTGGCTAGCTCACCCAATTCAATAGGTAGATATGAAGTTCCAAAAAACAGAAATGGGTCGATCCGAGATTGCTCCGGGTGTTCGCACGTTAGGCCAACGCGAGAGAACCTTTCTGCTATTGGCTGATGGGAGAAAGTCAGTTGCTGAAATCGGAAAGGTGGTGGCCGGAGATGTAAAGGCGCTGGCGCAAAAATTGGTTTCCGAGGGCTATCTTGAAGTGGCTCCCTCACCCAGCGACACGATGTATGGGAGCAAGAGTAGCGCGCGCACTTCTGAAAAGAGCGTTTCGAAATCAACGATGAATCTGCCCCACCAGCCGCCAGGAACTGCAGCCGATCAGTTTGAGGGCCGACGGTCACTGGCCACAACCCGAATGTTTCTGTTTGATATTTCTGAGCGCATGTTTGCGCGCCAAGCCCCAGAGTTGGCTTTGCAGTTTCGGGATGGCCTGCGCAACGCCAGGGATCGGGACTCAATGTTGGATGTCAGCAGGCAAATGCTGGCAGAAGTGGAACGGATCGCAGGCGCATCCAGGGCCGATTCGATCAGCGAGCGATTGGCAATGCTGCTTCCCGCAGAAGTTTAGCCTTCCGAGGCGGCTTGCACCCATTTGAATAGTTTTGACTGGCCGTTACTTCGCGCGTATGACACCGTGATGTCACCTTTTGCGAATGTGGCGGATGTATGGCGAAGAGAAATATGAAATTCCATCTACGTGTCTGCGCTGTTTCGCTGATCGCTCTGACCCTTGTGTGGGGCAACCTGGCAGGTGCCGCAACCCGTGACGGAGAGCGCTTTGAAGAGAAAATTCGCCTTGGCAGCCGCGAGCTGAGTCTCAATGGCGTCGGAACTCGCGCGGTATTCCTTTTCAAGGGCTACGTGGCGGGTCTTTACCTCGTAGAGCGCGCTACCACGTCATTGGATGTCGTGCGTGCGGATGGACCAAAGCGCCTTCAGCTTCGCATGCTCCGCAATGCAAGTGCCGGGGATTTTGTCGATGCGATGATGCCCGGGCTGCAGAACAACATGAGCGCCGAAGAGCTTCTTCGGATGAATGATCGCGTCATTCAGATGGAACGCATGATTCGGTCCATGGGCAATACGACCGCGGGAGATGTCATTGATTTCGACTACCAACCCGAGACCGGAACCACAGTTGCCATCAACGGCGTTCGTATGGGAGTCGTCATTCGCGGAGCTGACTTTTACGGTGCGATTCTTGGTATCTTTATCGGAGCGAGCCCGGTTGATGAACAGCTCAAGAGAGGGCTGTTAGGCAGATGATCTGCGCTGATTTACCTACTCTGCTGGTTTGCAATCAAAGCAGAAGAACAACAGCGATGACAAATAGCGTTTAGTCACACCACGACTACGCAATTTGTGCTTTCCGCACTTGATGCAACTTATGGTGTCTCCAGAACTGCCAGACCCTTGAAACGGAGACCCCCCTTCCTTCGATACATAGCGCAGACCGGTTTGGGAAATTTGCGTTGTACTGATGTTTGGCATTTGCATCTTCGTTTCCATTGAAAGACACGATATTGCTTGCCCCAGATTTCAATGATGTGACCAACTGAACCCTCAATGACTTGCGCTGTGCACAAATCAGAGATCCCAAGATCGCGTAGACAGTGACGCAAGTCAGAGATAACGATCCAGGCCGCCGGAGCGGCCATTTATGCGGCCGACGCTGCATTGAAAGATGCAGTGCAAAGCTATGCAGACCAGGTCAAGCAGGCGATGCTGGATAACCCCTTTGATATGGGCAATGACGGTTTGTTCGATGACTGGAAGACCGTCGCTCGACTGTCGCGCGCAGTTGGTCAGGTAGAAGTCGAGTTCCAGCGCATCTACAGTGCTGCATCGGACCTGTCGTCCGAAGCCATTCCGTCTCGCTGGGTGGCTCAACATACATGAATTCTTCCGGCGACAGCATTGGACTCAGGAGGCCTGGGCCTACTACCGCCATGTCTCCAGCGCCGCGCATTTACTGGCTCATACTGGCCCCGACAGATCACTCTGTTATTGGTGGCCATCTGCGAGTGCGGTCTTGGGACATTTGGACAGTACTATTACTCTCAACTTGACCATTCGCATATTGAGTGCTGCTCCTGCGTCAACAGGACTGGGCCAATGACCAATGGTCATTTTTGAGTAAGTCGAAATTCCGTGGGCCAAATCTAGGCCAGCTTTGAACCAAATTTGGGCCAGAATGAAAAACGCCCACTAGAAGTGGGCGTTTACTTGCGGGGATAACCCCGTCTTTATTGGTTGCGCGAGAAGGATTTGAACCTCCGACCTTTGGGTTATGAGCCCAACGAGCTACCAGACTGCTCCATCGCGCGGTAGCCTTAGAGTATACCTTATTCTGCCGCTGCTGCGTCAGTATTTTCTTCTGCTGGTGCCGGACGGTCCACCAATTCAACCAAAGCCATGGGCGCGTTGTCACCAACACGGAAGCCCATCTTCAGAATGCGAGTGTAGCCACCGGGACGGGCCTTAAAACGGGGTCCCAGGTCATTGAACAGCTTGGTCACGCTGTCACGATCGCGCAGGCGATCAAACGCCAAGCGACGGTTGGCAACCGTGGCTTCCTTGGCCAAAGTAATCATGGGCTCAACCACACGGCGCAGTTCCTTGGCCTTGGGTACTGTGGTCTTGATGACTTCATGCTCGATAAGCGAGTTCATCATGTTGCGCAGCATCGCTAGGCGGTGTGAGCTAGTGCGATTGAGTTTACGTAGTCCGTGTCCGTGACGCATGGTAGATTTCCTTTGAGTTTTAAGTGGGCAGCCGTATCAGGTACTGCCCTTTGCGTTGAACCCTCGAGGGTTCGAAAAAATTAGCGTTTTTCCAACGCTGCAGGCGGCCAGCTTTCCAGCTTCATGCCCAGCGTCAGACCGCGGGAAGCCAAAACTTCCTTGATCTCGTTGAGCGACTTGCGACCCAAGTTGGGGGTTTTGAGCAACTCGTTTTCGGTACGCTGAATCAGGTCACCGATGTAATAAATGTTCTCGGCCTTCAGGCAGTTGGCGGAGCGAACCGTCAGTTCCAACTCGTCCACCGGGCGCAGCAGGATTGGGTCAAATTGTGTATTGCCACGTGGTGCGGGTGCGTCAAATGCAGCCAATTCACTGCCTTCCAACTGGGCGAACACTGCCAGCTGTTCCACCAAGATCTTGGCGGATGCGCGAACAGCATCTTCAGCGGTAATGGCGCCGTTAGTTTCGATTTCGACAACCAACTTATCCAGATCGGTACGCTGCTCAACACGTGCGCTTTCGACGGTGTAGCTCACGCGCTTAACGGGCGAGAACGAAGCGTCCAAAACGATACGGCCGATAGACTTGTTTGGCTCGTCAGCATGGCGGCGCATGGTACCGGGCACATAGCCACGACCCTTTTCAACCTTGATCTGCATATCCAGCTTGCCGCCGTGCGACAGGTTGGCGATGACGTGACCGGGGTTGATGATTTCGACATCGTGTGGCGTTTGAATGTCGGCGGCGGTTACCAGCCCTTCAACATCCTTGCGCAGGCTCAGTGTCACTTCATCACGGTTGTGCAACTTAAACACAACACCCTTCAAATTCAGAAGAATATTGACGACATCTTCTTGCACGCCATCAATGGATGAATACTCGTGCAAAACGCCCGCGATCGTCACTTCAGTTGCCGCGAAACCGGGCATCGACGACAGCAACACACGGCGCAGCGCATTTCCAAGCGTGTGGCCATAGCCGCGCTCAAATGGCTCAAGCGCCACTTTGGCGCGATTGATGCCGAGTTGTTCGACGCTGATGGATTTAGGTTTAAGCAAACTGTTTTGCATGCAGACTTCCTCTCAATACCCCCGACTCGTTACATCGGTAAGGCTGGTGAAGCCCCTTGACTGCAGTGCCCCACAGCCAAGGAACGATTTCAAAAATTCAAACGCGATTAGCGTGAATACAATTCAACGATCAGAGATTCGTTGATGTCTGCGCCAAACTGATCGCGGTCCGGGACGGCCTTGAAGGTGCCCTCTGCTTTTTCAGCGTTCACTTCGACCCAAGAAGGCATACCCACTTGCTGAGCCAACTGGAGGGCCTCAACTACGCGGTTTTGCTTCTTCGACTTTTCGCGCACGGCAACCACGTCACCGGTCTTGACCAAGTAAGACGGGATATTGACCGAATTGCCGTTGACGGTGATCGCCTTGTGCGACACCATTTGACGAGCTTCTGCACGTGTGGAGCCGAAGCCCATACGGTATACGACGTTGTCGAGACGCGATTCCAACAGGAACAACAGATTCGCACCGGTATTACCCTTGCGGCGATCAGCTTCTTCGAAATAGCGGCGGAACTGCTTTTCCAGCACGCCGTACATGCGCTTGACTTTTTGCTTTTCGCGCAATTGCAGACCGTAGTCAGAGGTACGGGCACCCGAGGTGCGGCCGTGCTGACCAGGCTTGGAATCGAATTTGGCCTTATCACCGATGGCGCGGCGAGCGCTCTTAAGGAACAGGTCGGTGCCTTCACGGCGGGATAGTTTGGCCTTGGGGCCGAGATAGCGTGCCACTTGAACTTCCTTTTTATGTCATCTTCCGCACGTGAGTACGGGAGCCATCAGCGGTTGCTGATGGCGGTGGGCTTGTTGAAACGATTAGATACGGCGGCGCTTTTGAGGGCGGCAACCGTTATGGGGAACAGGAGTCACGTCCGCAATCATATTGATGCGGATACCCAATGCGGCCAAAGCGCGCACGGACGACTCACGACCAGGACCTGGGCCTTTGATCTCGACGTCGAGATTCTTGATACCCTGATCCAGTGCGGCGCGACCAGCAACTTCAGAGGCCACCTGGGCAGCGAAGGGAGTCGACTTGCGCGATCCCTTGAAACCCTGACCACCGGAAGAAGCCCAGGACAAAGCGTTGCCCTGGCGATCAGTGATCGTGATGATGGTGTTATTGAACGACGCGTGAACGTGTGCAATACCATCAGCAACGTTTTTACGAACTTTTTTGCGAACGCGCTGGGCTGCGTTATTTGCGGGAGCTTTTGCCATAGTGGTCTCTCAATCCCTGTTATTTCTTCAATGACGCAGCAGCCTTACGCGGGCCTTTGCGGGTACGTGCGTTGGTGCGGGTACGCTGACCGCGCATGGGCAGTCCACGACGGTGACGGAAGCCGCGATAGCAACCAATGTCCATCAAACGCTTGATGTTCATGGTCGTCTCGCGACGCAAATCGCCTTCGATGGTGAATTGAGCGATCTGATCACGGATTTTCTCCAGATCACCATCAGTCAAGTCTTTGACCTTTTTGGAATATGCAATGCCACATGCTTCGCAGATTTTGCGAGCGCGTGTGCGACCGATACCAAAAATGGCGGTCAGGCCAATTTCGGAATGCTGTTGCGGCGGAATATTGATGCCAGCGATACGTGCCATTTTCGTCCTCTAAAACTCTTGCAATTAACCCTGACGCTGCTTGTGGCGTGGATCTGTACAGATCACGCGCACAACGCCTTTGCGTCGGATAATTTTGCAGTTGCGGCAAATTTTCTTGACCGAAGCCGAAACTTTCATATTTCTCTCCTAAAACTTTTCGCCCCGTTCCGACTTTGATTCGCGCGGAACATGCGCTATTAACTTTTTTCTAACCAATTCGTGCACGCCTAAGGCATACATTTCTAATTCACTTGTCCAAGGTACTCACCCTGCCAATTGCGCCGCTCAAGAAGATTTGAAACTGGCCTTCTTCAGGAGCGACTCATATTGCTGGGACATCATGTAGTTCTGTACCTGGGCCATGAAATCCATCGTCACCAC
>JBBQLM010000055.1:0-26762 GCA_038327925.1 Burkholderiales bacterium | reverse complement strand
TATTTCGAACGATCTGAAGGGTATGATTCTGAAGTCTTCTTGCGCCATAAAACGAACCGTCCGGGAGACCAATATAGGTCATAGCAACATCGTCATACGGCTTAAGCCTACGCGCGCCGAGGTGAGCGACGTGGCCAATGCGGTGCTGGACGGCACCGATGCGGTGATGCTCAGCGCCGAGACGGCGGCCGGCAAGTACCCCGTCGAAACCATCGAGCAGATGGCGGCGATCGCGCTGGAAGCAGAGCGGGCCGAGTTTGTGACGCTGGACACCGACTTCGCCGGCCGCCAGTTCGGCCGCATCGATCAGTCGATCGCGATGGGCGCGCTGTTCACCGCCCACCATCTGGGCTGCAAGGCGATTGTGGCGCTGACCGAGTCGGGCTCCACCGCCCTGTGGATGAGCCGCCACCGCATCCAGGTGCCGATCTTCGCGCTGACCAAGCAGCCGCTGAGTCAGACCAAGATGACGCTGTACCGCAATGTGCACCCGCTGCTGATGCCCAAGTTCGAGGACCGCGACGCCGCCCTGAAGGCTGCGGAGAAACTGCTGGTGAGCAAGGGCGTGCTGATGCCGGGCGACACCTATGCCATCACCTGCGGCGAACCGTTGGGCTACCCCGGCGGCACGAATTTGTTGTCGGTCTGCCGGGTCGATTGATCGCGCGGGAGCGATTGATCGCGCGGCTAGAATCGGCATGAGTTACGGCGTGGTTACGGGCGATCTTGCGGCCCGGGCCCGCATCCACCGGTTTTCAACACAGGGGACTCTCATGGCTCTCGTTTCCATGCGCCAATTGCTGGACCATGCGGCCGAACACGGCTACGGCATTCCGGCCTTCAACGTCAACAATCTGGAGCAGGTACAGGCCGTGATGGCTGCCGCCGACGAGGTCGGCGCACCGGTGATCCTGCAGGCCTCGGCCGGCGCCCGCAAATATGCCGGCGAGAGCTTTATCAAGCACCTGATCCAGGCCGCCGTCGAGGCCTATCCGCACATCCCGCTGGTGATGCACCAGGACCATGGCACCAGCGCCAAGATCTGCGAAGGCGCGATCAATCTGGGGTTCGGCTCGGTGATGATGGACGGCTCCTTGATGGAGGATGGCAAGACGCCGGCCTCCTTCGACTACAACGTCGACGTGACCCGGCGCGTGGTCGAGATGTCGCACAAGGTCGGCGTCACCGTCGAGGGCGAACTGGGCTGCCTGGGCAATCTTGAAACCGGCGAGGCCGGCGAGGAAGACGGCGTCGGTGCCGAGGGCAAGCTGGAGCACAGCCAAATGCTGACCGACCCCGAGGAGGCGGCCGTCTTCGTCAAGGCCACTCAGCTGGACGCGCTGGCCATCGCCATCGGCACCAGCCACGGCGCCTACAAGTTTTCGCGCAAGCCCACCGGCGACATCCTGGCCATCGGCCGCGTCAAGGAAATCCACAAGCGCATTCCCAACACCCATTTGGTGATGCACGGGTCGTCGAGCGTGCCGCAGGAGCTGCTGGCCATCATCAACCAGTACGGCGGCAAGATGGGTGCGACCTTCGGCGTGCCGGTCGAGGAGATCCAGGAAGCGATCAAGCACGGCGTGCGCAAGATCAATATCGACACCGACATCCGCCTGGCGATGACCGGTGCGGTGCGCAAATTCCTGGCCGAGAACCCCGAGAAGTTTGATGCCCGCGAGTGGCTGAAGCCGGCGCGCGAGGCGGCTAGGCTGATTTGCAAGCAGCGCTATCTGGAATTCGGGTGCGAAGGCCAGGCCGGCAAGATCCAGCCCCGTACGCTGGTCGATGTGGCGGCTGCCTATGCGCGCGGCGAACTGAATCAGGTCGTGCAGTAAAAACGCATCCACAACAAGAAGGACGTTTCGCGAATCTTGCCCGCCGAGCTCTCTGCCCGGCGGGCTTTTTTGCTTCAAGCCGCGCCTAAAATCCAGCTTCTTCGACGGAACCCCAACATGACAGCTGCCCTGCTCGAATCCTCGCTGACCTCGCTCCCCCTGATTGCTCGCGGCAAGGTGCGCGAAAACTATGCGGTGGGCACGGACCGCATCCTGATGGTGGCCAGCGACCGGCTCTCGGCCTTCGACGTCATCATGGGCGAGCCGATTCCCGGCAAGGGCGCCTTGCTGACGCAGATGGCGCTGTTCTGGTTCAAGCAGTTCGATGGCATCGTGCCTAACCACCTCACCGGCGACGACCCGCTGTCGGTCGTCACGGACGCTGAAAAAGATCAGGTGCGCGAGCGCTCGATGTTGGTCAAGCGCCTGAAGCCGCTGCCCGTCGAGGCGGTGGTGCGCGGCTATCTGGCCGGCAGCGGCTGGGTCGAATACCAACGCAACGGTGAAGTCTGCGGCGTCAAGCTACCTGCAGGATTGAGCAACGCGGCGAAACTCCCCGAGCCCATCTTCACGCCGGCCACCAAGGCCGAGATGGGCGAACACGACGAGAACATCAGCTTCGAGCGCATGTGCGAAATCATCGGGCCGGAACTTGCCGCGCGCGTGCGCGACATTTCGATTCGCCTCTATCAGACCGCGGCGGACTTCGCCCTCACCAAAGGCATCATCATTGCCGATACCAAGTTCGAGTTCGGATTGGACGAAGACGGCACACTGACCCTGATGGACGAGGTGCTGACGCCCGATTCGTCGCGCTACTGGCCGGTTGAAGGCTACGAAGCGGCCTTTGCGCTGACCAAGGGCATCATCATTGCCGATACCAAGTTCGAGTTCGGCCTGGACACCGACGGCACGTTGACGCTGATGGATGAAGTGCTGACACCGGATTCGTCGCGCTACTGGCCGGTGGAAAGCTACTTGGAAGGCACCAACCCGCCCAGTTACGACAAGCAGTTTGTGCGCGACTGGCTGGAGCAGGCTTTGGTGGACGGCAAGCCCTGGAGCAAGACGCCACCGGCTCCGCGTGTGCCCAATGAGGTGATTGCCAAGACGGCTGCCAAATACCAGGAAGCCCTGCAGCGCCTGACCTCCTGATCCTGCCGCCTTTGAGGCAGTGCGCAGCCTCAGGCTGCCCGCTTGCTCCTTGCCGGACGTTTTGCGGGCGTTGGCGCTGGTGCGGCCATCTTCTTGGGCGCGACCTCAAACGATCCGGTCAGCTGGCAGGCCATGTCCATCACGCGCGCAGGGTTCACACCCAGCGTGTCGATCAGGAACTCGATGATTTCCGAGCGCGGGTTGTGCAGGGTGGGCTCGATCATCATCACCGCGGCTGCCACTGCAAGCGCCCGTTCGCGTATGGTGGGGGTCGGCAGCAATTGCTCCAGTGCATTC
Source organism: Burkholderiales bacterium (assembly GCA_038327925.1). GTDB lineage: Bacteria > Pseudomonadota > Gammaproteobacteria > Burkholderiales > Burkholderiaceae_C > Allorhodoferax. The sequence goes on along the minus strand of JBBQLM010000055.1, from coordinate 23,472 downwards.
AGGGCCTCCACCGGTGCCACGGCCGTGATGCGGGCCTGAGTCTTGAGCAAGGACGGCCAGTCGGTTTGCGCAGCGGCGGCGCCGATGGTGCCCGACGGCAATTTGGCCAGCAGCTTGGCCAGCCGGAAACTGCGCCGCTCGAAAGCGCCAATCGACACCATGCCGGCCAGAACAATGCGGCACACGGCCTCGGCAAAACCACCCTCAGAAATGTGACCCAGCACCGCCTGGCGCGCCACCTCCAGCTCCTGCAACGCGCGTGCGTGGGCTTTCTCGGCATCGGGTGCATCCGGCTTGAACCAGGCACCCAGGCCCATGGGGCCATAGAGCGTGCGTGCCAGTTCCACGGAGGCGGTGTCGCGCTCATCGCGGAATTTGTCGAGTGCCTCGCTGATCTGGGTGTCGAGCTTCTTCTCCATCTGGCGCAGGGGGTGGTCGTCATCCACCGTCACGCGGTGGGCGCGGGCCTGGCGCGCCTGCTCACGAATGAAGGGCGCCAGCGGAAAGGCGTCGGACAACAGGTCACGCTGCAGGCGCAAGGGGTGCATCTTGCCCAGGGCATCTGCCACCGGGCGGGTGGTCATCATCTTCACCCAGGGGCGCACCAGCGACTTGTACAGCGTGGCATTCAGCTCGGACACCTTGGCGATGGTGGAGAACAGTGCCTCTTCGTCGCGGCCTTCCGGGTTCAGCGCCAGGATGTCCTTCATCGTGCGGTGCTCGTAGTGCACCGTGTAATCGCCCGGCTCCAGCTGTTCCCAGCGCAGGGATTCCTTGCCGGCCTTGGCCTCCAGCTTCATCTCGTACAGACCGGGCGGAAGGCTCTCGATCACGTCCAGCGAGGTGACCAACTGGTCATGCTCCTTGCGGGCGATTTCACCACCCACAAAGATGCCCAGGTGGCCCACGCTCTCGTGCAGCACGTAGATGATGGTGCGCCCGGCGGCCGCAATGGCGCGCTCGTCGCCCCAGGTGTCGATGATCCAGTCCAGCGCTTGCGGCACCGGCGTGATGTTGTCGCCGTGGGAGGCAAACACCACCACCGGTGATGTGATGTCCCGCAAATTGATGGCCTTGTCGCCATCCATGACCTCGCCGCGGGCCAGGCGGTTGCCGACAAACAGGTTCTCGACGATGGCTTCGATCTCGGCGCCAGTCATGCGGAAGAAACCACCCCACCATTTCTCGAATTCCAGAAATCGCTCAGCCTCGGTATCGACGTTGGACCAGAGCTTGTAGTATCGATTCCACAGCGTGTTGGCCGGGTTGAGTTTCTCGAAGTTCTCCACCAGGTAGGCGCCGTCAAAGCGGTCGGCACCCATGTCAGCGGTCATGGAGGCCAGCCAGGAGCCGCCCAAGGCCGCGCCCGAATAACGCATCGGGTTCAGCGTGGAGGAACCGGCCCAGTACGACAGCGGGGCACCGACCACCATCAGCGGGCCGAACAGTTCGGGGCGCGTGGCGTTGAGTGCCATCATGGCCCAGCCGGCCTGGCAGTTGCCAATCACCACGGGGCGGGCCTTGCAGTCCGGGTGGCGGGAAATGACTTCCTCAATGAAGCGCGCCTCGGCGTGCATCACGGTGAAGAGGGTTTGGCCCTCTTCGGGCTGAGGGCGGAAGGTGATGAAATACACCGCGTGGCCAGCCTTCATGGCCACACCCACTTCGGAATCGAACTTGAAGCCGCCGATGCCGGGGCCATGGCCGGCCCGCGGGTCCACAACGACCACCGGACGCAGCGCGGGGTTGACCGGCATGCTCGTGGGGGGCAGCAGGTGCAGCAGCGCGTAGTTGCAACGGTCTTTCAGGTCGCGCCCGTCGAGCACCGTCTCAAAGTCAAATTTCAGCAGCGGCGGCGTGCCTTTTTCCAGGTGTTCCCGGTAGGCGTTGCCGCGGTCCAGCAGCGTATCCAGAAACAGCACCGTGCGTTGTGCGAAGTCTGTCAGGTAGTTGTCGGCGCCGAGGGCAGCGAACGGTGAGTAGGAGGGTAGCGTCTGGGTGGCTTGGGCTTTGCGCGTGGTCACGGGTGTGTCCCTAAAAATTTCGCCGGATGGGGTCCACCATCGTTTCGGTGGCAAACTCAGTATATAGACATACAGTGAAGCGATAGCTACCTATGGAACTCAAGAGCCTTCTGGACCAGCCCAACAAACTGCCCACCATTCCCAAGGTCGCCCAACAATTGATCGAGAGCTTCAGTTCCGAGGACGTATCCATCGACGAGATTGCCAACCAGCTGTCGGCCGACCCCGCCCTGAGTGCCAAGCTGCTGCGCCTGGCCAACTCGGCGTACTTCCACCTCTCGCGCACCATTGGCACGGTGGACGATGCCCTGCGCATGCTGGGCTTTGTGATGGTGCGCAACCTGGTGCTGGGCAACAGCATGACGGCTGCCTTTCGCAACACCAAGGGCATGGACCTGCCGCAGTTCTGGCGCTACAACCTCTACACCGCCTGCGCCTCGCGCTGGCTGGCCAGCCGCGAAGGCGTCAATGGCGATCTGGTATTCACCGTGGGCCTGATGCACGGCATTGGCCAGTTGCACCTGCACGCTGCCGCACCCGAGGCCATGGTTCCGCTGGACAAGAAGTGCCATGTGCTCGATGCCCGGCGCGCCGAACTGGAGCAGCAGGCCTTGGGCTTTCACCATGGCGACGTGGCGGCGGCATTGGCCAAACTCTGGAATTTCCCGGATCCCATCATCGCCGCGCTACAGGCCGTGCCGCAGCCGTTGGCCCTGCCCGAATTTTCCGAAGCGGCCGGCTGGGTGCACCTGGGCGCATGGCGCACCCGCACCGAGGTGCTGGCCATCAGCGACGAAGACGCGCTGGCCAGCTACCCGGCGGACGTGGCCCGGCGCTTGGGCCTGAAGCCGCACTGGGCGCCAGTGCATCAGCAGGATTCCGCCGATGCGGGCGACGACGCCATGCCCACGCTCCAGGTGCTGACCGAGGGCCTGGAAGCCATGCTGAACTGAGACAACCTCTGTCCCCGAGGGCGTCTGCTTGATGTAAGTCAAGCTACCATGTGGCGAATTCGCCATTGGGTAGCTTGGCCTAGGGTTTACCCGAACTTCTTTTGGCACAATGGTCCGCACTGCCACCTACTACCGCTGCCATGAACATGATTCCCACTGAAGAATTTGTCGAAAACGTCACCTACGACGAGCTCACCATTGGCCGCAGCGCACGCATGTTGCGCACGCTGACTGTGGGTGACATCCAGGCCTTTGCAGCCGTGTCGGGCGACACCAATCCCTCGCACATGGACCCCGAATACGCAAGCGACGGCCTGTTCCAGGGCGTGGTGGCCCACGGCATGTGGGGCGGCACGCTGATCTCGGCCCTGCTGGGCACCCAGTTTCCGGGCGCCGGCACCGTCTACCAGGACCAGGTGCTGCACTTCGTCAAGCCGGTGCGGGTGGGCGACACCATCTCGGTAACCGTGACCGTCACGCGCAAGGACGACGCCAACAAGGTTGTGGAGATGGACTGCCAGCTGGTTAACCAGAAGGGCGAACGCGTGCTGCACGGTACGGCCCGCGTGCTGGCACCGACCAAGAAGGTGCGCCTGCCCAAAACCAGTGGCCCGAAGATCCAGCTGTTTGACCCCGAGGCGCGTTTCAAGGACCTGCTGGCCATGGGCAAGGACCTGGAGGCCGTTCGTTGCGCCGTGGTTCACCCCTGCGACATTGGCTCGCTCAGCGGTGCCATGGACTCGGCCCGCTACGGCCTGATCATCCCCGTGCTGATTGGCCCCGAGGTGCGCATCCGTCACTTGGCAGAAGAAGGTGGCATCGATCTGACCGGCGTGGAAATCATCTCCGTGACCCACAGCCACGCCGCTGCCGAGATGGCCGCCGAGATGGCCGCCAAGGGCGAGGTCGAGGTCATCATGAAGGGCAGCCTGCACACCGACGAGCTGATCCACGAAGTGCTCAAGCGCCCCACACTGCGCACCGGGCGGCGCATGTCGCACGTGTTCCGCTTTGATATTCCGCTGTACAGCAAGCCCCTGCTGATTACCGACGCCGCGCTGAACATCCACCCCACGCTGCAGGAAAAGGTGGACATCATCCAGAACGCCATTGACTTCGCACGCATCATGGGCGTGGACCAGCCCAAGGTGGCGATCCTGTCGGCGGTGGAAACCGTCAACCCCAGCATCCCGTCCACGCTGGACGCGGCGGCCCTGTGCAAGATGGCCGACCGTGGCCAGATCACCGGCGGCATTCTGGATGGCCCGCTGGCCTTTGACAACGCCATCTCCAGCGAGGCGGCCGAGATCAAGCACATCAACTCCCCCGTTGCCGGCCACGCCGACATCATGGCCGTGCCCGATCTGGAAAGCGGCAACATGCTGGCCAAGCAGCTCGAATACCTGGCTGGCGCTTCCGGCTCCGGCCTGGTGCTGGGCGCACGTATTCCAATTGCGCTCACCAGCCGTGCCGACGGCCCGACCAACCGCGTGGCATCCGCCCTGCTGGCCCTGCTGGCCGCACACAACGCGCGGCGCACGCATGCCCGCAAGAACTGGAACAACAAGGCCTGAGCGCCAGGAGCACCCATGGCCATCCTTGCCGTCAATGCCGGGTCGTCGACCCTGAAGTTCTCCCTGCACCCTCGCCACGGCGCCGATGTGTTGCCTGCCGTGCTCACCGGCAATATCGAAGGGCTGGAACCCGGCGGAACGCCCGAGATGGGTTGGCGCTTCAACGGCGCGTCGCACCAGCAGGCGCTGGCCGACGGTGCCGGCAGTTCGTTCGCCCGCGCACTGGAGGCGCTGCGCACACTGCTGGCCAGTGAGCCGGGTGTGCCACGTATCGAAGCCGTAACGCACCGCGTGGTGCATGGCGGTGCCGAGTTCCGTGCGAGCGTGATCGTCACCGACGCCGTGCTGGAGACGCTGACCCAGTTGAATTCGCTGGCGCCGCTGCACCAGCCGCACAACCTGGAGGGCGTGCGTGCCTTCCGCCAGGCATTCCCCGAGCTGCCACAGATCGCCTGCTTCGATACCGCCTTCCACGCCACGCTGGCCGAGGTGGACTACGCCTTTGCCTTGCCGCAGTCCTTGGCCGAGCAGGGCGTGCGCCGCTATGGCTTTCACGGCCTGTCCTATCAGTTCATCATGGACTCCTTGCTGGAGCGCAGCCCGCGCGCCCCGGGTCGTGTGCTGATGGCCCACCTGGGCAATGGCGCCAGCCTGTGCGCCGCGCGCGAGGGAAAAAGCTGCGCCACCACCATGGGCTTCTCCGCACTGGACGGTCTGATGATGGGTACACGCACCGGCAACCTGGACCCCGGCGTGCTGCTGTACCTGCTGGAGCAGGGCTGGGACCACAAGCGCCTGCAGACCCTGCTGTACAAGCAGAGCGGCCTGCTGGGCGTGTCCGGTATCTCGGCCGACATGCGCCGACTGCGCGCCGACGGCTCGGCGCCAGCACAAAAAGCCATCGCTATGTTCACCCACCGCGTGGTGCGCGAGAGCGGGGCCCTGACCGCCTGCATGGGCGGCCTGGATGTGCTGGCCTTCAGCGGCGGCATTGGTGAGCACGATGCCCAACTGCGCGCCGACGTCTGCGCCAGCCTGACCTACCTGGGTGTGCAGATCGACCCCGCGTTGAACCAGGCCGCCGTCGGCAGCGAAACCCTGGCCGTGCACGCACCCAGCAGCGCGGTGGAAGTCTGGGTGGTACCCACTGACGAAGGTCGAGTCGCTGCCCGCGATGCGGCCCGCCTGGCCAAATGATTTTTGGCCAAATAGGCATCTAGTCCTCGTGGATATTGGTTAGGCTGCTATTGAATATATAGCGATATCGGCGCTCTACGGGTTTGCACCATGTCACAACCCGCTACCACCACGGCGCTGTCACTGCGCCCAACAATCGGTCTGCCTTTCAATCACATAAGGAGACCGACATGGCAGCGAAGAAGATTCTGATGATCTGCGGTGACTACTGCGAAGACTACGAAACCATGGTGCCGTTTCAGGCGCTGCTGGCCGTGGGCCACACGGTGCACGCGGTGTGCCCGGACAAGAAAGCGGGTGATGCCATCAAGACCGCCATCCACGATTTCGAAGGCGCGCAGACCTACAGCGAAAAGCCCGGCCACAACTTTGCCCTGAACGCCAGCTTTGCCGACACCCGGGCACAGGACTACGACGCCCTGGTGCTGCCCGGCGGCCGCGGCCCCGAATACCTGCGCACCTACCCCGCCGTCGTTGCCATGGTGAAGCACTTCTTTGACACCAACAAGCCCGTGGCCGCCATCTGCCACGCCGCCCAACTGCTGGCCGGTGCGGACGTGATCAAGGGCCGCACCTGCTCGGCCTACCCCGCGTGCCGTGTGGAAGTCGAGCGCGCCGGCGGCACCTATGCCGACATTGCCATTGACGCCGCGCACACCGACGGCAACCTCGTCACTGCACCCGCCTGGCCCGCACACCCGGCCTGGATTGCGCAGTTCTTGGTGGTGTTGGGCACGAAGATCGTGCATTGACGGAGCTTGGCCCGCGTTGCATGATGGCGGGCCCAGCGTCCATGCAGGAGACAACCCATGTGCCAGGTATTCATCAGCGCCGATCCGCATCTGTACGACTGCCGCGTGCGCTCCGTGCGCCTGCACGGCGTGGCCACCAGCATCCGGCTGGAAAACCTGTTCTGGAACGTGCTGGCCGACATTGCCGCACGGGACGGCATGAGCGTGCCCCAGCTGTGCACCAAGCTCTATGACGAGCTGGTACAGGAGCGTGGCGAGGTGGACAACTTTGCGTCCTTCCTGCGCGTGTGCTGCGGGCGCTATCTGGCGCTGCAGCTCTCGGGCGGTATCCCGCAGGACGCCAGCATTCCCATCAGCAGCCTCAACGCACAGCGCGTGCTGGCCACGGAGCGCAGCCCGGTCGCATCGCCTGGTTTCACCGCGCGGGCGGCGTAAACGACCGCCTCAGGGCGCCACGTACTCCCCAATGCCGCGTGCAGTGCATTCCCGCTGCACGCCGCCATACTCCAATTCCAGGCAATCTATCGGTACGGTAACGCACTGACCGATCTTGCAGCAGCCGGGAAACTCATCCCATGTTTCAATTGGATGACCTCGAGGACAGCACGCTTGATGAGCGTGAGTCGCAATACCCCCATCACCGTAACCAGCATTTGGCCGCGGTACCGCAGGACCTGCCACTGGTGAGTGTGATTGTCCGCAGCATGGACCGCAGCATGTTGCAGGACGCACTGGAATCGGTTGCGTCGCAGACCTATGCCAACGTGGAAGTGGTCGTAGTGAATGCAACTGGCAATCCCCACCGTGCCTTGGGAGATGGATGTGGCCGGTTTCCCCTGAGACTGGTTCAAAGCGCTGGCGCCTTGAACCGTTCTGCGGCTGCCAATCTTGGAATGGAAAGTGCAAAGGGCGACTACCTCATTTTTCTGGACGATGACGATTTCTTCTTGGACAACCACCTCGAAAAACTGAGTCGTGCCTTGGTGCAGAGTCCGGCGCGAGCGTGTTACACCGGTGTGCAGTTGGTGGGTAGCGAGGGACAAACCCTTCTGGTCCTGGATGAACCCTGGGAAATGGACCGACTGAGAGCGGCCAACTTTCTTCCCATACACGCCGTTCTCTTTGAACGCTCACTTGTCGAAGACGGTTGCAGATTTCGGGAAGACTTGGAATGCCTGGAGGACTGGGAGTTCTGGCTGCAAATTGCGGCTTTGACGCCTTTTCAACATGTTCCAGAGGTCAGCGCGGTGTACCGCATGGGTCTCGGTACCTCGGGCCTTTCGGCGGAAGCGGACGCCGACAAGCACATCACCAACCGCGCACGGATATTTGATGCCTGGCTACCCCGGTTCACATCACGTGACTGGGTCCGTTCGATTCACTGGTTTGAAAATGCGCGAAGCCACTTCTACCAACTGGCGTTGGATCGATTCAATGAGAGTCGGCAATTGGAAATCCGCTTGGGCGCTAGCCAGGCGAGTCTTGCGGCGCTGCAACTGGAGTTGGACGCAGCTCTGGCGCATGCCGTGACCATGCGAGCGAGCATAGACCGCCTGAATTGGCAACGCGGGGCCGCGAAGGATCTTGCGGCGAAGCATGCCGCACGTGCTGAAATGCTACAGGGGACCGTGGACGCGTTGATTGGCTCAACGTCTTGGAAAGTCACTGGTCTGCTGCGCTTCGTGTCGCGTCTTGCACGCGGGGAGCATCAACAAGCTATGGAAAGCGTTCGCCGGCGTCTGGTCGCGGTAGCGAAACGCGTTGGCATTCCTGTACCGCTGGCTCGGAACGGTGATTCAGCTGCCCTTGTACCTGGGTCGCAAAGCGATGATTCAACGCAGCCTTTTCTAGTGTCTTCAGGCACTTCCCGGTCGAGCTTGGTGGACATGGAAGACGTTGCCCCGTTGGACGGCACGCCAGTCGGGCGTATTGCGGTGCATGCGCATATCTTTTATGCCGATGTCGCCCCCGAGTTTGCGGAATTTCTCAGTCGCATGCCATTTGCATTCGATCTGTTTGTTTCGGTTCCGTCTGAAGAGATTCGCAAGGCGTGCGAAGCTGCAATGCGGGCGCGCCTGCCAAAGTCCAATGGTCTGAAGATCGCCGTGGTTCCCAACCAGGGCCGTGATGTGGCTCCCATGTTTTGCACCTTTGGCGAGGAGTTGCGCACTTACGACTACCTGGCGCATATCCATAGCAAGAAATCGCTGTACAACGATGGTGCGACCCAGGGCTGGCGGGAATACCTGCTGGAGCAATTGTTCGGCAGTCCGCTGCAGATTCGGAAGATTTTTGCGTTACTGGGCGAGTCCACGCAAATAGGGTTGGTCTATCCGCAAAACTATTCCAAACTACCTTACTGGGCCAATACCTGGCTGTCGAACAAACCCATGGCGCACGCGTGGTGCAAACGCCTGGGTATTGATGACATGCCGCAGGGCTACTTCGACTACCCGGCGGGTTCGATGTTCTGGACGCGGACAAAAGCCCTCAAGCCCTTGTTTGATGCGGGCCTGACCTTGCAAGACTTCCCTGTGGAGACCGGGCAGCAGGACGCGACGCTTGCACACTGCCTGGAGCGGCTATTCGTCCTGACTGCCAACCGCAGCGGGTACACGGCGGCCATTTTGCGGGATGCAAATTCCCCAAGATCATCGGCGTGGGGCCTGGAACAGTATTTGGGACAAACCGGTGCCAGTGTGCGGGCCCTGGTGTCGGGTGTCGATCTGAAGGTCGTGATCTTTGACATCTTTGACACCCTGCTGTTGCGTCCTCTATTGAACCCAGAGAGCACGAAAGCCATCGTTGCGCACACGGTGGGCGGGGATGCAGGAAAAGCCTATCGGATGTTCAGGGCGGAGGCTGAAGGGGCGGCCCGCCAACGGGCTGGGCGCGACGTGGATCTGGATGCCATCTTTGTCGAGTTTGCAGCCCTATCGGGGCTGTCCGCAGAGGCACTGAGCCAACTTCGTGAACTGGAGGAAAGCACTGAGCGAGCAGCGGTCGCTGCGCGACCCGATGTTGCCGAAATGCTGCAGTTCGCACTCGCGCAAGGCAAGCGGGTTGTGCTTGCAAGCGACATGTATCTGCCCAGGCCGGTCATCGAATCCATGCTGGCTGCGCATGGCATTCAGGGTTGGCACGCGCTCTACCTGTCGTCGGACATTGGCTTGCGCAAGGACACCGGGGATCTCTATCGCCATATCCTGGACGTAGAACAGGTGGCACCCGGGCAGATACTCATGGTTGGGGACAATGAGCACTCCGATGTCCAGATACCCGGGGATATGGGTATGAAGGTTTGGCACGTGATGCGCCCAGTGGAGATGGCACATGCCGCTGCAGAACGGCTCGCCCCACTGGTGAAACAGGCACTGAATACAAAAGATCTGAATGAAGAGTTGACCTTAGGCCTGTTACTGCGCGCCAATCTGGGCCCGGTTTTTTACAACCGTTTCAGTTCGCAGGACCTGGTCCCACCCAATTACCAGGCACTGGGCTACACCGTACTGGGGCCATTGGTTCTGTCGTTTGTTCAGTGGCTGGCGCAGCAGGCGGCAAGCGATGGCGTTGAGAGGCTGTATTTCCTGTCACGGGAAGGGGAGTTCTTAAAGAAGGTCTATGACCGATGGGCGCAGCAGGTGGATGGCGCACCACCGTCCGAATACCTGGTGTTGTCGCGACGCTCCGTCACTGTGCCCACGATCCGTGAGATCGATGAGATTGAGGCCATCGCGCGCACGGCCTATTTTGAAAACCGTGTGTCCTCCTTTGTCTGGGAGCGTTATGGATTGGTGCTCACGGACAAGGAGTGGTCTTCACTGGCGCGACAGGGCTTGTTGAGCGCAGACGGACAGGTGGAAGTGACGGACGGCCAGATTGATCATCTGAAGCCCTTGCTGGCTGCCCTGGCACCCCATATTTTTGCGCAAGCCAAAGCTGAACTTCCCGAGGTCATGGCCTATCTGGATGCAATGGGCCTGAACGGGGAAAGGAAATCTGCTGTGGTGGATGTGGGCTATTCCGCAACCATCCAGGGGCGTTTGAATCAACTGCTGGGCACCAAGACCCACGGCTACTACATGATGACGGACGGCCGTGCGGAGTCCGTTTCAAATCGGTATGAGGTGACGGTTCAAGGGTGTTTTGGGCAGTATGTTCAGTTCACCCCGGCTGCGTCCGCCATGTTGCGTCAAAGTTTCGATCTGGAAAAATTGCTGAGTTCGGATGAAGCCCAGATCATCCGCTACATGCGGACGCCTGGCGGTGCACTGGCCCCAGAATTTCGCGTCCTGAGCCGTGACGAAGTGCTGTGCCAACCGATCCGGGCGGAAATCCGAAAAGGTGCCCTGCAATTTGTCGAAGACGCCATTGACATACGGACCCGGCTGCATGGCGATTTTGTGGTGCCGACAGCGTTGGGGCGGCAACTCTACGAGGTGTTGGTGAAGCAGCCTTCCGAGCGGGAAGTCGCCTTGCTGCGTGAAGTGGTGCTGGACGACTATTACTGCGGACGCGACCTGGTGAGATAGACGCCGCGCGCAATCCTAGGCCTTGTGGGCGCGCATCACGAAAAACGGAAACCCAAGGTGTCCCGCCCAAGGCCCCCAGTACATATGGGCCTTGGGTTGTGTGAAGCCTGCACTTCGCAGCGCATCCAATAGATCCCAGCCAAAATTCTGAAAGCACAGCGAGCCTTCGTTCGAGACCGGGTTGCCATGGAACTCCGGCGGCAGAATGTGCGCAACAGTGCCTTGTGCATCGACGGTTGCGCGAACACGCGTCTGCTCCAGATCGTAAAAGAAGGGGACCGTAAAGACCAGCTCTCCGCCGTGCTTCAACACGCGAGCTGATTCGGAAAAGGTCTTGCGATAGTCCGGAATGTGTTCAAAGACATCCTGGGTCAGAACGATATCGAAGATTCCATCGGAAAAAGACAACCGGCTGAGGTCTTCGTGCCGGATGTTGGCGTGGTGCTTGAATTCCGCCGCAACCTCACCAGGCTGGTAGTCGGGTCCCAGGTACTCGCTGCCGGTCACCTGGTCAAACAACTTCTGGATGGCGGCATATGAAACGGTGGTCTGCTCGGCCATGTAGATGTGTGACGCCTGGGGCGTGTTCAGCTTGCTGAACAGAAAATCCACCAGAGCCCGCATGCGGCTATTCAGACCGCATTGGTTGCAGGCACAGGTCTCCGTCCACGCGGGGTGCACAGAGTCCGTTCCGTCGGTCCCGCAGTAGTGCCAGGTGATGCGCATCGTCGTGACCGCGTTGCACGCGGCGCACCAGGCCTTGATGTCAAACGGATGCCGGGATTGCAGCATGCGATCATCGATCGCGGCAATGACTTCCAGCTGAGAGCCCAGCTTCGACGCCAGGGCGTCGAACTCGGCCTTGCTGGCGAAGTCGGCCAGCCATATGGATGGAAGATGAGAGTTTCCGCGGGCCATCAAAGCACTCCTGTCAGGTGTTCCATCCAAAACGCAGCCTTCAGCGTGGCTGTCGAGTTGGGAGAGGGGTTTATTGCACCACAGGAGTATGGACGAGAAAGCCAGCGAGGGTGGCGCGCAGGCGGAAGTCAGGCTGAAGGGCCGCAGGCCTGCAGATCGGTCAAGATGCGTCGTCGCGCAGCGTGCTGTCCAGCACGCCAGTTCGCGTGCGCGCTGTCCGGCAGGGGCTTGCAGAGCACGACCGACTGGCGAGGCATTTTGGTCAAGGCCTCGTCAATGCCGGCTTGTGCCTGCCTCTGCATCTTTGCGTCACGCAAGGCCTGGGCCACCAGTGCGCGATCAGCCTCATGAACCAGCAGCTTGCGGTCGCCGCCGTAGCCGCTGCGGCGCGCCGTGTCATAGGCCTCCCAATGCCCAGCCAGACCGGGGCCGGGCTGGGAAAGGAGTTGTGCCCACACGGCAGCTTCCAGTGCCTGCTGTTGTGGGTAGACCCAGCTTGCCGTGATCCTGGGTGGCACGTCTTGCAGCGCCTGCTCCGCTGTCTGCCGTGCCTCCGCGGCCCGCCCGTGGCCGATCAAAAACCATGCCACGTCCACCTGGTACAGCACGCGCCGCGCCCGCTGATTCAGCGCCTGCCTGGAACGGTCTTTGGCCGGTGGCGGGGGCAGTTCTGCAGCGCGTGTGCGCAATTGCACTTCAGCATCGGCAGGGTTGGCGTTGTCATCCAGCGCCCGCGCCAGCATCAGGCGGGTGGTGGCGATGGCATCGTCCGTGCCCACCGCCACCTGACGCAACTGCAAGGCCTGGCGCAGCAGGCCCACCCGTTCCGCCGGCGGGATGTCGCCGTGGGACAGCTGTTCCTTGGCGGATGCAACCCGCACCCGTTCCTGGCCGACCGGCTGCTCCAGCTCGGTGATGATCTGGTGCAGGTAGGCGCGGCGTTGGGCATCGTCTTCGGTCAGGGATGCCAGCCCCTGGATGGCATCGATGCGCCGCAGATCCCGCGCCGGCAGCCCCTGGGCCAATACCCAGGCGGCCTGGTAGTGGCGCAATGCCGCATCGGTATCCTCGGCATCGCTGGCCTGTTGGGCTGCACCGAGGTAGGTCTCCAGCTGGGCCTCGGCAGGCAGTGAGGCGACGCCTGCCAGTTTGGTGGACCAGTCGACTGGCGACTTGGCCAGCGCCGACGCGGGTGCAGGATCCACATCATCGGCCGGCACGCGTGTAGCCTGCACCATGGGCGACAGCGCCGGCACCAGTTGCGGCATGGCCGCCAGCGCGACCGCAACGGGCCCGAGCAGGCAGGCCGCGTAGATCAGCACCCCACCGACGGCTTCTGCAGCGCGGGCGCGCCGGCCCATGAGTTCGGGCAGCAAGGCCGTGGCAGCGGCACTGCGCTGGGCAAAGGACCAGGCCTGGAACCGAGGCAACTGCATGGCGGTAAAGATATGTGTGAGCGCTTGGTGTTCGTCCAGCGCGGTTTGACCGTCACGCGCTATGGTCTGGTCCAGCTGCATGCGCCGCCACTGGGACGGCAGCCCCAGGGCGATCATCACGGCGACGACCTGCAACACCGTGTCCTGCAGCAGCAGGCCCAATCCGAACAGCAGGCCGCAGCAGATGGCGGCGAAGGCGAAGCGCATGCGGGGGTGCTGCACAAACACCAGCGTTTCCATGACCCGCCCGCCATCCAGCGGCACCAGCGGCAACAGGTTGAGGTAGTTGATGACGAGAGACACCAGCAAGAATTCATTGAGCCAGGCCGGGCCGCTCCAGTAGCCCGCAGCCGATAGCCAGAATGCCAGGCCCGCCAGGGCAATGCCGGGCACCGGCCCCGCCAGGTACACCAGCAGTTTCTCGTTCGGCGTGGCACTGGCCTTCTCTCCCATGGCCAGCCCCCCCAGCCCGGGCAGGAAGAACACCGACAGGTTGCGGTAGCCGGTGAGTTTCATGGCCAGGTAGTGGCCGCCCTCGTGCAGCGCCACCACCGCCAGCACGATAGGCACCAGCGACCAGGACATCCACCAGCCGCCCACCAGCAGGAACAGCAAACCCGAGATCAGGAACACCAGCCACTTGTGCCGGGTGCTGGTGGGTGCGGAACGGACCAGGGCGCGCTGCGCTTCATAGGCACGCAGGTCCGCCTCCACGCCATGGGTGGGGGCAGCTGCGGTCGCAGCGGCGCTGGCCTGGGCTGGCGTTGGCCGTTCCGGAGTCTGGCCACGCCGGGCCCAGGCACTGCGGACCTGGCCCAGCAAAATAGCCAGCCCCATGCGCAACGCGGCGGATGCACGCAGGCGGTAGTGCGGGCCGCCGTCGGCGGCCACCAGCCGCCCCTGGTGCACCAGAGCAGGAATCAGCTTGTCGAAGGTCCGCAGAAGCCGGCGGCGGACCTCAATGCCATCGGTGCAGATGCGTGCCTGCGCGAAGCGCACCCGCTCCAGGTGGCGCTGCCAGGCCAGGTCCCAGGTGGGCAGGTAATCGTCAAACACCCGCCAGCGGGGTACCTCCATGGGCGACATATGGCGGTAGCAGTTGAGGGTGGTCCAGTTGTTGCCATTGGTCAGGCAGGTGATCAGCTGAACGGTGCAGGGCTGGTGCGGCTCCGGCTCGGTGGATGGGGACACCATGGCATGCGTATGCCCCTCGACGTGCTGGTACACATCGAAGAACTGGGGCTCATCCTGCGGTGTCACCAGTGCCCGGCTGGTCGCGCCGCTGTAGCCGTAGGTAAAGCCCAGCGCGGCCAGCGCTTGGCCACCCAGGTCCAGCGTGTGGCGGACGTTGGCCGGCATGTCTTCGCGCGCCACGGTGCGGCAATGGACGGTCTGCCAGCGCAGGCGCATCAGGCGCAGCACCACGACCAGGACCATCAGCACGCCCATGCTGGCGATCGCCAGCAGCACGATCCCAACACCCTCCAGCAACATGGCCATGGTCCGCTCCCGTTTTTGTCTGCGGGACGGATGATGCCATGCGCGGGCCGGTGGGCTAATTCAGCATCATGCTCAGCTTGCGCCGGTAGCTGGATACCAGTTGGGCCTGCGGGTCTTCCACGGCCACGGCCTTGCCGGCGATCTCGATGCCGCCGGCGGTCTTGTTGCTGGCCGCTGCATCGGCCTTGGGTTTGGGGGGTGTCAGCAGTTCCAGGATGGCGACCATGGTCTTGCGTGGGGCTTCATGGCCCCAGGCCTTGTCGCGCATGATGATTTCCAGCAGCTCGTCCATGGCGGCGACCCACTCGCCGGCGGCCATCAGCAGGCGGGCCTTGGCAAAGCGGGTGTCGAAATCGCGCTTGTTCTGGGCGATCTGCGCGTCAAACTGTTCCACCGTCCAGCTGTCATAGGGCGGCTTGGTGGAAAACACCATCGCGCCCAACCAGTGCGCCAGCGCGTCGAACTCCAGCTTGCGGGGCACTTCGGCCAACTTGGGGGCCAGCAGGGCACCGGCTTCTTCCAGGCCACCCAGGCTGATCAACAGCTTGACGTATTCAAACCGGGTTTCGTCATTGCCGGGGTCCAGGGCCAGCGCATCGGCCAACTTGTCCAGTGCGGCCTGCGGGTTGCCCGCTTCCAGCAGTGCCTGGGCCTCGTCCGCGTCGGAGGCCGCGTCCAGTACGGCTTCACCGGGCACATGCTTGTCCAGAAAGGCCTTGATTTCGCTGACCGGCTTGGCGCCCATGAAGCCGTCAACCGGCTTGCCGCCGACCATCAGCACGCAGGTCGGGATGCTGCGAATGCCAAAGGCCTGGGCCAACTCCTGCTGTTCGTCGGAGTCGATCTTGACCAGTTTGAAGCGGCCCTCGTATTCGGTTTCCAACTGCTCCAGGATGGGGCCTATGACTTTGCAGGGCCCGCACCAGGGCGCCCAGAAATCGACCAGAACGGGGACCTGGGCAGAGGCGGCGACCACTTCGGCCTCGAAGTTTTCAATGGTGACGTTGATCATTTGGCGAAAAAGTAAAATTGGGGGATGACACACATTCAAATCGGCGTCGTCATGGGTTCCAGCTCCGACTGGGACACCATGCAACATGCAGTCCAGATTCTCCAACAGTTTGGCATTCCGCACGAGGCCAAGGTGGTTTCAGCCCACCGCATGCCGGATGACATGTTCGCCTACGCCGAGGCCGCCGTCGGCCGCGGCCTGCGCGCCATCATCGCCGGTGCGGGCGGCGCCGCCCACCTGCCGGGCATGCTGGCGGCCAAGACCACGGTGCCGGTGCTGGGTGTGCCGGTGCAGAGCAAGGCGCTCTCGGGTGTCGATTCGCTGCACAGCATTGTGCAGATGCCCAAGGGCATTCCCGTTGCCACCTTCGCCATTGGCGCAGCCGGTGCGGCCAATGCCGCGCTGTTTGCAGTGGCCATGCTGGCGTCCGACCATCCCGAACTGCGCCAGAAGCTCGACGCGTTCCGCGCCCACCAGACCGAAGTGGCCCGCGGCATGACGCTACCGCCTGCGCTATGAGCAACGCGATCACACCCGGTGCCGGCAATGAAGTGACGCTGGGCGTCATGGGCGGCGGCCAGTTGGGCCGCATGTTTGTGCACGCCGCCCAGCGAATGGGCTACTTCACCGCCGTGCTGGACCCCGACCCCTTGAGCCCGGCCGGGCGCGTCAGCCACCACCACATCCAGACCGCCTACACCGACCCGGCCGGCCTGCAAGCCCTGGCCGAGCGCTGTGTCGCCATCACCACCGAATTCGAAAACGTGCCGGCCCAGGCGCTGGCGCAACTGGCGCAGACCCGCACCGTGTCCCCCGCCGCCGAGGCCGTGGCCATTGCCCAGGACCGTGCGCGGGAGAAGGCGCACTTCACGTCGTGTGGCGTGCCGGTGGCACCGCACGCGGTGATCCGCACAGCGCAGGATCTGGATGCGGTAAGCAACGGTCTGCTGCCCGGCATCCTCAAGACCGCCAGCATGGGCTACGACGGCAAGGGCCAGGTGCGGGTGCGCACGCCGGCCGAGCTGGCCGCTGCATGGGCCGACCTGAAGAACGTGCCCTGCGTGCTGGAGAAGATGCTGCCGCTGCAGCTGGAGTGCTCGGTCATCGTCGCGCGGGGTGCCGATGGCGCCTGCGTGAACCTGCCGGTGCAGCGCAACCTGCACCGCGACGGCATCCTTGCCGTGACCGAGGTCTATGAAGGAAATCTGCCGCCAGCCCTTGTGGAACGGGCGGTGGCTGCTGCAAAATCTGTAGCAAATGGCTTGCGGTATGTGGGAGTGCTGTGCGTCGAATTCTTCGTGCTGGAAGACGGCAGCCTGGTCGTCAACGAGATGGCGCCGCGCCCGCACAACAGCGGCCACTACAGCATGGATGCCTGCGATGTGTCGCAGTTCGAGCTGCAGGTGCGCACCCTGGCCGGCCTGCCGCTGACGCAACCGCGCCTGCACAGCCCATCCATCATGCTCAATCTGCTGGGCGACATTTGGCCCGACGGCGGCACGCCGCCCTGGGCGCAGGTGCTGGCCCTGCCCGGCACGCATTTGCATCTCTATGGCAAGGCCCGGGCCAGCAAGGGCCGCAAGATGGGCCACCTGACCATCACCGGCGCCACGCTGGAGCAGGTGCGCGCCACCGCCCTGCAGGCTGCCGGCCTGCTCGGCATTGCGCCGTTTTGAGCGCTGCTGTTGCAGCCCGCACCATGATCTTGAGCGCATCCGCACCGGAATCCATCACGGCCTGCGCCGATGCGCTGCGCGTCGGTGGACTGATCGGCCTGCCCACGGAGACCGTCTACGGTCTGGCAGCAGACGCCGACAATGACGCCGCCGTCGCCCAGATCTTTGCCGCCAAGGGCCGCCCGGCCGACCACCCGCTGATCGTCCACGTGTCGGCGCAGGACGGCGGCATGTCCGGCGTGGCGCACTTCGCGTCCCAGGTTCCACCGTTTGCCCAGCAACTGATGTCGGCCTTCTGGCCCGGTCCACTCACCCTGATCCTGCCGCGCCGCTCCGGAGTGGGCACGGCGGCGGCCGGCGGGCAGCCGTCCGTCGGTGTGCGCTGTCCATCACACCCGGCGGCGCAGGCGGTGCTGCGCGCACTGCACGATGCGCCCGCAGGCGTGGAGCCGGTCTGGGGGCTGGCTGCGCCCAGCGCCAACCGCTTTGGCCGCGTCAGCCCGACCACGGCCGCGCATGTGGACAGCGAACTCGGCCCCGATTTGCTGATTCTGGATGGCGGTCCCTGCGATCTGGGTATCGAGTCCACCATCGTCGATTGCACGCGGGGTGCCCCGGTGCTGCTGCGCCCCGGCTCCATCACGCGGGAGCAGGTGGAGCAGGCCTGTGGTCGTAAATTGCTATCAAAAGAAGAGCTGATCGAGCAGGAGGCACGAGGGCTGGCGGCCCCAAAGGCTTCAGGAACGCTGGAGTCGCACTATGCGCCCAATGCCCAGGTGCGCCTGATGGATGCCAAGTCCTTGCAGGCCGCGCTGGATCTGCTGGGGGACGTGATGTATCCGGACGGCTCCAATACCCGGCCGACCATCGCCGTGTACGCCCGCACCGCCCTGAAGAAGATTCCGCTGTCGGTCTCGCTGCGGCGCATGCCCGATGACGCCGCCGCCACCGCCCAGCAGTTGTTCGCCGTGCTGCGCGCGTTCGACGCCACCGGCGTCAAGCTGATCTGGGTGGAGACACCGCCCGACACCCAGGAATGGGAAGGCGTGCGCGACCGCTTGCAGCGGGCCAGCGCGGGGTAGCGCTGAAACCGATTCGCTGCGACTGTGGTTATCGCTACTTGGTTGTGGTCATTGGGTGGTGGCTTGGCGTAGTAGCAAGTTCGGAAATTTCATCCATTCAAGTCCGGCTGGCTTCATGGCAGTCATCGCCTCGCCTTGTCTGCCTTGGGGACGAAAGACGGACCGGGTTGGCACACACCGGATTGGTCTGTGTGGGCGCCATCAAACAGACGCAAGGCGGGTCACTTGCCGATACAGCCTGTTGGAGACCTACTTGCCACTTTTCATTTCCCTCAACCCGGGTAGTGACGCGCAGTAATTGCGAGGCATCGATAAGTTGTCATTTTCTGCCGTTCACTCCAACGCTCACTCAATGCCATGACGCGATTGGCAGTTTGCACCGGTGCCAAGGCCATGAAGCTGGCCGTGTACAACCAAAACGTTGCTGGCTGAAAATTCAGTGGTCGCATCGCCAATTACAGACAGGCCGCGAAAGCGAAAATACTTCATGGACTGTGCTCGGCGCTGACAGGTAACGTGAAATGCATCCGCGTACCCTGGCCCGGTCTGCTTTCCGCCCGTATGTTGCCCCCATGGGCCTCAACAATGCATCGCGAGATGTACAGGCCCAAGCCCAGTCCACGCCGGTCGTTCTTGCCGACCTGCCAGAACCGCTCGAAAATAGCCTCTAGCATCGCTGCGGGGATTCCTTCACCGGTGTCGGCCACGCAAAATTCAAGGGACTCTCCCACGCGTTCGCAGTGGACGCGGATACTGCCACCCTTTGGAGTGAACTTGATCGAATTGCCGATCAGGTTGGCGAGTACTTGCAGCAAACGATCGTGATCGAATTCCGCCAGAAAAGGTGCTTGTGCATCCTGGACCGCGAGGGATACGCCCCGTGCCGATGCCGTGATCTGTAGTGCCTCTACCGCCTCAACCACCAGAGAGGCAACGTCGCCCTGCACCATTTGCATGGCAAGTTTGCCAGCATCGATGCTGGCGACATCAACCAGATCACCAATCAGGCGGTTCATGCGCGCGCCGTAGCGCTCAATACGCGTTGTTTCGAGCAACAACCGCTCACGGTCGCTGTGTTTCTCAAGTTTCTGGGCAAGAAACTGCGAACTCACCACGATGCCGTTCAGGAGGTCGCGCAGGTCGTGGGAGACCATAGCAAGGAAATCGTCCCTGGTGGTGAGTGCGTCGTCGGATCGGGCGCGCTCCGTGAGCAGATATTGATCGGTGGCGTCGCGCTCAAGCGGCAAAAGCCGCGTCAGCATGCGTGCCCTGGCGTTGCGCTCGAGGAGCACGGTCTTATCGGCAGCAGCTCGTTCATCCCGCAGGGTTGAGTCTTCGACCTCCCGATCCTCAGCAATTGCGGTTTGAATGGCGTTTGGTGCGATGGCGTCCGCCGCATGGTCTGCTTTTTCGCGGGCCGCGACCAGAACAGCGTCGGCGTTTTCCCGGGCGTGTTCCACGACTGAGTCTGCACGCGTTTCTGTGACAACTCGGTTCCGAGTCATCTCCCGATCTGCTTCTTCGCGTTCTTCGCGCAGGCTGAGGTCGGTCAATTCGCGCTCGGGCGATTCCGACGCATTTGAAGTTGGGATCATGGAACGTTACTCATGTCGGCGTTGACGAACAAATCGAATCCGGTTCCATTTCGGTGAAATAACCAGTGTATGACGGCGCAATACATGAGCACGTTGGCGCCACAATCTGATTTGCCAACAAAGCGATTCAACGGTGGCTCTGGGCCAACACTGGGGTAAGGGCTGCGCCAGAAGCATTATCGCAAGGTTCCATGAAAGTGTTGGCCCGCATCTTGAGGGCCACTATTTGTAATTGTCACTTCAGCAGCATCCCCAAACGCGGTATCGCTTTGCCGCGACCAAAGACCGAGTGGTTTAGTGCGTCTGCGCTGAATACCTGGGCGAGTCTTGGAACGCTGGTGTCGGTGAAAATCTGAAAAGGGGACGGGGTAAGGTCGAGTTGGAGCATTTTCAGCCCAACTGGGTCGTCCAAATGGTCGGATCCACTGCGACTGTTGCTATCTGAGTAACTGCCATGCTCAATAGCAAGCCGGGACTGAATTCACTCAGACGATCGCCGCTGTGATGACGAAAACCTCCGGACTTAAGTGACGGATCTGGAGCAGGCATGTTGAGAAGTTGTATGTCGGCAATGCGTCTAAAACAGACAATCGACCCTCCACTTGACGCATGATTCGGCCGTCCTGCCTTGCCGCTTCAACCATCTGCATATCCTTCAATGCGCCAGCCGGAAGCGCGTCCCCCGGAAACTGAACTCCGAACTGCCGCGGTGGATCTCCACCAGGGTTACATCGGGCGCGACCTGGCTGCCCTGGGGCAGCACCTGGCCGTTGACCAGCAGCAGCCGTTGCGACGGGTTGTCAGAGTAGACACTGCCACTGATGGCCAGCGCCGGAATCTGGCTGCGGACGTCGGTGGGAAGCTCGCTGAGCAGTGGGGCCACCGTTGCCGCAGTGGGTGCGGCGGTAGGTGCGCTGGATGCGGGTTTTGCGTTGGTAGCGGCGGCGATTACCGGCTTGGGCAGTGCGCGCGGTTCGGGCTTGGCAATCGGTGGTGGCGGGGCAACTACCGGTGCGGGTTGTTGCGCCACGGGAGCAGGCATCAGGGCGACCGCTGCAACAGGCGCCCGTGCATCCCACACCAGGGCCGCCATACCGGCCAGCACCAGGCCACCAGCCAGTGCCAACCAGATGCCTTTGTGTCCGGCTCCGGTTCGCGGGGCCGGTGCTGTCGCTACCTGGCGCGCGTGCAGACCCGGCACGCTGCCGCGTTCGCGTTCGGCATCGGCCTTCTTCAATGCATCAAGAATGTAGGACATGGTTTAAGGGGCATGTGTCAGCAGGCGCGGCTCGGTGGCGCCAACGGCATTTTCAAGGTGCATCAGGGTCAGGGGGCCGGGCAGGCCATCGGCCTTCAGGCCCGCCGTGCGCTGGAACGCGCGCACCCGGGCCTTGAGCGCATCGTCCAGCACCAGCGGCGTGCTATCGGGTGTCGATGCGGCCCGCCGGGGGGCAACGCCGTCGAGCTGATCCAGCCGGCTGGATAGTTCCTGGAGGGCAGGTCCCGCGCCGGCACCGCGTGACAACGGGCTGCCGCCGAGCGGGGCCTTCCAGTAGGTGGCAAAGTCGCCGTTCCATAGGTGGCCCAGTGCAATCAGTCCGACGGTGTGCGGCTCCCCGCCGATTTGCAGCGTGGCGGATTGCTCGCCCAGGCCCACCAGCACGGCATAGGCTGGTGTTGCGCCTTCGGCCTGCAGGGTCAGGATGCCGGGGCGCCCCAGTTGTCGCAGCATGGGAATGGTCAGGTTGGTCGTTCGGTAGCACTGCGGTGCCGGTGTGGCTGCCGTCTGGCAGGGATCACCGCCCGGCTCGGGAGTTAGGTGCCACACGGTGGCGAGTTCACGCCAGGCGGAGCGCAGGTCCCCCGAGAGCAGCGGCAGCAGCGTTTCCGGTGGTACCAGGGAGCGGGCCGCACTGGCAGGACGGGTGGCCGGGGACGCAGTTTGACTGGCCGGGCGTGACGCCGAGCTCTTTGCTGGCGCGGCAGCCAGGGTGGCGGGCGGCAATGGGCCTGCTTGCCGTGCCGGCCACAACGCCAGACCGGTCAGCACGGCACCGGCCAGCAGGCAGGCACCGCCCAGTGCCAAGGTGCGGGGCGTCCACCCGGCAAGGCGCTGGCTGGAGTCGGTGCTGCCAAACACTTCCACCGCTGCCTTGTTCACCACCGCGCGGCTGACCTGGTGCAGGCCGTTGGCCCAGGCCCCCAGCAGCGCACGCCCGCACAGCAGGTTGATGCGCCGTGGCACGCCGCGTGCGAGTTGATGCACCCGCTTCAGTGCGGCGCGGTCAAACGGCAGTGCGCCGTGGTGGCCGGCCACGGCCATGCGGTGCGCGATGTAGTGCTCGGTTTCCACTTCGCTGAGCGCGTCCAGGTGGAAGCGGGCAATCACGCGCTGCGCCAGTTGTTCTAGCTCGGGGCGCTCCAGCATGCTGCGCAGCTCGGGCTGGCCGATCAGCACAATCTGCAGCAGCTTGCGTTCGCTGGTTTCCAGGTTGGTGAGGAGCCTGAGTTGCTCCAGCACATCGACCGAAAGATTCTGGGCTTCATCAATGATGAGCACATTGTTTTGCCCCGCAGCATGGGCTTTCAGCACAAAAGCGTTGAGCGGATCCAGGTAATCCTTGATGGTGGCGAAGACCCGGTATTTGTCGGGCGTGACATGAAATTCGTGACAAATCGATTGCAGGAGCTCAATGACCGTGAGCTTCGGGTTGAAGATGTAAGCCACATTGCAATTGACAGGAATTTGCTCCAGAAAGCAGCGACAGACGGTGGTCTTGCCCGTGCCGATCTCTCCCGTCAGAAGCACGAAGCCGCCACCCGTGCCGCCCGCCGCGCCCTCGCTGCCGCGCACGCCATACAACAGATGCGCCAGCGCCTCACGATGCCGCTCGCTCATGAAAAGCATGTGCGGGTCGGGGGCGATTGAAAAAGGCGTCTTGTTGAGCCCGAAAAATGACGCGTACATGGCGGCAAGGATACCGCACCCACTTCACCCGAAGCTCAGTCCTCAGCCCGCTGATACCACGGCGCCAGCGGCCAGCGATGTGCGCCGGGCACGCTTCACATTGAAAGCCGTGGCGATCAACACGGCCTGTACCAGCGCCAGCCCGAAAAACACGCCGCGATACTGCTGGTGGTCCATCAGCATTCCAAAAAACAGCGGTGCGATGGCCTGACCGATGTCAAGCCCGGAATAAACCACGCCATAGACGCGGCCC
>JBBQLM010000054.1:0-30537 GCA_038327925.1 Burkholderiales bacterium | reverse complement strand
CGCGAGTTATCAGGAAAGCCGCAAGCCAAAGGAAGCTAAAAATGAAGACGGTCTCCCGCAGCATTTGCGCGAAATACAGGATCGTTTCAACGCGTTTTTTGGCAGTAAAGTGTCGCTCAAGCGCGATGAAAAAGGGAAGGGCCAATTGGTCATCAAGTTTTCAAATGACGCGGCTGGCCTTGTCGCCCACTTGGGCGTGGGTTTCGAAATTGGCTTTGACATAGGTGCCGATGCCGCCGTTGTACAGCAGGTCTACCGGTGCCTGCAGGATGGCCTTGAGCAGCTCGACCGGTGTCAACTCTTCGGCGGTTATGCCAATGACGGCGCGTGCCTCGGGGCTCAGCGTGATGGATTTGGCGCTGCGCGGATAGACGCCACCACCGTGCGAGATCAGGCTCTTGTCGTAGTCATCCCAGCTGGAGCGCGGCAGGTTGAAGAGGCGCTGGCGCTCGGCAAACGAGCGGGCCACATCCGGCGTGGGGTCGATGAAGATGTGGCGGTGGTCAAAGGCCAGCACCAACTGGATCTGCTCGGACAGCAGCATACCGTTGCCAAACACGTCGCCCGACATGTCGCCGATGCCGGCCACGGTGAAGGGCGTTGTCTGGGTGTTGTGGCCCAGCGAGCGGAAGTGGCGTTTGACTGCCTCCCAGGCGCCACGGGCGGTGATGCCCATCTTCTTGTGGTCGTAGCCGACCGAGCCGCCCGAGGCAAACGCATCACCGAGCCAGAAGCCGTAGTCCGCCGATACCCCGTTGGCAATGTCGGAGAAGGTGGCCGTGCCCTTGTCGGCAGCCACCACCAAGTAGGGGTCGTCCACGTCGTGGCGCACCACGTTGCGGGGCGGCACCACGGCGCCCTTGACGATGTTGTCGGTGATGTCCAGCAGGCCGCAGAGGAACAGCTTGTAGCAGGCAATGCCCTCGGTCATGAAGGCCTCGCGGTCGCTGGCCGGGGGGGCATTCTTCAGCACAAAGCCACCCTTGGAACCCACGGGAACGATGACCGTGTTCTTGACCTGCTGGGCCTTGACCAGACCGAGGATTTCGGTGCGGAAGTCTTCGCGACGATCCGACCAGCGCAGGCCGCCGCGCGCCACCTTGCCCCCGCGCAGGTGCACGCCTTCAACGCGTGGGGAGTACACCCAGATCTCGAACAGCGGCTTGGGCTCGGGCACGCCCGGCACTTCACGCGGGTTGAGCTTGAAGCTCACGTAGGGTTTTGCAGCGCCGTCGGTGGTGGTTTGCCACAGGTTGGTGCGCAGCGTGGCCAGCACGGTGGAGACAAACTGGCGCAGGATGCGGTCCTCATCCAGACTGGCCACCAGGCCCAGGGCCGTGTCAATGTGGTGCTTGATCTGGTGTTGTGACGCAGAGCGGTCGCCGCCGTGCGCGGGGTCGAAACGGGCCATGAACAGTTCAACGATGGACTGCGCAATGCCGGCATTCTTGTTCAATGCGGCTTCAATATAGCTTTGGCTGAAGGCAAAGCCCAACTGCTTGAAGTAGCGGGTGTAGGCGCGCAGCACGGAAATGGCGCGTGCATCCAGACGGGTGGCCAGCACCAGCTTGTTCAGGTCGTCGCTCTCGACCTCACCGCGCCAGGCGGCAGCAAACAGGGCCTCAAAGCGGTCCTTGACGGTGGCCAGGTCGGTGTCCACTGGCAGTTGCAGGCCCAGGTCGTGGATCCACAGGGATTCGCCGTTGCTGCCAATGCGGTAGGGGTGTTCGTCCAGCACGCGGGCGCCCATGCGCTCCAGCACAGGCAGGGAGTCTGACAGTGCCACCTTGGCCGTGTTGTAGATCTTGAAACGCAGGTGGCCAGCCGCCGCATCCAGCGGCCGGTACAGCTTGACCGCCAGCGGCGATGCGCTGGAGAGCGCAACCAGCATGTCCGTGTCCTCGGCAGCCACCTGGGCGGAGAAATCTTCGCGGTACGCCGTGGGGAAGGCGTTGGCAAAGCGGTGCGCCAGTGCCAGGCCCGGACCCTCGCCATGCATGCGCAGCAGTTCGGTGGTGCAGTCGTCCTCCCAGCGCTGGGTCAGGCGGGCGATGCGGGCTTCCAGTGCCGACAGGCTGAGGTTGGGCGCCGCATTCTCCTTGGTGCGCACCAGATAGTGGATGCGGGCCTGGGGGCTGTCGGTCAGCATGGGCGTAAATTCAATCGACTGGCCATCCAGTGCCGCCATCAGCTCATTGCCGATGCGGATGCGCAGCTCGGTGTTGAATCGGTCACGCGGCACAAACACCAGGGCCGACGTGAAGCGGCCAAATGGGTCGCGGCGCAGGAACAGGCGGGTGCGCTGGCGCTCTTGCAGACGCAGGATGCCGATGGCGTGTTCGGTCAAAGTGGCGGTGTCGATCTGGAACAGTTCGTCGCGCGGGTACACGTCCAGAATGGATTGCAGGGATTTGGCTGCGTGGCTGTCGGGTACCACACCAGCGGCGTCCAGCACGGCGGCGATGCGGCTGCGCACCTGCGGGATTTCACCGACCGGTGCGGTATAAGCCGTGGCGGTGTAGAGGCCCAGAAAACGCGACTCTCCAATGACCTGCCCAGCCGCATCAAAGCGCTTGACGGCCACGTAGTCCAGCCAGGCCGGGCGGTGGACGGTGGCGCGTGTCATGGCCTTGGTGACCAGCACCAATTCATTGGATTCCATCAGCGCCAGAGCGGCGGGGGGCAGGCGGAATGCCGCCGTGCGGGCCGGACCCCGCAGAATGCCCAGGCCAGTTTCGGGTTTGGCCACCAGGCTGACAGCGTCGCCGTCGCGTGTGAGGTCGTAGTCACGCGCACCCAGGAAGGTGAAGTTGCGGTTTTCCAGCCAACGCAGAAAATCCACACCCTCCGCCCGCCCGACGGGCGACAGCGATGAGCTGGATGCGGCTGCCGCTGCGGCCTGGGCGCGCTCCAGCATCGGGTGCCAGTCCTGCACGGCGGCGCGCACGTCGCCCAGCACGCGCAGCAGTTCTTCGGCCAATGCCTGCTGTTCGGCACTGCTGACGATGCGGTCGCATTCGACCTGGATCAGGGACTCCACAGTGTCGTGCCGGCCCGCGGCAGATGCGGAGGCCGCGCTGCTGACGGTCTGCACCTTGCCCTGTGCATCGCGTGTGACGCTGATCAAGGGGTGCACGATCCAGTGTGCTGTGCGGTTGCCGCGGTTGATGGCCATAGTGACCGAATCGACCAGGAAGGGCATGTTGTCGTTGACGATCTGGACCACGGTGTGGTCGCTGACGAAGCCGTCTTCCGCCAGTGTCGGGTTGAAGACGCGGATCTTGGCGGTGTTGGCGGGGCGCGGTGCGTCCAGCAGGCGCCAGTGCGCATTGGCAATAGCGAACAGCGCCACAGGTCCGCGGGCCTGCAGTTCGTCGGGGTCGGTATTGTCGAAATAGGCGGCGACAAAATCGGTGATACGGGTGGGTGCCGGACCTGCATGTTCTTGGGTATAGGACAGCAGCTCGGCGAGCGCGGTAATGGTCATTGTTGTGCTCCGGGTTATCTTTTGGATGACGCGGATTCTAGGCTTGCGTACCGCTTCTGGACACGCCTAAATGGCCGATTCATGGCCTTATGCAAGAGTCGCATTACGCGCACACGCTACCATTCCACCATAACCATTCCATTCCCTGACAGCCATGCCACTCCAATTTGCGACCCGACTGAACAATGTCGAGACTTCTGCCATCCGCGAACTCTTCAAACTGCTGGGCAAGCCCGGCATCATCAGCTTTGCCGGCGGCTTCCCCGACCCCGCGATGTTCGATGTGGACGGCATCCGCGAAGCCGTCAATGCCGCGCTGACCGAAGAGGCCGGCGCCACGCTGCAATACGGCGCCACCGAAGGCCACAACCCGCTGCGTGAACAATTGGCCGCCTTCATGGCCAGCAAGGGCTGCCAGGATGTGGTGCCCGATAACCTCATCGTCACCACCGGCAGCCAGCAGGCACTGGATCTGCTGGGCAAGACCATGATCAGCCCCGGCGACAAGATCATTGTGGAAGGCCCGACCTTTCTGGCCACCATCCAGTGCTTCCGCCTGTATGGTGCCGAGCTGATCAGTGCTCCGATTGACGCCAACGGCGTGCAGGTCGACAAACTCGAAGCCCTGATTGCCGAGCACAAGCCCAAATTCGTCTACCTGATCCCCACCTTTGGCAACCCCAGTGGTGCCATGCTGAGCCTGGAGCGCCGCAAGCGCGTGCTGGAGCTGGCCGTGCAGTACCAGACCTTGATCGTGGAAGACGACCCGTATGGCGATTTGTATTTCAATGATGCACCACCACCGTCCTTGCTGGCGCTTAGTGCCGGTGTGCCCGGCAGCCGCGAACTGCTGGCCCACTGCGGATCGCTCAGCAAGGTGCTGAGCCCCGGTCTGCGCGTGGGCTGGATGATTGCCCCGTCCGAACTGCTGGCCAAGGCCACGATGTGCAAGCAATTCAGCGACGCCCACACCAGCACCTTCGCCCAGGCCACCGCTGCGCAGTATCTGAAGGCCGGGCGCATGCCCGCCACGCTGGCCCATGTGCGCAAGGTGTATGCCGAGCGCGCCCTGACCATGGGCAATGCGCTGCGCAGGGAGCTGGGAGACGCCATCGAATTTGTGCAACCCCAGGGCGGCCTGTTTGTCTGGGCACGCCTGACCGGCGCCGGTGGCAAGGTCAAAGACGGCGGCGAACTCGCCAAGCGCGCCATCGAGAAGGGCGTTGCCTTTGTGCCCGGCGCACCGTTCTACGCCAAGGACCCCGATCTCTCCACGCTGCGACTGAGTTTTGCCACGGCTGATGTCGCCAAGATTGAAGAAGGGGTGGGGCGGTTGGGTGCAGCGCTCACATGACGCATGCAATGCAACGTGCCAAGGACCTGGTGCGGCGGACAGTGCAATCCATCCTGGGTCAGACACCCTGGCCAAGAGGCCTGCCGGTCATCACCCAGGGCTTTGCCGGTGAACCCATTGTCGAGCCCGGTCCGAACCCGGAGGCACCTCTGGTCTCGGTGGTCATGCCTGTCTACAACGCCTGCCGCGCGAACAAGCAGTTCCTCATCAAGGCGCTGGACAGCATTGCCAACCAGACCTACAAGAATGTAGAGCTGGTCATTGTGGATGATGGCTCCACCGATGAAACCCACACCGTCTGCCAGGACTACCTGGCGGCGCATCCGGACCTGCGGGTGCAGTACCTGCGCAAGACCAATGGGGGGCAGTCCAGTGCACGCAACTTTGGCATCAAGGCCAGCCGTGGCGAATACGTGGGTTTTCTGGATCAGGACGATGAGTGGTATGAGACCAAGCTGGAGAAGGTGATTCCGTGGCTGGCCAATAAAAAAATCGACGTGCTGTACACGGATTCGGACAACATCGACGGTGACGACAAGGTGACCTTCGAACGTATCCACGGCCAGCACCATTGTGGCTGGCCGCACCCCAAGTCCTCACTGGATGACATCCTGTTCAAGGATATCTTTGTGATGCCGGGTTTGATGACGATCAAGAAGACCGCCCTGGAACAGGTAGATGGATTTGACGAGAATTTGTCGGGCTACGAGGACGACGACCTGTTCCTGCGGCTGTATGAGCGCTTCAAGTTCTTTTATTTGCCCGTGCCCACACTGCGCTGGCGCATGTATGGCGACAACTACAGCTTCTCGCACCGCATGCTCACCAGCCGCATGTACTACTGGAAAAAACTCATCGCCAACTACACCGATCAGGGTAACGACAGCTACCGGATGCACATGATTTCGCTACGCTTCTTCTGGCAGTTCATGGGGCAGGCCAAGATGCAGTACCAGGTGGGCAACGCACTATGTTGGGACTGCTTCAAAAGCGCCAAGGAAATCCTGCCGTACCTGCCTTGGCTCCAACGTGTGATTTTTGCAGTGGTCTTCTACTTTCCCGACCGGCGCATGTTGCCGCTGTTGACCCGCACCCGCTCGGCCCTGGGGTAGCCAGTCGATGACTCCATCTATTCCAACGGTTGCTTCTGCACCCTATGACTTCCTGATTGTGGGTGCCGGCATTGCCGGTGCCTCGGTGGCCTACTGGCTGGCACCACACGGCAAGACCTTGCTGTTGGAGCGCGAGTCCCAACCTGGCTACCACTCCACCGGTCGTTCGGCCGCGCTGTTCATGGCCAGCTATGGCGGGCCCCAGGTGCGGGCGTTGTCGCTGGCCAGTTTGCCGTTCTACACCCGACCACCCGAGGGCTTTTCCGAGCCTCCCCTGATCAGCCCACGCGGCGCGCTGATGGTGGCAGCACCCGGGCAGGAGGATGCGCTGGAGGCGCACTGGCAGGTGCTGTTGCAGACCTCGCCGCAGGCGCAACGCCTGACTGCGCAACAGGCCTGCGCCCTGGTCAGCGTGCTCAAGCCCGACACGGTAGTGGGTGGCGCACTGGAGCCTGACGCGATGGACATGGACGTGCACGCCATCCACCAGGGGTTTTTGAAAGGCATGCGTCGCCACGGAGGGGCCTTGGCCTGCGATGCCGATATCACATCGCTACAGCACGATGGCCAGCTCTGGCAGGTGCGGGCTGACGATGGCCGAAGCTGGAGTGCGCGCGTGGTGATCAACGCGGCCGGCGCCTGGGCCGACGAACTGGGGCGCCTGGCAGGTGCACAGACGATTGGCCTGCAACCCTGCCGGCGCTCGGCCTTTGTGTTTACCCCACCCGAAGGCGTGTCGGTGGAGCATTGGCCGATGACCTACAGCGCGAGTGAGGATTGGTACATCAAACCCGACGCCGGTGTGCTGCTGGGCTCCCCCGCCAATGCCGACCCGGTGCCGCCGCACGACGTACAGCCGGAGGAAATGGACATTGCCATGGCCATGCACGCCATTGGCGAAATGACCACCTTGTCCATGCGCCGCCCCTTGCGCACCTGGGCCGGTTTGCGTTCGTTTGTGGCCGATGGCGGCCTGGTGGGCGGCATGGACACGCGGGTGCCCAACTTTGTGTGGGTGGCGGCGCAAGGCGGCTACGGCATCCAGACGGCACCGGCGATGGGCGAAGCCTGTGCCGCCCTGGCGCGCGGCTTGCCCTTGCCGGAGCATATTGCGGCGCTGGGGCTGACCGCTGACATGCTGAGCCCTCGGCGCTTGTTGCGGTCGAACCCATAGTTATCGACAGCCGATGCCTGGTAACCCGGCTGGGTCGGATGCGTCGTTGCGGCGACCTATGCGTTTGGCAACACGTCGAAAACCATTTGGCACAATGAATCGACGATTCAAACTTTATGGGAGATCAATATGAACAAATTTCTAGCTACGCTTGCCGTCCTTGCCCCGCTGGCCCTGGCGCCTACCACTACCTGGGCGCAGGCCTATCCCACGCAGGATTTGCTGTCCACGGGTACAACCGTGGTCGGCGAGCAGATGCACTATCCAACCACCGGGCCGGCCAAGGTGACGGTCAGCATTGTGACCATCGAACCGGGCGCACCGACGCTATTTCACAAGCACCCGGCTCCACTGGTGGCCTATATTCTTGAAGGTGAAATGGTGGTGGACTACGGCCCCAAGGGCAAAAAGACCTACCGCAAGGGTGACGCCTTACTTGAGGCGATGGACGTCGCGCACCGGGGTATGAACCTTGGAACCGATCTGGTCAAGATATTGGCCGTTTATCTGGGCGCGGAAGGCACGGCCAACGTGACACTGGAAAAGTGATACAGGCTCGCCCTAGATCTGCACCCGTGTGCCCAGCTCGATGACGCAGTTATTGGGTAGGCGGAAGAAGCCGGCCACGCTGCCAGCGTTGCGCGACATCAGGGCGAACAGTTGTTCCCTCCAGCGTGCCATACCCGAGCCCTTGGTGGGCACAATGGTTTCGCGGCTCAGGAAGTAGGAGGTCTCGAACAGATTGATCGGTAGCCCCTTGGCCTTGCACAGCTCCAGCGCTTTGGGGATGTCTGGCGTGTTCTTGAACCCGTAGTTGACCTGGACGCGCCAGAAGCCGCTCGCCAGCGTCTCGACCTCGACCCGTTCGGCGAACGGTATCCACGGCACTTCATGAAACACCACGGTCAGGATGACGTTGCGTTCGTGCAGCACCTGGTTGTGCTTGAGGTTGTGCATCAGGGCCTGCGGCACGGTGTCCGGGTTGGCCACGGCATAGACGGCGGTGCGGGGCACGCGGTGCACACCGTCGGCGGCCAGGGCGGTGATGAAGGGTTGCAGTTCCGGGTCTTCGTGGCGAATACTCTCAATCAGCAACTCTCGTCCCCGGCGCCATGTCGCCATGATGCCAAAAATGGCCAAACCCAGGACCAGCGGGAACCAGCCACCCTGAAAGAACTTGATGGCGCAGGATGCGACCAGCAGCACGTCCAGCGCCAGGAAGACACTGGTGGCAGCCAATGCCACCGGTAACGGGAAATTCCAGCCGTAACGAACCACAAAAAAGGTGAGCAGGGTGGTGATCAGCATCGTGACCGTGACCGCAATGCCGTAGGCTGAAGCCAGCGCGGACGAATTGCCAAAACCAAACACCGCCAGCAGCACCGAGGCCAGCAGCAGCCAGTTCACCTCAGGGATGTAGATCTGACCGGCTTCCTTGGCCGAGGTGTACAGCACCTGCATGCGCGGCAGCAGACCTAGTTGCACGGCCTGCTTGCTCATGGAGTAGGCGCCGGAGATGACGGCCTGCGAGGCGATCACGGTGGCCACGGTGGCGAGCACTACGGCCGGAATCAGCCATTCGGACGGAAACATGCGGTAGAACGGGTTTTCCAGCGCCGTTGGGTCGCGCATCAGCAGCGCGCCCTGGCCCATGTAATGCAGGGCCAGTGCCGGCAGCACCAGCCCCATCCAGGCGATCTGGATCGGACGCTTGCCAAAGTGGCCCATGTCCGCATACAGCGCCTCGGCACCGGTGAATGCCAACACGATCGCACCCACGGCCGCAAACAGGTGCCAGCCCTGTGCGCTCAGGAAGGCCAGGCCGTTCAAGGGATTGAGTGCGGCCAGGATTTCCGGTGTCTGCACAATCTCCACCAGACCGGTGACGGCCAGCACCGCAAACCACAGCACGATGATCGGGCCAAACAGCTTGCCCACCAGACCCGTGCCATAGCGTTGCACCCCAAACAGGCCCACCAGCACGGCGGCGCAGATGGGCAGAACATAGGGCTTGAAGGCAGGTGTCACCACCTCCAGCCCCTCGACCGCGCTCAACACCGAGATGGCTGGCGTGATAACGCTATCACCATAGAAAAGCGCTGCACCAAACACGCCAATCAGCAGCAGCACCAGTTTGCGTCGTGCGGAGTGGTTGCCGGCATTTGCCGCCAGGGCCGTGAGCGCCATGATGCCGCCTTCGCCGCGGTTGTCGGCGCGCAGGATCAGCAGCACGTATTTCAGCGTGACGACCAGCATCAGCCCCCAGAAGACCACGGACACGGCGCCAATCAGATGGGTGGCGTCCGCCGGGATGCCGGTGGCCGGACTGAATATTTCCTTCATCGTGTACAGCGGACTGGTGCCGATGTCACCATAGACCACGCCCAGCGCACCCACGGTGAGTGCGGCCATGCTTTCGCGTTGTGTTGCGGTAGTTCCCATATGCTCCCAATTGCAGTCAACAGGGCTTGACTGTGCGGGCAAGGGCATCAGGAATGCATAAGTACCTGCAGTCTTACTGAATAGCCAGGCGGTAGCCGACGCCGGTTTCGGTCAGCAGGTGGCGTGGCTCGGCCGGGTTGCTCTCGATCTTGGCGCGCAGTTGGCCCATGTACAGGCGCAGGTAATGGGTGTGCTCCGTGTATTCCGGCCCCCAGACATCGGTCAGCAGTTGCCGGTGTGTGACGACACGCCCGGCGCTGCGCACCAGGCGCGCCAACAGATTGAATTCGGTTGGCGTGAGGTGGACGGTTTCAGCGCCGCGCTGCACCAGCCGGGTGGCGAGGTCGACGTGCAAATCATCCAGCGTGTGCTCGGTGACTGCTGCGGCGAGCGCCGTGCCGCGGTGGCGCAGTGCCACGCGGATACGGGCCAGCAGTTCGCCCACGCTGAAGGGCTTGACCAGGTAGTCGTCGGCACCGGCGTCCAGCATGCGGATTTTTTGTGCCTCCTGGTGCCGCGCCGAGACGATGATGATGGGCAGCGTCTGCTGCTGGCGCACCTGCTGCACCAGTTCCACGCCATCGCCATCGGGCAGACCCAGGTCCAGCACGATGACGTCGGGCGGGGCGTGCTGCAGCAGGGCGCGGGCCTCGCTCAGCGACACGGCGGTCTGCACGTCAAAGCCTTCCACCGCCAGCGAGGACTGCATCATGGCGCGGATTTCGCGGTCGTCTTCGACCACCAGAACCTTCAGGCGCATGGTGCATCTCCTACCGGTGGTTGGGGATCCATGGGCATGGAAAAGGTGAAGCTGTTGCCACTCCCGTTGCGGCGCCGTACCGTCAGGCTGCCGCCGTGTGCCTGTGCAATGGCCCGGCACAGTGCCAGGCCCAGACCCGCGCCACGCTGGCCCGACTGGTCGTTGCGTGCGTAGGGCTCGAAGATGGCCTGCTGGCGCTCAGGCGGAATGGCGTCGCCACGGTCCTTGACCGAGACAATCAGGTGCTCGCCGTCGGCGCTGACCACCAGATCAATCCCGCCGCTGCTGTACTTGAGGGCGTTGTCCAGCAGATTGCCCACCAGTTGGGCCAACAGTACGGCATTGGCCCGGATCAGCGGTAAGCCCTCGGGCACGCGCGACTGGATGCGCCGCCCGGGATCGCGTGCGCGCACCCGCGCCAGCACCGAGCCGACGATTTCCTCCATGGCCTCCCAGTCGCGCTGCAACGGCTGCGCGGTGTTGGCCAGTTGCACCAGTTGCAGCGTGTTCTCGGTCACTGTGGACAGGTAACTGGCTTCTTGGATGATGCTGCCCAGCAGACGCTCTTGCTCGACTTCACTTAGCTTGTCATGTTGGGTCTGCAGGGCCGATGCGGCCCCCACCACGGCGGCCAGCGGTGTGCGCAGATCGTGGGAAATGGCGGCCAGGAAGGTGCTCTGCACCTGCTGGCGCTGGGCCTCGGCCAGGGACGTCCGCATGTCCGCCGACAGGCGCAGCCGCCACAGCGTTTGCCCCAGCAGCGCACACAGCGCCTGGGCATGTTCACGCCCCTCGGTATCGGCAGCCAGGATGTTCTGGATGCAGACCGCGCCCTGCATCTGCGCCTCGCTGCCCAGCGGCAGGTACCAGGCGTTCAGGCCCGGCCAGCGCCCGGTGCCGGGTCCGAGTACCGCATTTTCGCGCATGCAACTGTTCAGGCCATCCTCAATGCCGGCGTCCACGCCGGGGGCGCAGGCGAGCGTGCCATCGGCCTGCAGCAGGCTCAGGTGGTTGGGGCCGTCAAAAGCGGCGTCCAGGGCCTGTTGCCCCAGGGCGCGCACGGCGTCGCTGCTGCTGGCTCCGGCCAGTGTGGTGGCCAGTTCCTGCAACTGGCGGGCGCGCATTTCGTTACAGCGGGCCAGTTCCGTCTCGCGGCGCAGGCCGGCCGCCAGGTGGCTGATGACCAGGGCCACCAGCAGCATCGTAAACAGGGCAATCAGGTGCTCCTGGCTTTCCACCGCAAAGGTCCAGCGTGGCGGCACAAAGAAGAAGTTGAAGGCGGTTACGGCCCCCAGTGCGCAGATGACCGATGCCAGCAGGGGCAGGGTGTAGGCGGCAATGACCACCACCAGCACGTAGAGCATGGCCTGGCTGGTGAGCGAGACCTGGTGGTCCAGCCAATACGCACCCGCAGTGGCCAGCGCCAGCAGGCCCAGGATGCTGGCCCCGGTGCGCAGTGACAGTGCGGACGGCTCGGGTTGGGTGGGTGTGGACGGGTTCATACGGGTTCAGCGTACCACCCGGCGCATCAGGATCGCATTAGGAATGCGCGCTCAACTCGCGCAAGGCGTCCGCAGCAATCCAGCGGGCCGAGGGGCTGCCCTGCTGGCGGATGCGCTGCGCGCAGGCAATCGCCGCCGTGCGCAGGGTGGGGTTACGCTTGCCGACGTTGCGCAGGGCCCAGTTCACAGCCTTCTTGACGAAGTTGCGTCCATCGTCCGCAGCCGCTTCCACCAGCGCCAGCGCTTCCAGAAAGGGCGCATCTCCGGCCGCCTTGTCGTGCACCGCCAGCGTGGCCAGCAGCGCAAAGGCGGCGCGGCGCACAAATTCGTCCTGGCGGGTGGACCACAAGTGAACCTTGCGCCAGGCCAGTGGGGAGCGGGCAAATGCGTTCAGGCAGGTCTGGTCGCACACGTCCCAGGACGCAAAGCCCTTGACCCACTGGTCCATCTGCCGTGCGGTGAACTGGGCGGGGTCGGCCACCATACTGGCGACGATGCGGGCGTCGGGGATGCCGGTGTTCCACAGCGCCTGCGCCAACGCGTGATCGCGGCCCAACGTGCGGGCGATGCCGCGCATGGCGGGCACCGATAGGCCCAGGCGACCTTCACCCACGATGCCAAAGCGCGCCATGCCGGCCAGTTGGTCGGGGCGGGCGGCCTGGTGCAGGAGGGCCATGGCGGTTGGCAGGCGGTTCGATTCGGTCATGGCGAGAGTGAATTGCTATAAAAATAGTAGCTGTATGCGCAATGCCTACGAGGGCTAGGTGCCAATTTGACCAAAAATCATTTGGCTATTGCAGGTCTTTGACCAGGCGCTGGAATTCGGGCGAGCCGTCGAGCAAAGCACCACCGGCGCGGATCAGCGATTCCACCTGCGCCGGCTCCAGCTTGAAGGTGGTGGGCACGGCCATCATTTTGTCGCGCTCGGCGCGGTCAGCCATGTCCTGAAGGCTGGTTTCGATCAGGTAGAACTCGGGCATGCCGGCGTAGGGGCTATCGGGCTGAGCCGCCATCTCTTTGGCCTCTTCACGCCAGTATTGAAAGCTGGAACGTAGCCACGTCTTGGTCTCGAACGAGATGTTGTTCATCAGCGCGTCCAGTACGGCCGATGCCATCTGGCGGATGCTGGGCGGCTCCCCGGTGCGGTCTATGCCCAGATCGGGCAGGACCTCGGCGCTGACCACCACGAACACCACCTTGCGCACGCCGCTCACGCCCATGCGCTTGAGCAGCGGGCCAAAGCCGCCGCGTGCGATGCTGGATTCCAGCGGCCCGCGCAGACCCAGGTTGTCGGAGACGCCGCCGTCGATCAGGTGAATCCACGGCCGGCCGGTGGCCTCGCTGGAGTCCAGGAAGGAGTCGAAGTCGGCGGCGCGGCGCTTGGCACGCAGCGACCAGGTCTGGTGCAGCGGGCCGTTGCTGGCCTGCTGC
The DNA here is from genome assembly GCA_038327925.1 of Burkholderiales bacterium. GTDB lineage: Bacteria > Pseudomonadota > Gammaproteobacteria > Burkholderiales > Burkholderiaceae_C > Allorhodoferax. The sequence goes on along the minus strand of JBBQLM010000054.1, from coordinate 17,275 downwards.
ACCCAGCGCGGCTGGTGGTAGCCACAGCGCCCGCTGTGGTTCTTCAACGCCACCGGTCCGAACAGGATGGGCACGGCGCTGGAAGCCGCCACCGCCCGGGAAATCGGCAGCGTGGACAGGTCGGTGCACAGTGGGTCGAACTGGTCCTGGGTGAACTGGAAATCGGCACCGCGGTTCAGGTCGGTGGCATGAACCACGATCAGCGGGCGCTGTTGGCGTGCCAGCAGGTCGGCATAGGTTTTGCCGGCAAACAGGCGCCGCTCGACGATGGCACTGAGCAGGTCCACCCGGTCGTTGTTGGACCAGCCCAGCACCTGGGTCATGCCATTGACCGACACATAACGGTCCCACAGCTCGGTCTGGAAGTCGGCGTTCAGGAACCGGTCGGGAAACTCGTGGAAGAAGTGGTCACCATGCAGGCCGTAGTAGGCCGCGGCGTAGCTGCCGCCGGAGACCGAGTTGATGATGTCGATCTCGTCAAGCAGGCGCCGCTGTTTGCCGTCCCATGCGATGGTGGTGCTGCGCAGCTTGTGTAGCACGCCATAGGCCAGCGCGGCCGAGCGTGTGCCACCACCGGAGAAGGACACCACCATGAACAGGCCATCGCTGTTGTCAGGCCCGGGTGGCAGGTTGGAGAAACGGTAGCCGTATTGGGTGTTGACGGTGTCCAGCGGCGCTGCCGGCTTGGGCGGCGGCACCAGCGCGGCGCAGCCGCCCAGCAGCAGGACCAGTCCCACGGCCAGCAGCTGTTTGCGTGCACCCCCCATCGTCAAGGCTTGCGGATCGCCCAGGTCCAGTAGCGCACCAGGTCATCCAGGCCTTCGGGGCCGGATACGGTGGCAAAGGTTTGCAGCGCCTTGTCGGTCTGGCCAGCCTGGGCATAGGCCACGGCCAGACGCAGGCGGGCGTCCTCGGGCCGCTTGGGCATGCCCTTGGCGATGGCTTTTTCCATCAGCTCCAGGCCCTTGTCAAACTGCTGCATGCCGATCTGGTTCATGCCGATGTTGAACAGCGCAAAGCCGTCCGGCTTTTTCAGCGCGCTGGCGGTATCGGCGGCCAGGTTCTTGCGGTCCTGCTCCACTTCCTGGGCCAGCTTGGCGCGCTGCTTTTTGTTTGCGTCGCTGCTGCCCAGGTGGCCAGCGGCCGCGCCCTGGTCATAGATGCGCAGGGCTTCGGCCGAGTAGCCGGCCTTTTGCGCAAAGTCGATGTATTCGCCGTAGTCGCTGGACTCTTCCGGCGTGCTGGTGAAGAACGCCAGGCGGAACACGTCCAGCTGCAGCCGGCTGGACAGGTCCGAGCGGCTCCACAGCCGGTTGATCAGGTCGCGCCAGTGGTCCTTGCTGGGGTAGTACTGCACCAGCTTCTCCAAGGCCTGGGTGGAACCTGCGGTGTCTTTCAGGCTGGTGCGGGCCTGTGCCAGCATCTGCAGGTGGGCCTGCGGGGGGACGCGCTTGGCCTGTTCAGCCGCGGCCACCTCGTCGGCCAGCAGCTCGCTGCCACGCGCCAGATTGCCGGCCAGCAGGTAGGACTGGATGCGGGCGTCTTTGACCGACTGCTCGGTGCCACCCGCCTGGATGTTGCGCTCCATCCAGCTCGCGGCCTGGGCGTAATCCTTGACCCGGTAATGGGCCACGCCCACGGCCTGCATCAGGGGCAGGGTTTCCGCGTTGGTGAGCCAGGCGCCGTTGGCGTTGAACTGCAGCACTTGTTCCAAAAGCCGGGTGGCGGTCGCAGCGTCATCTTCGGCGATGGCCACCGCCAGCCCCACGCGGGCGGTGATGAAACTTTCATACGGGCTCCTGTCGGCAAATGCGTTGGCGGCCTGGATCTTCTCCTTGGCGGGTCCGTACTTCTTTTCATTCAGCAGGTTTTGTGCGTCCAGCAGTGCGGCACGCAGTTCGGCGCGGATGGCCGGGCCTGCGGAGGCCGAGGCGGCCGTTGCCGGCGCGGGAGCGGTTTGCGCGCCCGCCAGGCCAGCCATCAATGCACATGCCAGCACGGCACTCAGTCGAACAGTTCGCATGGTTCGGTATTCCTTCATTCGGGCGGTGTTGTGCAGACTGGGATCAGTTCTTGCCCGCTACCGGATTGCACAGAGCACTTTGCCCCATTTGAACCACCAGATCGCGCGATTTGTTGACCTCGGCCGCCGTGGCCACGGCTGCGATGTTGCTGGCCAGGCTGCTCACATATTTGCCAGTGGCATCCGCCATGGATTTGAGCGCTGTGCAGCGGGTGGCCAGGTGTTTCTTGGCAATCGTCAGGTCGCTCGCGTCGCGCACCTCGACCGCGACCGCGCCGAGCGCCAGCACGCCGTCGGCGGTGACATCCACCAGCGCCAGCTGGTTGGTGACCCGGTTGAGCATGTCCTTGTCGTTCGGCGACGCCGTGCCGGCGCGCTTGGTCAGGTCGGCCAGGCTGTTGGCCAGTCCTTCGGACAGTTTGTGGAACTCGGTAACGGACTTGCTGATAGCCGCCTTGTTTTGTGCAAATGCCGGTTGTGCCAGCAGTGCAACGGCGAGGACCGATGAAGACAGGATGCGAATCGTGTGCATGGTAAGAACCTCGTGGGTTGAACGTGGGCGAAACTGTACACCGGTTCCGGCCGGCCCAGTGCACAGGCCGCACAATCACGAAACAACCCAGGGAGGCCTGATGGCGGAACGCAAAGAGGCCATCGTGACCGGGCGCACCTGAGCATCCCGTTGGATGCGCCCTGCCAGTGGTGTCAATCCATCGCGCGCCGGTCCGCCAGCCACCCCTGCGCATAGGCACCCAGCGCAATGCCGGCCAGGGCCACGAGCAGAGACCAGTTGCCGGTTCCCAGGCCGGCGATGGCCGGGCCCGGACACACGCCGCACACGCCCCAGCCGATGCCAAAGATCGCGGCGCCGACCAGGGTGTCGCGGTCCAGCACCGAGGGACGATGGGCAAAGTGGTCGCCGACCACCGGGCGCTTCATCAACCGGGGTGCCAACTGGTAGGCCAGCACGGTCACGCACACGGCGCCGCCCATGACCAGCATCAGTCCAAAGTCCTGGAAGCGCAGGAAACTGAGCACCACCTCGGGCGAGACCATGGTGGAAACTGCCAGGCCAAAGCCAAACAGGGCACCACTGACCAGCACGGCAAAGAATTGGGACAAAGACATCAACGGGCTCCCAGCAACAGAACGGCATTGGCCGTGGCAAAACCGGTGGCCATGAAGGTCAGCACGGCCATCAGGGATGGCATCTGCAGCGAACTCAGTCCGCAGATGCCGTGGCCGGAGGTGCAGCCATTGGACAGGCGGGCGCCAAAGCCCACCAGCACGCCGCCAACCCCCAGTTGCCACAACGGCACGGTGGTGTGCAGGCCGCCTTGCGGGCCGAGCGCAAACCACCAGATGGCGGCGCCCACCACCAGCCCCGCCGCAAAGACCAGGCGCCATGCGCGTGTATCGACAAAGCGGGCCTGCTGGAAAAAGGACAGGCGCGACAGATACGACCAGGTGCTGCTGAACACGGTGCTCATGCCGCCGACCCACCCGGTCATCAGGTACAGCAGGCTGACCCCGGCACCAATCAATAGGCCCCCCAGCAGGTAATGCTGCCAACCCAGTGGAAAAAGCGATGCGGTCATGCGGTCTCCTGTGCTCCGTGCAAAAGGGGAGAGCATAGCGCGCCGGATGCAAGGAAACTGCCAGTCCAGCAGTGGCGCGCCATGTTAAAACCGGGGCCGCATATGCAAGCAACAGGAGTCAGCGTGAATACCATCTTTGATCAGCATCTGGACAAGAACCCGGCCAACTACGTGGCGCTATCGCCGGTGGGCTTTGTGGAGCGCAGTGCCGAGGTCTTTGGTGACCTGACCGCCGTGGTGCATGGCGCACGGCGCTACACCTGGTCGCAGACGCGGGACCGCTCGGCCCGGCTGGCTGCGGCCCTGCGCGCGCTGGGCGTGCAGCGCGGCGGAACCATCAGTGTCATGCTGCCCAACACGCCGGAGATGATCGAGGCCCACTATGCGGTGCCGGCCATCAACGCGGTGCTCAATACCCTGAACACCCGGCTGGACGCCCATCTGCTGGCCTGGCAGATGAACCACTGCGAGGCCCAGGTGCTGATCACCGACCGCGAATACGCGCCGGTCATGCGCGAGGCGCTGGCCCTGCTGCGCAACGAACACGGGCGTGAAGTCATCGTGATTGACGTTTGCGACAGCGAATACACCGGCGCCGGGCAGACTCTTGGGAGCTTGGAATACGAGGCCCTGCTGGCTGCCAACGAACCCCTGGCGCGCCTGGATGGCCCCGCCGATGAATGGGATGCCATCGCCGTGAGCTACACCTCGGGCACCACCGGCGACCCCAAGGGCGTGGTCACCCACCACCGGGGTGCGTATCTGAATGCGGTGTGCAATGCCGCCACCTGGACCATGCCGCACTTTCCCACCTACCTGTGGACGCTGCCGCTGTTTCACTGCAATGGCTGGTGTTTTGCCTGGACCGTGGCCATGCTGGGCGGCACGCAGGTGTGCCTGCGCAAGGTGGATGCCCAGTCCATTCTGGAGGCGATGCGCACCCATGGTGTGGACCACTACTGCGCTGCACCCATCGTCCACAATCTGCTGATAGCCGCGCCGCCAGAGCAGCGCGAAGGCATCCGCCAGAAGGTGCGTGGCATGGTGGCCGGCGCCGCGCCACCGGCCTCCATGATCGAGGGCATGGCTAGGATTGGGTTTGACATCACCCACGTGTATGGTCTGACCGAGGTCTATGGCCCCGCCGCCGTGGCCGTCAAGCGCCCTGGTTGGGCGGACGAGAGCCTGTCCGAGCAGACCCGCCTCAACGGTCGCCAGGGCGTGCGCTACCCGTTGCAGGACGGCATGACCGTGATGGATGCGCAGACTATGGCCGAGACCCCGGCCGACGGCGCCACCATGGGCGAGATCATGTTCCGCGGCAACATCGTCATGAAGGGGTATCTGAAGAACCCGACGGCGACCGCCGCAGCCTTTGAAGGCGGCTGGTTCCACACCGGTGACCTGGCGGTCATGGAGACGGACCGTTACGTTAAGATCAAGGACCGCAGCAAGGACGTCATCATCTCCGGCGGCGAAAACATCAGCTCGCTGGAGGTGGAGGACGCCTTGTACCGCCACCCGGCGGTGGTGTCCTGTGCCGTAGTGGCCAAGCCTGACGACAAATGGGGCGAGACGCCAGTGGCCTATGTGGAACTGCGAGCCGGTGCCGAGGTGACCGCCGCCGAACTGGTGGCGCACTGCAAGGAACTGCTGGCGGGTTACAAGGTGCCGCGCGACATCCGCTTTGAGCCCATTCCCAAGACCTCCACCGGCAAGATCCAGAAGTTCGAGCTGCGCAGCCGCGTCAAATCCACAACGGCGTTTGAGTGAACATGGCGTCTGGCAAACCAAAAGTCTCTGGCCTGGCTGCCTTGGGCGGTCTGGTCTATTCCACCGACGCCGGCCGCATGTGCCCAACCTGCCGCCAGCCGGTTGCCCAGTGCCTGTGCAAGGCGCCGGCGGCGCCCACGGGCGACGGGGTGGTGCGGGTATCCCGCGAGACCAAGGGGCGCGGCGGCAAGGCCGTGACGGTGGTCAAGGGCGTCCTGCTGGATGCCAGCGCACTCGGCGAGCTGGGCAAGCAGCTCAAGACTGCCTGCGGAACGGGCGGCACCGTCAAGGATGGCGTGATCGAGGTGCAGGGCGACCATTGCGAGCGGGTCATGCAGTTGCTCAAGGCGCAGGGGCATACAGTCAAGCGGGCCGGGGGCTGATGGCCGGCTAGGTGCAGGTACCATGCAGCCTTAGCAGTGAGACACCATGCACCTGATTGACCGGACCGATCCGCCCGCCGTAGCCCTGTATTGGGACTTTGAAAACCTCCACGCCGCCCTGTGCGAGACCCGGCTGGAGGGCTCCTACAGCAAGCAGGACAACCGGTTCAAGGTGCAGGACCCGCTGGTCAACATCCAGGCCATCGTCGATCTGGCTGCCTCCCTCGGGCCTGTCGCCATCAACCGGGCCTATTGCAACTGGCAGTACTTTGGCCGCTACCGCGATGCCCTGCTGCACCACGCCATGGAGCTGGTCCAGCTGTTTCCACCCGGGGGTGGTGCCAAGAACGGTGCGGACATCCGCCTGTGCCTGGACGCTGCCGACGACCTGGCGCGCTTTCCCCACATTGGGACGGTCATGGTGGTGAGCGGTGACAGTGACTACATGCCGCTGGCCCAGCGCATCCGGGCAGCGGGGCGGCAGGTGGTTGGACTGGGTGCGCGCAAGACCACGAATGCACACTGGGCCGCCAGCTGCCATGCGTTTCATTACTACGAAGAGCTGGAGGCATCGCCATGATCCTGGATGCGGACGCCGTGACCCACGGCATTCAACTCGCTGTGGCGCCGGTGTTCCTGTTGACGGCAGTGTCGGGAATGATCGGCGCCATCGCCGGGCGCCTGGCCCGCATCATCGACCGGGCCCGCCTGGTGGAGGACCGGGCGCGTGCATCGACTGATCCGGAGTTTCTCAAGCAGGCCAACCGGGAACTGTCCGAACTGCGCCAGCGCGGTCGGCTGGCCAATGGCGGCATTGCGCTGCTGACCCTGTGCAGCTTTCTGATTGGCCTGACCATCATCGTGCTGTTTGTCGGCGAAACCACGGGCTTTCAGATCAGCCGCTGGGCGGTGGGCGGCTTCATGGGCGGGGTGGTGTGTTTTCTGTTGGCCCTGCTGTGTTTCCTGGTGGAAACCTTCATTGCCACACGCCTGCTGAACTTCCACATACCGGGCAAGTTCTAGTCAGCCCAGTTGCAGGGCTTCGAATACGCGCAAGGCGGCGTAGGCGTCATTGGCCGCATAGACCAGCTGGGCCTCCGTGAGCTGCGGGTGGGCCCAGTTGGAGGTGGCGGCTTTCTTGGATTTGATGAAGCGCTGGTTGAACAGCACGGCCACTGCGCCCTTGACCCCCATGTCCTTGCGGTAGCCGCGCTCGCGGAAGATGGTGTTGAGTTCCAGCACATTGGCGGGCTCCACGCCCAGTTTGGCAATGATGCGCTTGCGGTCGTCACCCAGGCCGAACCCGGCCTTGGTAATGCCCCGGGTTGCCAGCAGTTCCGCCACCAGTGTGCGGCAGGCCATGTCGTGCAGTTGGAAGACCCAGGCGCGATCGGCTGTGGCCAACTGGACGATATGGGGTCCTTCGGACACCTGGTCCTTGAAGAAGGTTGGCTTGGATTCCGTATCAAATCCCCAGACCCTAGCGGTGCTCAGCGTGTCGATGGCGCGTGTGGCCTCGTCGACCGTGGACACCAGAACAATGCGGTTCATGCCCAGGCGCTCAAACGGGGGCAGCAGGGCGATCTGTTCTTTGCTGGGCGTGGCGTGGGTGGTGTGCATGGGTGCTGAGTGTGCCGGATAACGGGCCGCATGGGGTGGCGCAGCATAATCGCGGCATGAAAAAAACATTCAAACTGGATATCGAAGGTAAAAACCGGGACCGCGTGCTCGAAGCCATCAAGCACGAGGTCCGCAAATACGTGAAACGTGAGCGGCGCCGTGAACTGCCGCAAGGCGTGGACTTCTGGGACTTTGACTGCCGCTTTGGGGCCACCGAGGAACAGGCCGTGGTGGCGCACCTGGCCACTCTCACCGGACTCATGGACGGGATCGCCAAGGAGGGCGGTAACCAGTTTTACGTGGAAATCCTGGCCTCCCACGGGCACCGCCAGCAGCGTCCCGCCGCTGAATAGGCGTCAGGCAGACCCGTTTCGGGCGGCTGCGGCGCGCAGCTTGTCCTTCTTGCTGGGGCGCTTGCCCTTGATACCGCCATTGCCGGGAGCTGCCTGGGCCGCCACTGGCGTGGCGCTCTCAGAAGGCTCAAAACCGACAATCTGCTCCAGCGGCAATTGCATCCCCTGGCGTTTCTCAATCAGGCGGAAGTGCGCCAGCGTATCGGCGCTGACAAAGCTCACCGCCAGCCCCGGTTCCGTGGCGCGGCCGGTGCGTCCGATGCGGTGCACGTAATCGACGGCAGAGCGGGGCAGGTCGTAGTTCACCACCACCGGCAGTTTCACAATGTCGATGCCGCGTGAAGCCAGATCGGTGGTGATAACCACTTCCCACTGCTCGTTCTTGAACTCGGCCAGCACCTGCTTGCGCGCGCCCTGGCTCAGGTCACCGTGGAAGGCGGTGGCATAGACACCAGCCTTGTAGAGTTTTTCGGCCACCAGTTCGGCGGCGTATTTGGTGGCCACGAAGACCAGCACGCGCTTCCAGCCCTGATCCTTGACCAGATGGCGCAGCAACTGGGTGCGCTGCTTGGCATCCACCAGAATGGCCCGTTGTGTGATGACGCTGGCGGGCTCGTCGCTCGGCGCCAGAGCCAGATGCGCCGGATCGCGCAACAGGCGTTGGGCCAGCGCCTGGACGTCTGGCGGAAAAGTGGCAGAAAAGAACAGGTTCTGGCGGCGCGGTGGCAGCAGCGACAGCACCTTGGACAGTTCTTCGCTGAAGCCCAGGTCCAACAGACGATCAGCCTCGTCCAGCACCAGCAGGCGCACTGCCGACAACTGGATGGCGTTTTGTCCGGCCAGGTCCAGCAGTCGCCCCGGGGTGGCCACCAGCACGTCGGCTCCGCCCCGCAGGGCCATCATTTGGGGATTGATGGATACGCCGCCGGCCGCGGCCACTACCTTGGGCGGCGTGGGCAGGGTCTGGGCCAAGCTCTGCACCACGTCGGCCACCTGTGCTGCCAGCTCGCGCGTGGGCACCACGATCAGGGTGCGGATCGCCCGCGCCATCTGCTGGCTGTCGTTGTGGGGCAATTCCTGCAAACGCTGCAGCAGGGGCAGGGCGAAGGCCGCCGTCTTGCCAGAGCCGGTCTGGGCCGTGGCCAGCAGATCGGAACCCTGCAGGATCAGGGGTATGGCCTGCGTCTGAATCGGGGTTGGGTCGGTGAATCCCAGGGCTGCGGCAGCCTGGGCAAGAGAGGGCGAAAGGCCGAGGGAAAGAAAGGACATGGAGTATTGTCCACGACGCGTCAGTCCTGCAGCATGGAAATATCGCTGAATGACTCGGGATCCGGCACCTGGTCACGCAAATTCTCGACATCCAGCTTCAGCAGTTGGATCAGCACAAAGGGCAGATGGTCCAGCAATTGGGACGGTGGCACGACTTGGTCGGCCATGAGCGCGGCCAGGTGGACCACAGTCGCCAGCGGGGTGCCGCCATGGTGGGATGGTTGGCCGCTGGCACGCAGCGCACTGGCAATGGCCTCGGGAAAATCCCAGCGCTGTGCGATCTCGGCGGCGAGCTGGCCTTCATCGAATCCGGTCTGTTCGCGCTCGCGCCGCCAGCGCTCGCCAGGGCCGCAGGGTTGGGATTCGATCTGGACCACGGCGTCGGGCAGGCTCTGGGCGATCAGCAGTTCACCCAGGCGCAGCATCATGCCGGACAACCAGGCCTCCTGTTCGTCCATGCGCAGTTGGGCGGCCAGCCATCGGGAATACCCCGCGCAGACCATGCTGCTGCGCCAGAACTCCAGCCGGTTCAGGCCCGGCGGAAACACGAAGGCGTTGGACATGCAGATCGCCAGGGCGCGTGCGCGTATTTGCGCGGTGCCAACGACACTGACCGCGCTGTCCAGCGTGGTTACCGAGCGCGATAAACCGAAGAGGGCGCTATTGGCCATGCGTAACAGGGTGGCGGTAAGCCCCGGGTCCTTGGCGATGATGGCCGTGACCGTGGCAACGTCGGCCTGGTCGTCGCTCAGGGTGCGGATCAACGCCTGCGCGACCTCCGGCATGACGGGCAGCTTGACCGATCGCAAAAAGGCAGCAATGTCTGACATGTTGGAATGATGATACGCCCGCCAAGTCGCTTTGGCTGGCAAGAAACCAGGTTTTCCTGGGGTAAATCAACGCCATTGGTTTGAGCGCGCGACAATCCACATATGACTACCCCAAGCTTGAAAATTGACTTCGTATCCGACGTGTCCTGCCCCTGGTGCGCGATCGGGCTCGCATCCCTGCAAACCGCGTTGCAGCGGGTCGGCCCTGCGGTGCAGGTGGAGCTGAGTTTTCAGCCCTTTGAGCTCAACCCGCAGATGGTGGCCGAGGGCGAAGACATCACCGAACACCTGAACCGCAAGTATGGCTCCACGCCCGAGCAGGCGGCCGCCATCCGCGAGACGATTCGCGCGCGCGGCGCCGATCTGGGCTTTGTGTTTGCAATGGACAAACGCTCCCGCATCTACAACACCTTTGATGCCCACCGGCTGCTGCACTGGGCGCATCTGGACGGGGCGGACCGGCAACTGGCGTTGAAGCAGGCCCTGCTCAAGGCCTATTTCACCAACGGCGAAGACCCCAGCGACCACGCGGTGCTGCTGCGGCTGGTGGGTGAGGTCGGACTCGATGCGGAGCGCGCCAAGGCTATTCTGGCTGGCGACGAATTTGCCGCCGAGGTGCGTGAGCAGGAGCAGTTTTATCTGCGGCAGGGCATCAACTCGGTGCCGGCGGTGGTCATCAACAACCGCCACCTGATTTCGGGCGGACAGCCGCCCGAGGTGTTTGAGCAGGCCCTGCGCCAGATCGCCGCGAAGGAAATCGTCTAAGCCGCGCAGTGCCTTAGCGGCTCATTGGCAGCCACAACCGTGGCCGCCACCGCCACAACCGCCACTGGTCTTGGGCGCCTTGGCGGCTTCAAAGACCGGGAACAGCACATTGTTTTCCAGGTGGATGTGGTTCATCAGGTCATCGTTGAGCTGGGCAATGCCGGTGTACAGCGCGCGCCAGGTGTTGCAGGCGCCCACGGGGGGTGTCGCATCGTTGGTCAGCGCGTTCAGGCGGTCCAGCGCCTCGCCGTGGCTGATGTGCTCGGAGCGCATCATGCCAATCGGCTGGCCCACAAATGGGTGACCGCCGGTGCGCAACATCGGGAACAGGATTTCTTCCTCTTTCATCATGTGCTGCAGCAGTTCCTGCTGCATGGTTTCCAGCAGATCGGCCAGGCCGGCGGGCACGTTCGGGTTGGCCTGGTGCACGGATTCCACGCGGCGCGCCATGCGGATCAGCTCGGGCAACTGGGCGCGGTGCACCTCGTGGTAGCGGGCCAGGATGTGGTCGATCAGGGAGTCCACTGTCATCTCGTCGGGCAACTCGTCGGTGTGTTCCAGCGCGGCCAGCTGGCCCAGCACTTCGGTGAGGTCCAGGTTCTTGTCCTGGGCGGCCTGGCGCAGGCTCATGTGGCCGTTGCAGCAGAAGTCCAGTTTCAGTTGCCGAAATACCGCAGTGGCGCCCGGCAGCTCCACGGCAATGCTTCCCAGGGGTTGATCGGCAAGCTCAGAGGTGGAGGATGCAAACTGCTGTCGGGCGCTCATGCTGGTTTTCCTTAAAGGTTCATTCAAAGTGCCTATTTTATAACAAAGGTGCACTTCGTGTGAATCTTTTGCTGGAATCCGCCCGCCGTGTGGTGCGTGGCGGGGAGCCGTCTTAGGCCGGGCGCAGCACTTCCAGCAGCCGGTCCAGGCCGCCGGATTCGATGGACACCATGGCCTGCTCGCGGACCTTGGGCTTGGCATGGTAGGCCACCGACAGGCCGGCCACACCCATCATCGGCAGGTCGTTGGCACCGTCGCCCATGGCAATGCACTGGGACGGCTGCAGGCCCAGCAACGTGGACACTTCCAGCAGGGTGCGGCGCTTTTCGGCGCCGTCGCAGATGTCGCCCCAGGGTTGGTCCACCATGCGCCCGGTGAGGGTGCCACAGGTCGGGCCGCTTTCCACTTCCAGCACGTTGGAGCGTGCAAAGTCGATACCCAGCCGCTCGCGGATGCGGTCGGTGAAGAACGTGAAGCCGCCGGACACCAGGAGCACCTTGAGCCCGGCCTTCTTGCAGGCGGCCACCAGCTCGGCGGCACCCGGGTTGAGCTGCAGGCGGCGGGTGTAGACCTCTTCCAGATGCGCGACGGTCACACCCTTGAGCAGGGCCACGCGCTGGCGCAGGCTTTCCTTGTAATCGGTGATCTCGCCGCGCATGGCGGCTTCGGTGATGGCGGCCACCTCGGCCTTGCGCCCGGCGGCATCGGCAATCTCGTCCACGCACTCGATGTTGATCAGTGTGGAGTCCATGTCAAAGGCAATCAGCTTGAAATCGGACAGTTTCTGGCCGCTTTGGCAGTTGCGAAGGACCAGGCCGGGGGCGAATTCAAGGGCTTGCATGGAAGTTATTGCTATCAAATATATAGCTACTTATTCAGTATCTACGAGGGCTAGTGGGTTATTTTGCTCGCCATGATCTGGCGCGGGCGGTGCAGGATAGTTTAATCGCTTGGCCTTGGTGCCCGGACGGGCCGGCGCGTGGCACGCCCGCTACAGGGGGGAGGGAATCGTTTGATGTGGATCAAAACCATGTTAGGCGCGTGGCTGACCCCAGGCACGGTTTGGAGAGTGCCGTGGTACACCATCGCGTGGATGTGATTCGGCCACAGAGCCGTCACCGCCCCCGGCCCCGACCCGCACCTGTTGGATTGAGCTTTTTGTAGTTTCTTGGAGAGGAAGATATGAGCAGCGATACAGCCATTGCCTGGACGCAGGATCTGAACACCGGGATCGAGGTGCTGGACAACCAGCACAAGCGCATTGTGGATTACATCAACCAGTTGGGCGCGGCCATCAAGCAACGGGACCGTACGGCGGTGGGCGGTGTGCTCAACGAGCTGGTGGACTACACCATCTCCCACTTTGCCTTTGAGGAAAGCCTGCAGGAAGAGGCGGGCTACCAGTACGCCAAGCCCCACAAGGCCGTGCACGAGGTGTTCATCAAACGCGTGGCCAAGTTCCAGGAGAAACATGACTCCGGTGAAGACGTGGCGGCCCAGTTGCACGCCATGCTCAGCACCTGGCTGATCCACCACATCAAGCGCGACGACATGGCCTACGTCAAAGAGGTCAATGCCAGGATCAACCACATCGTTGAGAACAAGAAGGAAGGCAACTGGCTGAGCCGTTCCCTGGGGCGGTTCTTCAAGTAGCCAACATCATTGCTATCGGCTTGATAGCTGGCTGTGCACTATTCAAACGGCTAGCGGCCAATAGACCTGCGCATCACAATGCCGTCCTGGCGCGCGCCATCGCCGGCGTCGAAGAAGCCAGTGAAGCAGGCCACCTCCACAAACCCCACGCCAGCGTAGATGCGCCGGGCGGGCGCCCAGGTGGCATTCACCAGTAGCATGACTGTCTCCACCTGCGGGCAGGCCTGCGCCACATGCGCCAGGCAGCCCAGCAGCAGCGGCGTGCCCAGGCCTTGGCCGCGCACGCTAGGCGCCAGGGTCATGGAGCTGATGTACAGTTCCGTCCCGCCTACCGGGTCGTGCCGCTCGCGGATGTCGTGGCCCAGCTGGAAGTGCGCTACGTCCGGCTCCGGCGCAGATCGCCAGATTTCCGAAAACACACAGCCCACACAGTCCGCCCCGCGCCAGGCCATGAGCGAGCCTTGGGGGAAGGCTGCAATGCGCTGGGCGTAGGCCGCGCGGTCCTCGCGGTGGCCAGCGGCAAAGCCCTGGCGCTCCAGATTCATGATGAGATCCAGATCGGCGGTGGTGGCTTCAATCAGGTGGAGGGAGTGACTCAAGGGCATACGCATAGAATTTCGACGCTAAGGAGAATTTGGTCGCTTCTCTGCACGCTGATTTCGCCATGCATCCAGTAGCTCGGTGCTACCGCTCGCAACCTGCAAAAGCATTTGGAGCGACAAGATGGAGCCAGGGACAATGCCGGCCTCGTCGATCTCTTCATCCGCGTAGTCTGGATTGATTGAAATTTCCACGTTGACCACCCACCAAACCTCGATTTTTCGAAGGAGTTCAACAAGTACGGTGAATTGCTCTTGATGGGGTGATTCCGCTTGGCCTGTGACGACTTCAAAAAGTCTATGTGCAAGGAGGTTGCGAGTCTTCTTGAGCTGCTCATATGTGGCCAAGTCTGATTCATCGATAGCTTGTTGTTCACGAAGCCAGTTCAATGATGCATAGACGGGACTCTTGTTACGGGAAAGGACTTCGTCCGCGTATTTTGGAGAAACGGTATTACCTTCTTTCGACCACCCGATCAAATAGAAGTCGCGAATACGGTCAACTATTGAGTTCTTGAGAATCTCGAAGGTAGTGATGTACATCGTTGCCATGAAGAGCGATGGTTTGACAACTTCTGGATCAAGGAAACGCTCCCAAAGTTCTTCGTGCTGGTTCATGAGTGGCCTAACGAATAAATTGTGCTCGACTGTAACTATTCATGCCACAGGCTAGAGAGGCAGCTCCCGCACGATCCCAGTCCTCTGCACCTATCCCGCGCGTCCATCTCACCGCAGAGTTTGGGGCTGTGGCTCGCGCCGATTTCTGGGCATTTGACAGTATGAGGCGCGGGCCACAGCCCCAAACTCTGCAGCGCATGCAACTGAGTTGCCGCTGCGCAGCGTCCGGGCCCCCGGCTACTTCGAGGCAATAGGAGTAGCCACAGGCTCCACAACCGGCTGCCCCAGATTGCGCAGAATATCCCGCACCATCTGCGCTCGATCCTTGGTTTCCGGCAGTTCCCGTTCAATGCGCAGCTTCTCATTCCCCGCCAGTTTGATGTGTTTGTTCTTCTGGATCATCTGGATGATCTTCATCGGGTCGATGGGCGGGTTTTTCTGGAAGGTGATGGTGATCACGCCCGGCGCGGCATCGACCTTCAGCACACCATAGGGCTTGGCCAGCACGCGCAGGCGGTGCACGTCGATAAGGGTTTGCGCCTGGGCCGGCAGCTTGCCAAAACGGTCCACGATTTCTTCCAGCAGCGTATCCACCTGGTCCGTGGTCTTGGCGGTGGCCAGTTTTTTGTAGAAGCTCAGGCGTAGGTGCACATCACCGCAGTAGTCGTCGGGCAGCAGCGCCGGGGCGTGCAGGTTGATGTCTGTGGTGACGTTGAGCGGGCTCAGCAGATCGGGCTCCTTGCCTTCCTTCAGGCAGCGCACGGCCTCGCTCAGCATCTCGTTGTATAGCTGAAAGCCCACCTCCAGCATATTGCCGCTCTGGTTTTCGCCCAGCACCTCGCCGGCACCGCGAATCTCCAGGTCGTGCATGGCCAGGTAGAAGCCGGAGCCCAGTTCTTCCATCTGCTGGATGGCGTCGAGCCGTTGTTGGGCCTGCTTGGTCAGTCCTTCTATATCGGGCACCATCAGATACGCATAGGCCTGGTGGTGGCTACGGCCCACCCGGCCGCGCAGCTGGTGCAGCTGGGCCAGGCCGAACTTGTCGGCGCGGCTCATCACAATGGTGTTGGCGGTAGGCACGTCAATGCCGGTTTCGATGATGGTGGAGCACAGCAGCAGGTTGTAGCGCTGGGCGATGAAGTCGCGCATCACGCGCTCCAGCTCGCGCTCGGGCATCTGGCCGTGGGCGACGGCAATGCGCGCCTCGGGCAAGAGTTCTTCCAGCTTGGCGCGGCGGTTCTCAATCGTCTCTACCTCGTTGTGCAGGAAGTAGACCTGGCCGCCACGTTTCAACTCGCGCAGCACGGCCTCGCGGATCACGCCATTGCCTTCGGTGCGGACAAAGGTCTTGATGGCCAAACGGCGCTGTGGCGCGGTGGCAATCACGCTCAAATCGCGCAGGCCTTCCAGCGCCATGCCCATGGTGCGAGGGATGGGGGTGGCGGTGAGCGTGAGCACGTCCACCTCGGCACGCAGGGCCTTCATCTGCTCCTTGTGGCGCACGCCAAATCGGTGTTCCTCGTCGATGATCAACAGGCCCAGGTTCTTGAAGTGGGTGTCTTGGCTCAAGAGCTTGTGTGTGCCCACGACGATGTCCACCGTGCCATCGGCCACGCCCTTGAGCGCCAGATTAATTTCCTTGGTGGAGCGAAAGCGGCTCATCTCCGCCACCTTGACCGGCCATTTGGAGAAACGGTCGGAGATGGTCTGGAAATGCTGCTCGGCCAGCAGCGTGGTTGGCGCCAATATGGCGACCTGCTTGCCGCCGGTGACGGCGATAAAGGCGGCGCGCAGCGCCACTTCGGTCTTGCCAAAACCCACATCGCCGCAGACCAGGCGGTCCATGGGGCGGGGACTGACCATGTCCTGGATCACGCAGTGGATGGCGGCCTTCTGGTCGGCGGTTTCTTCAAAACCGAAGTCGTTGGCAAAGGTCTCGTAGTCTTGCGGCGAATAGCGGAAGGCATGGCCCTCGCGCGCGGCGCGGCGGGCGTAGATGTTCAGCAATTCGGCGGCCGAGTCGCGCACCTGTTCGGCGGCGCGACGCTTGGCTTTTTCCCACTGTCCGCTGCCCAGCTTGTGCAGCGGTGCCTCGTCGGCGCTCACGCCGGTGTAGCGGCTGATCAGCTGCAACTGGCTGACCGGCACGTACAGCACGGCCTTGTCGGCGTATTCCAGGTGCAGGAATTCCTGCATCTCCGGCTCGCCGTTGGGCAGCTTGTTGCCCAGGTCCAGATGGATCAGCCCGCGGTAGCGGCCAATGCCGTGCTGGGAGTGCACCACCGGGTCGCCCACATTCAGCTCGCTCAGGTCCTTGATCAGCGCCTCGACGTCGCTGACCTGTTCCTGCTTCTTGCGCCGGCGCGCGGTGGGGGCGCTCGCGAACAACTCGGTTTCGGTAACGAAGTCGATGCCCTGTTCCAGCCAACTGAAGCCGATGCTCAACGCGGCGGTGGCAATGCCGAACTTCTCGTCACTGGTCTGGAATTCCAGCAGCGAGTCAAAGGCCGGTGGATTGACGCCGCTGGCGCGCAAAAAGTCCAGCAGGCTTTCGCGGCGGCCATCGCTTTCCGCCAGCACCAGGATGCGGTGCTGGGTGTTGCGCGCATGCGCCTTCAGGCGGGCCAGCGGGTCTTCGCTGCCGCGCTCGGCGGCCATCGGGGGCAGGGTCTCCAGCTCCACATAGGGCGAGCCAGGTGCTTCTGTGCCAGATTGGCCATCAGCCCTCGTCGATGCTCTGTCTGTAGCTCCTGATTTGATAGCAAGTTGGGCGTAGGCATTGGCCCGGGCATAGAACTGCTCTGTGCCCAGGAACAGACTTTCCGGCGGCAGCGCGGGGCGCTCGGGGTCGCCCTGCACCAGGCGGTAGCGGTCCTTGGTGTCTTGCCAAAAGCGCTGAAACGCACTCTCCAGGTCGCCGTGCAGCACAACGGTAGCGTCAGGCCCCACGTAGTCGAACACGGTGGCGGTTTCTTCAAAAAACAGGGGCAGGTAGTACTCAATGCCCGCTGTGGCCACGGCGTTGC
>JBBQLM010000053.1:0-31368 GCA_038327925.1 Burkholderiales bacterium | reverse complement strand
GTTGAATGGGATGCCGCTGACTGACAGTGCCGCGCTGACAGCGATCAGGGCTGCAATGTCGGCATCCACTTCAGGGTTCAACGACACGGTGTGGATCACCACATGCACTTCGTTGAAGAAACCTTCTGGGAACAGTGGGCGAATCGGACGATCGATCAGACGGCTGGTCAATGTCTCGAACTCGCTGGGACGGCCTTCGCGCTTGAAGAAACTACCGGGAATCTTGCCTGCGGCATAGCTCTTTTCCAAGTAGTCAACCGTCAGGGGGAAAAAATCTTGACCAGGCTTGCCTTCGGTCTTGGCGACAACGGTAGCCAACACTACGGTGCCGTCCATGTCCAACAACACGGCGCCGGTGGACTGGCGAGCGATTTCGCCGGTTTCCATCGTTACGGTGTGTTGACCCCATTGGAACGTCTTGGTAACTTTGTTGAAAATGCTCATTCTTTTATCTCCTGATAATGCGGGAACCCGCTGGCAGGTAAAGGCCACCTGCCAAGCCCGGAGGCAACAACGCAGAACACGATGCCATTCCAGAGAAACTCAAACGGCGGCTCAAAAAAACCGCCAATTTCCGTGGAATGACACAGCTTCGCTCTGTTTTTGCCGTCTCCGAAGTAAAAAACGCCTGAGCTAGTGAACTAACTCAGGCGTCTGTCATTTGGTGCAAGGCTTACTTGCGCAGACCCAGCTTGGCGATCAGCGCAACATAACGGTCGTGATCTACGCGGTTCAGGTAGGTCAGCAGGCTCTTGCGGGTGTTAACCATGCGCACCAGACCACGGCGACCGTGGTGGTCTTTGGCGTGGGTCTTGAAGTGGGGCATGAGTTCGTTGATGCGAGCGGTCAGCAAAGCCACTTGGACTTCTGGACTACCGGTGTCGGATGGGCTGCGGGCATTGTCTTTGACAACAGCGGCTTTGATGCTAGATGCGATCATTTCTATTTCCTAAGTATGGTTTTCAACTTGCGCCTGGTGCTGGAACTGCTCCAGGCGTGCGCCCTGCCTAATGCAAAGCCGCTCGATTATAGCCCGAGACAGCCAGACGGACAATCACGGGCGTTGCATCTTGCAGCTATGGGGCATTTCGGCGGCTTCCGGCGCAATAGTTTTCACAACACGAAAACCATAACCCGAACCTTCCACATCAAACTTCACGCCCGGCGTGCCCTGGCGGTCCATGACCCCCACGACCAGCGGTTGCTGGAACTGGTGGTCAGCCGCGCGCATGGTGCCGGACTGCCCACCCATGCCGACGCGGGCACGCTCCAACTGGGTTGCAATTGCCGCAATGTCCAGAGCAACAGGTCCGCCCGCCTTGGCTGATGCCGCTTCCATCGCCTGCGCCAGGGCTTCGATCAGCAACTGCATGCGCATGTGCACGTAATCGTCCGCTGGCAACGGATAGCGCGCGCGGAAGGACTTGTAGAACGCTTCGCTTGGAGCACCCTGCACATTGGGTAGCCAGTCGGCCACCGCCACCACCTTGCCGATGCCCGCCTCGCCAATCGCAGCAGGCGCGCCCAGCGCGTTGCCGTAGAAGGTGTAGAACTTGCCTTCAAACCCCACATCCCGGGCTGCCTTGATCAGCAGGCTCAGGTCGTTCCCCCAGTTGCCGGTGATGACGGCCTGTGCGCCGCTGGCCTTGATCTTGGTGGCATAGGGCAAAAAGTCCTTGACCCGTGCCATCGGGTGCAGCTCTTCACCCACCACCCGCACGTCGGGGCGCTGGGCACCCAACTGGCGCTTGGCTTCACGCAGCACGGCCTGACCAAAGCTGTAGTCCTGGCCAATCAGGTACACATCCTTCAGCGCCTTGTCGTCCTTGATGACATCCATCAACGCCGCCATGCGCATGTCGGCATGGGCATCAAAACGGAAGTGCCAGAAGCTGCACTTCTCGTTGGTCAGGATCGGGTCCACCGCCGAGTAGTTCAGGAACAGCACGCGTTTGGTGGGTTCGCGTTCGTTGTGCTTGTTGATGGCGTCGATCAGGGCCGCAGCATTCGCGGATGAGTTGCCCTGCAGCACGATGCGCGCACCGTTGTCGATGGCCGAGCGCAGGGCCGACAGGGCCTCTTCGTTCTGACCCTTGCTGTCGTAACGCTCCAGCGCCAGTAACTGGTTGCCACCGCCTGACGCCTTCACACCACCGCGGGCATTGACCCGCTCCACGGCCCAGTTGAGATTGCGAAAGACGGCTTCGCCGGCATTGGCATTGGGGCCGCTCAGCCCCTCGATCATGGCCAGCTTGACGGGCGCTGGTTGTGTCTGCGCCCATGCAGTGGAAGTGGCAAGGGGCAGCGCAGATAGCGCCAACACCCCGGTTTTCAAGATCCAACGAGAAAGAATAAACATGTGATTATTTTCTTGAAATTGACTGAAGCATCCGCAGCTTGGATGCAAGCGGCACTCGCTGTGAGTGCCGCGCAGTGTACTAGGAGATCCACCATGTTTTTTGCCACTACCGCCCAGCCCCAATTGCGTCGCCAAGCCTACGCAAACGCTGGCCGCACCCTGGAGCGTTTCATGGATGATGCGCTGCGCAGCACCTCCAGCAAACCATGCGCCTACACCCAGGACGAGACGTCATTCACGCTGAGCCTGGACGTGCCCGGTGTGGCCAAGGACCAGTTGTCCATTGCCATCGAAGGGGCCGTGGTGCGCATCTCCAGCAAGGAAGGCGCCGCACGCCGCTACAACGCCGCCTATGAGTTCCCGCAGGAAATTGAAACCGCCATGAGCGAGGCCAAACTGGAAAATGGTGTGCTGACCCTCAAGCTGGTCAAGAAGGTCCCGGTCAGCAACGCAACCGAGTTGGTGGTGCATTAAAGGCTATCCAGCGGCCAACGCGGTTTGACGTCAAAGGCATAGGTGGCAGTGGCCTGTTGCTGGCCACTTTGCAGGCGCATGGCTGCGGCCATGGCAATCATGGCGCCGTTGTCGGTGCACAAATGCAGCTCCGGGTAATGCACGCGGATCTGGCGTTTGGCACACGCCGCATTGAGTTGCGCGCGCAGGTCGCGGTTGGCTCCCACCCCGCCGGCCACGACCAGGCGCTGCAGGCCAGTCTGCTTGAGCGCCGTCATCGATTTCTTGACCAGCACCTCCACAATGGCTGCCTGGGTTGAAGCCGCCAGATCGCAGCGTTGCTGCAACGGCAAGGCTTCAAACGTGGCCGCACTGTCGTCGGGAAAACCGGCGGCCACCATCCGCTGCGACTGCACCAGCACCGCCGTCTTGAGCCCGGCAAACGAAAAATCCAGATTGCCGCTGTTCAGCAGTGGCCGCGGCAGCTTGTAAGCAACCGGATCGCCCTGCTCCGCCATTTTGGACAGCGCCGGACCACCGGGATAGCCCAGGCCCATCAGCTTGGCGGACTTGTCAAAGGCTTCGCCAGCCGCATCGTCAATCGACTCGCCCAGAAGTTCATAGTGCCCCACGCCATCAACCCGCATCAACTGCGTGTGCCCCCCCGATACCAGCAGGGCCACAAACGGAAACTGCGGCGGATCGGCACTCAGGAAGGGCGACAGCAAGTGCCCCTCCAGGTGGTGCACACCCAGCACCGGCTTGCCTAGCGCAGCGCCCAGTGCACAGGCCACGCCGGCACCCACCAGCAGCGCACCGGCCAAGCCCGGGCCGCGCGTGTAGGCCACCACATCCACCTCGGCCAGCGTGCGGCCACAGGCGTTCATCACTTCCTGGGTCAAAGGCAGCACGCGGCGGATATGGTCGCGGCTGGCCAGTTCGGGCACCACGCCGCCAAAGGCCTGGTGCATGTCGATCTGGCTGTACAGCGCGTGCGCCAACAGCGTGGGCACGCCCTGCCCGTGCGACTGCACCATGGCCACACCCGTTTCATCGCAGGACGACTCAATACCCAAAACCAGCATGTTTTCCCCTATGAGACCACGAGTGTAGAGTAAGCCCCCATGCAAAACCTTCCACTCGACGACGACGCCATTGCCAGCCTGGAGCGCGCCACCCTGGATGCCGTGGCGCCACCGGCGGTGCAGCCCATGGACGGCTGGCTGCTGCCGTTTGACACCTCCACCATCGGCCGCGCCAAAAGCGCCGTGCCCCTGCGCCACCACCACATCGACCCCGCACAGGTTGGCGCCATCGAAGCCGTGTACGCCGAGCGCGGCCTGCACGCAGCCTTCCGCGTGGCCGATGTGCCTGGCCTGCGCGACGTACAAGACGAGTTGACCCGCCTGGGATACCAAGCGCAACAACCCACCCTGGTCCAGGTTGGCACGGTGGCGGTCATGCGCGCCCTGTGCAACGGCGAGCCCGCCCGCGTGACCGATCGCCCGTCCCCGGCATGGTCGGGGGTTTATCTGGCCGAGGGATTTGACCCGATAGACGGCGCACACCGGGTGCAGGCACTCAGCCGCAGCGCCCATGTGGTGTACGCCCATGTCGACATGGGCGGGCAATCGGTTGCCGCAGGCACTGCCGCAATGAGCCAGGGCTGGGCCAGCATCCATGGCATGCGCACCGTGCCGGCACGGCGTGGCCAGGGTCTGGCGGCACGCATTTTGGGCGGCCTGGCCGACGCCGCAACCCAGCGCGGACTGGAACGCGTGTTCCTGCAAGTGGAAGAAGGCAACACAGCCGCGCTGGCGCTGTATGCGCGCGCCGGATTTGACACCGCGTGGCGCTACCACTACTGGCGCCGGGCCTGATGGCGCGTTTTTTGCATGACCCAAACCATGTTGGAAGCCCTGCGCATTGTTGTCGTTGCCCCCGATCTGGACATTGCGGACCAGAGTGACACACACGCCCTTGAACAGGCAGAACGCTCCCGCAGCCTGCGCATCGGACTGCTGGAGAACGGTTTCAACCTGGTGGCCACACTGCCGGCGGACGTTTTTCTACAGGAGCGGCTGGCGCAGTTGCAGGCGGATCTGATCATTCTGGATGCTGAAAGCGAGGCGCGCGACACGCTGGAACACGTGGTCATGGCCACGCGGGACGCGCGCCGCCCCATCGTGATGTTCACCAACGACAACGACCCCACCAACGCCCGCGCCGCCGTGGCAGCCGGGGTTTCGGCCTATGTCGTGGCCGGGCTGTCGCCCGAGCGGATTCGCCCGATTCTGGATGTGGCCATGGCGCGCTTTGAGCAGGAACAGGCGCTGCGCGCCGAGCTGGCCGACGCCAAGACCGAACTGCAGGGACTGAGCACAGAACTGAAGAACCGCCGCACCATCGACCGCGCCAAGGGCCTGTTGATGCAGCGCCAGGGCCTGAGCGAGCAGGTGGCCTATGAAAAGCTGCGCAAGACCGCGATGGACAAGGGCCTCAAGGTCGTGGAAGTCGCGCAGCGGATGCTGGATGTGGCGGATTTGATGGGGTGAAACCCACCCCAGTGCTTAACAACCGGTTGTCGTCACCGTCAGCAAAGGAGCTGCAGTCGCCGAAGTCGCCTCTGTGTAGACAACGGAACATGTACCAGCCGTTGTGGCGGCAGCCGACGCACTAATCGGCGTAACAGTCAATGTGCCGGTACCGGGTGCGATTGTGTAGTCCGTTGAAGTACCTCCAACGGGCTTCAAACCAGCCGCCTCGGCCAAGCCCGTATCTGCCTGTGGATAGCCCGAAAGAATCGGTGTCTGGTAAGTAACGGTTGCACCCTCTACCACCACCGTTAAAGGCGCGGGAACAGTCACCAGATACTTGGCATGCGCCATGGCACCGGTCGATGCCAACGATCCCTTGGCCGCATTGACATTGGCAATCCGCGCATCCTTCTGCAAATCCATGTACTTAGGCAATGCAATCGCCGCCAGAATCCCGAGAATCACAATCACCATCACCAATTCAATGAGGGTAAAACCTTGCTGACGGCCGAATTTTTGCAGTTGCATATCTATGTCCCCGGGAAAAAATTGAATTGTAGTCCCGGGGTATCGCGGCAACCCCGCTCGTGTCAACAGTGCAGATTCATCGCCATAGCCAGGCCAAACACGCTGTTGACGCACAACCGCGGCGTGGTGACCGCGCTCTTGCCCTGGTTGGCGATGCAGTCCTTGCCGTACTGCGTGATCACATAGTGCGCGCAGACCACGTGCTTGCCCGGCCCCAGGGGGGCGCTGGCGCGGGACGAGATGACCGCACCCAAAATTTCCAGGCGGGCCAGCCGGTTGCGGGTTGAAATTTCGGGCGCTCCCACATCGTGCGCCACGTCGCGGATCGGAACCGGCTTGCTCTGCTGGGCCAGGTGACGCAGGATGTCCAAAGACTCCGGCCACTGCTCCACCGGAACCTTCCGGTTGGTGCGCGCCTTGGGTGTTTCGGTATGGGTTTGCATGATGCTTGTTTCTTCGGCAGGTGCACGGAAATTCTTGAGCGCAGCCCTGTGTTTGGTGCACTGCACAAGATTGGTGCCAATCGCGCCCGCATCGGTGCATCATGAACAAATTGGCCCATAGCCCTCGTCGAATATAGTCATAGCGCTATCAATATCAGAGCGAATAACTTCCAATAAGCGCCATACGTACTTGGCACGCTCATTGCATCTACCCATCCGAGACCAACGAAGGTCAACAACAGGCAACACCCAACGGCGGGTGATGCCGGTTAAACCGGACAAAGGCGTCCCCACTTGCACACGGCGTAACTGATACGCCCCCTGCAACGTGAGGACGCCTTTTTTTTCGTCAATCGCTTTTGAGGATGTTTGCCATGATCAACCTTCTGAACAACAAGCTCAGCCGCCGCGCGGTTCTGCAATCGGCTGCCGTGGGCGCCATCGGCATCACCCCGGCCCTGCGTGCCGCCGTCTACGCCGCTGGCTCCGACGCCCCCGAGAAGACCGAGGTCAAGATCGGCTTCATTCCGCTGACCGACTGCGCCAGCGTGGTCATGGCCTCGGTGCTGGGCTTTGACAAGAAATACGGCGTGAAGATCGTGCCCAGCAAGGAAGCCTCCTGGGCCGGCGTGCGTGACAAGCTGGTCAATGGGGAACTGGATTTTGCCCACTCGCTGTACGGCCTGATCTACGGCGTGCACCTCGGCATCAGCGGCCCCAAGAAGGACATGGCCGTGATGATGACGCTGAACCAGAACGGCCAAGCTATCACGCTGTCCAAGAAGCTCGCCGACAAGGGCGCCGTGGACGGCCCCGGCCTGGCGAAGCTGATGGCCGCCGAGAAGCGTGAATACACCTTTGCCCAGACCTTCCCCACCGGCACCCACGCCATGTGGCTGTACTACTGGCTGGCCGCCAACGGCATCAACCCGATGACCGGCGCCAAGGTCATCACCGTGCCACCACCGCAGATGGTGGCCAATATGCGCGTGGGCAATATGGACGGCTTCTGCGTGGGCGAGCCCTGGAACCACCGCGCCATCATCGACGGCATTGGAGTCACCGCCACGACCACGCAGGACATCTGGAAAGACCACCCTGAAAAGGTGCTGGGCACTACGGCCGAGTTCGTCAAGAAATACCCCAACACGGCGCGCGCCGTGACCGCCGCCATCATCGAGGCCGGTCAGTGGATCGACGCCAGCCTGTCCAACAAGAACAAGATGGCCGAAACCATTGCCGACAAGAGCTATGTGAACACCAGCGTGGACGCCATCAACCAGCGCATTCTGGGGCGCTACCAGAACGGCATGGGCAAGACCTGGGACGACCCCAACCACATGAAGTTCTTCAACGACGGCACGGTGAATTTCCCCTACCTGTCCGACGGCATGTGGTTCCTCACGCAGCACAAGCGCTGGGGTTTGTTGAAGGAACACCCCGACTATCTGGCGGTGGCCAAGCAGATCAACCAGATCGACATCTACAAGCAGGCCGCCACTGCTGCCAAGGCCCCGATCCCCAAGGACGCGATGCGCTCGGCCAAGTTCATGGACGGCGTGGTCTGGGATGGCAAGGACCCGAAGAAATACGCCGACGGTTTCAAGATCAAAGCCTGAGGAGAGCACCATGGTTAGCGCAGTTTTCCATTCCCCACTGGCTGCGGCCAGCGACAGCATTGCTATGAAAAATGAAGCGCCTCACGCAGATTCCACGAGGGCTAGTGGCTCAAAAGACTTAAATCCTTTGGCCCCCGCCGTGACCAACGCTGCTGCACCCGCAGCACCGCGCCCAGCCCGCGACTGGCGCGGCCTGGTGATGGCCGTGCTGCCACCGGTGCTGGGCCTGGGCCTGCTGGTCGGCATCTGGGCCATCGTCAGCATCAGCACCGCGAGCAGCATCCCCAGCCCGTGGGAAACCTGGAAGCAGGCCGTGGTGCTGTTCAGCGATCCGTTCTACCGCAAAGGGCCGAACGACCAGGGCGTGGGCTGGAACGTGCTGATGTCCTTGGAGCGCGTGGCCGTGGGCTTTGGCCTGGCCGCAGCGGTGGGCATACCCGCCGGCTTTGCGATTGGCCGCTTTGAGTTTCTGGGCCGCATGTTCAACCCGCTGATCAGCCTGCTGCGCCCGGTGTCGCCACTGGCCTGGCTGCCGATTGGCCTGCTGGTATTCAAGGGGGCCAACCCGGCCGCGATCTGGACCATCTTCATCTGCTCGATCTGGCCGATGATCATCAACACCGCAGTCGGCGTGCAGCGTGTGCCGCAGGACTACCTGAACGTGGCCCGCGTGCTGAACCTTTCCGAGTGGAAGATCGTCACCAAGATTCTGTTCCCCGCCGTGCTGCCCTACATGCTGACCGGTGTGCGCCTGGCCGTGGGCACTGCCTGGCTGGTGATCGTGGCCGCCGAGATGCTGACGGGTGGCGTGGGCATTGGCTTCTGGGTGTGGGACGAGTGGAACAACCTCAACGTCAAGAACATCATCATCGCCATCTTCGTGATCGGCATCGTCGGGCTGATCCTGGAATACGCCCTGATCAAGGTCGCAACCGCATTCACGTTTGAAGAAGTGAAATCCTGAGACTTGCGGGACAGACCGTAGCGAAGCGAAGCTCTGTCCTCAACTGATCAAGGGGGTTCTTGCGGGAAAGCCCTTTAGCTCTGTCCTCAACTGATTAGGAAAAGCCATGCAAAAGTACATCGAGATCCAGAACGTCGCCCAAACCTTCAAAACCAAGAAGGGCCTGTTCCCCGCACTGCGCGACATCAATCTGACCGTGGCCAAGGGCGAATTCGTGGCGCTGATCGGGCACAGCGGTTGTGGCAAATCCACGCTCTTGAATCTGATCGCCGGCCTGACCACTCCCACGGAAGGCGCCCTGCTCTGTGCCAACCGCGAGATCGCCGGCCCCGGCCCCGAGCGCGCCGTGGTGTTCCAGAACCACTCGCTGCTGCCGTGGCTCACCTGCTTTGAGAACGTCTACCTGGGCGTGGAGCGCGTCTTTGGCGCAGCGTCCAAGAGCACCGGCGCACCATCGGAGAACAAGGCCCAGTTGATGGCACGCACCGACGCCGCTTTGGCCATGGTGGGCCTCACCGCCGCCGCGCAAAAGCGCCCCGGCGAGATCAGCGGCGGCATGAAGCAGCGCGTGGGCATTGCCCGTGCACTGGCCATGGAGCCCAAAGTGCTGCTGATGGACGAACCCTTTGGCGCACTGGACGCACTCACCCGCGCCAAGCTGCAGGACGAACTGCTGGAGATTGTGGCCCGCACGCAAAGCACCGTGGTCATGGTCACGCACGATGTGGACGAGGCCGTGCTGCTCTCCGACAAGATCGTGATGATGACCAACGGCCCAGCCGCCACCATTGGCGAAGTGCTGAGTGTGGACCTGCCGCGCCCACGCAACCGCGTGGCGCTGGCCGACAGCCCGCAGTATCTGGGCTACCGCAAGGCCGTCATCGACTTCCTGTACACCCGACAGGCCCACGTCGAAAAGGCAGCCTGACACCCGCCACCGCACTAACGACCGTTCAGCAGCGGTCGCTGCAATCCCCATCCAGCGTGACTATGCAGCCTTAGAGCGCATAGTCACGTTCCACTTTGGCGATGCGGGTCTTGAAAGACGCATACCACTTCTGATGGCCCAGACGCTGGGCCTCCAGGTGCTCGGCGTTGAGCTTCCAGTTGCGGATCGATTCCAGATCGGTCCAGTACGAAACGGTAATTCCCAGCCCATCCCGCGCCGACTCCACGCCCAGAAATCCGCTCTGCATGGCGGCCAGTTCCAGCATGCGCGCGGCCATCGCGCCATAGCCATCATCCACTTCGGTACGTAGCGAAGTGAAGATCACCGCGTAGTACGGTGGCGCAGGGGTTTTGGCAATAGATTCCATGGTCGATCAGCAAGTGGTGTGCGATGCAAAACAGTGTAGCGGCCCCACACTCCAGAACGGTGCGCCGGTGGGTTCACATAGGCGCCAACGCGCCCCACACCGGTGCAAAACCCGTCCTCGCTGACCGCATGCCCCCTGCACACCGATGGCACGCCTATTGCTTTGAGATACATGGGCGCAACGGCGCGCTCCCAGGACCCCAGTATTGCACTGTGGTTCCACATACAACGAAGTATGTAACGGTGTGACACGGTGCGCACCCGGTAATTTCGTTTATCTGGAGTCACGCAATGAAGAAATCAAAACTGGTAATGATCGGCAATGGCATGGCGGGTGTGCGCACCCTTGAAGAACTGCTGAAGATTGCCCCCGACCTGTACGACATCACGGTCTTTGGCGCCGAGTCCCACCCCAACTACAACCGCATCCTGCTCTCGCCGGTGCTGGCCGGTGAGCAGACGCTCGACGAGATCGTGCTGAACTCCTGGGACTGGTACACCGACAACCACATCACACTGCACGCCGGCAAAAAGGTGGTCGAGGTGGACCGCATCAAGCGCGTCGTGCGTGCCGATGATGGCACCGAAGCCGAGTACGACCGCCTGCTGCTGTGCACCGGCTCCAACCCCTTCATCCTGCCGGTGCCCGGCAAGGAACTCGACGGCGTGATCGCCTACCGCGACATTGCCGACACCGAGGCGATGATTGACGCCTCGCAAAAGTACAAGCACGCCGTCGTCATCGGTGGCGGCCTCTTGGGCCTGGAAGCGGCCAACGGCCTGATGCTGCGCGGCATGGATGTGACCGTGGTGCACGTGATGCCCACGCTGATGGAGCGCCAGCTCGACACCGTGGCCGGCAAGATGCTGCAAAAGTCGTTGGAAGACCGGGGTCTGAAATTCCTGATTGGTGCGCAGACGCAGGCGCTTGTCGGCGGAGACTCTGGGCGCGTGAAAGCCATCCAGTTCAAGGACGGTTCTGAAGTGGCCGCCGACCTGGTCGTGATGGCCGTTGGCATTCGCCCCAACACCGATCTGGCCGAGAAGATGCGCCTGCACTGCAACCGCGGCATCGTCGTCAACGACACCATGCAGACCACCACCGATGCGCGCATCTACTCGGTCGGCGAATGCGCCGCCCACCGCGGCATTGCCTACGGTCTGGTGGCGCCGCTGTTTGAGCAGGCCAAGGTCGCAGCCAACCATCTGGCGCAGTTCGGCATTGGCCAGTACAAGGGTTCATTGACATCGACCAAGCTCAAGGTCACCGGCATTGATCTGTTCAGCGCGGGCGACTTCACTGGCGGTGAAGGCACCGAGGAACTGGTCATGAGCGACCCCTATGGCGGCGTCTACAAGAAGCTGGTCATCAAGGACGACAAGCTGGTGGGTGCCTGCCTGTATGGCGACACCGTGGACGGCAGCTGGTATTTCAAGCTGCTGCGCGATGGGCGTTCCATCAGCGACATCCGCGACAAGCTGATGTTTGGCGAATCCAACATTGGCGACGTGGGCCACGAAGGCCACAGCAAGGCCGCCGCCATGCCCGACGATGCCGAGGTGTGCGGCTGCAACGGCGTGACCAAGGGCACCATCTGCAAGGCCATCAAGGACAAGGGCCTGTTCACACTGGACGAAGTGCGCAAGCACACCAAGGCCAGCGCATCCTGCGGCTCGTGCACCGGCCTGGTGGAGCAGTTGCTGATGTTCACCGCCGGTGGCGACTACTCCGCCACACCCAAGCTCAAAGCCATGTGCAGCTGCACCGACCACGGCCACCAGGCCGTGCGTGATGCCATCCGCACCAACAAGCTGATGACGATTGCCGACACCTTCAAATTCCTGGAGTGGAAGACGCCCAATGGTTGTGCCTCCTGCCGCCCGGCCGTCAACTACTACCTGATCAGCACCTGGCCCAAACAGGCCAAGGACGATCCGCAAAGCCGCTTCATCAACGAGCGTTCTCATGCCAACATCCAGAAGGACGGCACCTACTCAGTTATCCCCCGCATGTGGGGCGGCGAGACCACGGCCAGCGAATTGCGCCGCATTGCCGACGTGGTGGACAAGTACAAGATTCCCACCGTCAAGGTCACTGGCGGCCAGCGCATCGACCTGCTCGGCGTGAAGAAGGAAGACCTGGTCAACGTGTGGAAAGACATCGGCATGCCCAGCGGTCACGCCTACGCCAAGGCACTGCGCACGGTCAAGACCTGCGTGGGCTCCGAGTGGTGCCGCATGGGCACGCAGGACAGCACGCAAATGGGCAAGGACCTGGAGCGCGCCATGTGGCGCATGTATGCCCCGCACAAGGTCAAGTTCGCCGTATCGGGCTGCCCGCGCAACTGTGCCGAGGCCGGCATCAAGGACGTGGGCATCATCGGTGTGGACAGCGGCTGGGAGATGTATGTGGCCGGCAACGGCGGCATCAAGACCGAGGTGGCGCACTTTCTGGTCAAGGTGAAAACCGCCGACGAGGTACTGGAGTACACCGGCGCCTTCTGCGAGCTGTACCGCCAGGAGGGCTGGTATCTGGAGCGCACCGTGCACTACGTGAACCGGGTCGGCCTGGACTACGTGAAGAAACGCATCCTGGAAGACCATGAAGGTCGCAAGGCGCTGTGGGAACAGTTGCAGTTTGCGCTGGACGGCGAGCCCGATCCCTGGTTCGACTTCAAGGAAGCGGAAGTGGACACCCGCCAGTTTGAGGCCGTCAGCACTATTTCATGAAATTCTTCATCTACTCCATTTTCGAAAAAGCTGCAACAAACCACACTCGGGTTTTTTGAAAAAGAGGATGCCATGAAACCAAACCTGCTCAGCCGCCGAACCCTGATCACCGCCGCAGTCGGCCTGCCCCTGTTGTCCGTGCACGCCCAGGTCAGCGACCTGGGAGACGCGATCAACAAGGCTGGCCGCCAGCGCATGCTCAGTCAGCGCATGGGCAAGGCCTGGTTGGCACTGGTGCATGGCATCGAGAAAAACAACGCACAGATGGTGCTGGACAAATCGCTGGCCCTGTTTGACCGCCAACTGGTCGAACTCAAGGCGTTTGCCAGTTCCACGGACATCAAGGACACCTACGCCAAGCTCGATGCATCGTGGACCGCCTACAAGACCGCGCTGGTGGGCAGCACCCCCAGCCGCGACCATGCCGCCAGCATGTTGCAACTGAACGCCGGCGTGCTGGCACTGGCCCACCAGGGCACCGTGCAGTACGAGGCGGTGCAGGGCAAGCCGCTGGGCAAGCTGGTCAACGTGGCCGGTCGCCAGCGCATGCTCAGCCAGCGCATGGCCATGTACTACCTGGCCGCCCGCCTGCCGGTGGATGCCGCCAGCGCCGGCGCCGAGATCGACAAGGCCCGCACCGAATTCGTCAGCGCCATGGCCTTTTTGCGCAAGGCGCCCGAGACCACGACCCGCATCCAGGAAGAGCTGCAACTGGCCGACGGGCAGTGGATCTTTCTGGACGCCGCGCTGAAACGCGTCGGCACGGCCGAGGCCGGTGCCGTGAAACCCCTGACCGAGGTGTTTACCGCCAGCGAGAACCTGCTGACGGTGATGGACCGGGTCACCGGAATGTATTCGTCGTTAAAGACGTGATGTATTAACAAATCGGCCTCTAGCCCTCGTAGAACGGGCGTAGGCAGCTACAAAAGGAATAGCAAAATGAGTGAGTGGACCCCTGTTTGCCGTGTTGAAGACATCCCCGTGCTCGGCTCGCGCCGCGTGGCCCGCGCCCAAGGCTTGGATGTGGCGGTGTTCCGCAACGATGCGGGCGAGGTGTTCGCCCTGCTCGACCGCTGCCCGCACAAGGGCGGACCACTCTCCCAGGGCATCGTGTTCGGCACCAGCGTGGCCTGCCCGCTGCACAACTGGACCATTGGCCTGTGCACCGGCCAGGCCGCCGCACCGGACGAGGGCTGCACACCCAAGTTCGCCGTCAAGGTTGAAGACGGCCAGGTGTCGCTGAGCACCACCGAGCTGGCCAGCCACGCCATTGACCAGACCCGCCCCGTAGCCGGCCCCCAGAACGGCAAAAGCTGCGGCGCGGCCTGATCACCTGCGGGCACGGCATCCATGACCCACACGCAGGAAACCCGCTCCACCTGTCCCTATTGCGGGGTGGGCTGCGGCGTCATCATCGAGTCCTTGGGCAGCCAGATCACCGGTGTCCGGGGAGACCCCGACCACCCGGCCAACTTCGGGCGCCTGTGCACCAAGGGTGCCACCCTGCACCTGACCGCCAGTGCCGACGTCACCCGCCAGACTCGCCTGCTGCAACCGATGCAGCGCCTGCAACGCAACCAGGCGCCGCAGCCGGTGTCGTGGGACAGCGCGCTGCAGACCGCTGCGGACGGGTTTGAGCGCATCATCCAGCAGCACGGCCCGGATGCCGTGGGCTTTTACGTCTCGGGCCAGTTGCTGACCGAGGACTACTACGTCTTCAACAAGCTGGCCAAGGGCCTGATTGGCACCAACAACATCGACACCAACTCGCGCCTGTGCATGAGCAGCGCGGTGGCCGGCTACAAGCAGACGCTGGGCGCCGATGCGCCGCCGGCCTGCTACGAGGACATTGCCCACACGCAGTGCCTGTTCATCGTCGGCTCCAACACGGCCTATGCGCACCCCATCCTGTTTCGCCGCATCGAAGACGCGAAGAAGGCCAACCCGCACTTAAGCGTCGTGGTGGTGGACCCGCGCCAGACCGACACCGCTTCCATTGCCGACCTGCACCTGCCCATCCAGCCCGGCACCGATGTGATGCTGTTCAACGGCATGCTGCACATCATGGCCTGGGAGGGCTGGCTGGACACCGCCTTCATCGCCGCCCACACCAACGGTTTTGAAGCGCTCAAGGCCACGGTGCGCGACTACACGCCCTTTGTGGTGGCCGACGCCTGCGGCATCACCAAGGACGCGCTGCTCAAGGCCACGCGCTACTTTGCCGGCATGCAGCACATGCACGGGCCGGCGCGCACACCCACCCTCAGCCTGTACTGCCAGGGCCTGAACCAGTCCAGCAGCGGCACGGCCAAGAACGCAGCGCTGATCAACCTGCACCTGGCCACCGGCCAGATCGGCAAGATGGGTGCCGGCCCGTTTTCGCTGACCGGCCAGCCCAACGCCATGGGCGGGCGTGAAGTGGGGGGACTTGCCAATCTACTCAGCGCCCACCGCGACCTGGCCAACCCCGCACACCGCGCCGAGGTGGCCGCACTGTGGGGGGTCCCCACGGTGCCCGAGACACCCGGCAAGACCGCCGTGGAGATGTTCCAGGCCGCCGCCGATGGAGAGATCAAAGCCCTGTGGATTGCCTGCACCAACCCCGCGCAGAGCATGCCCGACCAGGCGACCGTGCGTCGCGCCCTGGAGCGCGCCGAGCTGGTGGTGGTGCAGGAAGCCTTCGCCACCACCGCCACCTGCCGCTATGCCGACCTGTTGCTGCCCGCCACCACCTGGGGCGAAAAGGTCGGCACGGTCACCAACAGTGAACGCCGGATTTCACGCGTGCGCGCCGCCGTGCCGGCCCCCGGCGAGACGCGCCACGACTGGCAGATCGTCGTGGACTTTGCCCAACGGCTTGAAGCCATGGGGGTCAGATCCGAATTCGGGCTGACTCAAGCCGCCAAAGCCACAGACCATCCACCGATTTGGCAAAACCCCGAGTCCACGGCTCTGACCCCCATTGCGGCTTCAAAGCGTTCGCTGTTCGATTACCCCTCCGCCGAATCCATCTGGAACGAACACCGCGAATCCACCCGCGGCCGCGACTTGGACATCACCGGAATGTCCTACGACCTGCTTGACACGCAGGGCCCGCAGCAGTGGCCGATGCGTCAAGGCCAGGCAGTCGGCCAAGCCCGCCTCTATGCCGACGGAATCTTCCCCACCGCCGACGGCAAGGCGAAGTTTGCCAACACCGTGTACCAGCCAGTGGCCGAGCCGCGCGAGGCCCGCTACCCGCTGTCGCTGAACACCGGGCGCCTGCGTGACCAATGGCACGGCATGAGCCGCACCGGTACGCTGGGCCGTCTGTTTGGCCACGTCGCCGAGCCCTGCATCGAGATGAACCCGCAGGACATGGCCAAGCGCCAGTTGAGCGATGGCGACCTGGTCCACGTCACCGGCAAGCGCGGCTCCATCGTGGTGCCGGTGCAGGCCAGCACCACGTTGTCACCCTCGCAAACCTTCATGGCCATGCACTGGGGCGAGGAATTTTTGAGCGGCAGCAGCAGCGCAGGCGAGCGCCTGGCCGGTGTCAACGCGCTGACCAACCCGGCGTTTTGCCCCAGTTCCAAGCAGCCGGAGTTCAAGCACGCGGCGATCAAGGTGCTGAAGGCCGAGCTGCCCTGGTCGCTCTTGGGCGTGGCCTGGCTGCCGGCCGACCAGGCGCTGGCGGCGCGCGAGCGGCTCAAGGCCCTTATGGCGCGCTTTGCCTTTGCCAGTTGCACGCCGTTTGGCCGCGAACGCAGCGGCCTGCTGTTTCGCGCCGCCGCCTACGATGCGCCGGATGAGGCGGTGCTGGCCGAGATCGAGTCCCTGCTGGGCCTGGGCGGCGCCGACGTGCTGCGCTATGCCGATCGGACGCGCGGCCAGCGCCGTGCCATCCAGTTGCTGGGCGCCAACGCGGCCGGCGAGCGCCAGCTCAACGCCTGTGTGCTGGCCGGCGACACCAGCGCGCAGGGCTGGATCAAGACCCTGCTGCAGGACGAACTGCCGGCCCAGGCCTATGGCCGCTTGCTGCTGGTGCCCAGCGCCAAGCCGCCGGTGGCGGTGCAAGAGCGCGGCAAGCAGATTTGCACCTGCTTCAACGTGACCGAGAGCGCCATCAACACCCAGTTGGCCAGTGGCAAGGGCAACCCGGTCCAGCGCCTGGCGCAACTGCAGGCGGCACTGCCCTGCGGCACCAACTGCGGCTCCTGCCTGCCCGAGGTCAAGCGCCTGGTGCTGCAATCCATTCCCGCCAGCCAGCGCGACGCCACCCACAGCGTTTGACACGCAATCTGTTTACCTGCGGGACAATAGCCACATGGGCATTGCAAATTACATCAAGGAAATCGGTCGCGGCAAGGACGGCGCACGCTCGCTGACGCGTGAGCAGGCGGCCGATCTGTTTGGCCAGGTGCTGGACGGAGCGGTCACCGATCTGGAAATCGGCGCCTTCTGCCTGGCCATGCGCATCAAGGGCGAAACCGCGCAGGAGATGGCCGGCTTTCTGGACGCCACGCACCAGCGGCTGCAGATGCTTCCGGCCAGTGGCAAGCCGGTCATCGTCATCCCCAGCTACAACGGCGCGCGCAAGTTGCCGGTACTCACGCCCCTGCTGGCACTGCTGCTAGCGCGCGAGGGCCTGCCGGTACTGATCCACGGCACGGCCACCGAGTCCACCCGCGTTCATACGCCAGAAGTGCTGCTAGCCCTCGACATTGCTGCGCAGACAGCTATCGAATCAATAGCGCCCGGCCAGGTCGCCTTTGCGCCCACCGCGCTGCTGAGCCCCGGTTTGCAGCGCCTGCTGGACGTGCGCCGCGTGGTCGGTCTGCGCAACCCGGCACACAGCCTGGTCAAGCTGATGAACCCGGTGCAGGGCCAAAGCGTCTTGGTCACCAGCTACACCCACCCGGAGTACGCCGTGTCCATGGCCGAGACGCTGGCGCTGCTGGGCAGCAACGCGCTGTTGCTGCGCGGCACCGAGGGAGAGGCCGTTGCGGACCCCCGGCGCACACCGCGCATGGAAGGCTTCATTGCCGGCCGCGTGGTGGACCACCAGGAGCACCAGGGCGGCACGCTGACCACGCTGCCGGACCTGCCCACCGCTATCGACGCGGCCAGCACCGCCACCTACATCCGCCAGGTGCTGGACGGCACGCAGCCGGTGCCTGCACCGATTGCCCAGCAAGTGGCGCACATCTTGCATTTGGTGCACGCACTATGAAACACGATTTATCCAGCGCCCCCGCCCGTGGCCAGGTCACCCTGGTGGGCGCCGGCCCCGGCGACCCCGAACTGCTGACCCTCAAGGCCCTGAAGGCCATCCAGGGCGCCACCATGCTGCTGGTGGACGATCTGGTGAACGAGGCCATCGTCGCCTACGCGTCGCCCAGTGCACGCGTGGTCTACGTCGGCAAGCGCGGTGGCTGCAAGTCCACACCGCAGTCCTTTATTGAGAAGCTGATGATCACTGCCGCCCATGAGGGCGAGACCGTGGTGCGCCTCAAGGGCGGCGACCCGTTCATGTTTGGCCGTGGTGGCGAAGAGGTGGAGGCCCTGCAGGCCGCCGGTGTGCGTTTCTCGGTCATCAACGGCATCACTGCCGGCATGGCGGCCGTGTCATCTCTGGGCGTGCCGCTGACGCACCGCGAGGCGGCCCATGGCGTGGTGTTCATCACCGGCCATGCCAAGCCGGGCTCCAGCGGCACCGATTGGCGGGCACTCTCCACCACCGCGCGCCAGGCCCGGTTGACCATCGTCATCTACATGGGCATGAGTGGTGTGGCCCACATCCAGCGCGAACTGCTGCACGGCCTGCACGCCGACACGCCGGTCGCCATCATCCAGAGCGCCAGCCTGCCGCACCAACGCCACGCCGTGTGCACGCTGGGTGAATTGCAGGCCACCATCGAACGCGAACATCTGGTCAGCCCCAGCGTGATCGTGGTCGGCGATGTGCTGCAGGGTCTGCTGGCCGCCGGGCTGGATGCCAGCGTGCTGGCAACGCCGATTCGCGCTGCCTGAGCACGTGGTGAGCGGCCCCAGGCTCCCGGCTCGGGGCTCGGGTCCATCTACACTGCCGGTCATGCAGAATTTCGACGTAGTCATCATCGGCGCCGGCGCCGCCGGTTTGTTTTGTGCGGGCGTGGCCGGGCAGCTGGGCCTGAAAGTCCTGGTGCTGGACCACAGCGACAAGGTGGCGGAGAAGATCCGTATCTCGGGTGGGGGACGCTGCAACTTCACCAACCGCGACACCACACCGGCGAACTTCCTCAGCGAGAATCCGCGCTTTTGCCGCTCGGCCCTGTCACGCTACACGCCGCGCGACTTCACCGCCCTGTTGGACAAGCACGGCATCGCGTTCCACGAAAAGCACAAGGGTCAGCTCTTTTGTGACCGCTCGGCTGAGGACATCATCCAGATGCTGCTGGCCGAGTGCGCCACGGGCAACGCCACCCGCTGGCAGCCCTGCGCAGTGAAGGCCATACGATTTTCTGCCTCCAGCCCTCGTGAAGACTGCGCAGGTAGCTACGAAATTGATAGCGACCGTGGCACCATCCAGTGCGCAGCAGTGGTGGTGGCGACCGGCGGCCTGTCCATTCCCAAGATTGGCGCCAGCGATTTTGGCTACCGCATTGCAAAGCAGTTTGGGCTGCCCCTGGTCACACCGCGCCCCGCGCTGGTGCCCCTGACCTTTGACGAGGCTGCCTGGGCGCCGTTTGCCCAGTTGTCCGGCCTGTCGCTACCGGTCAAGATTGAAACCGGTGACAAGAAGAGCCGTATCGCGTTTCTGGAAGACCTGCTGTTCACCCACCGCGGCCTCTCCGGCCCCGGCGTACTGCAGATTTCCAGCTACTGGCAGCCCGGAAGCCCCATCCGCCTGGACCTGGCGCCCGACGCCGAAGTGGCCGAGGTGTTGAACCGCGCCAAGGCCAGCTCACGCAAGCTGATTGCCAACGAGCTGGCCACGCTGGTGCCCGCACGCCTCGCCGACACCTGGGTGGCCCAGGGCGCGGCGCGCGGCCACAACTGGACACGCCCGATCAACGAGGCCTCCGACAAGGCCCTGACCGCCCTGGCCGAACACCTGGTGCGCTGGGAACTGACACCCACCGGCACCGAGGGCTACCGCAAGGCCGAGGTCACCGCCGGTGGCGTCGACACGCGCGCCCTCTCCAGCCAGACCTTGGAAGCAAATCAACAACCCGACCTGTACTTCATCGGCGAGGTGGTGGACGTGACCGGCTGGTTGGGCGGCTACAACTTCCAATGGGCCTGGGCCAGCGCGTTTGCCTGTGCGCAGGGGCTGGCGGCGAAGCTGAAGGGGTGAAGCTTTGGAGCCGTTACCTTCGCAATCCGAAAGGACTGAAAGCGTCTCTCGATAACGGCAGTATAAGAACGAAAATATGAGCAACTTTCAAATGCGTCCGCATCCTCTCCCTGCATGGTTGGCCGGACTGACGATGTGGTTAGCGTCCTTTGGAGCCAGTGGTGCCGGCACTGCTGAACTGACTCCAATCATTGTTCTGGGCAAGCGAGAGATACGCGACGTGAGTGGTGTTTCAGACAACACCCTGCGAGGGGCTCCACCTGGAACCAGCCCGCTGAAACAAATCAACCAACTCCCAGGCGTTGCCTGGACGGGATCGGACAATCTCGGCAACTATGAATGGGGTAACGATCTTTCGGTGCGGGGATTTGGCCTCAACCAGATCGGATTCACGCTGGACGACATCCCCCTGGGCAGTACGCACTTTTGGTATTACAACGGCATCGACCCCAATCGCGCCATCATTTCGGAAGACTTGGACCGCATTTCGCTCACGCCCGGCAGCGGCACGCCCAATGTTCCGTCCAATAACGCATTGGGGGCATCAGTTCGCCTTTACAGCGGATTGCCGGAAAAGGAGTCTGGTTTCCGTTTCAAGCAAAGCGTGGGCAGCTACCGCAATGATCGCAGCTACCTACGGGTGGACAGCGGGCAATTGGATTCGGGTTTGACCGGCTACATCAGCGCTTCCAGCACCATCGCGGACAAGTGGAAGGGTATGGGCAGTCCTGGCCAACAGGCCTTTGGCATGTTTCAGCGCGATCCGGGTGAAGCGGTAACCGGTGCAGGCGCTCGCTGGGGTAGCTACCACGATCAACTCAACGTCAAGTTGATCAAGCCGCTGGGCGAGCACCGCCTGATGTGGTTCTACGCCTATTCCGACAAACGTGAGAACGATTACGCCGATCTGACCCTGCCGGTGCTTCAAGCGCGGGGGTATCAGTTGGATAACTACACGGCTTGGAAAGACGCTCTGCGCGACACGGACGAAGACGCCTATTTTGGTTCCTCAATGAGCTACCGGCGCGACCACCTGACAGCACTGACCGGCGAATTTGCCCTTGCGCCGCATGCCGTTCTCAAACTCACGCCCTACGCCCAGCGCGATGGGGGCTACGGGGATTGGCATTTGCCCAGCAGCACCAACGGTGCCATGACCAACCTGCAACTTCG
This sequence comes from Burkholderiales bacterium, assembly GCA_038327925.1. Classification (GTDB taxonomy): domain Bacteria; phylum Pseudomonadota; class Gammaproteobacteria; order Burkholderiales; family Burkholderiaceae_C; genus Allorhodoferax. The sequence continues at coordinate 9,929 of JBBQLM010000053.1, read as the reverse complement.
CCGCTCCCAGGTGCAGTCTGATCGCAACGGCGTGAACACCAGCCTGACCATCAAGGTTGATCAGCATGAGTTCGATTTTGGTCTCTGGCTGGAGCAAAGCCGCTTTACCCGGCTGCGGTACCTGTACGATTTGGTGGACTGGGCTTCATCGCCCGTCGTCAACTTGGATACGCCCGTCGCCAGCCTGATGAATCGAAACTACTCCACAGACTCGGCCCACCTTTTTGCACGAGATCAGATTCAACTGGATGCGCAATGGTCACTTTCTGCCGGCGCCAAGATTAGCCAGGCACGCACAGATTTCAACGAACTTCAAGGACTTTTCCCGGCAAACAGCCTGACAAGCAGCAGCACTGTGTTGCCACAAATCGGGTTCAACTACCAGCGCGCGCCGGGCAACGAAATATTTGGGTACTACGCTGAAAACATTGGCGCCATCCCCATTACCGTATTCACAACCAACGACTTCAATCGCAACATTGAGCCAGAACGCACCCAAACGCTGGAAGCAGGCTGGCGGCACAGTCAAGATGCGCTCACGACCAGCCTCTCGGTTTACTCCATACGCTATCGCAATCGGCTGCTGCAAATCAACAATTGCACATTGCTCGGCACCTGTCCGTCGTTGGTCGCCAATGTTGGAACCTTGGGTAAAAAGGGGATTGAGGGCAGCGCCCAATGGCAACTACAGGACCGTTGGACTGCCTATGGCGCGTTGGCCTACAACGACTCCCACTATGAAGACGACTACGTCTCGCAGGGCCATGTCGTACCCACTGCGGGCAAGGTGCCGGTGAATTCGCCCGCATGGCTGGCTTCCTGGGAATTGCGCTACGCGAAGGGCGGTGCTTTCGCCACATTGAAAGGCAAGTACATCGACCAACGTTTTGCCAGCTATACCAACGATCTGGCTGTGCCAGGCTTTTCGTTGTGGAGCCTGAACACGGGGTACACCTGCCTGCGCTGCCTGGGCTTGCAGCGCCTGGCGACGCAATTGAGCGTGGAGAACCTGGGCAATCGGAAATACATTTCAACCATCGGCCAGTCTGGCTTTTCCGCAAGTGACCCGATTGGAGCCAACACCTACGTGCAGGTGGGTGCGCCACGCATGGTGTGGATCAGCGTAGCCGGAACCTTCTGACAACAAATATGCTGAATCGACTCTGGGCCGCTCTCATTGTTCTTGCGGCCATTGCGGGGATATCTCAGGCATTCTTGACTGGTGGCGCAACCATCAATGCCATGGCGGAGTCCATGTTTTCAAGCGCCAAAACGGGGCTGGAAATGTCCATTGGTCTGGCCTCCGCGCTCGTGCTCTGGCTGGGGCTGTTTGAAATCGCCGAGGCCGCTGGCGTGGTTGCCATGCTTGCACGCGTGCTCGCGCCAGTGTTGCGGCGGCTGATGCCCGAAGTGCCGCACGACCACCCCGCTCTGGGCAGTATTGGAATGAATGTCGCCATGAACATGCTGGGGCTGGACAATGGCGCACTTCCGTCCGGCTTGAAGGCGATGGTTGAGCTTGAAAAGCTCAACCCCCACCCAGGCACAGCCAGCCGCGCCCAACAAATGTTCCTGGTCTACATGACCACGTCGGTCACCATTTTTCCCATCTCAATTCTGGGCTACCGAATGTCGGCGGGCGCTGCGCATCCAGCTGATGTGTTCCTGCCACTGCTATTGGCCAGTTATACGGGCCTTTTTGCCGGGCTCGCCTACATGGCCGTGGTGCAGCGCATCCGCTTTCTTGATCCGGTACTCATGGTGGGGGCAGTCTTGCTCGTCTCCGCTTTGTGTGGTGCCGCATGGGCCATCGGCACACTGCCAAGTGGCGACATTGGCCCCACCGTTGCACTGTTGGGTAACGCGGTGTTGCTGCTCGCTGCGGTGGCATTTGTGGCAGTTGCCTGGCTACGCGACATTCCTGTCTATGACACCTTTCTCAGAGGTGCATCCAAGGGGTTCGGCTTGGCGGTTGACCTCATACCCTACATCGTTGGCATGCTGTTCGCCATCGGCCTGCTCCGCTCCAGTGGGGCATTTGGCATCGTGGAACAAGCGCTGGCATGGATCTGCTCTGGGCTGGGCTGGGATACCCGTTGGGTTTGGGGGGTACCGCAAGGCATCATGAAAGCATTTTCAGGCGGAGGCGCGCGCGCCATGATGCTGGATACGTTCAAGATTCATGGGCCCGACTCTTTCGCGGGGCACCTCAGCGCCATTATCCAGGGTGCCAGTGACACCACGTTCTACATTCTGGCCGCCTGCGCTGGCGCGGCAAAGATCAAAGACTTGGGGGCCGCCGTGGGCGGCGCCATCTTTGCCAGCGCGGCAAGTTTTGTGGCAGCTGTGGCCTGTGCCCTGTTGTTTTTCGGCGCACGGTAGCGCCTATCAGACTCACCAAACTTTCGACGCGCGCAACGGCTATTTTTCCGCCTCGAAAGTCCCGCTTGCCAAGGTGCTGACGCGCACATTGACAGTCAGGCCTCTAGCCTTCGGAAAACAAATTGAGCCGTCCTCAAACACGGTCTTCCAATAGGAAATACAAGCGCCCGGCATGGAGGGGGCCGTGAACTCCACACTCAACTTCACATTGGCACCCGGCGCGGTGTATGGCACTGGGATTCGTTTGATCGTAGGCGCCAGGTTCTCCGCAATTCTGAGCATCTCTCCGTTGCGCGCGTAAACCACAAGCTCTTCATCCATGCACTGCAGGTAGCGGTTCTCCCACGGAACACGCCCCACGTTTTGCAGCTCCCACGTCTTTGTAAACCGTTCGCCATACAGCACCAGTGTGCCATCCGGGATGGTCTCTTGAATGAACACGCTGTCATCACCGCGCTTGTGACGTTGTTTGACTTTCTGCGCCATTGGCAGCTCATCAAACACAAGCTGCAACAAGCGAAGCGGATGCACCGCCAACACGTTGGCCAGCCCCACCACGGTCTGCAAGGCCGGCAATTTATAGGGCACCTGATTGAGTGAATACAGCGTCTGGCGGCTGATGCCCGCCTGACGGCACACCTCGCTCAAACTCAACCCCAATTCATTCGCTCGGGTTTGGATATAGCTGTTGAGGGATTCTTGCACGGCAATGGGAGTTTCAAGGTTTGATGTAGCGCAGTTTTTTTGGATTACGGTCTGAATTGTCCACTGAAATAGACAACAGCATCACTACACTCGCGCAACATTTCCAATGGGTGATCTCGAAAAAATGACAAAACCTGACCAAAGAACCCTGCGTCTCACGCCACTTGCCGCAGCCATATTTGCATGCTTTTCTGTTTTTGCCCCACACGCTGCGCAGGCAGAAACGCCCATCTCCATCGCGGTCGGGCTGGACGGAACCTCCAGGCCAGACTCGCTGCGCTTCAAAATACCAACCGACGCGAACAGCACCATCAGTGATCTGGTCTTGCTGGGAGCCAATGGCCAGCGCACCAGCCTAAAGAATTTGTTCCGATTTGAAAGGCAGGCCGACGGAAACACCTTGGCCACCTTTACCGACCCCATGGACTTTGACGCCCTGTTGGGGAGCAGCCTGAGTCTTGAAATCATCAAAGATACACCTTCAGGCCCAGTCACTCAGACGCTGACCTTCAATGCCAAGGTGGACACGTATAGCGACAGCGTTCTCAAGGACGCAATCCTCTACTTCCTGGGGCTGCCCGGTGCCACGATTGCGCAAGCCGCAGCCACGCTCAAATGGTATGGCGTCGCGCCCGAACAAATCGACCGCATATTCCAGGACCTGCCCGCATTTGCAGCCGGAACCAGCTCCACCTATTACAGCCAGGCCCCCATACCCTACGACTGGTGGACCTATTACACCAACCCCCAGGCGCTGTCCGACACACCGCCCCAAATCAGCGCTCTGACCCTGGTCGCAACGGACTCCGGCATCACCGCCATCTGCACCATTACCGACCCAGACGGCGTGCGCAACACAACTTTCAACCTCTATGGCGGGAGCGGAAGCCTCATTGCAAGCAGCCCCACCGGGGGCTTTGGCGGGCTTAGCGCCGAAACGGCGTACCGGGTGGAGATGGTTGCCGAATACTTCAACCGCTTCACCAACACCTGGGTACCGGTGCGCGTAGCCGCGCAAACAACCACCAGTGCGGCGGTCATTACCCAACCGCCGCCTGCGCCCGCCGATACAACGCCCCCCGTCACCACCGCCGGGCCATCGGTCTCTGGCACCACCCACGCAGCCACCGCGCTGTCCGTCACCATCAACGAAAACGGCACCGGCTACTACCTGGTGCAGGCTGCCGCCGCTGCGGCACCCAGCGTGGCGGCGGTGCAGGCTGGCACCAGCTTTGCCATGACGGCCAACGTGCCAGCCACACCGGCCATCAGCGGCCTTACTGCAAGTACAGCCTACAAGATTTATTTTGTGGCCAAGGACGCGGCCAACAATGTGCAGGCTGCGGTGCAGAGTGTGGCAGTGTCTACAACGGCAGCACCGGATGTGACCGCGCCGACCACCACGGCAGGCCCCAGCGTCTCCGGCACAACGGATACAGCCACAACCCTGTCCGTCACCATCAACGAAAACGGCACCGGCTACTACCTGGTGCAGGCAGCAGCCGCAGCGGCACCCAGCGTGGCGGCGGTGCAAGCAGGCACCAGCTTTGCCATGACGGCTAACGTGCCGGCCACACCGGCCATCAGTGGCCTCACGGCAAGCACCGCCTACAAGATTTACTTCGTGGCCAAGGACGCGGCCAACAATGTGCAAGCTGCGGTGCAGAGCGTGGCGGTTACCACCACCGCCGCACCGGATGTGACCCCGCCCACCACCACGGCAGGCCCCAGCGTCTCTGGCACCACGGACACCGCCACTACGCTGTCCGTCACCATCAACGAAAACGGCACCGGCTACTACTTGGTGCAGGCTGCCGCCGCTGCGCCCCCCAGCGTGGCGGCGGTGCAAGCCGGCACCAGCTTTGCCATGACGGCCAATGTGGCGGCCACACCGGCCCTCAGTGGCCTCACGGCAAGCACGGCCTACAAGATTTACTTCGTGGCCAAGGATGCAGCCAATAACGTGCAGGCTGCGGTGCAAAGCGTGGCGGTGACCACCATTGCAGATGTCACACCACCCGCTGCGCCCACTGGGTTGGCACTTAATGCCGGAGCGGTAAGCACAACGGTAACAAACGTCACTTTGGATGGACTCACTACGCCAGCAGACCCAGATTTGGCCGCTTGGTTTGTTTCCGAATCGGGCTCCGCGCCTGCGGCAGGCGCGGCAGGTTGGTCGAGCACAAAACCAACCTCATATACCTTTGCAACGGCCACCAACGAAACCAAGACGGTGTGTGTTTATGTCAAAGACACAGCGGGCAACGTGCAGCCTGTGGGAGCTTGCGACACCATCGACAAGGTGCCGTGATAACAAGACCAGACACCTCAGAGTATTTTTATCAACGATCCAACTACATAGGAGATATGGAAATGGCCGATCAAATTTGTCTTAAATGCGCACGTCAGGAACACGATGACTCAAAGAGCACCTGCCGTTGCGGTGGGACCTTATGGCATCCGCAAAATGTAGGCGGCAAACCTGGCAATACGGATATTGACGAAGCCGCCAGGCTCATTCAGTCTGGCAACAAACCCTGGGAAAAAGGCTGAAAGGGGATATGACATGACATTTCGAGACTTCGCCAGAAATTATCTAAATCCGTTTTACCTTGCTTTCCGTATCGGCTGGCTAGGCATGGCGTTTGGTAGCTTTGCAGCCTGGCTAGGGTCGTCAGTCATTTGGTATCTGCTTGCAGCCTTGGTTCTTGCCTGGAACGGCCTGCGCCCATGGGGGAAAGGTAGGTCGATAAATGACATGAACCAAGCTGTGAATGATTTCAAGAACAAATTGGAAAAACAGAGATAACGATGGGTCATCCAAAGTGGATGAAACACATAGGACATGCTAATGCCTCACGGCAAAGCCCTATCTCAATGGCACGCGGCAAAAGGACGAAAAATGTACAAACGATATTCATGTAATTCTTTTGGAAAATTGGAATGGCAGTGCAAATGCGGCAACACATTGCCTGACGACCGGAACTTCTGCGTTCAATGTGATCGAGAGCGCCCGCTTTGACAACCTGAGTCACATTTTTTAAATACCTTCTGGAGAGAAACATGGCTGATTACTCATATGGAAAAAATGTAACACCGTCGGAAGTAAAAGTTACCAATCGTCCGGACGGCAAAGAATCCATCGTTTACGGAAACAATAGAAATGAGAAGGGGAAGATCGGTGAATCACACGGACATACAGTTCGCAATCCGGATGGGACTATTGATTACTCTCGGTCAAAAGATGGGGATGTAAGGAAAGGTTGAGAGCAATTTCAGGTTATTCACTTAACGGAGAGAAAAATGGGGCTCTTTGGAAAAATTATGGCTTTCAGCGCCGGTCAGCCTGAAAGCATCGTGTGTAAAACCTGCGGAGACACGTATCGCGGAAATATTGACAAGAGATTTGCCTACGCGGTTTGTGGCTCTTGCCTGGAGCGCGAGCAAAATCATGCAGCGGATCGGGGGGACAACAAAATGTACTCAATGATTCAATGGGAGTTTGAGCGTCGAAGAAATCTCCATACCCGGCTATAGATGATTTCGCATGAACAGCCTGTGCATGCTTCTCCTCGGCGCTGCCTTTTCCCTCACCGCCAAAACAGTAGACCTCATCGACGAAAACAAATGGGTCACTGGAAAAGTTGGCCTCGCGCTCAAGTATCTCTTTGTACTTCTGTTCAGCTATGTCGTGTTCTTGTCGCTTGAGGCAGACAAAAATTTGGCGCCATATTTCCTTGCGCTTTTCCTGTTCTGGATATTGCGCGGTAAGTTTGGTTATCCGAGTCATGTGCTTATTGCGTTTATCCCCGGTATTCTCATCGGGCGGTACCTCACGCTGAATTACACCGTGCTCGCGGTTTGTGGACTCGCGGTGTACGGCACGCTGGAATACGTGATAAGGCATTTCAAAAACTGGGCGGTTCAAGCGCTACTTTACAAGTCGCTTGGGCGGTTTCTTATTTTCCCGATAGGACTTGGCTTCTATTTGGACGACTTCAACGTGGTGCTGTATGTCGTACCCGGACTCATCTCGATGCACCTGGTACGGTTTCTCATCAAACAAGACATCATCCGCATTCGGGAAGGCGTGCGGACATGAGTAAATTCGGGTCGCCCATACATGCTGCCGTTCTGAATGCTATCTGCATTGCCAATGATCGCTATTTGAAGAGCGTCCTGCAGCGCAATGCTATTGAGCGACAGACAGTCATCACATTGCAGTTCCAGCGCCACATGGCAAGCATTGCCGACTACTGCTTGACTGCGTACGGTGGCGCGGGTTCGCTGACCACCTTGTTTATTCGCCAACTGCACAAAATGCTATTCCCCGCTGGCTATACCTACTCGTATGAGGCGGACGATAAACTTTTCACGCTGGTGCCAGGGGAATACCGGGCCACTCAAGGCGCGACTGACAGCACGCTACAGCCTGGCGCTGTAGTGCTATTCGCCCAGCCAGCAGACGTGCCCATTGCGATGGAAGCGGCGGTGGCGCGGGTCAACGCGGCGTTGCCCGCAGCTCTTAGCCCCAAAGCCAAGCGAGAGGCGGTCTTACAGTTCATATTCGATCTGTCTGTCATCCACCCTTTTGGTGATGCGAATGGACGCGTGATGGGCATGTTGTGTGACCTGTTGCTCATCAAGGAAGGGTTGCCACCTTTTCATATCGATGCCATCAAAGACCAACATCGTTTGGCCTTGTACGAGGCAGCCGAACTGGCGCAACGTGCGCAAGACTTGGCTCCGTTGCTTGAGGTGATTGAGCGGTATAACTCTGGGGCGTTTCGGGTATGCGGCGCGCCATCATTACAACCATAAACGAACATTTGCAGGCCTACCATTCTGGTCCCGGTTTGGATGAGCGGGTGCTCAACACACTGATGCACGAAACTGCGCAGGCCATCGCAGAATCTGATTTGCCCGTGGGCTGCGCGCTGACAGTCGGCAATGACTTTGTGGCCAGCGATCACAACCGGGTGCAATCAAACGGGGGCTTGCGCCACCATGCGGAGCGCAATCTGCTCTCCCGCTTGATCAATGGCACGGTGCCAGCGGGAAGGCGTGTGCTGTGGGTTACTTTGGAGCCATGCATTCTGTGTGCACAAGCCATCCAGCGCTTTGGGGTGGATGAGGTGGTGTATGTGCTGGATGATCCTTTCAGGGGCGGCAAGGCGCTACTGGCCCAGGCTGGCATTGCGGTCACGCAGCGAGTGGAGTGGTCGCAAACCTATCTGCCGCAGGTGATGGAGTTTTATGCACGCTATCCCGAGTTTTGTGCGTCGCGCCAGTTTCGGTACGCACGGGATGCTTGGCAGACACTTCACCCAACCGGACGTAGCGAGCAACTCAAGGGAATATTCGTTCATCACCTTGCTCCCTACCTGATCAAGACACTGAATTCTGTTCCGGCGTCACAGCATGACGCGATTCGCCAGCAGTTTACGGCTCATATGGATGCGTTGACCAGCATGGCAATGCGAGAGTGCGCCGGTATTCCAACCCTGGCATTTGTCAAAGACCTGCACCGTGCGCTCTTCCCGGCAAATTTTCGCCACCATGCTGTGGGCAGTGATGGGGCGCAGTGTGAGACCGATAGCGGTGAATGGCGGCGGCACGCGTTAGGGCCGCACTACACGGCATTCTCGCCAGCACAAGACGTTGAGTCAGATTTGGGTGACTTGCTTGACCGGTTGCGAGCCAAAGCAGCGTTGCAGCGCGAAGATGCCCTGAGCTTCATCTTCGACTTCTGGGCTATACACCCATTCACAGATGGCAATGGACGCCTAGCCTGCATACTGGCCGATTTGCTCTGTGTGGTCTATGGTCTCGGGCCACTTGGACTGGATCGGAAGAACAAGATGTTCTACACAGCCCTCATGGAAAATCTGTCGGGTGGCGCATCCGTCAAGGAACAACTACAACTGGTGGATGCATGGAACCAGGGCAAAGTGGAAATCAAGCCGACAAGCATTTATGACATGCAGCCTTCTGCATTTCAAACCTACTTGCGGCGCGCAGACGAGAAGCAGCATGTGGTTGAGCAGGTTTTGGCCACATTATCTGACCGCGACATAACCTCCCCCCTGGTTATCGCTGACATTGGTGCGGGTACGGGAGCGGTTGCGGCCGGTGTTATGCAGCGTCTGTTGGCACAAAAGCGCACTGGCTTTGCGTACCATTTTGTGGAGCCCTCCAAGGCATCCATCGCGCACTTTCGCAAACACACGCCGGATGACGACCTGTCACCCCTGGTTTTTCACGCCATGGCGGTTGAGGATTTTTTGCTTCCCCCTTCCGACCTGATTCTGCTGGTGCAGACACTGCAATACGTCGAAAATCTCCGCGAATGTCTACGCAATATCGTTGCCGCCCTGAAGCCTGGCGGATTGGCGTTGATCGTGTGCAGCCACCCGGACAGTGATGAGTGGCGCATGCTCCAACGGCTGAAGCCCGCGCGTTCGACTTACGAGCGCATCAAAGAGGTGTTCGATATAGAGCACATGGGCTACGATGAGGTTCATGTGGAGTCATCCGTTCGAGTGAGCGAAGCCGATGAAGCGACACCGGAAGGTGATGACCTGTTGGCGTTCTACTTCAACACCCCTGCCACCCAACTGCGCGCCGACACAAAAGAGGCTTTCTGGAACGGATTGAGCGGGTTTTCCAGAGAGGGATTGATACGCAAGAAGGAGGCATTTTTCTGGATTGGAGGCCGCAGCGGGGGGGGGGGGGGGGCTGATTACATTAACGGTTAAATGCCCCCGGAAGCTCCCCCCTAATTGAACTTTCGTTAAACGGCCAACCCCCGATGGGACGATGGCATTCAGGCCCACAGGCAA
>JBBQLM010000052.1:0-33303 GCA_038327925.1 Burkholderiales bacterium | reverse complement strand
GAGGTTGGTGTTCTCAAGTTCTATTCGTGCCACGTGGGCAGCGGAGATTTTCTAGAGCGGCTCCGGGATGAATTGACCCGAAGCGGGATTGGGGTGGGCTATCTTGCGGGCTACACCGGAGCCTACCGGAATGCAGGCGCGACTCTCAAGGTAGGCGGCAAGAAGTTCGTCTGCGACCCCTTCCTTCCCCTTAAGGTGCTGTTCCCCCCTGCCTTGTTGATGCGTCGCAAGAACGTCCACTTTTTTGTGCCGGCGTCGTCTTGCATGAAGGTGATCAAAGGGAACATCGACATGACCCTTCCCGGGCGGTACAAGCTTCCGGTCACGGATGAGTTGCCCGTATTGGAGCGGCCACAACAGGCCGCCCCGGAGTCTGACGCGCAGGAAGAGGTGGAAGGCCAGGGCCGATTCACCGCGCGCAGCGGCTGGCATCTGCACCGCTATCTCGGTCAGGTTGAAGAATTCCGAATCGAGGTGAGGCATCTGGACTGCTCCCGCGCGCAGCCGTTCACCTTGGAGAACGGCAAGGAGCTGGTCACACAGTTTCTGGACGATGGATATTTGACGGACATCGTCAAGAAATGCCCGCAGCTCAAAGTGCACAACTTGACAAATCGCATCCATGTCACTGATCAAGGCCTGCGAGCGCTGACGGCACTGCGTGAACTCGAAGTGCTGGACCTCACCGCTTGCTGGTGGATGACGGGCGATGGGCTGGCGGACCTGCGGATGCGTCCGCCGCCATCCCTGAAAAGGCTGATCTTGCCAAATGGCACAGAGGAGGTCCTTGTGTGAGGGGGTGGAAGTGCCTGGTCAGTCTGGGGCACGCCCTCTGAATTCCGACGGGGTCTTCCCGGTCCATTGCCGAAACGCGCGCAGAAAACTCTTCTCGTTGCGAAAGCCAGTTGCGGCGGCCACCTGCTTAAGGGGCTGACGGCTGCGATAAAGCAGATCACCAGCCAGCTCGCAGCGCACCTCGTCCTTCAGCCGCTGCAGGCTCGCGCCTTCCTCTTTCAATTGGCGGTGCAATGTTCGGCTGGACATATGCAACAGTTGCGCCAGGCCCTCCGCACTGTGTGCCCGGTCAGGGTGCGCCACCAAAGCCTGACGCACCTGCTGCACCAGCAGGCGGTCGCGCCGGTATTGCAGCACGGTCAAGGGCAAGGCGCGCTGCAGCATCTGCTGCAGGGCCACCTCATCGCGGCGCAGCGGCAGCGGCAGGTAGCGCGCGTCAAAGCGGATCGCGGCGGGCGCCGTGTTGAATGTGGTCGGCCCGGAGAACAGGACGCCATAGACATCCTGGTGCTTAGGCGCGGCAAACGGGAACTGCGCGCCCTGCAGGGGGATGCGCGAGTCGATCAGCCAGCAGGCCAGGCCGTGGATATTGCGCAACACCGAGACCAGGCAGAACTCGCGCAGGGCGCCCAGGTCGCGCTGTTCGGTGATGCCGAGGGTGGCGCTGTCGCCCGCGACCGTCAATCGCAGCGCAATGTCATCGGCCAGCAGTCCGTGGTGGCGGCACCAGCGCTGCAAGGCCAGACCCAGCGTGGGCGCACTGATCGAGGCGCGCGCCAGCATGCCGTAGCTGCCCCAAGGCAAGCGGCGGCTAAACCAGCCCAGGGCTTCGTCGTCGAGCTCCTGCATGGCGGCACCGGAGACGCGTTCCATCTGGGCGGCTGTGATGCGTGCGAACGGGTCAGCCAGGGAGTCTGGCGCAATTTGTGCCAGTGCCAGGGCCTTGGCCGGGTCTTGGTGCTGGCGCGCGTAGGCTTGCACAATGGCATTGACAAAGGCGATGGGCGTGACGGCCGGGCCGGCGATCAGGTTGACGACGGCGAGCGCGGGCGGCAGCGGGCGGGAAGGCATGGGCTGGAGTATGCGGCCGCATGGCACGATTTGCAACCTTGACGGCGCACGCCGAGGGTTTCGCAATAAAGTGAGCAATTAAGGGGCCAGGCTCGAATTGAACCGCTACATCGAACTCAACCCCGCGCACTACCGCTGGAGCAGCTACCGCGCCAACGCCCTGGGCGAAACCACGCTCCTGCTCACGCCGCACCCGCTGTATGCCAGCTTGGACGCGACCGATGGGGAGCGACAGGCCGCTTACCGCGAACTTTTCAACCGCGTGCTGCCCGACAAAACCATCGGTGATGTCCAGCCGGCCCTGAACCAAACCCAGCCGCTGGGCAACCGCCGTTTCTTCGACACCATAGAACAGGCCACCGGCCAGCGCCGCGAAGCCAAGCGGCAGGTCCCACAAACCGGCTCCAGATGCCGAACTGAAGGACAACCCTCTTCAGCTGGGTTTGACCGGTTTGGATTGAGTTCCCGAATGCTGACGTCAGCTTTTTTCAAATTGAAAAGTGCCTTCAGCCCACGTGGAATGGTCGTATACAGCTATTAAAACAATAGCCATTTGGAATCCGAACCACCATGGAACTTCAGCCACGACCCGCCATGTCACTGGTTTTGGCGGGCATGATCCGTCGCGCCGGGGTAGCGGCGTTGGCAGAGGATCATTTAATTCGAGCCTGGCCGCTTTATTCTCTTTATTCTCGATCCATCTGCCGGCAGCTTGATCCACGTCAGGCCTGTATTGAGATCGAAAGACTACAGTTGCACTCAGGGTCGCGACAAGGCGCTCCTCAGTTCTCTATTCCATGAATACGATGATTTTTGTGGAGACCGGCAGTCTGATGGGTCCGAACAAATGGGCTTGATCGAATCGACGCCACAATAATTCCCGACTGTCAAAATACGGAAACCTGGACATGAAAATATTTGCATCAATGAAAATCGGCAAGCGCCTCGGGTTCGGCTTTGCGGTGGTTTTGACCTTTGCCGTCTTCATCACAGGCATTGGCGTTTGGCAGCTCAATGCACTGGGCAACGCGACACGGGAAATGATGCGGGAACCGCTTGCCAAAGAGCGACTCATCAGCGACTGGGGCCGCAATATCAACGTTGCCGTGATTCGCACCACGGCTGTTGCAAAAAGCAGCGATCCGAGTCTGGTCCCGTTCTTTTCGACCAATGCGGCCGAAATCACCAAAAGCACTTCGGCGCTGCTGAAGCAGATCGAGCCTCTGCTTTCGAGTCAGGAAGAAAAAGACCTGTTTTCAAAAATCTCGGCCGTGCGCAAAGCCTATTTATCAAGCCGCGACCAAGTAACCAAATTGAAGGCAGACGGCCAAGCCGACGAAGCGAATCGTCTTCTTGAGAGCAGCTACATACCTGCTGCAGATAACTACATGAAGCTGGTTTCCGAATTTCTCGGTTTGCAGCGTAAAAATCTGGATGCAAAGGCCCTCGAGATTTCCGAAATTGAGACCACCAGCCGCACTTACCTGGTGGCTCTCACCGCTCTTGTCCTGACCTTCGGCATCATTTGCGCATGGCTGCTGACCGTGGGTATTACGGGTCCTTTGACAAATGCCGTTGCGGTCGCCCGGCGGGTCGCGGATGGTGACCTTGCGACCGACATCCAGACCGAGGGCAAGGACGAAACGGCACAACTGCTGCAAGCCCTGTCAGCCATGAAAGACAATCTCGCCCGCATTGTGGGCAATGTGCGCCAGGGCTCGGAAGGCGTGGCCACGGCCAGTGCCGAAATCGCCCAAGGCAACAACGATTTGAGTGGCCGCACCGAACAGCAGGCCAGTGCGCTGGAAGAAACCGCCGCCTCCATGGAAGAACTCAGCGCCACCGTGCGGCAAAACGCTGACAACGCCAGACAGGCCAACCAACTGGCTCAAAGCGCCAGCACCGTGGCCATCAAGGGCGGCGAGGTGGTGGGCCAGGTGGTGAAAACCATGAAGGGCATCAACGACAGCTCCAAGAAGATCTCCGACATCATTCAAGTAATCGACGGCATCGCCTTCCAGACCAACATCCTGGCCTTGAACGCTGCGGTGGAGGCGGCGCGCGCGGGTGAGCAGGGCCGTGGCTTTGCCGTGGTGGCTGCTGAAGTGCGCAGCCTGGCCGGACGCTCGGCCGACGCCGCCAAGGAAATCAAGAGCCTGATCAACGACAGCGTGCAGCGTGTCGAGCAGGGCTCCGCACTGGTCGACCAGGCCGGTGTCACCATGACCGAAGTGGTGAGTTCGATCAGGCGTGTGACCGACATCATGGGTGAGATCAGTGCCGCCAGTACCGAGCAGAGTCAGGGCGTCGCCCAAGTGAGCGAGGCCGTGACGCAGATGGACCAGGTGACGCAGCAAAATGCCGCGCTGGTGGAAGAAATGGCGGCCGCCGCGAGCAGTTTGAAGAGCCAGGCACAAGAACTGGTCGGCACGGTGTCGGTATTCAAGCTGTCGCAGAGCCCGGGTGCCGGACTGCTCGACAGCGGCGCCTCCCAGCGGACAAGGCGTGATTAAAGGAATAAAAGGGGCCAGGAAAAAAGGGGCCAAGCTAGGCTCGAACTAAGACCCCTGTCCACGCTTGAGGACACCCCACTCACCGGCAGCCTGCTGGCAAGCGCAGCGGACGTGGACAGCGCCATGCTGAACGCAGCTATCGTTGCCGGGCCACGGCACGGCGCTTTGAGCGTCAACCCAGACGGCACGTTCAGCTACCTGGCAGACGCCAACTACTTCGGGGCCGACAGCTTCACTTACCGCGTCAACGATGGCGCATTGGATTCAGGCTTGGCTACGATTAGCCTGGCCGTGACTCCCGCCAACGACGTGCCCGTGGCAAGCGACGCCGCAGCCACCACGGATGAGCGTTAATTCGAGCCTGGCTCCATTTATTCAGATCAGCCAGGGAATCTGGCGCAATTTGTGCCAGCGCGAGTACCTGCGCCGGGTCTTGGCGCTGGCGCGCGTAGGCTTGCACAATGGCGTTGACAAAGGCGATGGGCGTGACGGCCGGGCCGTCATTCAGATTGGCGGCGGCCAGCGCGGGCGGCAGCGGGCGGGAAGGCATGGGCTGGAGTATGCGGCAATGTGGCACGATTTGCAACCTTGACGGCGCACACCGAGGGCCTTGAGGCACTATGCTGGTCACTGCGATGGCTATCCGGGCTTGTGCCCATTTGGGGGAATTACCATGACACCAACTACCGCGAACGCGTTGACTGCGCCCGCCTTGA
This sequence comes from Burkholderiales bacterium, assembly GCA_038327925.1. Taxonomy (GTDB): domain Bacteria; phylum Pseudomonadota; class Gammaproteobacteria; order Burkholderiales; family Burkholderiaceae_C; genus Allorhodoferax. The sequence goes on along the minus strand of JBBQLM010000052.1, from coordinate 28,208 downwards.
GCCGCAGTTTATCCAGCGGCGCGACCAACGTGCCGTTGATCGAGCAAACACTGGGTGAGTTTTTTGACGCCATGGTGGCGCGCCAGCCCGAGCATGATGCCTTGGTCAGCGCCCACCAGCAGCTGCGCTACAGCTACCGCGAATTGCAGACGGCGAGCAAGCAGTTGGCCAGCGCCTTGCTGGGCTTAGGTTTGAAGCCGGGCGAGTGCGTCGGCATCTGGTCGCACAACAACGCGCAATGGCTCTTGACGCAGCTCGCCACCGCCCAGGTTGGTTTGATTCTGGTCAACATCAACCCGGCCTACCGCGTGGCCGAGCTGGACTACGCGCTCAACAAAGTGGCGTGCAAGGCACTGGTCACCATGGCCCGCTTCAAGACCAGCGATTACGTCGGCATGTTGCGTGAACTCGCGCCCGAACTGGACACGGCCGAGCCGGGCGCTTTGCGGTCCGCCCGCCTGCCGCATCTGCGCACGGTGGTGTGGATTGATGAGCCGGGCCAGACCGAGGGATTGCCGGGCCTGCTGCGTTTTTCCACGCTTCTGGCGAGCGGCGATGCGGCCGACCCGCGCCTGGCCGCCACCGCCAGGCTGCTGCACCCGTTTGATCCGATCAACATCCAGTTCACCAGCGGCACCACCGGCTTTCCCAAGGGCGCCACGCTGACACACCGCAACATCCTGAACAACGGTTTCTTCATTGGCGAGGCCATGAAGTTGACGTCTGCCGACCGGCTCTGCATTCCGGTGCCGCTGTACCACTGCTTTGGCATGGTGTTGGGCAATCTGGCCTGCCTCACGCACGGGGCGACCATCGTGTATCCGAATGACGGCTTCGATGCGCTGTCGGTGTTGCAAACAGTGCAGGACGAGCGCTGCACCGGCCTGCACGGTGTGCCGACCATGTTCATTGCCGAGCTGGACCACCCGCGTTTTTCCGAATTCGACCTGTCCAGCCTGCGCACGGGCATCATGGCGGGCTCGCCGTGCCCGATCGAGGTTATGAAGCGCGTCGTGTCCGAGATGCATATGGGCGAGGTGACCATTGCCTACGGCATGACCGAAACCAGCCCGGTGAGCTGCCAGAGCAGCACGACCACGCCGCTGGAGCGGCGCGTCTCCACCGTGGGTCAGGTGCAGCCACACCTGCAGGTCAAGGTGGTGGACCCGGAGAGCGGCGCCGTGGTTCCGGTGGGGCAATCGGGTGAACTGTGCACGCTGGGTTATTCGGTGATGCACGGCTACTGGGGCGACCTCGAGAAGACGGCCGAAGCCATCGATGCCGAGGGCTGGATGCACACCGGCGACCTGGCCACCATGGACGCACAGGGTTTTGTGAATATCGTGGGCCGCATCAAGGACATGGTGATCCGTGGCGGCGAGAACATTTACCCGCGCGAGGTGGAGGAGTTCCTGTACCGCCACCCCCAGGTGCAGGACGTGCAGGTGGTCGGCATCCCCGACCAGAAGTACGGCGAAGAGCTGTGCGCCTGGATCATTGTGCGCCCGGGGCAGACAGTGGATGAAGAAACCATTCGCGCCTTCTGCAAAGGGCAGATTGCTCACTACAAGGTACCCCGCTACATTCGCTTCGTGTCCGAGTTCCCGATGACCGTGACCGGCAAGATCCAGAAGTTCAAGATCCGTGATGAAATGAAACAGCAGCTTGGGCTGCAAGAAGACAAAACCGCCTGAAAGAAGAGACGCACCTATGCCTATTCTCGAAACCCAACTCAATGCCCGTTCGGCAGACTTCCAGGCCAACGCCGCCGCCATGCGCGCGCTGGTGGCCGACCTGAACGCCCAGACCGACAAGGCCGCCATGGGTGGTGGCGACGCCGCCCGCGCCAAGCACACCGCCCGCGGAAAGCTGCTGCCGCGTGACCGCGTGCACAACCTGCTGGACGCTGGCACGCCGTTTCTGGAACTCTCGCCGCTGGCGGCGATGGGCATGTACCCGGACCGTGACGGTACGGACAGTGCACCCTGCGCCGGTGTCATCGCTGGCATTGGCCGCGTGTCGGGTGTGGACTGCATGATTGTGTGCAACGACGCCACGGTAAAGGGCGGAACCTACTACCCGGTCACCGTCAAAAAGCATTTGCGTGCGCAGGAGATTGCCCAGCAGAACCGCCTGCCCTGCATCTATCTGGTGGACTCGGGCGGCGCCAATCTGCCGAACCAGGACGAGGTGTTCCCCGACCGCGACCACTTTGGCCGCATCTTCTTCAACCAGGCGAACATGAGCGCCGAGGGCATTGCCCAGATCGCCGTGGTCATGGGCTCCTGCACGGCCGGTGGCGCCTATGTGCCGGCCATGAGTGACGAGACCATCATCGTCAAGAACCAGGGCACGATCTTTTTGGGCGGCCCGCCGCTGGTGAAGGCGGCTACGGGTGAGGTGGTCACTGCCGAAGACCTGGGGGGTGGCGACGTGCACACGCGCCTCTCCGGCGTGGCCGACCACCTGGCGCAGAACGACCTGCACGCGCTCTCGATTGCCCGCACGGCCATTGCCAACCTCAATCAAAAGAAGCCGCTAGCCCTCGCGCTGAAAGCCCCTGTTGCTCCTAAATTTGCAGCAGAAGAGCTGTATGGCGTGATCCCCACCGACACCCGCAAGCCCTTTGACGTGCGAGAGATCATCGCCCGCATCGTCGATGGTTCCGAGTTCCACGAGTTCAAGCCGCGCTTTGGCACCACGCTGGTCACCGGCTTTGCCCACATCGAAGGCATGCCGGTGGGCATCATCGCCAACAACGGCATTCTGTTCAGCGAGTCGGCGTTGAAGGGCGCGCACTTCATCGAGCTGTGCTGCCAGCGCAAGATCCCGCTGATCTTTTTGCAGAACATCACCGGCTTCATGGTCGGGCGCAAATACGAAAACGAAGGCATCGCCCGCAACGGCGCCAAGATGGTCACGGCCGTGGCCACGGCCAATGTGCCCAAGTTCACCATCATCATTGGCGGCAGCTTTGGCGCCGGCAACTACGGCATGTGTGGCCGCGCCTACAGCCCGCGCTTTTTGTGGATGTGGCCCAACGCGCGTATCAGCGTCATGGGTGGCGAGCAGGCGGCCAGCGTGCTGGCCACGGTGCGCCGTGACGGCATTGAAGCCAAGGGTGGCGCCTGGACCAAGGATGAGGAAGAAACCTTCAAAGCCCCGATCCGCCAGCAATACGAAGTGCAGGGCCACCCCTACTACGCCACCGCCCGCTTGTGGGACGACGGCATCATCGACCCCGCCGACACGCGCCGTGTGCTGGCGCTGGGATTGAGCGCGACGCTGAATGCGCCGATTCCGGACGTGAAGTTCGGCGTGTTCCGGATGTAATGAGGACCAACCCATGTTTACAAAAATTCTGATTGCCAACCGTGGCGAAATCGCCTGCCGTGTAGCCGCTACCGCCCGCCGCCTGGCCGTCAAAACCGTGGCCGTGTATTCCGATGCCGATGCCGGCGCCAAACATGTCGCTGCCTGCGACGAGGCCATCCACATCGGTGGCAGTGCCCCCAAGGACAGCTACCTGCGCTGGGAAAAAATCATTGCCGCGGCCAAGGCCACCGGCGCCCAGGCCATTCACCCTGGCTACGGTTTCTTGAGCGAGAACGAAGAGTTCGCCCAGGCCTGCGCCGCCGCCGGTCTGGTCTTCATTGGTCCGCCACCCTCGGCCATCAAGGACATGGGCCTGAAGGCCGAGTCCAAGCAATTGATGGAAAAGGCCGGTGTGCCGCTGGTGCCCGGCTACCACGGTGCCAACCAGGACCCGGTGCTGCTGCAGGCCGAGGCTGACCGCATTGGCTACCCCGTGCTGATCAAGGCCAGTGCCGGAGGTGGTGGCAAGGGCATGCGTGCGGTGGATATGGCAGAGGACTTTGCTGCCGCGCTGGCCAGTTGCAAGCGTGAAGCCATCAACAGCTTTGGTGACGACGCGGTGCTGATTGAGAAGTATGTGCAGCGTCCCCGCCATATCGAGATCCAGGTGTTTGGCGACACGCAGGGCAACTACGTCTACCTGTTCGAGCGCGACTGCTCGGTGCAGCGGCGCCACCAGAAGGTGCTGGAAGAGGCCCCCGCGCCCGGCATGACGGCCGAGATGCGCGCCCAGATGGGCCTGGCTGCCGTGGCCGCAGCCCGCGCCGTGAACTACGTGGGTGCCGGAACGGTCGAGTTCATCGTGGAGCAACGCGATGGTGGCGAGATGAACTTCTTCTTCATGGAGATGAATACGCGTTTGCAAGTGGAGCACCCGGTCACCGAGGCCATCACCGGCCAGGACCTCGTGGAGTGGCAATTGCGTGTGGCGTCGGGCGAACCCTTGCCGTTGCAGCAGGACCAATTGCGCATCCACGGCCACGCCATTGAGGCACGCATCTGCGCCGAGAACCCGGACAACAACTTCCTGCCCGCCACCGGCACGCTGCACGTCTACGGCCTGCCGGCCTGCACCACGTTCGAGCGCGCCGACAACGCCGTGCGCGTGGATGCCGGAGTGCGCGAAGGCGACACCATCAGCCCGTACTACGACTCCATGGTGGCCAAGCTCATCGTCCACGGCGCCACTCGCGAGCAGGCGCTGGCGCGGCTGGATACGGCGCTTGCAGCAACCCACATCGTGGGCCTGGCGACCAATGTGCAGTTCCTGCGCCATGTGACGACCAGCCCGTCGTTTGCCCAGGCGCAACTGGACACAGCACTGATTCCGCGCGAGTCCGCCGTGCTGTTCAACCAGGAGAAGGTCGGCCTGCACATGGCGACCGCGGCCATGGTGGCCGACATGCTGGTCAGCGAGCACGCGCTGGCGCAGCAGGCCAATATCCACGGCTGGATTGACCCCTGGGCGCAGCGCGACGGCTGGCGTTCGCACGGCGCATCCAACCGCGAATTCAAGCTGGAGTTCCACGGCGAGCCGCACACGGCGCTGTTCACCCGCCTGCACGATGGCGGCCTGCAACTGACGATTGATGGCAACACCGCGACTCTGCGTTACGCGCAGGTTGCCGGCGGCGCACTGGATGTGCGCTACGGCGACCTGCGTTCCACCGTACATTTGTATAAAAAAGGCGAGGTGGCCCACGTATTCACTGCGCAGGGCGCTACACAAATCGTAGCAATCGACGCGCTGGCCCACGCCGGCGAAGTGCATGCCGAAGTCGGCCGCTTGACCGCGCCCATGCCCGGAAAGGTCGTGTCGTTTGCCGTCAAGGCCGGCGATGCAGTCAAAAAGGGCCAGCCTCTGGCTGTGATGGAAGCCATGAAGATGGAGCACACCATTGCCGCCCCGGCCGATGGCACGGTGGCCGAGTTGCTGTTTGCGCCTGGCGATCAGGTGACCGAGGGGGCAGAACTGCTTAAGCTGGAAGTCGCTACCTGATGCGAATTACATTCTGCTGCACCGACACCGCGTCCGAACCCTGGCTGCACGGCCTGCGTGCGGCGCTGCCAGGCGCGGACGTGTCTCTGTGGGCGCCCGGAGCACCGCCGGCTGATTACGCCGTGGTGTGGGCGCCGCCCCAGCAGTTTTTTGACGAGCAGGCGCAACTGAAGGCCGTGTTCAACATCGGCGCCGGCGTCGATGCGCTGCTCAAACTCAAGCTGCCGCCCCAGGCCAGGATCGTGCGGCTGGACGATGCCGGCATGTCGGTGCAGATGGCCGAGTATGTGTGTCACGCGGTCATCCGCCACTTCCGTGAATTCGATGCCTATGAGGCCGATACGCGCCAGGGCAAGTGGTCATTCCGCAAACCGCGGGAGCGGGCCGATTTCCCGGTAGGCATCATGGGGCTGGGCGTGCTGGGTGCACGCGTGGCGCGGTCGCTGGCGCAGTTTGAGTTTCCGGTCAATGGCTGGAGCCGCTCGCCCAAGGGGGTTGACGGCGTGCGGTGCTTTTCGGGTGCGGATGGTTTCAACGACTTTCTGGCCGCCAGCCGCGTGCTGGTCTGCCTGCTGCCGCTGACGCCCGACACGCGCGACATCATGAACTGTGACAGCCTGTCACGCCTGCAGGCAGGCGGCTACGTCATCAACGTGGCGCGCGGCGCCCATCTGGTGGATGACGACGTGCTGGCCCTGCTGGACAGCGGACACCTCGCCGGCGCAACGCTGGATGTGTTCCGCACCGAGCCGTTGCCGGCCGGTCATCCGTTCTGGATACACCCGAAAATCACCGTCACCCCCCACACCTCGGCCCGTACCCTGCGCAGTGAGAGCATTGCGCAGATCGCCGGCAAGATCGCAGCACTGCAGCGCGGAGAGCCTGTGGCCGGTGTGGTTGAGCCAAGTCGGGGATACTGACGCGGTAGCCCTATGAGCGCAAAACTGCACGATGTTTCCTGGCCCGCGCTGGCGGATGTCATTGCGGATGTGCGGCGCGCCGGTGCGGATGCGGTGGCCCATGCGCTGGAGCGGGCGGTGGCCACCGGCTCCACCTCCGGCGAGATACTGGCCAGCCTGGGCCAGGTGCTGCGCACCCACCAGGCGCTGCGAGCGCAGTTGATCCCACCGGCGCAGGCGCAGTGGGATGCCGTGCTGTCCGAAGTGCACAGCGCCTATCCGGGCTCCGCCGTGCGCGACTGGCTGGCTGCGTTGGTAGCAAAATTCCGCAATGCCCATGATGGTGTGTGATTAGCTTGAAGAGAAAACCATGACTATTCCCTCCCGCGTCAAACTGGTCGAAGTCGGTCCCCGCGACGGCCTGCAGAATGAAAAGCAGCCGGTGCCGGCCGCTGTCAAGATCGAACTGGTGCACCGCCTGCAGGAAGCCGGCCTGCAAGAAATTGAAGTCACCAGCTTTGTCAGTCCGAAGTGGGTGCCGCAGATGGCGGACAACGCCGAAGTCATGGCCGGCATCCAGCGCCAGAGCGGCGTGCGCTACTCGGTGCTGACACCCAATCTGCAGGGCTTTGAGGCGGCGGTGACGACACAGCCTGACGAGATTGTGGTGTTTGGTGCGGCCAGCGAGGCATTCAGTCAGAAGAACATCAACTGCTCGATTGCCGAGAGCATCGAGCGCTTCCGCCCCGTGGTGCAGGCGGCACTCGCCCAGGGGCTGACCGTGCGTGGCGCCATCTCCTGCGCGGTGGGTTGCCCGTATGAGGGCGAGATCGCGCCCGAGCGTGTGGCTCTGGTGGCGCGGCTGATGCATGAGATTGGCGTGCAGCATGTGGGCGTGGCCGACACCATTGGTGTTGGCACGCCGTTAAAGGTGCAGCGCGCCCTGGATGCGGCATTGACCGTCTACAGCATCGACCAGGTTTCGGGCCATTTCCACGACACCTACGGCATGGCGCTGGCCAACACCCTGGCCAGCCTGCAGATGGGCGTGTGGCAGTTCGACACCTCGGTGGCCGGGCTGGGCGGCTGCCCCTATGCCAAGGGCGCGACCGGCAATGTGGCGTCCGAAGACGTGGTCTACCTGCTGCACGGCATGGGCATTGAGACCGGCATCGACCTGGACAAGCTGGTGGACGCCGGGAAGTTCATCAGCGACTTTTTGCAGCGCAAGCCCAACTCACGTGCCGCGACCGCGCTGCTGAACAAGCGGCTGGGATAATCCGGCCCATGGAAGACCCGACATTGCAGAATCTGCCCGAAGGCGTGCAGCGTGTGGCTGCCGCCCTGAAGGCCAAGAACCACCCCCATGCCCCGGTGATGCTGGATGACGCCGCCCGCACAGCCCAGCAGGCCGCCGACGCGCTGGGCATTGCGCTGGGCCAGATCGCCAAGAGCATCATCTTTCGCCGTAAGGAAGACGACGCGGCCGTGCTGGTCATCACTTCCGGCGACCGGCGCGTGGACGAAAAAAAGGTCGAAGCCCTGGTGGGCAAGCTGGGCCGCGCTGACGCGGATTTCGTCAAGGCCAAGACCGGTTTCAGCATTGGGGGCGTGTCGCCGCTGGCGCACTCTGAAGCGCCGGTGACGCTGGTGGACGAGGAGCTGTTCCGCTTCGAGGAAATCTGGGCCGCCGCCGGCCACCCGCACGGCGTGTTCAAGCTGCGCCCGCATGATCTGGCGGTTCTGGCGGATGCCCCAACGGCCAATGTCACGCAGAGCCCCAAACCCTGAGATGCCCATGAATGCTATTGAAATGCTAGCTGAACGCCTAGATTTGGCGAGGGCTAGTACTGAAAATGTTCCATCACCCTGTGTCTCGGTCTGCAGTCTGGATGGCAGCGGTGCCTATTGCGAAGGCTGCCTGCGCAGCCTGGACGAAATCCGCCTCTGGAGCGCCAACACCGACACCGAGAAGAAAGACGTCTGGGAACGCATTGCCCAGCGCATGACGCGTCTGACCACTGCACCATGAAACACATCACCTGCTACCTGGACTTCATCTCGCCCTATGCCTGGCTGGCGTTTGAGGAACTGCCCCAGGCGCTGATGGGGCTGAGCTATTCCGTGGCCTACAAGCCGCTGCTGTTTGCGGCCCTGCTCAAGCACCACGGCCAGCTGGGTCCGGCGGAGATTCCGGCCAAGCGCGACTGGACCTACCGCCAGGTCCAGTGGCTGGCCCACAGCAAGGGCCGCACGCTGGACATGCCGGCTGCCCACCCGTTCAACCCGCTGGGTCTGCTGCGTCTGGCCATTGCCACCGACGCACAAGGCCAGCCCAACCGCTATGTCTGCGAAACCGTTTTCAAGCATGTGTGGGTGGGCGGCCAGGACGCGGCCGACCCGACGCGGCTCGCCGCACTCACGCAGCAGTTGGCCCCGGCGCGCGACCCGGGTGACGAGTCGGTCAAGGCCCAGTTGCGTTCGCACGCCGAAGAGGCCATTGCCAAGGGCGTCTTTGGGGTGCCGGCATTTGAAGTCGATGGCAAGGTGTTCTGGGGGCTGGATGGCATCCCCCTGCTGCGTGCCTATCTGCAGGGTGATGCCTGGTTCAACGGCCCGCACTGGGACGCCGCCGCCAGCCTGCCGGTGGGCACATCCCGGCGGTAGGACCTAGCGTAAGGCGCGTCAGCAAAGCGCAGGCTGGGCGTGGAAAAATGACCGCATGCCCAGCGCCTTCAACTTTTCCGCTTCCCCCTTTGACTGCCTGACGCCGGAACAACGCCGGTTGGTGCAGAACAGTGTCGATATCGCCTACTTCCCGCAAGGGGAGACGATTCTGGACCTGGGCTCCCAGCCCAGCCATCTGTTTGTCATCATCAAGGGCTATGTCCAGCAGTTTGATGGCAACGAGGTCATCACCACCTATGGGCCGGATGACTGTTTCGACGGCCGTGGCCTGGTGGCCGGCAAGGTCAGCAGCCGCTTCGTGGCGGCGGAAGAGGTGGTGGCCTACCAGTTGGCCAAGCAGGCGGTCAGTGACCTGATTGCCGACAACGCCACCTTTGGCGCGCTGTTGTTTTCCGACCTGTCCAACAAGCTCAATGCGCTGTCGGAGCGGCAAAGCCAGCACGAATTGCAGTCGCTGGCCATGGCGCGGGTCGATGCGGCCTTTATCCATCCCCCGCATTTTGTCGATGCCGACACCAGCATTCTGGAAGTCGTCAAGCAGTTCCAGGCCCTGCGCATTGGCGTGGTGCTGGTGCGCGATGCGCGCGCAACCCCGCCCGCCCTGGGCATCTTCACCACCACCGGGCTGCAGCGCGCCATACTGGACGGCACGCCGCTGGACCAGTTGCCGGTGGGCCAGTTGGCCAACTTTACGCTGATCACCGTGCGTCCCAGCGATCAGGTGGGTGATGCACTGGCCACCATGATCAAGCACCGGGTGCGCCGCCTGCTGGTGGCCGATGGTGAAGCGATTACCGGCGTGCTGGAGGCGCTGGACCTGTTTGGCTTCCTGTCCAACCAGTCCTACCAGATCAACGAACAGATCATTGCCGCGCAGGATGTGGACACGTTGAAGCTTGCCGCCGGCCAGATCACGCGGCTGATTGCGCTGCTGCACCACAATGGCACCAAGGTCAGTCTGATTGCCCGGCTGGTGCAGGAGCTCAACCTGCGCCTGTTTGAGCGCACCTGGCAACTCATTGCGCCGCCCGATCTGCTGGCCAATAGTTGCCTGTTCGTCATGGGCAGTGAGGGGCGAGGCGAGCAACTGCTCAAGACCGACCAGGACAACGGGCTGGTGCTGCGCGACGGCTATGTGTGTTCGATCGATCTGGCTGAGGTGTGTCAGCGCTTCTCGACGGCGCTGGCCGATTTCGGCTATCCGCCCTGCCCGGGCAACATCATGGTCAGCAACCCGCACTGGCGCCAGAGCGTGTCGGACTTCAGCCAGATGGTGCGGCTGTGGTCGGTCACCGCCAATCCGGACAGCCTGATGGAGCTGGCGATTTTTCTGGACGCGCACGCCGTGTGTGGCGACACCACGTTGTTGGAGAGCGTGCGCTCTGCCGTGTTTGATCTGACCAGTGGCAACGACGCCATGCTGGCGCGCTTTGCGTCGGCCATCAATTTCTTTGGCAGCAGCCAGGGCTGGTGGAACCGCCTGCTGGCCCTGGGCGACAAGGACGGCGAACAGCTCGACCTGAAAAAAGTCGGCACCTTCCCGCTGGTGCACGGCGTTCGCAGCCTGGCGCTGGCCCATCGTCTGACCGAGGTCACGACGACCGGCCGCATCGAGGCGCTGGCCGCCGCCGGCAAGCTGCCGCAAAAGCTCGCGGCTGACCTGATCGACAGCCTGCACTTCTTCATGGGGCTCAAACTCAAGGTCGGTCTGCAGGAGCTGGACACCGGCCACGCCGTGTCGGGCGGCATCCAGATGGAAAAGCTCAGCAGCCTGGACCGCGATCTGCTGAAGGACACGCTAGACGTGGTCAAGCTCTTCAAGCTGCTGCTCCACCAACGCTTCCACCTGGAAGCCGTGTAATGGCGGCCGACTTTCCGCTGGCGCGATGGGTCGCCGCCCTCAAGCGTGAGTGGATGTTGTACCACCTGGGCGACCCGCGCTTTCGCTTCATGTGGGACGCGCCGCCCCGGGACGAATGGGTGGCGCTGGACTGCGAGACCACCGGTCTGAACACCAAGACCGACGACATCATCGCCATCGGCGCCGTGCGCATCCGAGGCAACCGCGTAATGACCAGCGAGCGCCTGGAATTGCTGGTGCGCCCGGATAAGCAGCGCATCACCGCCGACAGTGCCCGCGTGCACCGCCTGCGCCAGCAGGACGTGGCCCAGGGCGTCAGTGCTGACGAGGCCATGATGCAATTGATGCATTTCATCGGCAGCCGCCCGCTGGTGGGCTACTACCTGGAGTTTGATGTGGCCATGGTCAACCGCGTGCTGTTTCCCATCCTGGGAATGGGCCTGCCGCAGGAGAAGATCGAGGTCTCCGGTCTTTACTACGACTACAAGTACCAGCAGCTACCTTCTCACGCGCGTGACCACCCGGCCATTGACCTGCGTTTTGACACCCTGATGCGCGACCTGGAACTGCCATTGTGGCCGGCGCACGATGCGTTGAACGATGCGGTGATGGCGGCGCTGGCTTTTTTGAAGCTGCGGGAATTGCTGCGCTGACGCGGATTTGTTGTGTTCCGTGGCAGCAAGCTCTGCAAGTGACTTTGCGGGATGACGACAATTGTTGTCTGAGCACACGTCCGCTGCGCTACCGGTGATCTGCCCCCCAATTCTGACCCCCAATTCGCTTGCAGCACTCTCCAATGTCACCGGGATACGCAGCAATAAAAAAGGCCGGGTCACCCCGGCCTTTTTGATGGAAGCCCGCTGGCTTAGTGGCCAGACGCGCCAGAGGCACCCAGGCCGGTTTCGGAACGAACCTGCTGGATCTTGAACAACTCACGTTCTTTCTGGGCTTGCGGGCTGCGGTCCAGAATGGAGAACAGCCACACGCCCACGAAACCGATGGTCATGGAGAACAGGGCAGGTGACGAGTACGGGAACCAGGCAGAACCCTTGGGGTTGCCCAGAACCGCTTCCCATACCGATGGGGACACCACGGTCAGGGCCACAGACGAGATCAGACCCAGGAAGCCACCGATGACGGCGCCCTTGGTGGTGCAGTCTTTCCACAGTACGGACATGAACAACACCGGGAAGTTGGCCGATGCAGCAATCGCGAAGGCCAGTGCCACCATGAAGGCGATGTTCTGCTTCTCAAACGCAATCCCCAGGCCCACGGCAATAACACCCAGAGCGAGTGTCGTGATGCGGGAAACCCTTAGCTCGGAAGCGCTGTCGGCATTGCCCTTCTTGATCACGGTCGCGTAAATGTCATGCGACACAGCCGACGCGCCGGAGAGCGTCAAGCCAGCCACCACAGCCAGAATGGTTGCAAATGCCACAGCGGAGATAAAGCCGAAGAACACGTTGCCGCCGACGGCCTTAGCCACCAGCACGGCTGCCATGTTGGCCGAGCCGCCACCGCCCTTGATGATGCCCTTGGCGGTATCAGCAAACTCGGGGTTGGTCAGCACCAACGTGATTGCGCCGAAACCGATGATGAAAATCAGCACATAGAAGTAGCCAATCCAGGTGGTCGCCCAGAAAACCGACTTCCGGGCTTCCTTGGCATCCGGGACTGTGAAGAAGCGCATCAGGATGTGGGGCAAACCAGCGGTACCGAACATCAGGGCCATACCGAAGGAAATGGCGGAGATCGGGTCCTTGATGAAACCACCAGGGCCCATGATCGACAGGCCGATTTCTTCAGGCTTCATGGCATTGGCTTTGGACAGCGCAGCTGCGGCTGCGGCTGTTGCTTCGGGTGTGGCTGCAGCAGCGGCCGCTGCGGTGGCCGCTGTAACGGCTGCCGCCTGGGCATTGGCTGCCAACATGGTCTTCACAAGAACACCCTTGGCAAACAGGGCTTCAGGGCTGAAACCGAACTGCGACAGCACCATGATGGCCATAAAGGTCACGCCGGCGAGCAACAAACAGGCCTTGATGATCTGCACCCAGGTGGTTGCGGTCATGCCACCAAACAACACGTAAATCATCATCAGCGCGCCGACGATGACCACGGCCATCCAGTACTCCAGACCAAACAGCAGCTTGATCAGGGCACCCGCACCCACCATCTGGGCGATCAGGTAGAACGCCACCACCACCAGTGTGCCGGACGCGGCAAACACGCGGATCGGGGTTTGCTGGAAGCGGTAGCCGGCCACGTCGGCAAAGGTGAACTTGCCCAGGTTGCGCAGGCGTTCGGCCATCAGGAAGGTGATAACGGGCCAGCCCACCAGGAAGCCGATGGAATAGATCAGGCCGTCATAGCCCGATGCCATCACCGCAGCGGAAATACCCAGGAAGGATGCGGCCGACATGTAGTCACCGGCAATGGCCAGACCATTCTGGAAGCCGGTGATGCCGCCACCGCCGGTGTAGAAGTCGGCGGCCGACTTGGTGCGCCCAGCGGCCCACTTGGTGATGAAAAGCGTGGCCACCACAAAGGTGGCAAACATGCCAATGGCAACCCAGTTGGTGGGTTGTTTGTCCACCTGGCCCAGGTCCGCGCCAGCGGCTTGTGCCGCGGCAGCCGCGAGCAGCGCGCTCAGCGCGATGAAAAATTGCAGTCCGACCTTCATTTGGAAGCTTCCTTCAGGATTTCAGCAGTCAGACGGTCGTATTCGCCATTGGCGCGACGGACATAAATACCTGTAATGACGATGGTGAACACGATGACAAACAGCCCGATGGGAATACCCAACGAGGTAACGCCAGCGCCAATGGGCTGTGCCAGGAAAGGCTTGTTGAACGCGATCAACGCGATGTAGCCGTAGTACACCACCATCATGATGATGGTCAGTAGCCAGCCAAACGTATTGCGCTTCCTGCGCAGCTCATGGTATTTCGGATTGGCCTCAATCTTGGCCACGATGGGGTCGTTCATGTCTCTCCTTTTGCAGTTGAAGTCAGCTTCGGTAACAACCGGTAACGGCTGCTGCTGGGGCGCGATCATGTGCGTGGGGTCTGACGAAGTCCTTACGCATCACTCGGAAATACAGGGACTTTCCCTTAAGCGTTTTCCAGAGGCGCGGTGTTGGAAACAGCGATTTTTCTCACGATGAAAAATTTTGTCTGCGGGTTAGTACTGAATGAGTAAGTCTGTGTTCAGTTAGCCGTCAGTTGCTGTTGGGACGGTGTCAGAACTAGGTCAGAACTGGCTTCCATAGTCCGTCCACCCAGCCGTCTCGGTTGGTCGTAATTATTTAAATTTGGAGACAAGACTATGAGAAGCGCAACAACTGCTGCTGTCGCCGCTCGGCCGATGTCGGCGGAAGAGAAGAAAGTCATCTTCGCTTCCTCGCTGGGTACCGTGTTTGAGTGGTATGACTTTTATTTGTACGGCTCGTTGGCAGCCATTATTGCCAAGCAGTTCTTCAGCGGACTGGACGAAGGCTCCGCCTTCATCTTCGCGCTGCTGGCGTTTGCAGCCGGTTTCATCGTGCGCCCCTTCGGCGCGCTGGTGTTCGGCCGCCTGGGTGACATGATCGGTCGCAAGTACACCTTCCTGGTGACCATCCTGATCATGGGTCTGTCGACCTTCATCGTGGGTATCCTGCCCAACTACGCCACCATCGGCGTAGCCGCTCCCGTGATCCTGATCGCACTGCGCATGCTGCAAGGCCTGGCGCTGGGCGGTGAGTACGGTGGTGCCGCCACCTATGTGGCCGAGCACGCACCTCAAGGCAAGCGCGGCGCCTACACATCCTGGATCCAGACAACAGCCACCTTGGGCCTGTTCCTGTCCTTGATGGTGATTCTGGGCACCCGCACCATGATCGGCGAAGCAGCGTTTGCTGACTGGGGCTGGCGTGTTCCGTTCATCGTGTCCATCCTGCTGTTGGCCGTGTCGGTCTACATCCGCTTGAGCATGAATGAGTCGCCCGCTTTCACCAAGATGAAGGCCGAAGGCAAGACTTCCAAGGCGCCCCTGTCCGAGTCCTTCGGCCAGTGGAAGAACCTGAAGATCGTGATCCTGGCCCTGATCGGTCTGACCGCTGGTCAAGCCGTGGTCTGGTACTCCGGCCAGTTCTATGCCCTGTTCTTCCTGACCCAAGCCCTGAAGGTGGACGGCGCGACTGCCAACATCATGGTGGCTATCTCCCTGATCATCGGCACACCGTTCTTCATCGTGTTTGGCGCCTGGTCCGACAAGATTGGCCGCAAGCCCATCATCATGGCCGGTTGCCTGTTGGCCGTCGTGACTTACTTCCCCGTGTTCACCGCGCTGACCAAGGCTGCCAACCCTGACCTGGCTGCTGCACAAGCTGCCAACAAGGTTGTGGTGCATGCCAACCCCGCCGAGTGCTCGTTCCAGTTCAACCCCACCGGTACGGCCAAGTTCACCAGCTCGTGCGACATTGCCAAGCAGGCACTGGCCGGCGCATCGGTGAGCTATGACAACGCTGTGGCACCTGCTGGTGCAACCGCCACCATCACCGTGGGCACCACTGTGATTCAGGGCTACACCGTCAAGGGTCTGTCCAAGGAAGACGCTACTGCCAAGGCTGCTGAGTTCAAGAAGGGCCTGGCCGATGCTCTGAAGGCTGCTGGCTACCCCGCCAAGGCTGACATGGCCAAGTTCGACAAGGTGACCGTGATCGCCATCCTGACCTACCTGGTGATCCTGGTGACCATGGTGTACGGCCCCATTGCTGCCATGCTGGTTGAAATGTTCCCCACCCGCATCCGCTACACCTCCATGAGCCTGCCCTACCACATTGGTAACGGCTGGTTCGGTGGTCTGCTGCCCACCACGGCGTTCGCCATCGTGGCACAGACGGGTAACATGTACAACGGCCTGTGGTATCCCATCATTGTGGCCGGCATGACCTTCGTGATCGGCATGCTGTTCGTCAAGGAAACCAAGGACGTGGATATCTACGCCAACGATTGATGGTTGAGTGAGTTGACGACCCCGGGCCATGGTGGTTCCGGGGTCTTTTTTTATACTGAAACTTTGCGGGACAGACCTTTAGCTCTGTCCCCAACTGATTAGGGATGTCTATGTGGAAAATTGTTGTCGGATTTGCAGTGTTTGCCGGCTTGGCGTTGTTCATCTTGAGCAAGGGTGGCGATATTGACATGGGTGGCGAGAAGCATGGCGCCGAAGCCACGCACTCGGCCCCGGCCGAGACCGCTTCGGCACCCGCCAGTGCTGCGGCCCCTGCAGCAGCTGCTTCCGCTGCATCGGCACCGACTTCTGGCGCCAGCAAATAAGGGTTTTCCACAGGCTGATCGCCCTCTATGATCCGGACGGCGCGTGGTACAACTAGGCGCTGATCCCAGAGCAAGGTGCATCCATGAAACTCATCAAAACAGAGATTGGCCAACAGGCATTCAAGGCACGTTCGCCTCTGTTTTCTGCGCGGCAACGCACGGCCTTCATCATGTTTGATGGCCAGAAGTCTGTCGTACAGGTGCTGGACGCTGCCACCGGTCTGGGGCTCACCCCGGAAGACGTGGAGCACATGGTGGCCCATGAGTTTCTGGCACCCGCACCTGGCGAAGCCTTCCTGGCGCAAGCCCATGCGGTGCAGGTCGCAGCCGAGCAGACTGTTGCTGATTCCTTCAAGGCGCACTCTGCCCAGGACCGTTACAAAGAAGCCAAGCCCATGGCCACCAAGCTCACCGCAGCACTGGGGCTGCGGGGCTTTCGCCTGAACCTGGCAGTGGAGTCCGCCGGTGGCTATGAGCAGTTGCTGGCGCTGTTGCCCAAAATCAAGGATGCTGCCGGTGCCCAGGCCTGTGCGGAGCTGGAACGGACCCTGACGCAGTAAGGGCGTTTCGCCGCTATTTATCTTCTGAACTTGCCGTCGCCGCCGATGATGGACAGGTCGGCAAAATCCAGTCCGCTGTGATCCGTGGCGCTGTAGCTCACATCCAGCCCCCCCAAATCAAACTTTTGCATACTCTCCAGCGCATCGCGCAAGCCTGCCGGTGTGGGCTTGGGCCCGGCACGGCGCAGACCTTCCACCAGAACCTTGGCGGCGGCAAAGCCTTCCATCATGGCGGGTGACACACCTGGCATTCCCTTGGCCTTGGCCAGTTCCTGGGCTTCCTTGATCAGCCGGTAGGTCATGGCCCGTTCGTTTGGGAACACCTGGGTCACGATGACCCCGCGTGCGTGCTCCCCCAGCAGCTTGATGAAACCTTCCGACGCATTGTTGGACAGTGTCACCACCTGCGTGCTGGAGCCGGCTGCGCGCAGCGCCTTGACGCCATTGGCCACCGTGGCCGATGCGCCGATGTAGATGACCGCCTGCGCCTCGCTGTGCACCACCTGTGCCGCCAATGCGGCAAAGTCGGCCTTGTCGCGTGGAAACTTCTGCAGCAGCACGGGTTTCAGGTTGGCGGCGGCAAAGCCCGTCTCCGCACCCGCTGCGGAATCGGCGCCAAACGAGTCGTCGGTCTGCAGCACTGCAATGCGCGTCATGCCCAGGCGCACCAGGTGGCCAACCGCCTTGATCGCCTCACGCTGGTAGGGTGCGCGCACATTGAACACCCAGGGGTTGACCGGGTCGTGCAGGGCCATTGCGCCGGTGCTGGGGCCCACCAGCGGCACCCGGTGCTCCGCCAGCAGCGGCAACAACGCCTGGGCGTGGGGTGTGCCGCGGTTCAGGAACAGTGCCAGCACATGCTGCTGGGTGATCAGGTTGCGCGCCATCTCCACGGTCTTGGCAGGGTCGAACTGGTCGTCCACGGAAATCAGTTCAATCGGCTGGCCATGCACGCCGCCGTGCCGGTTCACGGCATCCAGATAGAGCCTGGCACCGTCGGTGTTTTCCTTGACACCGGCGGCCACCGATCCGGTGAACCCCGACGGTTGACCGATGCGCAACTGGGCCAGGGCCGGCTGGGTTGCCATCAGGACCATGAGCCATGCGGCGCAGAGCGGTTGAGCCAGTTTCATGGGAATTCTCCGGGTTGTTGGGTGAGCGATTGTGCGAACCCGCAAGGCCAAGCGCCAGTTGTGGACTTCCACATGCGGGTTTGCCCTTGACTACCCATAACCCCGCTGCGCGCGGTGACTGGGCAAATCCCTAGAATGATTGGCCTCATTTCAAAAAGCACCGCACCATGACCCAGGGAACCATCCGTATCCGCGGCGCACGCCAGCACAACCTCAAGAACCTGGACCTGGACATCCGCACCGGGGAGTTGACCGTGGTGACTGGCCCCAGCGGCTCGGGCAAGTCCAGCCTGGTGTTCGACACGCTGTACGCCGAAGGCCAGCGCCGCTATGTGGAAACCTTTTCCGCCTACGCCCGCCAGTTTCTGGACCGCATGGACAAACCGGCGGTGGACAAGGTGGAGGGCGTGCCCCCGGCCATTGCCATCGACCAGACCAACCCGGTGCGCTCCAGCCGCTCCACGGTGGGCACGATGACGGAGCTGAATGACCACATCAAACTGCTGTATTCCCGCGCCGGCAACCTGTTTGACCGCCAGACGGCACTGGCCGTGCAGCACGACACGCCTGAAACCATCTACGCCGAGCTGGTGCGCCGCGCGGCCCATTCTCAAGATCCACGCCTGGTGCTGACCTTTCCGGTGGAACTACCTGCCAGCACCACGGCCGAGGAAGTCACCCAATGGTTGTCCGCCAGCGGATTCACCCGCGTGCACGCCGAGCGCGAGGTCGCCAGCATGGGTGGAAAACGCAAGGTGCTGGATGTGGTGGCAGACCGCTTCCGTATGGCCAGCGTGGAAAAGGCGCGGGCACTCGAAGCCATCGAGGTGGCTCTCAAGCGCGGCAGTGGCCGGCTGAACGTCTATGCAACAAATGAGGTTCCAGCCCTCGTGGAATCTACGCAAGGCGCTATTGAATCAATAGCAAATGTCGTAACCCCCACCTGGCGCTTCTCCACCGGCCTGCACTGCCCGCAGAGCGACATCCGCTACCAGGACCCGATTGCCTCGCTGTTTTCCTTCAACTCGGCCGTCGGCGCCTGCGAGGCCTGCCGCGGCTTTGGCCGCGTGGTGGGTGTGGACATGGGCCTGGTCATCCCCAATGACAAGCTCACGCTGCGCGCCGGCGCCGTCAAGCCCATGCAGACACCGGCGTGGCAGGAGTGCCAGGACGACCTGATGCGCCACGCTGAAAGCGCCGGCATCCCGCGCGACACGCCCTGGTACAAGCTCACGCCCGAGCAGCAGCACTGGGTGATCAATGGTTCACCCAACTGGAACGGCAAATGGAACCAGCACTGGTTCGGCATCCGGCGCTTCTTCGAGTACCTGGAAACCAAGGCCTACAAGATGCACATCCGCGTGCTGCTGTCCAAGTACCGCAGCTACACGCCGTGCGGCACCTGTGGTGGTGCGCGCTTGAAGACCGAGAGTCTGTTGTGGCGCATTGGGACCAAGGCGCAGGCGGATGCGGTTCTGGCGCCATCTAAGCGTTTTATGCCGCAGGGAGTCGCCTGGTCGCGCGAGCAACTGGAGGCCCTGCCAGGCTTGTGTTTGCACGATTTGATGTTGATGCCACTCGATAAGCTGCGTCGCTTTTTCGACGCGTTGCAGGCAAATCTCGCGCAGCCGAAGGCAGGGGAGCGGGGGGCGACGATTTCGAGCTACGCGTATGAGGAGCCCGCCGCTCCCCTGCCTTCGGCCCCCGAGGACCACGCAACTATCCCCGCCACCTCCGAAGCCGAAGCCAAGACGTTAAAGCTGCTGCTAGAAGAAGTCTGCACAAGACTCAAATACCTGTGCGACGTCGGCATCGGCTACCTCACGCTGGACCGCCAGAGCCGCACCCTGAGCGGCGGCGAGGTCCAGCGCATCAACCTCACCACCGCGCTCGGCACGTCCCTGGTAAACACCCTGTTCGTTCTGGATGAGCCCAGCATCGGCCTGCACCCGCGCGACATGAACCGCATCATCGTCGCCATGCAGCGCCTGCGCGACGCCGGCAACACGCTGGTGGTGGTGGAGCATGACCCGGCCGTGATGCTGGCCGCCGACCGCATGATCGACATGGGCCCTGGCCCCGGCGAAAAGGGTGGCCAGATCGTCTTTGACGGCTCCACCGAAGCCCTCAAGAGCGCCGACACGCTGACTGGCGCGTACCTGGGCGGGCGCAAGCAGGTCGGCATGGGTTTCAAGCGCATGGTCGCGCCCAGCACGCCGCGCCTGATCCTGGAAGGTGCGACCGAGCACAACCTGAAGCATGTCAATGTCGAGATTCCGTTGCAGCGGCTGGTGTGCATCACGGGGGTGAGCGGCTCCGGCAAATCCACGCTGGTGCAGGACGTGCTGGCCCCGGCGTTGTTGCGCCACTTCGGCAAGGCGACCGAGACACCCGGCGCGCACGAGCGCCTGCTGGGTGCCGAGCAGCTGAGCGAGGTGGTGTTCGTCGACCAGTCGCCGATCGGCAAGACGGCACGCTCCAACCCGGTGAGCTATGTCGGCGCCTGGGACGCGATCCGCGAGATCTTTGCCGGTGCTGACCTGTCGCGCGAGCGCGGCTACACCGCCAGCAAGTTCAGCTTCAATGGCGGCGATGGCCGTTGCCCCACCTGCGGCGGCTCGGGCTTTGAGCACATCGAGATGCAGTTCCTGAGCGACGTCTACCTGCGCTGCCCGGATTGCGATGGCAAGCGCTACCGGCCCGAGATTCTGGAAGTGACGATTGAGCGCAAGGGACGCCGCGTCAATGTGTCCGACGTGCTGGACCTGACCGTTACCGAGGCGGCCGATCTGTTCAGTGCCGACCGCGATGTGATCCGCGCCCTGCAGCCGATTGTGGATGTGGGGCTGGAATATGTGAAGCTGGGCCAGCCCGTGCCCACGTTGTCGGGCGGTGAGGCCCAGCGTTTGAAGCTGGCTGGTTTTCTGGCCGAAGCCGCCAAGAGCAGCAGCGCCAGCCGCCAGGCATTGGCGCGGCGTGGCACCTTGTTCATGCTGGACGAGCCCACCACCGGCCTGCACTTTGACGACATTGCCAAGCTGATGCGCGCCTTGCGCAAGCTGCTGGATGCCGGGCATTCGCTGTTGGTGATCGAGCACAACCTGGATGTGATCCGCGCCAGCGACTGGTTAATTGATTTGGGACCCGAAGGCGGCGACGCCGGTGGTGAAGTGGTGGCGCTCGGTACCCCCGAGGAGGTGATGCTGCACGCCACGTCGCACACCGGCAAAGCGCTGCGCGAGTATGCGGCGGCGATGGGAGTAGTTCATGTTGTGGAAGAGCCCAGCGCGAAGTATCTGGCGGCCGCTGCCTTCACAACGCCAACAAGCGATGGCACGCCCCTTCGTTTAGACACGCGGCCAAATATGGCTGTTCAAGCTCCCTCTTTCGCCCCGGCGGGGGCGAGAGAGGGCGGGGGGAGTGAGGGGGGAAAGAGCAACTCCATTCAGATCATCAACGCCAAGGAACACAACCTCAAGTCCCTCTCTGTGGATATTCCGCGGGGCAAGTTCAATGTGGTCACCGGTGTCTCCGGCTCCGGCAAATCCACGTTGGCCTTCGACATTCTCTTCAACGAAGGCCAGCGGCGCTATCTGGAATCGCTCAACGCCTATGCACGCTCCATCGTGCAACCGGCGGGCCGGCCGGAGGTGGATGCGGTGTATGGCATTCCGCCCACCGTGGCGATTGAGCAGCGGCTGTCGCGCGGTGGGCGCAAGTCCACCGTCGGCACCACGACCGAGGTCTGGCACTTTCTGCGCCTGCTGTATGTGAAGCTGGGCACGCAGCATTGCATCCATGACGGCGCGGCGGTGGAGCCGCAGTCGGCGGACCGCATTGCGGCGCAGTTGTTGAAGGATTTTCGGGGGCAGCACATCGGCCTGCTAAGCCCCTTGGTGTCGGGCCGCAAGGGGGTCTACACCGAGTTGGCGGACTGGGCGCGGCCGCGGGGCTTCACGCATTTGCGGGTGGATGGCAACTTTTTGCCCACCACCAGCTTCCCGCGCATCGACCGATTCAAGGAACACAACATCGAGCTGCCGGTGGCCAGCCTGGATGTCAATCCGGCGCAAGAAGGCGCCTTGCGCGAGGCGCTGACGACGGCGCTGGTGCATGGCAAGGGTGTGGTGCATGTGCTGTCCGGCATGGATGGTTTGAAAGAGGCCATGTTGGCTGGCACATCGGCGGCGGGCATTGGCACCGTGCAGGTGTTCTCCACCAAGCGGGCCTGCCCGGTGTGTTCCACATCCTACGTGGAGCTGGACCCGCGCCTCTTCAGCTACAACAGCAAGCACGGCTGGTGCCCGGACTGCGTGGGCACCGGCGTGGCATTGACCAAGGACCAGCGCAAGGTGTTTGACGATTCGGTGAAGGATGACGACAACAAGGGCCGCGAGCAGACCTTTGCCGAGGCGGATATTGAAGACCTGCATGACGCCACCTGCCCCACCTGCCAGGGCACCCGCCTGAACGCCACGGCGCGCGCCGTGCGTTTTGCCGGTGTGGGCATTGCGGACATTGCGCGTTTGAGCGTGACCGATGTGCGCAAGTGGGTGCAGACGCTGCAGGTGATTGGCGGCATGACGACGCGTGAAGGCGACATCGCCCGCGATCTGGTGCCGGAGATCAAGAGCCGACTGGAGTTTTTGGAAGAGGTGGGCCTGGGCTATCTGACGCTGGACCGTGGCGCACCCACGCTGTCCGGTGGCGAGGCGCAGCGCATCCGGCTGGCCGCACAGCTGGGCAGCAACTTGCAGGGCGTGTGCTACGTGCTGGACGAGCCCACCATTGGCCTGCATGCGCGGGATAACAAGATTCTGCTGGGCGCTTTACGGTCGCTCAGCGACAAGGGCAACACGCTGGTGGTGGTGGAGCATGACGAGGACACGATTCGCCATGCGGACCACATCATCGACATTGGGCCTAGTGCGGGCAAGCGCGGAGGACGTCTTGTTGCCGAGGGCTCGGTGGCTGATGTGCAGGCGGCTGTTGAGTCGCAGACCGGGCGGTATTTGTTGCATGCGATGAAGCATCCGTTGGTGGTGCGGCGTGGGGTTGAGTCGTACGCTGCATCGGTGGCGCGCGCTGCGGTCGAAGGCGGTACGCCGGAGGCCTCATACGTCGCCTTCGGCGCCTCGAAATCGGCTTCCGGCGTACCGCCTTCGGCCGCCGGGGTGGTGGATGGCACAGGGGGTAAGAAGCTCAGGGGTAAAGCGGCCAAGGCTGCTGCGGTAGCCGCTGCAAATGCCGCTGCCAGTGTGGCGGTCAACGCCGAATTTCTGGAGCGCGAACGCGTGTCCGCACTCTACGGAGCAGCGGGTGTTCGTGGGGCGGGTGACGATGTCAGCTACGCGTCTGAGGAGCCCGCCCCACGGACTCCCGCTGCGGCCCCCGCAAGAAACGAGACCATCAACTGGCTAACAGTCAAAGGCGCCAAACTCCACAACCTGCAAAACGTCACTGCCCACGTGCCCCTCAAACGCCTGGTCGCCATCACCGGCGTCTCCGGCTCCGGCAAATCAACCCTGGCTCGCGATGTGCTGCTGACCAACGTACAAGTGGCCGTGCAAAAACGCAGCACCAAGGCCGGCCGCGACGCACTGGAGGCCGGCGAACAAATTCTATGGACCGGCTGCGACGGCGTCGATGGCTTTGAGACCATCGACCGGGTTCTGGAAGTGGACCAGACCCCCATCGGCAAGACGCCACGTTCGTGCCCGGCCACCTACATCGGCTTCTGGGACACCATCCGCAAACTGTTTGCCGACACACTGGAAGCCAAGGCGCGGGGTTATGCCGCCAACCGGTTCAGCTTCAACACGGGTGAGGGGCGCTGCCCCGGTTGCGAAGGGCAGGGCATTCGCACCATCGGCATGAGTTTTTTGCCGGATGTGAAGGTGCTGTGCGAAACCTGCAAGGGCGCGCGCTTCAACCCCGAGACACAGGCCGTGACCTGGCGCGGCAAGAACATTGGCGATGTGCTGCAGATGGAAGTGGACGAAGCGGTGGAGTTCTTTGCCGCCATGCCATCCATCGCCCACCCGCTGCAACTGCTCAAGGACGTGGGTCTGGGCTACCTCACGCTGGGCCAGCCATCGCCCACACTCAGTGGCGGTGAGGCGCAGCGCATCAAGCTGGTGACGGAGTTGTCCAAGGTGCGTGACGACATCGGCAAGCGCGGGCAGAAGTCACCGCACACGCTGTACGTGCTGGACGAGCCCACCGTGGGCCTGCACATGGCCGATGTGGAAAAGCTGATCCACGTGCTGCACCGCCTGGTCAACGCCGGCCACAGTGTGGTCGTCATCGAGCACGACCTGGATGTGATTGCCGAGGCGGATTGGGTTATTGACCTGGGGCCCGACGGTGGCAATGCTGGTGGCCAGGTGGTGGCAGCAGCGTCGCCCGAAACCGTGGTGCGCCTGGGCACCCATACTGGCGTGGCGCTGGCAGCGGTGCTAGCGCGTTAGGCGAAAGCCATTTCCGCTATCGATAAAGGAGCTACTCATGCATATTCCACGAGGGCTAGGCCCCGATTCTGTTCAAAGGTGTCTGGCGTGAGCAGCCCTCTGCAGCCGCTGATAACCTCCCTGCGCACGTTTGCCAAAGAGCGTGACTGGGGTCAGTTCCACGCCCCCAAGAACCTGGCCTGCGCGCTGTCGGTGGAGGCGTCCGAGCTGCTGGAGCATTTTCAGTGGCTGACCGAGGAACAAAGTCGCACCATCGATGCCGACAAGAAGGCCGAGGTCGCCGCCGAGGCCGCCGATGTGTTCCTCTACCTGCTGCAGTTCTGCGACCAGCTCGACATCGACCTGATCGCCGCCGCCCAGGCCAAGCTGGAACGCAATCGCGAGAAATATCCGGTGGACGCGGCGCGGGGCAGCAGCGCCAAGTACACCGAGCTATAGGCTTCTGCGCTGCAGCGGGTGTCCCCTAGAATGGCCGCCAAGGGGGAGCCATGACGCCAGAGCAAAAAGCCAGAGTCAGCATCGACGCGCTGCTTGTCGCAGCCGGTTGGCACGTCTGCAATGTGGCCAATGCCAACATCCACGCATCAACCGGCGTGGCCATCCGCGAATTCCCCCTCAACCCTGGCTTTGGCTTTCCTGACTACCTGCTCTATGTGAACGGCAAGGCCTGCGGCGTGATCGAAGCCAAGAAGGAGGGCGCCACGCTGACTGGCGTGGAGCTGCAAAGCAGCCGCTACGCCCAGGGCCTGCCCACAACGTTACCCGCCTGGAGCCGCCCGCTGCCCTTTGTGTGGGAGAGCACCGGCGTAGAAACCCACTTCACCAATGGCCTGGACCCTGAGCCCCGCGCCCGCAGTGTGTTCGCCTTCTTCCGCCCCGAGTTGCTGGTGCAGTGGCTGGCCTACCTGCCCAGTCCCGCAAACGGCACTACCGCGCAAGAAGCCCCCGGCACTTTCCTCACCCGCATGCGCAGCATGCCCCAGCTGGTCACCGAGTGGGGTAGCGGCGGCGCGCACTATGCGCTGTGGCCCGCCCAAATCAGCGCCATCACCAATCTGGAAAAGAGCCTCGCAGCCAACAAGCCCAAGGCCCTGATCCAGATGGCCACCGGCAGCGGCAAGACCTTTACCAGCATCGGCTTCATCTACCGCCTCATCAAGTTTGCCGGTGCCCGCCGCGTGCTGTTTTTGGTGGACCGGGGCAACCTGGCCCGCCAGACCAAGAAGGAGTTTGACGCCTACGCTTCGCCCTACAACAACTACAAGTTTGGCGAGGAATACATCGTCCAGCACCTGCAGGGCAACCAGCTCGACACATCCGCCCGCGTGGTCATCTGCACCATCCAGCGCATGTTCAGCATGCTCAAGGGGCGCGAACTGCCCGAAGAGGCGGACGAAGAAAGCACCGAACGCATCGAAGGCCTGTTCAAAGACCCCGAACCCATTGGCTACAACCCCGCCATTCCCATCGAGAGCTTTGACATTGTGGTCACCGACGAGGCCCACCGCAGCATCTACAACCTGTGGCGCCAGGTGCTGGAATACTTTGACGCGTATCTGATTGGCCTGACCGCCACGCCCAACAAACAGACCTTTGGCTTCTTCAACCAAAACCTGGTCATGGAATACGGCCACGCCCAGGCCGTGGCCGATGGCGTGAACGTCAACTACGACGTCTACCGCATCAAAACCGAGGTAAGCGAGCAGGGCGCCAAGGTGGACAAAGGCTTCTGGCTGGAAACGCAAGACAAAGCCACCCGCCGCAAAACCGCCTGGCAGCTGGACGACGACTTTGAATACCAGCCCGAGGAGCTGGACCGCGCCGTGCAAACGCCCGACCAGATCCGCACCGTGGTCCGCACCCTGCGGGACCGCTGGCAGGCCGACATGTTCCCCGCCCGCACCGAGCTGCCCAAGACCCTGATCTTTGCCAAAGACGACAACCACGCCGAAAAGATTGTGGAGATCTTGCGCGAAGAGTTTGGCCGCGGCAACGAATTCGCGCAGAAGATCACCTACCGCAGCGCACAGGGCGGCGGCACCAGCCCCGAGCAGCTCATCAAAGACTTCCGCACCGGCTACTACCCCCGCGTGGCCGTCACCGTGGACATGATCGCCACCGGCACGGACATCAAACCGGTGGAAATCGTCGTCTTCATGCGCAGCGTGAAAAGCCGCAGCTTCTTCGAGCAGATGAAAGGCCGTGGCGTGCGCGTGTGCAACCCCACCGACCTGGCCGCCGTGAACCCCGGCGAAGGCGTGAAGAAAGACCACTTCGTCATCGTCGATGCCGTGGGCGTGTGCGAGCGCGACAAAACCGACAGCCGCCCCATGGACGCCAAGAAGAGCGTGCCGCTGGACAAACTGCTGCAAGCCGTGAGCCTGGGCAATGTGGAAGACGATGTCCTCTCAAGCATCGCCGCTAGGTTGGCCCGGCTGGACAAAGACGCCAGCGACGCCGACCGCGCCAAGGTGGTGGAGCTGAGTGGCGGCAAAACCCTGCGCGACCTGGCGCGCGGCATTGTGGATGCGCTCGCCATCGACGCCACGCAAGACATGTCGCCCGCCGAAGCCGACCAGCGCTTGCGGGATGCAACCAAGCCGTTCGCCTCGCCAATATTGCGCGAGCTGCTATTGAAAATGAAGCAAAAGGCAGACTTGGTGATTGACACCGTCACCCAAGACCGCTTGCTAGACTTCGGTTTCAAAGAAGGCAGCGACCGCGCCACCGCGCTGGTGCAAAGCTTTGAAGACTTCATCGCCCAGCACAAAGACGAAATCACCGCCCTGCAAATTTTGTACAGCAGGCCCACGCGTGCGCCGCTCAAGTTTGAAGACGTTCAGCTTCTGGCCGATGCCCTGCACGCCCCGCCGCTGAATATTGACGAGGGCGCCCTGTGGCAGGCCTACGCCACCCTGCGCAAAGACAAGGTCAAAGGCGCCACGCAGCGCCGCCTGCTAACCGACCTGGTCAGCCTGGTGCGCTTTGCCATGCAGCAGACCAACGAACTGGTGCCCTACCCCGAGCGCGTGCAGGCCAACTTCAAAGCCTGGCTGGCGCAGCACCAGCAGACAGACACCAACCCGTTCACCACTGAGCAACAACACTGGCTAGAAATGATCCGCGACCACATCGCCGCCAACCTTGGCATTGAAATAGACGACTTTGAATACGCCCCCTTCAACGCCCAAGGCGGCCTGGGCAAGGTGCACCAGCTCTTTGGCGCGGAACTGCCCAAGGTGATTGAGGAACTGAATCGGGAGTTGGCGGCGTGAGTGAAGTCGTTGCTGATCGATCTGAACGTTGGGAAGTCAAGCCGCTTTCTGACTTGGCTGACGCAATCCAGTACGGCTACACAGCCAAGGCAAAGACCGATGCGGCGGGAATCAGATACCTCCGAATTACTGACATTCAAGACGACCATGTGGAATGGTCGACAGTGCCATCGTGCGACGTCAGCGAAGTCGAATCAGAAAAGTATCTTCTTGCTGCGGGTGACCTGGTCTTTGCACGTACTGGTGCAACTGTCGGCAAGAGTTTTTTGATTCGAGGGAACATCCCCAAATCCGTATTTGCCTCTTACCTGATACGAGTGAGGTTGCGCAAGCACATTGATCCTCGCTACGTGGCCCACTTTTTTCAGTCTCCTTCGTACTGGAATCAGATCGCCGAGAGTTCGGCGGGCATTGGACAGCCAAACGTAAACGGCAAGAAGCTTGCTCAGATACAGATTCCTGTTGCGCCACCAGAGCAGCAAATCGAAATCGTCGCCGAACTCGAAAAACAGTTCTCCCGCCTCGACGAAGCCGTCGCCAACCTCCAGCGCGTCAAAGCCAACCTCAAACGCTACAAAGCCTCCGTCCTCAAAGCCGCCGTCGAAGGCCGCCTCGTAGAAACCGAAGCCA